>DASXUK010000039.1:0-2886 GCA_036504875.1 Desulfuromonadaceae bacterium
AAACGTGCCCACTCCACCGGAGGCGCCATTAATTAAAACCTTTTGCCCAGGTTGCAGGTTTCCCTTGTCGCGCAAAGCCTGCAAGGCAGTCATCGCCGCTAGAGGTACCGCTGCAGCCTGTTCAAACGTTCGGTTGGCCGGTTTCAGTGTTATAAGATCTTCCTTGGCACACACAAATTCGGCAAAAGTGCCACGACCGGTTGCACTGGGTAAGAACCCGAAAACTTCATCGCCTGGCGTAAACTGCTTGACGTTGCAACTAATATCCTCGACTCGCCCGGCTACATCAGCCCCGAGCATCTTGTTTTTGGGACGGAAAAGACCGCCAGGCATCAGTCGCATAAAAAACGGATTTGCCCGCAGCATTCGTAAGTCACGCGAATTGAGAGAGGCTGCATGAATTCTGATCAGCACCTCGTCCTCTTGTGGAACTGGATTCACAACCTCTCGGAGCTGAAGAACATCCGGAGAACCGTATTTTGGGCAGATAATTGCTTTCATTTTCAAACCTTTCCTATTTGCTGATCGAATAAATTGCCAATAATAAATCCAAGGGCAAGAAACCTTGAAGCATTCATTCCTGTGTCGAGCAGGAGATGGACGGAGGCATGGGCCGGGTTTCCAAGCGCTGAAAAGACCTCGATAATGACCATAATAATAAAGCTAAGGAATAATGCTTTTAAGATGGTTTTTTTACCTGGTATCCTATCAAAGAAACGAAGCAGGAAAAAGCTGACGCACAAGGCGATTACCAGGCCGCCAACTAACGCTTCAGCAAGAGCTACAGGTAGTGAAGAAATCGAGAAGGCGGCTTTATACTTCGCGGCGATGGATGATACGGAAATTACTAGGTCAATTGTCCAGAAAGCCGAGCCTCCTGCCACTGCTACCATTAACAGTCTCTTTGAGAACTCATGTGATGTGTAAGGTTCGCTTCCCGTTATGACCTGGGTTTCCATTGCTGTTTCCTTATTCCAACCCGGCAGGTTTCACTGCAAATACTGATGGATTGATGCGCTTGTACTGCCTTTTACACACATAGCCTATCGCTATTCCAAGAGCAAGGATCCGTATCACGTTAAATATTGTGCCGATGATGAAGTACCGCAAGACATTATTCGTCGCATAAAAACTTGAAGGACCTCCGATCAGAATCGTGATGATTACCAGCACAAACAAGCATATGATGACTGATTTAAGGATTGGATCCTTTACCGGAATCCTGTCAAAAAAACGCAGCAAAGGATAACCTACCCACAATCCAATGATCAAGCCGCCAATCAAGGATTCAAGCAACATTTGATTATAAGAAATTGACATGGCAGCCCTGTATTCCGCCGCGATGGAGGTTCGGGAAATCGCGAAGTTAGCCAGCCAGAAAGCCAGGCCTCCCACCAGGGTAGGCATCAATACCTTTTGCCAGATTCCTTTTGAGTTTTTCATCTTTCCCTTTTCTTTAAGCCGGATTCATGGATAACCGGGGATTCACAGCCTTGATGGAAAGCCACATAGCCAGGGATACTTCAGCAATGAAACTGATCACCAGGCAGGGATAAGCGATGACCGCGAGGTCAGGCAGGATCAACCGCTGGCAGACATACACGAATTGACAGATGCCGTCCGCGATCAACAACATGCCGATGATCTTTGGCAGAAATCCCGATTTAAGGACCAGGTAACCAAGGGGGAACAGCCAAACCCCGTAAGGCACTTGGGCGATAACGCCCCCGGTTTTATATAAACCGAAGAAGAACACCGCCATCGCCTGCAGTTGATCCGGCTGGAAAGCTTTGATGGCTTCTGGCCCGTTCAAGATCACCAGGCTGGCAAACAGGCAGAGCGAACTGAATAACCAGACCGCAAAACCGGCAACGTTAAACAACAGGAAAAGCAACGAGAGGTCTTTATTCACCGGCTTCAGCAGCACGTATAAAGCCCAGGCTGCTAGAAGGAAGAAAACGACGGAGAACAGGTTGATCACAAAACCAATGCGGAATTGAGTCGCATGGGTCAGGATGTGATTAATTGTGACCGGCGCTTCCACAAACACGAATTTTCCAAATAGATTGGCAATGACCGAGGTAATCACGTAAAGCAAATAAAGCAGGCCGGCAGTTCTGGCGATTTTATTGATTGAATTCATTTTTAGCTCCTTTGAAGATTGAAAATCCCGACAGGCCAATCCCTAAAAGGTAAAGAGCACTCTGAACCACATTCACCTGCCAGCGCCCATTCCCGATGTATGAAGAGGCAAGAAAAGCCATGACTTCAATGAACCCGATAACCCCAATCAGCAGCCAGAAAGCCCATTTTTCACCTGCGGCCAGGTTTTTGCGGATCAACGACCAGGTCAGCACCGAGATTATCAGCGAGCAGGAGTTATACAGGATTGTAAAACAATTGAGCGCGGCCATGGTCTTAGCACTAAGGCTGGCAATTTCAGCTTCTGAAAATGAAGCCACTTGCAAAATGGGGGAGTCCCCTTTGAGAACGATGACATAGCACAATATGATAAAGGCTAGGATAAAGTTGATGCCGCACCAAATTGAAAGAACGGTCGAACCATTTTTTAACATTATATTTTCTCGCTTTTGATGCGTTGTGCGCGCTTTTTAAGGTCTGTCCACGAGCATTTCCATGTAGCTGAGCGGGGAGAGGGAGGGCTTTAAGATCCTCCCTCTCCCCTGTCGGGCAAATCTATGCCGCGCTCAGCAGCTCGGTCGGTGCTGTTTCAGCAGACAGAGAAGCGACTGCAGATGGGTTGAATCCTTTAGCGATCAGCCATACCGCAAGAACCAATTCTTGCAAGCCTATTGGGAGCTGTAACAAAATGAAGACCGTCGAAAATGGAAGTAGCTGACCAAATATCGTTAACAAGGCGCATGT
>DASXUK010000040.1:0-93367 GCA_036504875.1 Desulfuromonadaceae bacterium
AAATATAGCATGTTACATGTGGTTTGGTGGAGGTATTTCGACTCCCACCACCTCCACCATTAAGATCTGGCAGATATGAACTCCTGACGGGGACTGTTGCTCGGTGAACCCGAGAGAGATCGTTGGAAGCGTGTGTGCCAAGGTAAGTTCCTTTCTAA
The DNA here is from genome assembly GCA_036504875.1 of Desulfuromonadaceae bacterium. Classification (GTDB taxonomy): domain Bacteria; phylum Desulfobacterota; class Desulfuromonadia; order Geobacterales; family Pseudopelobacteraceae; genus JACPFJ01. The sequence continues at coordinate 159 of DASXUK010000040.1, forward strand.
ATTGCCTCGACGAAGTCCCCCATTTGGGGGACTATTTCTCAGATGTTTCTGGCACCGCTCAACGTAAAGTAGAAACAGGCCCCCTTGCCAAGCTCCCCTTCGGCCCAGACCCGCCCGCCGTGACACCTGACAATCCGTTCCACTGTGGCCAAACCGATGCCGAAGCCTCTGAATTCTTCGGCGCCGGGAAGGCGCTGAAATGGGACAAAAAGCTTGCCTGCGTCCGCCATGTTAAAACCGGTCCCGTTGTCTCGAACTGAATAAACCGGTTTTTCGTTAATATCCGTCGTGCCGAACTCGATGATCCCTTCCTCCAGCGTGCCGGTGTATTTCCAGGCGTTGCCGATGAGGTTGTCCAGGACCACCCGGAGCAAACCCGCATCCCCGTCGGCACTGACCCCATCGGCGATCAGGAACGTGACCCGGCGCTCCGGCTCGGCCAACTGCAGCTCTGCGGCCACTTCATGGGCCATGGCGGAGAGATCAACCCTTTCCCGGCTCGGTTCGATATGGGCCAGGTGGGAGAAGTTGAGCAGAACTTCGATGAGCCGGTTCATGCGCCAGGTGCCGTCGTAGGCTTCTTGGACGTAGCCCTTGCACTCCTCATCGAGCTTGTCGCTGCAAAGCTCCAATAGCGCCTGACAATAGCCGTTGACCACGGTCAGCGGCTTACGCAGGTCGTGAGCAACTGTGTGAGTGAACGAATCCAGCTCCCGGTTGGCAGCCTCCAGCTCGGCGGCCCGCGCCGCCAGGGTCACGTTCAGCCGCTCGATCTCCTCCTCCATCCGTTTGCGCTCGGTGATGTCTTTTATTATGCTGAGCATGTACGGTTCGCCGTTAAATTTTATACGTTCTGCAGAGAAGAGGCCGGTAAAGGTTAGACCGTTCTTGCCCCTTAAGTTGGTTTCAAGGTCGCGGACCATGCCTTCCTCTTCCAGAGCCTGGATCACCCGGTCACGTGCCGACTTGCTTTCCCAGATGCCGAGTTCCAGCATGGTCCGGCCGATCATCTCCTCGCGTCGGTAACCCAATGTCCGCAAACCGGTTTCATTGATATCGATGCATCTCCCTTCCGCCAGGGTCGTAATGCCGATGATAACGGGAACGGCATGAAATATCTTGGATAACTGCAGTTCCGATTTGCGGAGCGCTTCTTCCGCCTGCTTACGCTCGGTGATATCGAAGCATGAACCGATGTAACCAGCAAAATCGCCATTCGGCGCAAAACGCGGGACACCGGTATCAAAAATCCAGCGGTACTCGCCATCAGCACGTCGCAGACGGTATTCCATCTGGAAATTGCTCCGAGCGTTGAAGGCGGACAGGTAGGTATCTAGGCCACGCGGCAGGTCGTCGGGATACACTCCCTCAGTCCAGCCGTTGCCCTGTTCCTGTTCAAAACTGCGGCCGGTAAATTCCAGCCAGGTTTTGTTGAAGAATGTGCAGAGGGAGTTGGTATCCGACATCCAGATAAGGACGGGCGCAGTATCGGCCATGTTGCGGAACAGCGTCTCGCTGTCCCGCAACGCTTCCTCCGCTTTTTTGCGCTCGGTGATGTCGTGCGTCACTATTGAGAACCCCCGCAGGTTCCCGCTTTCATCGTATAGTGCGGTAATGATCACATCGGCCCAGAACCGGCTCCCGTCCTTGCGGATCCGCCAACCCTCGTATGCAACCCGCCCCTGTTTTTGCGCCATTTTGAGTTGTTCTTCGGGCTTGCCGACATTTCGATCTTCTTCGGGATAAAAACAGGAGAAATGTTTGCCGATGATCTCTTCAGCCCGATAACCGTTCAAACGGCCTGCCCCCGAATTCCAATTCAGGATATTGCCCTGTGTATTGAACATGAAAATCGAGTAATCCTTCACGTATTCAACCTGTATATGAAACAGTTCCTCGCTTTCCTGAAGACTCGTCTCGAACTGCTTGCGCAGCGTCATGTCGCTAACCAGAGCCATAACCAGAACGCCATCTTTAGTTTCGATCAAGCCCAGGCTGATTTCTACGGGGAACTCGCTTCCGTCCCGACGACGTCCTGTCAGGTTAAGCAGCAGACCCATCGGCCTGGTCTCGGATTCGGCGAAGAAGTGCACCTGCTGCTCTTCATGGATCTTGCGGAAGCGTTCGGGCACGAGAACGGCATGGGACTGGCCGATGAGCTCGTGCTCTGAATAACCAAACATCTGCTCGGCCCGGCTATTGACAAACAGAATGGTCCCGGAACTGTCAATGATGACGACCCCTTCGGCGAGCGCCTCCAGCAAGGTGTATACCGTAATCTCTCCCAGGCATATTCCGGAGGCAAGAGCGACCTGCCGCTGAATTCTTGATTCTTGTTCCTGGCTTGCCTTTTCCTGATCAAGATCGGATATTGACATGGGTTTCCACTGCTCTGTTTGTGTAGTTGCATTACCCTTGGGAGAGAAGCGTAATGGTGAACGCTGTCTCTGGCTCGGGGTGAAGCTTGTTTTCGGAGCGATAAGCTTTGTGTGCCAGTATCGGACCTGACAGCCCAAAATATAAAAAAATAGTACCACTTAGGAGGGGAGGGGCAAGTGCAGGACCTGGCCGTCATGCTTTTCTAATCAGAATTAGTTGGTGGAAAAGCATTTATCACAGACTAGTTTGAAATCAGAACAGGCGGATTTGAAAGAATGAGTGGCGGGTTTCAAGTAAGATACTGGTCTATTGTTTCAAGGTGAAATAAAAGGTAGCTCCCTTGCCCGGTTCGCCATCGGCACAAACATCGCCACCGTGGCGATGAATGATTCTTTCAACAGTGGCCAGACCTATGCCGTGTCCCTTATAATCCTCGGTTCCAGGCAACCTCTGGAAGGGAGCAAACAGTTTTGCTGCATCAGCCATATCAAAGCCAGGGCCGTTGTCTCTGACGAAGTAGGTCGGCTGTCCTGCAATCTCCGTTTCTCCAAATTCAACGACTGCCTTGTCTTGCTTGCCAGTGTATTTCCAGGCATTCCCCATTAGATTTGCAAGAACCATGCGAAGCAGGCTCGCATCTCCATTAGCTTTTATTCCTTTGCCGATTATAAAGGTTACATCACGTTTGGAGTTGGATTGTGACAACTCATCAGCCACTTCCTTTGCCAGACTGGAAAGGTCAACCGTTCCTCGTTGCAATTCTACGTTGGTAAGGCTGGCAAAGTTCAACAAGGCATTTATCAAGTCGTTCATCTTTAGTATGCCGTTGTATATCCCATGCAGATATCCCCTGCACAGCTCATCTAATTTGTCGCCGCAGAATTCCTCGATTACCTGTGCCGATATTATCATTGAATTCAACGGATTACGGAGATCATGGGATACAGTGTAGTTGAATGCCTCCAGCTCTCTATTTGCCGCTTCCAGTTCGGAAGCATGGTGGGCCAAATTGGTATTCAATCTCTTGACCTCTTCTTCCATCTGCTTGCGCTCGGTGATATCTTTCACCATAGCCAACACGTATTTTTCGCTTTCCACCTCGATCTGTTCCGCAGAAAGAAGTCCATTAAATATCTCTCCCGATCTTCGCCTGAATCTGATCTCCCAATCCCGGACAGCTCCCTGTTCAAGCAGTGTCCGGATCACAATTTCGTGATCACCTGGGTTAGTCCAGATACCTAATCCCAATGTAGTGTGGCCGATCACCTCTTCACGTTGAAACCCTTCGGCCTTCAAAAAGGCTTCATTTACCTCGATAATCCTTCCGTCAGGCATAATCGAGATGACCAGCAAGGCGGGCACCATTTTGAAAATTGTGGCAAATTTAGATTCGGATTGCCGCAATGCCTCCTCATCCCTTTTTCGCTCGGTGGTATCAAGGTGCATAATCACTGCGCCTTGAAAGTCATGACTCGGGCGAAATACTTTCATGAGAAACCATCTTTGTTGGGTAGGCGAATGACAGGGATATTCCAGTGTAAATTCAAAAATACGCCCCTCGATAACGGCCTCAATACCCTCCAGTGCCTGACGCGCCAGTGGGTCTTTCATGTCGGCAGCTTTGCGGCATGTGGCTATGTAATCCACTCCTTCGCTAACAGTAGTGGCTGAAATATTATTTTCTTCTGCAAAGCGCCGCCAGGATTGGTTTACGGCGATGACGACCCCATGCTTATCAATGACAGCAATATGTGCCAACAGAGAGTCGAGAATCGCCTGTTTGAAAACCTCACTCTCCCTTAGCGCCTGTTCAGCTTGTTTTGAGGCGGTGATATCCCTGGCTATGGAAGATGCGCTCACAACTTGTCCTTCAGCCCCCAAGATGGGAGATATGCTCAGAGACACATGGATTATTCGATTATCCTTGGTAAGGCGCGTGGTTTCATAATGATTGATGCGCTCCCCTTGGCTGAGTTTTTCCAGAATTTGCCTCATCTCATCTAAATGGCCGGCCGGTGCCAGAATAAAAATTTTCTCGCCCATAACTTCATCGGCAGAATAACCGTAGATGCTCTCCGCCCCCTTGTTCCAGGAGCTAATTGCTCCATCCAGCGTCCAGCCGATAATTGCATCGTCAGAAGATTCCACTATGGCTGCCAAACTAGCGTGTTCCTCCTCGGCCTGTATTCGTTCGGTCATGTCATTGACGATGCTAAGCAGGCAGTCTTCTCCGCAGATTTCAACTATGGTTCCCGAATACGTGCCCTGGAAGATTTGGCCCTCTTTATCACGGAACACAATCTCACGATCGCGGATGGCACCATTTGCACGGATGATGTCAATTACATGCTCCCGGTCAGCTGGGTTAACCCACATGGCGAGTTGAGCCGAAGATCGATCGATAAGCTCTTTTTTTGAGTACTTAAATCTCTTCAAAAAGGCTTCATTGACCTCAAGCAAGGTTCCTTTTGCAAGGCTGCTGACAACTAAGGGCAGTGGCGCATAATTGAACAGCTTTTCAAATCTCTCCTGCGATTCCCTGACAGCCTGTTCCAGCTCCCCTAGCTTGGTCAGTCTTGCCTCGTATGTTTTTATCGTTTCAGAGGCCTGCTTAAGTTTTTTCTCAAGGCCTGTGTTTATTAACATGTTTATTCCTCTTTCAATGGGCTGCGATGCGGTCGGCTTGACCTTGCCAGATCGAATAAAACAAATTTTACCGTTTTATAGAGGGGTTACAATCATAAGAACAAAAATTGAGGGTGGAGGCAGGAAGGCAGATGGCTTGAGCGTTTTCGGCAGCCGCTGGCAATTCCAGGCGATATCCGAGCCGGTGGTAGCCATCTCCACCGGCAGCGGTCATTGAAGGGGTCTGTTCCAGATGGCAGCGCTTGTTAAGGCCTATCTAATTTAATACCAGTATTAGAAATTTAAAAATTTTTTACAGATCGCCCGGGCTTGACTGTCGGCCAACAAATCTGTTAATTTCATCATTTAAATTTAGCAAAGAGGATCAGTGATATGCCTTTTATTAACATTGATGAGGCGCGTTGCAAAGGGTGCGGGCTGTGTACCATTGCCTGTTCCAGGAAGTTTGTAACGCTTAGCGAAACTCCCAACAGCATGGGTTATACCGTGGCTGTTTTCTCGGAGCCCGAAAAATGCACCGGTTGCGCATTATGTGCCGAGATGTGCCCGGATGTGGCCATCACCGTCTTCAAGGATCGATAGTTTATTCACGGAGGTTTTCTTGTCCGAAAAAATATTTGTCAAAGGTAATGAAGCCGTAGCCATGGCCGCCATCGAGGCCGGTGTAGCCTGCTACTTCGGCTATCCGATTACCCCCCAGAGCGATATCCCTGAATACCTTTCGCGGGAGCTGCCCAAGAAGGGCGGAACCTTCATCCAGGTCGAGAGCGAAATAGGCGCTATCAACATGGTTTTGGGTGCATCAGCCGCCGGTGTACGGGCCATGACATCCTCTTCCGGCCCCGGCATTTCCCTGAAACAGGAAGGTATTTCGTACATGGCCGGATCGGAACTACCCGGTGTCATAGTCGACATCATGCGTCAGGGCCCTGGTTTGGGCGGAATAGACGCTTCCCAGGCCGACTATTTTCAGGCCACGCGCGGAGGAGGTCACGGTGGTTACCGAATCATTGTTCTGGCCCCCAATTCCGTACAGGAAATGTACGATCTGACCATGCTGGCTTTTGATCTGTCCGACATCTACCGCATCCCGGCCATGGTTCTGGCCGATTCCGTGATCGGACAGATGAAGGAATCGATCATTGCCAATCCCCGGCCTCAAACAATACTTCCCGAAAAAAAATGGGCTGTGCGAGGGAGGGGGGAAGGAGAGTCACAGAATGTAGTCAAATCCCTGAAGCTGGGCGATGGCGAGATGGAGGCTTTTCATTGGGCTATGCATGCTCGCTACCAGGAACTGGGCGAAAAAGAAAGCCGCTGGGAGGAGTACCAGACCGGTGATGCCGAATTGATCGTGACCGCCTTTGGATCAACGGCGCGAATAGCCCGTACCGCAGTGGAAACAGCCCGTAGCGCGGGGCTTAAGGTTGGTCTGCTGCGCCCGATTACACTGCTCCCATTCCCAAAGCAGGCTTATGCCGCTCTTTCGCAGAGATGTAAGCGCTTTCTGGATATTGAACTTTCAACCGGCCAGATGGTGGATGATGTGCGACTATCGATCGCCAGAGATGCCGAGGTAGCCTTTTATGGCCGCCCACCCGGGGCCGGATCGCTGCCCACGCCGGAAGAGCTTTTTGAGCAAATCAGGAAAAATTACTGACCATAGGGCAGGCCTTGGTGCCTGCCCATTCTGATGGCATATGGAGCCGTCCCTACGGATGAGGAAACAAATGAAACAGGTATTTGACAGACCAGCCAGCCTTAAGGACGTTCAGACCCACTTTTGCCCAGGCTGCCATCATGGCGCCATCCACCGCCTGGTAGCCTGTGCGCTGGATGAATTCAATATCCGCGACAAAACTATCGGTTGCGCCTCAGTGGGCTGTTCGGTCTTTCTCTACGGCTATTTTGATATCGACGTGGTTGAGTCCCCGCATGGCCGTGCTCCGGCGGTTGCCACCGGTGTCAAGCGTGCCCGTCCTGACCGGATGGTTTTTACCTATCAGGGCGACGGTGATCTGGCCGCCATTGGAACTTCCGAGATTATTCACGCCGCCAACCGCGGCGAGGATATCACCGTGATCTTCGTCAACAATACCACCTACGGCATGACCGGCGGCCAGATGGCCCCCACGACCATGCCGGGTCAGAAAACATCCACCTCGCCTTACGGCCGCGATATCAATAACGACGGCGCACCTTTCAAGATGGCTGAACTGCTCTCCAATCTGGATGGTGTCGCCTTTTCGGCGCGAGTGGCGTTGAACAGTCCCAAAAATGTCTTACAGGCAAAAAAAATGATCAAAACCGCTTTTCGCTATCAGGTCGAAGGAAAGGGTTTCTCTTTTATCGAGGCTTTGGCGGCTTGTCCCACCAATTGGGGAATGCAACCCCTGGCGGCCAACGAACGGGTAGGGGAGGAGATGATCCCCTATTTCCCGTTGGGTGTGTATAAAAACACGGAAAATCTCTGAATTGGAGTCAACGATGCGTCACGATGTTTTTATAGCCGGTTATGGAGGTCAGGGCGTGCTTTTGGCGGGCAATCTGCTTTCCTATGCCGCCATTCACGAGGGTAAAAATGTCTCTTTTTTACCCGCTTATGGTGTTGAAAAACGCGGCGGTTCGGCCATGTGCACGGTGGTTTTTGCGGATGGTGATACTGGATCACCAGTGGTCGGTTCTCCTTCGGTTTCAGTGATCCTCAACCAGCTTTCCTTTGACAAATACGCTGCTAATGTCAGGCTGGGCGGCATCTGCATCATCAATTCCTCACTGGTGGTCGACACCGGCGTTGTGCTGGACGGGGTGGATCTGGTCAAGGTGCCGATGAATCAACTGGCGGTTGACCTGGGGGATCTGCGGATGGTTAATATGGTGGCTTGCGGGGCCTATGGCGCCAGGAGCGGGGCTCTAGCAATGGAGTCCATGGAAGAAGCGCTCAAAAAGGCTCTGCCTGAGCGGAACCATCACTTGATTCCGGCCAATATCAAGGCAATCTGGGCCGGCGCATCAGTAGCAAAAGCCTGAAAGGTGCTTGACCGGAAGCAACTTATCTGATATATAAACAATCCCGCTTATTGGGGTATAGCCAAACGGTAAGGCAACGGCCTCTGACGCCGTCATCTCTTGGTTCGAATCCAGGTACCCCAGCCAACAATTACAAGGGTTTGCAGACTTTCTGCAAACCCTTTTTTGTGCAAAATTCGGGAAAACTCCTAACTTGAATACCACTACAAAATTACCCTCGCCAACCCTTGTTGGCAAAGCAAGCGGCACTTCCCACTTTGTATCCTTGGGTATCAAGGAAATAATTATTTTTTAGTTAAAGGTATTGGTGTCGCTGTCGCTAAAGGTGTTGATACAAGTCAATATTGTCGAACCTTTCTTTGCCTATTTAGGAAATTTCCTTTTTTCTTCCATTTTGCAAACTCTCCATTGCGTAAAAAAAACACTTTTGCTCTCACCATTTGATTCATGATTAGATTATTACACGCGTAATTGTATGATGCAATGCGGGGTGATCTTGGCGACTTCATTGCGCTCGGTGGAAATAACACCGATGCTGACTGCCGGGCTTTGATGGTGACTCCCTGGATGTGATGGGAGTTGCCGCCAAACTGGCTGTTCATAACATCGGTACGTTTGCCGATGGTCTGGGCATGGCATTTCGTGCAGTCACGCTGAAGACCGAAGACCGAATGCCTTGGAACCGGTTTGTTGAGATGGCAGGTATTGCAAGGCTGTTGGTCGGCATGGCTGTCGGAGAAACGACGCTTGGAATGCTGGCGTTTTGAGCAGCATTCATATGACAATCAAAACACTGGCCGCTTCCGGCGTTATAGGGGTTTACCGAGCTGGAATCGGTATTCGCCTTGGCTTTAACCTGCACCAATACCGGGTTTGGGAGTTGTGGCAATCAAAGCACTGCACATTGTAAGACCCGCTTCTGGTGTTGTTGATGGCTGAATCAATGGTCAGGTTTCCTCTTCAAGACCTATGTCGATTCGATTTCATTCAGTATACAACTGATTCCTCGATATTTCGCAGATACAATTTTGATTTGACTAAAACTGCAGCACGGCTGATTAATATGGATGCAATTTAATTGTCACGGCATAAATAATGTGCTAATTGGGTATACACAAAGGAGACCTTCATGAAAATATGCCTAAAAAATGTCCTTATTTTTGTCGTATTACTGTTGACCGTATCTGTGGCAGCATATGCTGCTGAAATACCAGGCAATAGTCTCTCGGCATTAACCGATGTACAAAAATACAATCGCGCCATTCACATCATGGCCATGTTGCTGGTTGGCTTCGGCTTTTTGATGGTCTTTGTAAAAAAATACGGACGTTCCGCGCTAACCGCCACCTACCTGTTGGTTAGCGTTTCGATCCCGCTCTACTTTCTTAAAGAGAGCTTTCACGGCATGGGCAGCTCCGGGGGAGTAATTAATAAACTTATTCTGGCTGAATTTGCTGCGGCCAGCCTGTTGATCTGCGCCGGAGCGGTGCTGGGTCGTCTGAAAATGCACCAGTACATGCTGCTGGGTATCCTGTTTGTGCCATTTTATGCCTTGAACGAATGGATTGTTCTTAATGGAGGATTAGGCCTGATCACGGGCAAGGTCGTGGACACCGGTGGTTCAATCGTAATTCATGCCTTTGGCGCCGTCTTCGGGCTGGGAGTGGCCGCTTCTATGACAACCTTGAATGAATACGAAACTAGCATTGAGAGCGACGAAAATAGTGATAAATACTCATTGCTGGGAAGCATGGTGTTATGGGTGTTCTGGCCTAGTTTTTGTGCAGCTCTGGTTGCCCCTGCGGATGTACCCATGACAGCCGTCAATGTTATTCTGGCGTTGTGTGGCTCCACTATCGCGACATATTTTGCGTCAGTCAGACTCAGGGGCAAAATTTCGGCCGCGGATATCGCCAACGCAACCTTGGCCGGCGGCGTGGCCATCGGATCAACCTGTGACCTGGCTGTTCCTGCCGCTGCTTTTGCCATCGGGATCCTGGCCGGGGTTATCTCAACCTTCGGCTTTGCGGTTATTCAAGCAAAATTCACTGATATGACCAAAAAAGTAGATACCTGCGGGGTTTTCTACCTGCACGGTCTGCCGGGTCTCTTTGGTGGGATTGCCGCCCTGTTTGTAGTCACCGGCATAAATTTTAGCGCCCAACTCAGCGGGATCCTGATCACGATCATACTTGCCGCCAGTACCGGAGTAATAACAGGAAAGGTCATTGCTGTTCTGGGCAGAAGATCAGAGCCGTATATGGACGCGGAAGAATTTGATGGTGAAGAATTGGAAGCGGCATCGGTCTCCAAAATAGCCGGCTGTCTCGTCAACGAAGATACCTGATGTCTCTCTTTACAGGTTAAAAAGCCCCTGAGTAATCAAGGGCTTTTTTTGTTTGGACTGCAGGTTGGAAAAAATTGACCGCACGCCGCCTGGATAATCAACTTATCATCTATACTTCGACGAATAACAAGTCTTCTGTGATTCACATCACATTTAATTAAGAGGTTACTGTCTATTGTGAAATTGTTGAGAAAACCACTCAGGCAATTTCGGAGACACTATCAAAGACCTCTTCAGAGTAAAGTTAAACCTTCGAATTATTGCAGTCTCCATTCTTTTTTGTGCTATTTCCAATTCGCCTTCTTTTGCGGGCCAGCCAGACAGTGCTCCTGAAGATCCGATAGTCAGTTCACAAGATACTGTCATAAAACCAGCGGCCATGCCTGATGAAGTCACTGACACGTTCACCGATAATTTATCGCTGGATTATGTTAAGGGCTATTTCACCGATACCGGCAAAATGCTTGCTTCTCCATTGCATTGGGATAAAGGCGACTGGCTGAAAGCCGGTCTGGTAGCCGGGATTACAGGAGGTTTTTACTTGCTGGATGGTAATATCAGGGACTTCGCGCAAAGCCACCAAAACTCAGTCGGCAATAAGTTTGCCACGGTAGGAAATTATCTCGGTACTCCCCTTTATACAATGCCTCCAGTCGGGGCCTTCTATCTGTATGGCTACCTTACTGATAACCAGAAAGCTAGCAAAACAGCACTCCTCGCAGTGGAGAGCCTGGCGATCAGCGGCTTATTCACACAGACACTCAAGATTACAGCACAACGGGTCCGACCAAGTTCGGGAGCGTCACCTGATAAATGGGGTGGACCCAGCCTGAACCTGAAAAATCTTTCCTTCTGCTCCGGGCATACCTCTTCTGCTTTTTCCATAGCGACTGTGTTTGCAGAGCGCTACAAGGATTCGGCTTTTATTCCCCCCATTGCCTACGGACTGGCCACACTTACCGGCCTGTCACGAGTCTACGGCAACCAGCATTGGGCCTCGGATGCTTTTTTCGGAGCAGCTCTGGGATATTTTGTCGGCAAGGCGGTAGTGAAATTCCATAAGGACGATACAGCCAGTAAGGTCTCGATTTTGCCGATGATTGGTAGCGACTACAAGGGATTGACGGTTTCATTCGATTTTTAATTACTGGATTATGTCGGATTTAAGTATGATGGAAAAAAATGCTTAGGAAAGACATAAAAAGGCGGTTTTTAATCATGGCGCAGCCCTGGAAGATTTTAGACAGCATTTCTACTGAAGCAGGCACCCTTGAGCTGCGGCAGCGCGGCGAACGTGACCTGCTTATCACGGTAGGCGGCCTCATACTCATGAACAGCACAGCCCATCGCTCCGAGGTAGCCCTCGGCAAGCTAGCCTGCGGCCATCTGCAGAATCAAACCAGCCCGGCTGTTCTGGTGGGTGGGCTGGGTATGGGGTACACGCTCAAGGCTGTCCTCGATGTCCTGCCTGTTTCGGGCCGGGTTGTTGTCGCCGAGCTAAACCCGATTGTTCAGAAATGGTGCCAGGGTCCTTTGGCTGTTCTCACTGACTGTGCCGTAGCCGACCCGCGGGTAACCGTAGAGATTGCCGATGTCGCCGAAGTCATAAAGAAATCTGCCGACAATAAGCACGAGGATGGTTTTGACGCCATTGTTCTTGACCTTTACACCGGCCCTCATGTCCATACCAATAAGCGCGATGATCCGCTTTATGGTAGTCTGGCGATAGATTACACGCGAGCAGCCCTCAAGCCGGGTGGGGTTTTCGCTGTGTGGGGAGAAAACTACGACTCAGGCTTTGACAAACGTCTCTGCTCTGCAGGTTTCTCCGTGACCCATGAACGCCCAGGACGGGGAGGGCTTCGGCACGTGGTGTACGTGGCAAAGCTGCCACGAAATCGCGGTTGAATCAGTTTTAGTAGAGAGTACTCCCCATAAGAAAAGCCACCGTCCCATGACTGGTGGCTTCTTTCAATTAAGCTCCTATATCCATCTGGGTCAGATACAGCCTGGTGTCGAACTCCAAGCGGTGGCCTATTTTACCACTTCCGTACCTGTTTCTAGGCATGGATTCATCTGGGTCTGGCGGGTTCAGCTAAGACAAGCAGGTGTGGTACAATAAATCAAGAAGGGGGTGATGTTATGACACGGGTCGAACTGACTGATGAAGAATCAGAGATGTTAATCGAAGTTATTGAATCTTCAATTTCGGAATTGAAAACTGAAATAGCACATACCGATAACCGTGAGTTTCGTCAAGGCTTGAAGGAACGGGAAGCATTTCTGGAAGATTTTTTGAACCGGCTGGTGTCAGCATCGTAGTTCGTGGGCCGGCCCCAGAGTGAGGTCAAGAGCTATCCCGGACAAAGAAAACCCGCCCCTCTGGGGCGGGAGTGGCTCCAATAGCAGTTGTCTATACATTGGTTTTTTTTCTGCCTCGGATAAATTTCCTGGTAGGTGAGTGCGAAAGCCGAAGGGTTTAAGCTTCTTTATCAAGAGCCTCAGGAAAACAGACATTATGGGACTGATTGGCCTTGGCGCCGCATTTGGTACATTTCACGGTCGGGACACTGGTCAGATGTTGAACTTCCATAAGCAGGCCCATGTTCGTAAGCCAGCAGATATGGCCCAAGTGAGTTTCTCCGCAGTTACAGGGATGAGGGGTTTCTGTGTCTATCCGGTCTTCAGACATTTTTAAGGTTCCTTCTAAGCATTCAAAGCTTTACAGCCGCAACAAAGCGGCCTGAATGACATATCAGTTTAATGGCTATCTCTAATCTTTTCAAGCATTCTCTTAAATTGCAGCAGGGTAGCAACTACAACAAATATTACTGATCCTTCCACTCCTCCACAATAAACCCGCCCATGCCGTCCATCCGAACGTACCACAGCTCGTCAAAGCCCTCCTCCCGCTGCGGTAATTCCAGGCTGCCGGCAATACCATGCACCGCCCTGTCCGGTACACGCGCCTTACCCGGCCGTTGGCTGTTACGTTGCAGCGCTTCGGCAATTTTTGAACTGAAATAGTAGCCGATCACCCGAAAACGCGCCGCCTTGGCCGGCTCGATGAATTGCGCTCTTGCCAATATGGTGGCATTGGTATTGTCGACTACGAACGCTGCCTTGGCAATAAGGCAGGCTTGCAGAAGGATATTCTCTTTGCGCCGTGTCTTGAGCATATCCAGGTTAAGCCGGAGATGGGTGTCGTACAGGCGTTGGCGACAAAAGGTGCTCTTGCCGCTGGCCGGTATGCCGATCAGGATGATGGCGGTCATAGCAATGCGATGCCTAGCGGAATCCCGCCACTTGCGCCTGGTAGACCGTTACCGGAACAAAACGAACAGCGAACTCGGCTTGGCATTTGGTGCATAAAACAAAAAAAGGTTTGCCGTTCTTCCCTTTTTCCAGTGGAAGTTCATGTTTGTTATTACAATAGGGACAACTGGCCGCAACAGAGGTTTGGTTGGCCGGCTTGATCGTAGTCTGTTTGTTAACCTTGGGTTGTTTTGCTTCGGGAGTCGCTTCGGGCCGGACAGGCTCGGGTGCCGATGATGTTTCCTGAGCCGGTGGCGGTTGCTTCTCTTTCCTGGCCCGTACCCTTTTGGTGAAGCTTGGCTCCGGCAGAGCATCATCGGGTGGCGGATATAGATCTGCCGGGGGTGGGGATTCGCCCCGGAGTGCCTTTTTCCAGATGAGCGGCATGGATGACTTCGAATAATGAAGCGGTTTGCCCCCCTTCATCCGGGCGGCGCCTTTTTCAACCACATAAAATTTTTCCCGGTATACAACCAGTTGCTGGTCCCCGATCCCGGCCACCTTGACGCCGGCTGACATCTTATTATCCAGCCAGAATTGAACAGATTCGGACATGTCTTATCCTTTCGAAGCTCTTTGAACGCAAATTTCAATGAGTTAACGTACGAAGCTGCCGGGCTCTTGTCAAGTTGTTTCGAAAGGTATTAGTGTCCGGATGCGTTTACCATGGCTGGCTCTACTATCATGCGAAAATATTTAAATAATTTAATTTTTTCCGGTAGCGTCCAGCCTTGACGTAGCACTACTGATTATGTGATCTTTTAAAGGTTTTAGACGATAAAACTCTCGTTAATCGGAGTAGTTAATTGTACAAAATCCTGGTTTTATTACTACTGTCTGTTTTACTGCTGCCATTGCCTGTTTCGGCGGTGACAGCGGCACGCGAACCGGATGGCGATCTGGCCAGACATCCCCTCTATTCAAAGTTTGACTTCGGTAAACCATCCCAGCGGATAAACTTTGGCGCCCAGCCATTGTCAGTACCGATCGGTGTTATTGGCGAGGTCATGAAACGGGATCGTGTTTTAAGAAATGCTCTAGGTGAGATCGGTTTCGAGATCCGCTTCCATCCCTTCCTGAAAGGAGATGACATCAATTTTTTCCTCAGACAAGGAAAGATAGATATTGCCCTGCTGGGGGATATGCCAACCATCATGACTGCTTCAGCCTATGACATTGTTGGTAGAGGACAACGAGTGATGTTCGTCAAAGCACCACGTTTCTTCTGGAGGAATTCGGCTATCGGGTAATCGAGGCCGCCAATGGCAAGGAAGCGCTGGCGCGCTTTATGGATAATTGTGAATCAATCGACCTGGTACTGTTGGATGTGATCATGCCGCAAATGAACGGCAAAGAGGTTTACGACGCCCTGCTCCGGATTAAGCCCGATCTGAAGGCGATCTTCACCAGTGGGTATGCGGCCGACTTCATTAATGATTGAGGACGACCTGGACCTGCTGCAGAAACCATTTACGGTAGTTGAGCTGTTACATATGGTGCGCAATTCACTTGACCGAAGCGCTTAGTTATTCCTCGGGGTATTTGTCGCTACAACAAATTGATCCAGCCGGATAATTTTTGGCTGGTTCCGTTGACAATCACAGGCCGTGTGGCAAACTTCAAACAGCTTGAGCGGGTTGCGTGGTGCTAAATCTGCCTTCCCGGCAAATGAAGGGGTCCGACTCCCTGAACCCGCTCCATATTTCCCCCCCATTTATCTGCCTATTTCAGCTCTCTTGCCTGCCAATCGATTTTAAATCTTATTTGGTGACGGCTCTCACAACAATAATCTAATCATTGGGGTACATTGCAGGGGCTATTAAATCCCGCTTGGTCAGGCTGCCCCGGAAAATGAATCTCCTATTCACCATCAAGACACTCTATGCAATCAACGGCATAGTTGCGCTAATCCTGTACGTACCGCAGATTCTCAATGTCTGGAAGAACAGGGATAGCACCGCTTCCGTGTCGCTGGTCACCTTTGGCGGCTGGACGATCGGCTCCTTCATCACCACTTGCTATGCCTGTCTGCTGGTCAAAGATCAGCTGTTCATGGCAGTCAGCCTTGGTAATGTGATCGGATCAGGCACGGTTTTCTGTCTGGTGGCAAGCCGGCGCCTCATGTCGCGCCAGACCGTGGCCAAGCGGTCAAAGCCTGATCATGACATTCAGCGACAGGCCACAAAGCGGACCGCGCTGCGGGTTTCGCCTAACAGCTCTGATAACGACCCCAGAACATATGCGATATCTTCCCCGGTATTGTCGCTGCCCAGTGAGAACCGCACCGAGCAATGGGCCTCCTGAGGGGGCAGTCCCATGGCTAGCAGGGCATGCGAAGGATCAGGTGTGCCTGATTTACAGGCTGAACCGGATGAAAAGGCGATCCCTTTGCGGTCCAGGAACAGCACCAGCGACTCGCCCCTGATCTCTGGCAAGGTCATGTTGAGCGTGTTAGGCAGACGTTTAAGCAGCGGGCCGTTGCGACGCGCTCCCGGGATCAGATCATTAACGCCCGCCTCAAGCCGATTACGCAGTTCCCTTAACCGCTCCTGCTCTCCGCCATGCAGCTGGCAGAGCGCCATTTCCACTGCCCGCCCGAACCCCACTATGCCCGGCACATTTTCAGTGCCGGCCCGCAGGCCGTGTTCCTGACTTCCGCCCCTGATCAGAGGCTCCAGTAAGATGTCCTTGCGGACATACAAGGCGCCGACCCCCTTGGGCCCATGTAGTTTATGAGCCGAGACCGCCAGCAAATCGATCCCCAACTCTTCCACATCAATTTCAATCTTCCCGAAACCCTGCACCGCATCGCAATGGAAAATAGCGCCCGCTTGATGGGCTATTTCGGCCAGTTCACGCACCGGCTGGAGCGCGCCGGTCTCGTTATTGGCCAGCATAACTGAGACCAGCAAGGTATCCGTGCGAATCGCCTGCTGCAGAGCCTCCGGCTCAACTACCCCTTCGCGGTTTACTGGCAGCAGGGTCAGCTGGTACCCTTGTAAGGCCAGTGCGCGGCAGGCGTCCAGCACGGCCGGATGCTCGATGCTGCTGGTAATAATGTGCCGCCGGGCGTCTTTAGCGGCCCGGGCCAAGCCAATAATTGCCAGGTTGTCGGCCTCGGAACCGCCTCCGGTGAATACAATCCGCCGGGCAGTGCAGTTTAGCCCTTGTGCTACGATCCGGCGCGCAGCTTCCAAGGCCGAGCGGGCAGTGGCCCCCGGGCTGTGGATGCTGGATGGATTGCCGAAGTCGCCCTCCAGGTAAGGGAGCATGGCCGCCAATACCTCCGGCGCAACCGGGGTGGTGGCGTTGTGGTCCAGATAGACCGCGCGCCGCAAGGTTGCTCCCTGATCCTTGTCAGCCTCAGGTTCTTTTTCTTCACCCACTGCCCGGACAGCGGATTTTTTCAAGCCGTTTGTATCGAACTGGGCTTTTTTAATCCGGCAAAGCAGGGTTTTATAGACCGGAAAGCCCGAGATTGGATCAAAGCGGGTGATGTCGGTCAGCTCATTCACATTGCAGGTCTGCCAGGCAACAGGTCCCAGCGGCCCACCACCACCCATGGCAGCATCTACGGTCCCGGGCATTATCTCTTTAGTCAAACGTGCACAAAACAGCGCCCGGCCGCGAGCGGTTTCTACCCAGACCTGATCTCCCTCTTCTATTCCTGATTTTTCCGCATCCTGCCTATGGATTGTCACCGGAGGCTCGACATGCTGTTCAGCCAGCCCAGGCACACCGTGATGCTGGCTGCGAAAATCATAGATGGTTCTGGCCCCTGAGTTGAAAACCAGAGGGTATTCATTGGCCAGGGCGGAATTGGCGAGCGGTCCCTCGGACGGTTCCGTATAGACCGGCAAGGGATCATAGCCATGTTCTGCCAGAATCGACGAGGCTATCTCGAATTTCCCGCTGGGGGTGTTGAAGCCAGGTTGCCGGTCAGGGCGCAAGAGCCCCTTCTCCCATTTGCGGTACTGCAGCATGGTGGTTGGGACGCGTATCTCTCCGCCGTTTGCACGGACCTCCTCCAGGGTAAAGCCGCTTCCTTCCAAAGCTTGGCGCAGCAGCTCCTCCTCACTCTGCGGGTAAAGATGGCCATAGCCCAGGCGCCGGGCCAGCTCAGCCAGGATCAGGAAATCGTTGCGCGCCTCACCCTGGGGTTCGATCAACCGCTCGCGGATCTTGAAGAGCGGCCCGAAGCGCATGTACGATGTAATCTCGTAATAGGTGGCGGCCGGCAGAATAATATCGGCATAGGCCGAGTCAGCGGTGTGATAGCGGTTGATGCTGACCATGAAGTCCAGCGCCTCAAAGGTCCTGCGCCATAGCTCCGGCCGGGGCCAGGCGGTGATGATCGAGCCGCCTAGAACGATCAGGGCCCGGACAGGGTAGGGTTTGCCATGCAGGACAGCATCCGGCAAGGCGATGGCGTGCGATTCTCCGCGATAAGCGCTGTAAACCGGGAACCGGTCCCGCCCCAAGGCCTTTTTTATATCAGGATTGGCTATCAGGCGGGAGCGGTTCTGGGGAAAGATGTTTTCCTTCATCCGGAAGTTAAGCCCACCCGGTACATCCAGTTGTCCGGCCAGAGCCCACAGGGTGAAGACTGCCCGAATGGCCTGGACGCCACTATCCGAGTATTCCAGGCCGGTGTACATAACCGGGCAGGCCCCCCGTGCGGCTGCGATGCGACGAGTCAACTCGCGCAGTTTGCTTGGCGCTACCCCGCAGATTCCCTCCACCACCTCCGGCCGGTAATGCTGAACAAGCTGCTTCAGTTCATCAAAGCCAATTGTCCAGTCAGTAGCAAATTTCTCGTCATAAAGCTCCTCTTCGATCAGTATATTGATCATGCCCAGAGCCAAGGCCCCGTCGGTACCCGGTCTGACCGGGATCCACTCGGCAGCGGCTTCGCGGGCAGTCTCGGCCAGGCGGGGATCGATGGCGATCACTTGGGCGCCGCGTTTTTTTGCTTTTAAAATCTGAAGATGGGCCAGGGGAGGGGAGTCGGTGGCCGGATTGGCCCCCCACAGCACGATCAGTTCGGCCTGCTCGATATCGATTTCCATGCTGATCAGCATCTCGCCCATGGTGACATGGGGGGCGATCATCGCGAATGATACGTAGCAGAGTGCGCCGACACCCAAGGTATTGGGAGAGCCGAAGGGAAACAGCACGCTGGATGCCGAAGAAACCGCGGCATCAGCCGGCTGGAAAAAATCGCACAGCGCCATGTCGAAACTGCCCCGACCGGTATAGATAGCAGCAGCTTCAGGTCCGCTGGTGCTCTTGATTTCATTCAGGCGGTTAACGATTGTCTCGAAGGCTTCATCCCAGGAAATACGCTCGAAATCATAGCTTCCCTTGCGGCCGATGCGCCGCAGTGGATAAAGCAAGCGGTCGGGATCATGGACTATCTCGGCCGAGTGGCGGCCGATCCGGCAGATCATCCCCAGTGGGTGGTCAGCCCGTGGCTCTATTTGCGTGATCCTTTCATTGTCAAGGCCTACGCTGACAAAACAGCCGGCCGGGCAGATCCCGCACATCCCAGAACGTGTTTCATCTGGCTCCTTCACAACGGTCGGCCAGGTCCCTGGAGCTGATCAACGCGGCGCATCAGAATCAGTGCGAACCACTCCCGTTCATCGATAAAGACTTTCTCCGTATCAAAATTAAACCTTTCCAACTGCGGGATCAGGCGATGCAGGCGAAATTTTCGGCTGATCTCGGTGTTGACCAATTCGCCGGAATCGATGATGTACCTCTCCTTGAGCGGGGAAATCTCGACTGTCTGGCGGCTGCCAAAGCGGGCAAAAATCTCCATCTGTTCCTTTTTCGGGTTGTAAGTTGCCACGTGACCGACCGATGAAAGATCGATCCCGCTGCCCAGTTCCCGATTCATTCTGACGAACAGGTTGCGGGTGAACTCTGCCGATATCCCGGCGGCATCGTTATAGGCGGCGTGGATCAAACCAGGCTCCTTAACCAGGTCAACTCCCAGCAGAAAAAAATCCCCTGGCAGGAGCGCGGCTGATAAATCGCGAAGAAAATTAAACATGTCATCAGGTGCAAAGTTACCGATGCTGCTGCCCAGGAAAAGCGCCATGACCGGCGAGGTCTCACGCAGGAGCGGAAAGGCGTCCTGGTAGCTGGAATTGATCCCGATCAACTGAACCGCCGGATGGGTCGCTGTAATTGAACGCCGGGCTGTTTGCAGAGCACTTTTGCTGACATCAACCGGAATATAGCGAACTTCCAGATCCTGTGCCAGCCAGGCGCGCAACAGATAATCGGTCTTGACCGAACTGCCCGAACCAAGTTCTACCAATGTAACCGCCCCGGTTGCCTCGCGGATCTGTTTGGCGTTCTCCTCCAAAAGTTCGGCCTCAATGGAGGTTAGATAATATTCGGGTTGTTTCGTGATCAGTTCGAATAATTCACTTCCGCGAGCATCATAGAGAAAACGGCTTTCGGTTTGACGTGGCAGGGAACGGAGTGCCGAGGCAGTAGAGCAGGCAAAATCAAAAACCGGATCCTTGACCCTTTTGGCCTGTAAAATGGTAGTACCCGGATCAGCCAACGCTTCCCGGAACGTTTCTAACGGTTTATCGTGCATCATGACGCAATTGTCCATGGGGCATCCTCTCTTGTTCGTATCTCTGGTCCAATTCTAAAAATTATAGATGTTGCCTGGGTTTAGTCAAACCGGTGGAATCGGGTGATTTTGCACTCTGAGGAAGGGGTGTTAGACTTGGATGAAATGGTTAATCCAGGCGCTATCTTTGTTGACTCGTCTTTGGTTGTTCAACGTAGTTAGTCGTTCTTGAGAAAGGATCTACTATGAAGGCTGATGAGATTTTAAGAAAGGAACTGCTGGACCTGCTGGAGGGGGGCAATGCCCATATGAGCTTCGAAGAGGTGATTGCTGATTTTCCTTTGGAGCACATCAACAGCAAACCGCCCAACTGCCCTTATTCATTCTGGCATTTTGTGGAACATATCCACATCACCCAGTGGGATATACTGGAGTTCATACTCAATCCCGATCATGTCTCGCCTGAATATCCGGAAGGCTACCGTCCCCGACCGCAGGAGCAGGCCGATAAAAAACGCTGGAACGATTGTATCCAGGGAATCAGTGCCGACCTGAAAGCGCTTAAAGAAATTGTCAGAAATCCTAAAGTCGACTTGTTGGCTCCACTCCCGCATGCCCGTGGATATAACACCTTTCGAGAGATTGTCCTGGCCGCTGATCATAATGCCTACCATATAGGAGAATTGGCTATCCTGCGCCAAGTGATGGATATCTGGCCCTCTGACAAAAGATATCTGACCGGCGCCCCAGATTAATCCGTATACATTGATTGATTCTTCAGTATCTTGCATTCAGGCGGTCCGGGGCGTATAACAAGGCATCTTTCCAAAACAGGAGCCCTTATATGCCTTTGATCCGCACCTCCTATAACGACCATATCGGCGTTATCATGCTGAATCACCCGGAAACGCGTAACAGCCTCTCCAATGAACTGCTACATGATATGATTGAAGCGCTGGAGATATTTCAAAAACAGCATGCACGGGCTGTTATCATCCGGGCGGAGCAGGGGGTGAAGGTCTGGTCCTCAGGATTCAACATAGGCGAGTTGCCGATTCCGGGCCGTGATCCACTTTCCTACAATGACCCTTTGGAGCAGGCCTTACGCGCCATTCAGCTGTTTCCGGCGCCGGTCATTGCAATGATCGAAGGCAGTGTCTGGGGCGGGGCCTGCGATCTCTCCTTCATCTGTGATCTGGCCGTCGGCTGTGCTTCTGCCTCGTTTGCCATAACACCGGCCAAAATCGGGGTGCCCTATAATTCCACCGGTATTCTGCATTTCATCAATGTGGTCGGGCCGCGCCTGGCCCGCGAGATGTTCTTTACCGCCAAGCCAATCGATGCCGAGCGAGCCCTGCAGGTCGGGATTCTCAATCATCTGGTGCCGGCGGAAGAGTTGGAGAAATTTACGCTCGACATGGCGCTGCAGATTGCGACCAATTCGCCGCTGGCCATCGGGGTCATCAAGGAGCAGCTCCGACTGCTGGGGAACTCGCACCCGTTAAGCCCGGAAACCTTCGAACGCATCCAGGGGTTACGCCGGAAGGCCTATGACAGCGCCGATTATCTGGAAGGGAAAAAGGCGTTTTTCGAGAAACGTCAGCCGCATTTTAAAGGAAAATAAGGATCAGGCTACTCACCACTAAGACACGAAGGAAACTATAGGTGCAGCCGCTCCTTTTCCTTTTCTTAGTGAACTTTGTGAACGTTGTGAGATAGCTTTTTAGGATTATAAATGATTGCGCAGTATCAGTTCAGCCGGGTGCAGGGAGAGAGTTTAAACCTAAGAATACAAAAGGAGGAGGGTTACTTCGTGTCCTTCGTGTCTTAGTGGTGATAAGACTTTGTGAGCTTTTTAGGTTTAAACATGATTGCGCAGCATCAGTTCGGCCGGGTGCGGTGAGAGATAAACCTGGCGCTTCAGATAGGGCTGGTCGTAGATGGTGACGTAATGCTTTAGCAGGGTAAGCGGCACAATCAACGGCACAAGATGATCGTGATACTGGTTGATCAGGCCGAGCAACTCAGCCTTTTCAATCGTGGATAGCTGGTTTTTGAAATAACCCATGATGTGCATCTGGACATTGGTGTTCTTTTTTGTGGTGGCATTCAGCGCCAGGGCCTTCATAAACAGCTCCTCGTAACGCCGGAACAACTCCGCTTTATCCGTTCCCTTGGCCTGGGCCACGAGTCGCCCCAGTTCCCGATAGATCTCAATGCTGTGGGACATTATCAGCAGTTTCTGTTGGGCGTGGAAATCGACCAGTTCACCGATTCCGGGCCTGGTCAGCAGAAAATCCTTCCAGCGGTGGTAGCTGAAGATCCGCTCGATAAAGTTTCCGCGAATCACAGCGTCGTTCAGGCGTCCCTCCTCCTCAACCGGCAGCAAAGGGAAGTGACCGACCACGGCGGCGGCAAACAGCCCCCGGCCGGTAGGGGCGGGTATCCCTTTTTTGTACACCTTGACCCTGAACAGCCCGGAACTGGGCGAATTTTTCTTGAAGATGAAACCGCACAGGTCCTCCTTTTCCAGCTCGACCACCTTCTGTCGGCAAAAACCGAGCATCTGATCGGTCTTGTCGATCTTGGTCTTGCTGGTAACCAGTCTGGGTTGATCCGGATCCCCCTCCAGATGCATGGCCTCGCGCGGTATTGGCAGCCCACAGCCCACTTCGGGGCAGACCCCAACCAGATTGAAAAATCTACCCAGAGTATCGGTAATAAAGAGGTTGTGTTTATGACCGCCGTCATAGCGGACCTGCTCTCCCAGAAGGCAGGAGCTGACGCCGATATTGATGGGGCTGGTCATAGTATCTACTCAACAAACCTTCGTCAGAATGGATTTCACCGCAGGGCGATCGGCCGGACCCTGTCCAATATGGTGCAGACGCACAATCCCGCCGGGGTCAATCAGCACGTCACCGCCACGCTGGTAAATGTCAGCTTTAGAACTGGTCAGCTTTTGTCCCCGGTAGAGTTCCCTAAGGTACACCGCCCAGCTCTTTATGCCCCAGACATCCAGGAAAGAAGCCTTTAGCATGCCATAGCCCTGGTAGATCTGATGGGTTTCATCGATCAAGAGCGGCCAAGTGAGAGTGGTATCCGCGACATAGCTGCGGGCAAAGAAATCGTTCTCAAAGGTAATCACCACCACCTTCAGATTCATCCGGTCAAGCTCTTCCTGATGATCACGCAACTGCATGATGTGCGCCCGGCAGGGGAGTCAGCCAAGATGACGATGAAAAACCATCAGCAGCCAGTTACCCAGATAATCATCCAGGCGGTGTAGATTGCCAAGGCTGTCATGGAGGTTGAATGGCACCGCCGGCCTTCCGGTGAGATCTTTCATTGTCCGCTTCCTTTGTCGTCGAAATTCAAGATAAGTTTACCTTACCTCATTTAGTCGGTCTAACAAAGCCCTTCTGCAGCATCTGTCTGAGCTGGCGGTATTCTTGATCGGATAGCCGTTGGTCGCGATAAACGATCCCGGCGTAGATATCTACGAATGCCTTTACCTGAGAGGCTCCTATGGCCGAGGCCAATTCGAACAGCCCCTGCTGTCCTATTTTTACATTGATTCCAAAATCGCGCTCGATCCTTTTGTAGAACTGCTTCAAAAGTCGCTCTTCACGAGATGGCCAGAGTTTTTTCCTGTTTTTTTTGTAAAGCATGAAAATTGTAACTATGCTGCCTATATAAATAATTCCCTTGAAGATCCCGGTGAATATCTTCCTGGTATTGAAGTCTTGCAGGCGTTGCCCGATATTACGGGCCGCATCCACCTGGCGCTCAAAGTCATAGCTGATGATGGCCCGGTTCCAGAAGTGGTCAAAGGAGTCCAGCGCCATACGGAATCTTTTGATCAAGCCAGGTTTTGCTGCTCCGCCCCACACCTGGCCGGCATTGATGGCAAAACTGCTGGGATCCACCCGCAACCAGCCCTTGCCGTCGATAAAGGCCTCCACCCAGACATGAGCTCGATCCTCTCTGATCAGGTAATAGCCGCCCAGATCGTTGTACTCGCCCCCCAGATAGCCCCCCACCAGTCGGGCCGGGACACCGGCGGACCGCAGCAGCAGTCCAAAGGCTGAGGCAAAGAATTCGCAATGGCCCTGTTTATGCTGGAACAGGAACTGCTCCAGAGCGAGCGGGCCGACCGGAAGATCATTGAGACTGTAACGATAATTGTTGTTACGGAAGTAACGCTCCAAAAGCTGCAATCTCTGTTCATCGCTTTGGCCCTGACGACGGATGTCCTCAGCCAGGCTTTGAATAGATGCCGGAAGACCGGCCGGAACCTGCAGATAAAAATCACGTCTGATCCGGTTTTTTACTGCAAGAGTGCCATTGGGTGCCGATTGGGCCTGATAGCTTAGCCGCCTGACTGAGGGCCGCACTAGTTCGAATACCCCGTCCGGAGAGCGACTCGCCCGCGGAAGTTCGATATTGGCCGGGGCATCCAATGCTATTAGCCTGCGGGATTGGCTCAACTCCGGATAGATATTTTGGGTGATGCGCTGTCTGCCATAGATGATCTCCTCGCTGGGAACCTTTGGATCTCGCACCCAGCGGGTGCCCTCGATCCGGTTGAAAACAGTTCCGCGCCAGTAAGGCTGCGGCTGCGACAGAAGCGGCATTTCGGCTCGAAAAGCCAGTTGGGCAGATTCGCTGATTGTGGCGCTGCGACCCGGCTCGATGCGGTCGGTCATACCGCTGGTCTGGCCGACCGAGGCCGAGACAAAATTCCACAGCGGGATCTGGGTGCGGGGCAGCACCGGAAAAAAACCGACCAGTAGCGGTAGCGAGGCCAGCGGCATCAACAAGCCAGCCACCAGTATCCGGCGCATATCGCGCCGCGGCAGCAGCATGCGGCTGTCTTGAGCGTGAAAAGTCAGCAGAACCAGGGCGATCGGCACCATCAATAGCATCAGGGACAGGTAAATCAGAAAAACCGGGCTGAGATCGAACAGCGATGAGGAAGTCAGGCAGAAGAGCGACAGGGCTTGGATCTGCAGATAATAACGGCCGCTTTTTTCGCCGCCCAGCCTGACTGCCAGCATGATTGCCAGCACGTTCACCACCGGCTGGATTGGATTGGTCCGGCTGTATTGAAGGGCATAGAATATAAAGGCCGGTACAATAGCGGCGTTCAAGATCCAGGTTTTGATCGGCCAGCTTCCGCGCAGGTCCTGCCAGATGCCGGCCGCCAGACCGGCGACCAATACCAGTCGTGGCGCCGGAGAAAGCCAGGCGAAGAGCGGCAGAATGCCACACAGCGCAATAGCGTAGGAGAGCACAGCTGTCAGGGATCTAATCGAGGCCATGGAATGCCAGCTCCGTCAGAAGTAAGTGGCCGTGGCGCCGCCCCGCCTCGGGTGGGATGATCTGCTTACCAAGCCTGATTCCTACCGGCCGCACCTGAACCCAACGCCTGACCAGTCCGGCGGCGCGTGAAACCCGCTCTTCAAGATCGATCCCAGGCAGATTCTCCAAGTCGATGATCAAAGGCGTTGAGGTCTGTTTTCCGAATTCCTTAACCAGCAGTTCAGCACTGCGGGCAGAAAGTTTCCAGTGAATGTTGCGCAGCGGTTGGGTACCTGTATAGCCGGCAATCCGCTCCAACTCACCATCCAGACCGCGGCTTTGATGAATGCTGTTCCCGACCCGTTTATTTTCCTGTCCCAGGCCATCGGCGCGGCCTTGGATCAGCCGCGGAAAAACCACCAGACCCTTCTCCATGGTAAAAGTCCAGAAACGGGTAAAGAAACTGACCGGAAATGGTGAACTGATGGTGATTTTTCCGATTGTGGCCGCCCCGCGTCTGCCAAAGGTCAGCACCACATCCCCTTCGGCCTGTCCCCCTCTGGGCACCAGCGGAATAGTGGCTCCCTGGCCGTTGCTGCATTCCACCCGGATCAGGAACGAGGGCATGAACCGTTTGTGGTTTTGGATGCGCAGCCTGAAAGGGGTGGCTATCCCGGCAAAGATCTCTTCGGGTGGAATCAGCTCGGGAACCAGGTTTCTGATGTTCAGCATTCCGGCCAGGCCGGTAACGGACATAAAGGCCAGCAGGCCTGAAACTACCAGAAACAAGAGATTGTTGCCGGTATTGACGGCGGAGAAGCCCAAAAGGAGTGTGATGATAATGTAGAGCGCTCCGGCTTTGCTGATTTTCAGGCCAAAGGCAGGGGTATTTCGGCGACGATTGTTCGTAGAAGTTCTCCCGGGTGAACGGTCTCATGTTCCGGCCTAAGGATCAGGCGATGGGCACAGACCGCGGAAAGTATGTTTTTCACATCATCAGGCGCCACGAAATCGCGCCCCTCTAGAAAGGCTGCGGCGCGAGACGCCTGGGCCAGGCTGATGGCGGCCCGGGTGGAAAGACCGGTCAGTATTTGAGGATGGGTGCGGGTAACGGCCACAATGGCATAGATGTAAGCAACTACTTTTTCAGAGAGAAAAATATTGTTGTCTACGCAGCGGCGGGCGGAAACAATATCAATAGCAGTTGCCATAGGGATGATCGAGCTGATTCGCTCGCGGATTCCTCCCCCGGCAATGATCTCCTTTTCAAGGTGCTCCGGCGGATAGCCGATGCCGGTGCAGATCAGGAAACGGTCCAGTTGGGATTCCGGCAGAGGGAATGTACCACTTTGATCAGATGGATTCTGGGTGGCAAAAACCATAAAGGGATCAGGTAACTGGTGCGTGACCCCCTCAACTGTTACCCTATGCTCCTCCATGGCTTCCAGCATGGCACTTTGGGTACGCGGCATGGCCCGGTTGATCTCATCCAGAAGAACGATATTGTTAAAAATAGGGCCGGGTAGGAAAGTAAAGTGGCCCTCCTCACGGCTGAACATCGACAGTCCGGTGATGTCTGAAGGCAGGAGATCGCTGGTGCATTGTACCCGTCCAAAGGAAAGGTTGGTGATGCCGGCCAGGGCCAGTGCAATAGTCGTCTTGCCCAGGCCGGGCAGGTCTTCGATCAGAATGTGCCCCCTGGACAGCATGGCAATCACCGCCAGTCGCAACACCTCCTCCTTGCCTTGCAGATGATTGGCGCTTAAGGATTTCAGCATTCCCGACATAACCCGGTTGTTTTTTAATGAAGTCATGTTTATACCTGAAATTGCGCTTGATTTAAGCTGCTAAAATAGGCAAGCTATTAAAATTATCACCAATTTTGTGCCGGAAGTGAAGTCATGATTTATAAACGGACCATTCTGACCAGAAAGCTGTTAAAAGGCACATCCCGCTAAAGCGTATTTTGTTCACTCTACCATATTCTCCTGTCCGTTCCAAGCCATCCGCTTGATTTAGCTCTGGCATTCAGGTATACCATTAGAATTTAAACTGTATACAATTGACAGGCACAATGTTGACCCATTTTCTTAAAAGTTTAAAACTGCGCTGGAAGCTTCTTACCCTGGTGTTGCCACTGGTGATCATCCCGATCGTTGTGGTGGCGGGGGTGATCGGATATATTGCCAACCGGCAGGCCTACATCAGCATAACCAAGACCAGCAGGGACGACCTGCAGCACAGTGCTTCCTTCACGATCGATCTGCTTAATTCACACTATCAACAATTCCAGGTCTACAAACAGGACCGAATCAACAATTTTAACAAAGAATTGGCAACCCTTACCAATCTGGCTTACAGCCTGATAGGTAACGAGAATAGCCAGTATAAAAACGGTCGGGTCGATCTGGAGACCGCCAAGCGTGAGGCCAGGGCCGCCCTTAAAAAAGTAAACGTCGGGGATTCCGGTTACATCTATGCGATGACCAGCAAGGGCGACTTGAAGGTCCATATCGCACGTGAAGGTGAGAACGTATATAATGAAAAGGATGAAAATGGCCACTACTTCATCCGCGAGATGTGTAAAACTGCGGTCAACTCAAGTCCGGGCGAAGTTCTTTTCATTATTTATCCTTGGCGCAATGCTGTTTTAGGGGATGATTACCCTCGCAAAAAGGTAGTGGCATATCGTTATTTCCGCGAGTGGGACTGGATAGTGGCTACTGGTGGTTATCTGGATGAAACCTATGACGACGCCGCCTTTGAACGTAAAGCCTTTACTGAATTAAAAGAAAAACTGAAATCCAAGATGGTCGGCGCAACCGGTTATATCTTTTGTATGGACAGCAAGGGTAATTTCATCATTCACCCCACCGGTGAAGGAAAAAATTTCTATGATGCTCGCGATACCAGCGGCTTTCCTTTTATCCGCGAGATGTGCCTGAAAAAAAGCGGTTGGATCCGTTACCCGTGGAAGAACAGCCGGGATGAGTCGCCTAGGATGAAGATTGTCCGGTATGAGTATTTCAAGCCTTGGGACTGGATCGTGGCAGTAGGATCTTATGAGGACGAATTTTACCGTGAGGCAAACGATATCAAGGCGGCCATCTTGTTCAGCATGGTTTTGCTCATTCTGGTCGTCGGCGCTATTTCGGCCTCGCTGGTGTTCCGTGCCGCAACCATTATTACCAGCCCGATAACTCATATGATCGGCATCATCCGACTGGTCAAGAAGGGCCAGTTGGAACAAAAGATGGTGGTTGAAGGTCAGGATGAGCTGGCAGAGATGGGCAATGCCTTTAACCGCATGACCGAGATGATCCGCCGCAACAAGGAGATGGAGTCAAGCCTGGCCCAGCAGGGCAAAATGGCCTCGCTGGGGGTCCTGTCGTCAGGTGTGGCGCATGAGATCAACAATCCCCTGGGTGTGATATTGGGTTACGCCGGATATCTGGAAGGAAAACTGAATTCGGATGATCCCAACTATAAATACATTCATGAGATTAAGCGTGAAAGCAAGCGTTGCAAAAAGATCGTTCAGGACCTGCTTTCATATGCCCGTACACCCCGCCCGAGTCTCGAATACGTCGATCTAAACGAACTCTTGACGCAGATAGTGGATTTTGCCGCCAATCATACTGATATGCGGGGGGTAAGCATCAGAACCGAATTTGCGCCTGGACTCCCGAAGATACAACTGGATGGAGACCAGATGCGGCAGGTGGCCATCAATCTGATCTTGAATGCCGGCGGTGCCATGCCGGATGGCGGCAAACTTATTGTCAGAACCGAACCGGCCGATGGAAAACGCATCAAGATCATTTTCAGGGATAGCGGTTGCGGAATACCTGGTGAAAGCCTGGAGAAGATCTTCGAGCCGTTCTATACCACCAAGGAGCGTGGTACCGGTCTGGGTTTGGCCATCACCAGGCAGATTATCGAGCAGCATCACGGAGAGATTACTATTGAGAGCGAAATGGGCACGGGAACCACTGTTACGGTGACGCTGCCTTTTGAACGCGATGACTACAATTAACATGTTGATCAAGTGACCACCGGCCGCCAGGTTCTGTCTTTAAGCGCCTGCAATAAAAGGAATTGATTCAATGTCAGAAAAGAAGCGCATTCTTTTGATCGATAATGAAGAAGGTCTCTGCCGCATGATGGAGCAGGTGTTGCTGGATCATGACTACTTAGCCCGGGCCTATACCTCACCGCTTAAGGCGTTGGAAGATTTCAAGCCCGGCGCCTGGGACCTGGTGATCTCCGACATCAAAATGCCCGGCATGAGCGGCTTGGAGGTGTTGCAGAAGGTCAAGGAGAAAGAGAAAGATATCCCGGTGATCATGATAACCGCTTATGCAACCGTGGATATGTCTATTCAGGCGCTCAGAAAGGGTGCCTATGACATGCTGACCAAACCTTTTGAGCCGGAGGAACTGGTTTATCGAGTAAAGAACGCCTTGCAGCAATCTCTGCTGCTTGAGCAAAACCGCGAGCTTCGTCGGGAACTGGAGGAAAAATTCTGTTTTGATAACATCATCGGCGCCTCGGGTGGCTTAAAGAGTTTATTGGTCAAGGTAGAAAAAGTAGCCGTGCGCGATACCTCGGTGCTCATTACCGGTGAATCCGGCACAGGAAAGGAATTGATTGCCCAGGCTATCCACTACAATTCCCCCCGCCGGGAGGGCAAGTTTGTAGCCATCAATTGCGGTGCACTACCGGAGACACTCCTGGAGAGCGAACTGTTCGGTTATAAGAAAGGGGCCTTTACCGGTGCCAAGGAGAACCGCCAGGGGCTTCTGGAGGCGGCCGACGGCGGCACACTTTTTCTGGATGAGGTCGGCAATCTGCCGATGAACGTGCAAAAGACGCTCCTGCGTTTTCTTCAGGAAAAGGAATTTCTCCGTTTGGGTGAAAACACGCCCACCAGGGTTGATGTGCGGGTGCTTTCGGCAACCAATGCCGACCTTAAGCAGGTTGTTAAAAGTGGAATCTTTCGCGAGGATCTTTTCTACCGACTGAATGTGGTCAACATTCATCTGCCGGCGCTTCGTGAGCGGAGTGATGATGTGCCTCTTCTGGCGGCCCACTTCATCCATCTCCAGAATCAGAAGTTCGGTACGCAGGTCAAGGGTTTAGAGAAGGAGGCCATGCAGATACTGTGCGATTTTGACTGGCCCGGCAATATCCGCCAGCTCAAGAATGTGATCGAGGCCTGCATGGCTATGGAGGGGGATGATTATATTACCCGGGAGACCCTGGAGCAGTTTATTGAGGCTGCCCACGATCCAGAAAGCAGCAGCCAGTTGAATGCGATTTCAAAAAGGGCCGATGATCTGCCTTTTAATGCAGCACTGGAATCCTTTGAGGCTGATTTGCTGAAAGGATTGCTGAGGAAACATTCCGGGAACATAGATGCGGCCGCCCGCGAGGCGGATATGAACATGGCCACCATGTACCGCAAGATCAAGCGCTACGGCATCAGAAAAGAAGATTACAGCTGATTTACCCGCCGCTGAAGGCCAGATACACCTTGCGCTGCCGAGGGCCATCAAACTCGCAGAAATAGATGCCCTGCCAAGTCCCCAGCCATAGTCCTCCCTTTTGCAAAATCACCTGTACGGATGAACCAAAGAAACTGGCCTTCAAATGGGCGTCGGAGTTGCCTTCAACATGTTTGAAATGACGACTTTTCGGAATCAGCTCGTTGCTGAAGTTTTCTATATCGCGGGCCACATCCGGGTCCACGCTTTCATTAATGGTTACCCCGGCAGTGGTATGTGGTATGAAGACTGTCAGCACGCCATCCTGCCAGCCGTGCTGGGCAACAAGCTGGACGATCGTGTCGGTAATGGCTATGAACTGGGTCCTGCTCTGGGTTGTTATGTCTAGCTCGGCTGTCTGCATTGTTTCTGCCTCCACGATTCTGCTCCCTGCAATCGTACACCCTGCAGCGAAAGGCCTGCAGGGCTATGTTTATCAGGTTGGCTATTATTATCATACCGCTGAAGATTGACTTTTCCACGGCAGAGGTATATTCAGGAACGTCAATTTAGTCAAGGAGCTTATCTGTGTCAAAACAGTCCCCAAATAGTCGGTTATTCGCTTTTGTCTCCAAACGTCCGCGACTGATCCTGGTGCTGGCGCTGCTGTTTTCGATTGTTTGCGTCATCTACACCAAAAACAACATGGAATTCATGACCGGCCGCGACGGCATGATGCCCAGTAATGCACCTTTCCAGGTCGATTATAGCGCCTATCGACAGGAATTCGGCGACCAGGAAGAGGTGGTGGTCGTTCTTGAATCGGATGATGCCGAGAAAACCACCCGTTGCGGGGATGCGCTGAATGAAAGGCTCCAACGAGAAAAAGGGGTTTTCCGCGAGGTTTTTTATCCGGGGGGGCTGCCTTACTTCCGCAAAAACGGTTTGTTGTTCATGCCGCTGGATGATATCCGTGGTTTGCGCAACACTCTGACCATGGCCGGTCCGGTGCTGAAGAAGTTGGCCGCCGCGCCTTCGGTGCAATCCCTTTTCACCAGCTTGACCCGTCAGATGGATGAATATTTGGTCAATAAGGACCCGTCCAAGCTGGAGAGCCTGGTGTTCATGCTGACGACTCTTGACAAGGGCTTCCAGGGTTTTGATGGCAAAACCAGCGGTTTGACCATGGACTCCTTTCTGAAGGGAAGTAGTGGCGGCCAGCCATCCATGTTGGAAAACGCCGGCAAACAACAGGTCATCACCATTTTGCCGCTCAAGGATGAAGGCAGTTTTGTCCCGGCTGAAAAAGCGATCCAGGCTACTCGCACAGCCCTGCATGAAGTCCTTGGAAAACCGGAATTCAAGGGTGTAAAGGCCGGACTGACCGGCGTGCCGGTGCTGGAATTCGAGGAGATGACTACCAGCCAGCGCGACATGGAGATCGCTACAGCTCTTTCACTGACCCTGACCGTAATCCTCTTGTTGTTTGCCTTCCGAGGATTTTTGAATGTTGTTGCCGCCATGGTTTCGCTGGTGGTCGGAATCTGTGTCTCGTTCGGCTTTGCAACCGCCTTTGTAGGGCACCTGAATATACTTTCCATGGTCTTTGCGATCATGTTGATCGGCCTGGGAATCGAGTACGGCATTCAGGTGGTGCTTCGCTATCAGGAAGAGCTAAGAAAGGGAACCAGCGGCATGGCCGCCATCGAGATTGGTCTCTCAGCCAATATCCGCTCGATAGTCATGGCGGCCGCCACCGTGGCCATAGCCTTTGCAACTTTCGCTTTTACCGATTTCAAAGGGATTGCAGAACTGGGCATTATTGCAGCCGGCGGGGTCTTTATCTGTGTGATTGCCACCTTTACGGTCCTGCCGGCCATGCTGGTACTGCTGGAGCGTTTTAGAAAACAACCCAAAAACGGACTACCCTCTCAAGCCTCTGATCCCGCTGTGCGCCCCTTTTACCGGGCCCTGTTTGAAAAACCGGCCGCGGTCATTACAATAACAGTAATCTTATCGCTGATCTGTCTCTACCCGACCTTTCGGATGCGTTTTGATTTCAACCTGATGAATCTTCAGGCCAAGGGATTGCAATCGGTCGAGTACGCCTACAAATTAATGGCCAGCAAGGAAAACTCCGGCTATTTTGCGGTTGTCACGGCGTCTGACCGGAACCAGGCCCGGCTACTGACCGAGCGTTTGGAAAAGCTGCCGGCGGTGGACCATGTTGTGAGCCTGCCGGCGCTGGTGCCGGATCAGCAGAAAGCCAAATTGGCCGAGCTGGCTGCACTTAAACAGGTCATGGCCGATGTCAAACCTGCTCCTTATGAGGAGAACCTGCGGGTGATGGAACTCCCGACAGTTTTTGAAGACTTCAATAAGCGGGTTGAAAAATTGAAGCTTTCGCTGGAGTCTGAGAAACGGCCCGAAGCTCGACCGGTCGGCGATTTTCTAAAGACACTGGAGGGTTTCTTCAAGACTCTGGAAAAGGAGAAGGACAAGAACGCCCTCGGCATGCTGCGTGAGTTTCAGGGGGGGATGTTTGCCCAACTGCCTGATAAGCTGCGAATGATGAAAGAAAGTCTGGAGGCCGCTCCGGTAACCGAGCAGGATGTGCCGGAAGAACTTAAGCGACGTTTTGTAGGCAAGAGCGGTAAATTACTGCTGCAGGTAGCTGCCAAAAAAGAGATCTTTGAGCGCGAACCGCTGGCCGAGTTCATTTCCCAGGTCAAAAGTGTGGCCCCTAATGCAACTGGTGAACCGGTCATGGTTTATGAATCCTTGAGCATTCTGAAAAGTTCCTACTTGAAGGCCTTCGTGTACGCCTTTTTCGGCATTGCTGTTATTCTTTTAATCAATTTCAAGAGCATTAGGTTTGCCGTGATCGGCACGATCCCTTTGGCCGCCGGTCTTCTTCTGATGGTTGGCGGGATGCAGCTTTTTGGTGTGGCCTTCAATTCAGCCAACATCATTGTTTTGCCGCTGATCCTGGGGGTAGGAATTGACTCGGCCATCTACATCATCAACCGCTACCGCCAGGGGGATGAAACCCCCGGACAGGTGGCCACCAGCAGCGCCGGAATTGGAGTTTTCCTGAATGCCCTGACGATCCTGTTCAGTTTCGGTGCTTTAATGGTGGCCCATCATCAGGGGGTTTTCAGTATCGGTGCGGTTATGTCACTCGGAATGATCGCGAACGTGGCGGTGTTTCTGGCGTTTTTGCCGGCCCTGCTGACGGTGTGGGGGAAGAGGTAGGAGCTATGCCTGTGAATTTTTAGGGCGCGGTGACATTAACCACCTGGCTTCCTTCTCCGCCGGGATTGACCACCTGAACGTGAAAATCCTTATTAACCGGGGTATATGGGTAGCGCTGATATATAAGTCTGGTGCAATCGACGTAGATAAGTTTTTCCCGCTCGGCCACCTCCTGACCACCTCGGCCGCCGATGCGCTGGCCATCCACGTAGATGGCCGAATTCTGCTGAAAATTCTTGCCCTCGATGATCAGTTCGTAATAATTCACGTATTCATTCCCAACAGAAACATGACTAACCTCGGGTTTTGTCTCGATCGAGAGGGCTAAAGGAACGGATGCGTTCTCCGGCGAATTTTTTACAACAATCTGGTGCAGGCCGCCTGGAACCTGAGGCAAGGTAAAGGCGATTGACTCACTTGAGATCAAACGACTCCTAATAACAGCGCCGTCCAACATCAGAAACGAGCTGTCCGAGAAGTTCTGCCCTGTGGCGGTAACTTCACGCTCGCGCCCTTCGGCACAGGCACTGATTCGGGAAGGGTTGAGATCGGTCAGGATCGGACGCATCGGTAAAATGGTGAAGTTATAGGCCCTGCCCGTGGCGCCGTCGCCTCGTTTAAGGTACAAGGCATATATGCCGGCCGGTAGAGAAGGTACTATGAATTCCAGCTGTTTCCCCTCGGTGACCTTGGCAACAATCTCTTGACTACCTAGAAAAGCGCTGACTTTATCACCGAAAGCGGAGCCGAAGATGGTGACTTTCTGGTTAGGTTCGGCCTGGGCCGGAATAATACTGAGGATGGTCGGAGCCGCAACGGGAGGAATAAGAGATGCTTCGGACTTTACACGCTGCGGACGCTGGGCGGCAAAAGTGGGGACCTCGATCAGCAGGCAAATATTCACTATTATTACGACAATAGACGCCCATTTTTTAGTTGTAAGCAGCATTTTCCCTCCTAATGTATCTTGGTCTCACAGACAACAACAAGAGCTGGAGTAAATTATAATACAAAAACTGAATTTGAAACCCGAGCAACGTAGTATTTCGAGAGCGAGCCCTAGGGGCTGGACCCTGTATTAAAAAATGCATCAGCTTAAACAGAGAAAAGAAACCTAATTTTTTACCGACATTGCCAGCCAGATACCGCCAAGTATAAAGATTGTGTTGGCACCCCAAGCGGCTATAATCGGTGATAAAACTCCGCTGCGGCCATAAGAGAGCAGCACCGCGTTGACAACGAAATAGCCAAAGCCGATACCTATACTTGCCGAGATTCCTAATGCAATACCACCAGAACGACTATTCCGCAAGGCAAACGGCACCCCCAGGATCACCATTACAAACGCTGCAAAAGGGGCGGATAATTTATGGTGCATCATGGTCAGATAGCGGTAGGCTTGGTAGCCTCCGCTTTGCAGATTGTCGGCATATTCCTTTAATCTGTAAAAACTCAAATTGTCGGCGTTGTTATCAAGTACCCGCAGGTCGTCGATCTTCAATGTCAGAGCCAGCTCCATGGCAGGCGCTGTTCGAGTCAAAAAACCTTGACCGGCCGTAAAATCTTTTACCACAGCATTTTTTAGTGTCCAACGGTCATTGTGAAACTGGGCCGCATCTGCATCTATGCGGCTGACCGGATTCATGGCGCTGTCGAGTGACCAGACAGTGACTCCCTGGAGAATCTTTTTCTGTGGTTCGAACAGATGGGCCTGAAGGATCATGGCATCGGATCGAAACCAGATATTGTTGCGTTTGAAAAAGGCATTTACATTTTGTTTTTTTATAGCTACCCGCTCGATATAATCCATGCGTTGATAGCTTTTAGGCACCACGAACTCGGCATTAAAAAGTAACAGTATGCTGGCTAGCAGCCCCAGGATCAGCATCGGTAACGAGATGCGCAGCAAGCTGACACCGCAGCTGCGCATGGCTATGATTTCGCTGTTGCGGGAGAGCATGGCCAGGGTCAGCAGGGTGGTCATAAGAATTGAAAAGGAGGCGGTCTGGCCAACCATTTCAGGCAGCTTACAAATGAAGAATAACAAGATATCGAAAAGCGACCCACCGGCTTTGATAAAGCGCGGGATCTTGTCCATCATGTCCAACACCAGGTAGATCGCCACAAAACTGCCCAGACAAAGCGCAAACAGGCGTAACCAGGCGATGGCTATATAGCGGCTCAGGATGGTCATGTTCTTTTTCCACGAAGCAGGTTGCCCAGCGCAAGCAGCTTGAACTCGCGCTCAAGTGAGGCCATTCTCAGGAGCAGCCATCCCAGTAAAAGAAAAATAAGATTTGGAAGCCACAGGGCCAGGGCAGGGGGGACAGCCCCCTTTTCGGCCAAGGTTCTGAGCAGCGATAACAGCAGGTAATAGGCCAACAATATGGCAATGCTTGTAAAAAAACCGGCTGATTTTCCGGAACGACGGTTTTGAAGGCCTAAAGGAACGGCTACCACAGCAAACACCAGCGAAGCAAATGGAAATGCAAACCGGCCATGTAATTCAGCCTGCATTTTCAGGCGAACCGCCAAAGCTGTAGCCGGTTTGTCGATTGCCTGCCGCAATTCATTGATTCCCATATCGAGCTCGTTTTTTATGATTCCGACACCCTTTCCAACTCCTGCAACTGTCATAAAATATTCACCGAACTTGACCAGGCGGTAGTCATCAGCCTTGCCGGCTATATGAATGCTGCCGTTGTTGAGCACCAGGCAAATATCCTGCTGATTAGGCGTGCAGCCTATCTTTCCATTGGCGGCGAAGATGGTCATGGAATGCTTCGGGTCACGGCCGTCATGGATAATGACCCCTTTCAGGGCATGATGTTCCTCGTCATAATGCTCTGTATAAAGAACTATGCCAGGGATATCATCCCAGAATACTTTTTCACGGATAGTAACGGTGGCGTTTTGCTTTACTACCTCGATACTAAGGCGTTTGAAGGCGCTGTTGCCCCAGGGGACGGCCACAGTGCTGATCCACAAGGTTATTAAGGTGGTAGTCAGGCCGCACAGTAGTACAGGCGGCATGAGCTGAATCAGGCTAATGCCGCCAGCCTTCATAACAGTAATCTCATTGTCGGCCGAGAGTCTTCCAAAAGCCAGCAGCACAGCCAGCAAAAAAGCCATGGGAATGGTAAAGACCAAAAAGGACGGCATTAGATAAAGGATCATCCGGAAGATATCTGCAAGAGGTACGCCCCGTGAGATTACCAGGTCGGTCAGCTTGATCAATCGCCCCAGGAGCAGGATCAAGGTAAAAACCATCAGGCTCAACATTAATAAAGATACGATCTCACGGATTATGTACAGGCTCAGGATGCGCTTCATGAAAGGGGATGATACATGACCGGCGGACAGGTGTAAAGTAACCAGCTAATAAAAACGGGAACCACACCCGAGGTTCCCGTTTTTACAACAGACAACATTATTATTACTAGGACTTTGTCGACCAGTGACCATGAAGGTTACAATATTCACGGGCAGTAATATTAGTGGCCGATACTGCAAAAAAAGCCTCCGGTGCCTGGCCAGGCTTAAGGAACTGACGATAGGCTTTACCATCGGCGACTATCTCAATCCATTCTATATAATGCTTCTCTTCCATGGGATGCTGGATGCTTCCTACCTGTACCTTGACCCCGCCTTCGACGGCTTCAATCACCGGGACATGTTTCTCTTTGGCGGCATCGACGGTATTTTCCGTCATAAGGGTCATGTCCTGACCGCAACAAACCAGACTGGCACCTCCGCCATGGATTACTTCGACGATGTTTCCGCATAATTCACATTTGTATACTTCGAGCAGATTCGGCATTTAATTCCTCCATTTTAGATAAATAAAATAGTTACCAGTTTTCAGCTAATAGTTCAAAATGTGCCCTGGGATGGACGCAGGCTGGGCAAATTTCGGGGGCACCTTTTCCGGAATGGACATAACCGCAGTTACGGCAGCGCCAGGTAGCCTCGTCTTCACGTTTGAACACCTGATTGCTCTCAATGTTGACCAAGAGGTCGCGGTATCTTTTTTCATGCTGTTTTTCGGCCACAGATATGGCGTTCCAGGTAGCGGCAATCTCGGCAAAACCTTCTTCTTTGGCAGTAGCGGCAAAACCGGGATAAAGCCGGCTGTGCTCCTCATGCTCGCCATTTGCAGAAGCTAAAAGATTTTCAGCAGTAGTCCCGCACTTGCCAGCCGGGAAACAAGCAGTTATTTCAAGTTCACCCCCCTCCAGAAATTTGAAAAAGCGTTTGGCATGCTCCTTCTCCTGGTTGGCAGTCTCTTCAAAGATATCGCCGATCTGCACAAAGCCTTCTTTCTTGGCTACCGAGGCAAAATAGCTGTAACGGTTACGCGCCTGGCTCTCGCCGGCAAATGATTTGAGCAGGTTCTGCTCGGTCTTGGTACCCTTGATGGATGCGCTCATTGTTACTCCTTTTGTGATTAATCAATGTGTGGCGTCAAATGCGACTAAAATTATCTTTTATATACAGTTTGAAATCTTATTTTGCAAGCCAGAAAATAAAAAAAGGGGATGCGTTGCCGCATCCCCTGATTGCATCTATTGTTAAAGCTTAGGCCAGCTTGCGGCCACCTTCGGCAGCCCATTTCTCCAGCATCGCAGTGGTAACGGACTTGGGACGCTCAATGGCATAACCGAGACCGCGGTCCCAGGTGATGTTAGCCATGCAGCCAAGAGCGCGGCCAACGCCGAACAGGACGGTATAGAAGTCCCACTCCTTGAGGCCGTAGTACCACTGGATGACGCCGGACTGTGCGTCGACGTTCGGCCAGGGGTTTTTGGTCTTGCCATGCTCGGTCAGAACACCCGGGGCAACTTCAAAGATCATGGAGACAACCTTGAACAACGGATCGTCCCTGAGGCCGGGGGTATTTTGGCAGAACTCGCGCTGTGACATGTAGCGCGGATCGGTCTTGCGGAGAACGGCGTGGCCGTAACCCGGAATAACCTGACCGGCATTAAGGGTATCCCAGAGAGCCTTGGTGATGAGTTCCTTGGTAGGCTCGACATCCTTGCAGTACTTCTCCTGGAATTTCATGGTCCAGTCGAGAACTTCCTGGTTAGCAAGGCCATGCAGCGGGCCTGCCAGGCCGTTCAGGCCGGCTGAGTATGAGTAGTAAGGATCGGACAGGGCGGAATGTACCAGGTGAGTTGTATGTGCGGAGACATTGCCTGACTCGTGGTCGGAATGCAGGATGAAGTACATACGGGCAACGTCCTTGTACTCTTCACTCTGGCCGATCATATGGGCAAAGTTGGCACCCATGTCCAGCTTTGGATCGATAGCGATCTGCTTGTCACCCCTGAATTTCAGGTTGTAGATGAAGGCGGAGACCACGGGGATACGGGCTACGATGTCGCAAGCATCCTCGTACACTGATTCCCAGGCAGTCATCTTGTTGAATTTGCCGGAGTTGTAGAAAGCGGCAAACTTGGAATCTTTCTGCATGGCCAGGATACCAACGGAGAGCATTACCATCGGATGGCTGTCTCGCGGCAGGGCGCGGATTGTGTCAAATACATACTGCGGAACTGCCTGACGAACCTTCCACTCTGCCACAACTTCATCCACCTGAGCCTGAGTAGGGACTTCGCCGATCAGGAGGAAGTACCAGAAGGACTCGACGGTCGGATACTTGGAGCCGGGTGCCTTGGGGAGTGCTGCGAAGGTCTCGGGGATGGTCTTGCCGCGGAAACGAATACCTTCCTGCGGATCCAGGTAGGAAATGTCGGTTACGAGGCTGCGGATGTCACGAGCGCCGCCGATACACTGATCGATTGTTACCTGATCGATGATGACCTTGCCAAACTCTTTCGTAAGCTTCGTGGTGCGGGGACGAAATTCCTCAATCTTCTGCTTCAGCGTCTCTTTCAATGCCATCTGGTACTCTCCTTTCGTGGTGGGGTTGACTGAGATCGACAATGATGCCAGATCGGTGATAAAAACACATTAAAAAAATCTTATTACAAAATTAAAAAAAGTCTATAGCAAGAATTAAATTAATTAAGGCGGCATTTAGATATTAATAACAAAAACAGTAGATTAGAGGACAAAAAATATTTTCTAGAATACTGTATACAATTAAGTGCCGTATATATACTCGACCGGCCACATAAAATGCAACAAAAATTTTATCATTATCAAATTGGAAGAATTATCAATTCTTCATTTGAGTGGGTCAATTGTTTTAGTCCCTCTGTACTAAGGTAAAAGGTGTTTTCGATACCTATGGCCCCTTCGCCAGGAAACACTACCTTCGGCTCAAAGGCAAATACCATTCCTTCCTCCAGATTCATATCTTTGAAACCTCTTGCCAGGAAAGGATATTCATCGATCTCAATCCCCAATCCGTGGCCGATGAAGGAGACCTGTGATCCCTTGGCACCCATAAAGCTGTCCGCGTATCCCAATTTAATGGCCAAGGCCAGACAATCATCATAGACTGCCCCCCAGCTTATTCCCGGGACAGCAATCTCCTTCATCCGCTGCTGCACCCGTAACATGTCTTCGTATGCTTTGGCCAATCGGTTCGAGATTCCACCGATAGCAAAAATCCGGGTCTGGTCGGTCAGATATCCATCAACGCATCCGGCAAAATCTACAATAATAGGCTCATTGGGCTCGATGCGCTTGAGCCCTGCGCTCTGACCAAAGGATGGGTTTAGGCCCAGGCCGCCCAGAGGTGTATCTACATAGGCCGGCACAGCACTATCGGTTCCGGATATGATCTGAGCGTAAAAGAGCTCTGAATTGAATCCACGCATGCGGACCAATCCCTGGTGTCCATCCTTGCGAGCAGTAAATTCGAGTTCGGCAGCAATTTCCAGATCGGTAGCTCCAACACGAATGACTTCTTTTGCTCGTTGGTAGACCCGGTCGACCTGGTCGGCTGCGTCTTTCATAAGATGAATTTCATAGTGCGATTTAATCATGCGTACTTTTCGGATAAGTGGGGTAGCATCCAGATATTCGGCATTCGGATACACCTTGCGATAGCGTTCAAAAAAGTTGACCGGCAGCACATCCAGCTCAAGGCCGATTCGTTTTGGTTCGGGGTAGCTGTATTTGGACAGAATAGCTGGAATATCCTTCATCGAGCCAAAAGGCATAACCTCTTTTAAGCCTGACTCCATCCGGGCCCGACTGGCCTCCTTGCGCACCATGTAAAGTGGCTGGCCTTTGGCCGGTACATAAAGATTTCCGCTTTGTACGGTGCCGGTAAAATAGAACAGATCAGCGTTTTGAACGATGATTACGGCATCGAGCCCTTGCTCGGTCATCTGCTTCTGAAGTTTACTGCAGCGATACTCCAGTTCTGTTGCTGGTGTCAGGCGCATAAAAATATTTTCCTTTCCAGGTGATTTATAAAGCAAACAGATCTGTCAGTGTTTGGCTCCGGGCTTGACCGCGCATCCCAAAGAGGTTAAGCTGCACAACCTATGTCGGGACGAATTTTCAGAACATTTAATATTGGCGATTTCACCATTATTCCAGATGGAGAACCTGCGCCTGATGCTGGCGGGATCCCACTGATCCTTGGGAGAAAAGGGGCATTTGGTTCTGGTGAACACGAAACTACTGCTTCCTGCCTGGAGTTGATGCCGATTATTCCCGGGATTAAAGGCTGCCGGGCGCTGGACCTTGGAACCGGGACCGGCATTTTGGCTATTGCTGCTGCCCGCCTGGAGGCTGAGTCGGTCGTTGCACTTGATCTGCCTGGAGGCTGAGTCGGTCGTTGCACTTGATCTGGAATGGCCGGCAGCGCTGTCCTGCATGGAAAATGCTCGCTTGAACAACGTCGATGATCGGGTGCTAACCATCTGCAGCGAACTGTCCGCTATTGTTTCGCAGCCTTTTGACCTGGTCATGGCTAATATCTATGCCGATATTCTTTTGCTGCTGGCTGAGCGACTGATTGAATTGACCTGTGCCGGCGGTCATCTCTTGCTGTCCGGTATTCCACTTCAGGACAAATTTGACATCATCAGTCGCTATTCGTCACTAGGTTGCCGGGTAGCCGACAGTCGCATCGGCGAGGATTTTGCTACCTATCTAATGCAGAAAACTTCTTGATTCCGCGGAAAATAACTCGCAGAGGCCCATGTTTCCTGATAAAAAAACCGAACAGCCGTTGATCGAATAGCGAGTTCACTCCTGTCTTTGTGCTGGTCATCTTCCTGAGAAGCATCTCTAATTAAGCGGACCAATAGTACCTTGAAATGAGAAAAAAACAAGATATTAGCAGGTCCTATTTGGCTTGCACTTTTGGCTTACACATGATGTTCAGAGGTGGTTGCTATTTTTTTTATTTTGGTATTTACTACATCAGTTAATGAGCTTATGAGTGTGCACGGCTTGATTATACACAATAGCTAATGGCGGGGTAAGGATGATACTGGAAGAGGCACGAAGGGTTATACGAACCGAGGCAGATGCGCTTTTGGCCATGATGGATCGCATTGATTATTCTTTTGAGGCCGCGATTGATATGATCCTGGCCAGCAAAGGACGCGTTGTAGTAACAGGTATGGGCAAATCAGGGCTGGTCGGTCAAAAAATTGCCTCTACCATGGCATCGACCGGAACTCCGGCATTTTTCCTTCATCCGGCCGAAGGAATTCACGGCGACCTCGGTATGATCATGACCGGCGATGTGGTTATTGCAATATCCAACAGCGGTGAGACGGAAGAGCTTCTGCGTATCCTGCCGGTTATCAAACGTCTTGGTGCCCACTTGGTGGCAATGAGCGGAAATGGAAGCTCCGCTCTGGCCCGTCTGAGCGACATATTTCTGGATGTTTCTGTAAAGGAAGAGGCCTGCCCGCTGGGATTAGCGCCGACTGCTTCTACCACCGCTACCCTTGCCATGGGAGATGCCCTGGCTGTGGTACTACTGGTGAAGCGCGGTTTCCGGGCCGAAGATTTTGCCATCTTTCATCCTGGTGGATCATTAGGTAAGAAGCTGCTCCTGCGAGTTGCGGACCTGATGCATAGCGCTGAGGCAATTCCACTTGTTTCGGAAGATACGCTTATGAAAGACGCACTCTTCGTGATTACCGCCAAGGGGCTGGGTGTGACCGGTGTGACCTCTCCGGATGGGTCTTTACTGGGGGTTATCACGGACGGCGACCTACGGCGGGCTTTGGAAAAAGGCTACGACATACTCGGTCGGCGCGCCTGCGAATTAATGCGGACCAATCCTAAGCGCATCCGGCACGACGAGCTGGCTGCTGCAGCGCTTCAGATCATGGAGCACCACTCCATTACCTCTTTGTTCGTTTTCGCAGATGAAACTTCCGCATTGCCTTGTGGCATAATTCATCTCCACGATATCCTGCGGGCCGGTATCGCTTGATACGGCACTTACTGCCTTAACAAACATCCACTTCAAGGTGCTGTTAAATGAAAGATAAGCTTGAAAATATCCGCTTGTTACTGCTTGATGTTGACGGCGTTTTAACCGATGGCGGGATAATCTATGACGGCAACGGCCTGGAAACCAAGTGCTTTAACGTTAGAGACGGTCACGGCATAAAGATGCTCCAGCGTCACGGTCTTGAGGTGGGCATTATTACAGGCCGCACCTCGATTGTTGTGGATATTCGCGCCAAGGAACTTGGCATTGAGCTGGTTTACCAGGGAGCCCTCAAAAAACTTGAGTGTTATAATGAAATAAAGGCCAAGAGAGGGCTGGTGGACAGTCAGATAGCCTATATGGGCGATGATGTTATCGATGTACCGGTTCTGCGCCGCGTCGGGTTCGCCGCTGTTCCTGTTGACTGCTTGGCGGAGGTGCGGGCAATCGCGCATTATGTTACATCTGCCGGCGGCGGCAAGGGGGCGGTTCGGGAAGTGTGCGATCTG
This sequence comes from Desulfuromonadaceae bacterium, assembly GCA_036504875.1. GTDB lineage: Bacteria > Desulfobacterota > Desulfuromonadia > Geobacterales > Pseudopelobacteraceae > JACPFJ01. The sequence continues at coordinate 44,407 of DASXUK010000040.1, forward strand.
ATCCTGAAAGCGCGTGGTTTCTGGGACGAGATAGCTACTCGTTATGAATTATAGACTCCACATTCAATCTTTGTGCCAAAAAGATGTTTAGTATACCTTTTGCTGGACAGCCCCCTATCCCAATGCTATAGTTAGCTCCTGTATGGTCTCGTCGGGTAAAATCAAGCTATTGTTAGCAGTCCTTGTCACAACCGCCATTGTTGGAATTGTGGCAGTAATCACCATGAAAGGCTCACAGCGGGCCCCAATGGCATCGGTTCAAGTACAACTTCCCCAGAATATAGATTTGGCCTTGCATAATGCCCGTTTCTCAGAGATGCGCAACGGATCAAAGGTTTGGGAGCTGGTTGCCAAACGGGCCGAGTACGATAAAAGTGGCGAAATGGTTTTTCTTTCGGATATTCGCATGGACTTCGTCAAATCAGCTTCTAATGACGCCATCACCGTAACGGCTGCACAGGGTGATTATTCAAGTAAAAGCAACAATATAACGCTGCGGGGTGCGGTACACGTTACTACCGGGGCAGGGGCCAGCTTCGAAACAGAATCGATAAATTATCTGGCTGCCAAAGCACAGCTTAGAACCGCTGATATGGTTAATTTTCGACACCAACGCCTGACAATGACCGCCCAGGGCATGGAGCTGAATGTAAAAGATCAAAAGGCCCGTTTTTATAAAGCGATAAATGCGGCCGTTTCTGGTTTTAAAAGTGAGTGATCTGATAAAAACTGGTCCGAATGAAACAGAATAAACGGATAAACATCATGAGACTTTTTCTACAGCTTGTTCTTCTGGTTTCGGTTGCCAGCTTTTTTGCCTCATCGGCACAGGCCGGTAGTCCTGTTCGAAAGGATCGTTCCAGTCAGCCGATTACAATCAAATCTAATGAACTCTCTGCCGACAATAAGGGTAAAACAGCCCTTTTTGCCGGCAAGGTTGTTGCCAAACAAAGTGATATCACTATCTACTCTGATAAACTGACTGTTAACTATGCTGATGAAAAAAACGATGTGGAGAAGATCGAGGCCGTTGGTAATGTCCGCATCGTTCAGGAAAACAGAATAGCCACCGCGGGTCATGCAATCTACGACAGCAAACTGGGACGCATTACCCTTACCGGGAATCCCAAGGTCACTGAAGGGGCGGCAAATACCATCTCAGGCAGCACCATCATCTACTACCTTGATGAGGAACGCAGCGAGGTCAGGAGTGAGGGCAAAGATCGTGTTGTGACCACAATTCAGCCGCGTGCCAGGAAAAAGTAATGCTGGTTCACACTGAAAAACTTAAGCTTTGGACACGGGGGTTAAAAAAGAGCTATTCCGGGCGCCATGTGGTCAGAGGGGTTGATCTTTCAATTGAGGCGGGCCGGGTTGTAGGTCTTTTGGGACCTAACGGCGCAGGTAAAACTACTACATTTTATATGGTGGTAGGGCTAGCCCAGCCGGATGCCGGCCAGGTTTTTATCGGCGATGAAGAAATTACCTTTCTGCCGATGTACCAGCGGGCGAGGCGCGGCATCAGCTATCTTCCTCAGGAAGCTTCTGTATTTCGTAAGCTCTCCGTGGCTGATAACCTGCTGGCGATCCTGGAGACGGTAGAGCCAAGCAAGGAGATTCGACTGCAGCGCATGGAAGAACTCCTTGAGGATTTTGGAATCACACACATAGCTAACGCGAAGGGTTTTGCCCTTTCCGGTGGAGAACGCCGCCGGGTCGAAATCGCCAGGGCACTGATCACCAATCCAGATTTCATGCTTCTGGATGAACCCTTTGCCGGAATCGACCCGATCGCCGTTGCTGATATACAGAACCTGATTGTATCGCTCAAACAGCGAAATATTGGCATTCTTATCTCCGACCACAATGTACGTGAAACTTTGGGAGTCTGTGATGAAGCCTATATACTTAGTGCCGGAGAAGTACTTGAATTCGGCTCACCCGAGGAGATAATCTCCAGTGCCAAGGCCAGGGAGATTTACCTGGGGGAAGATTTTCGCCTCTGATTTTGTGATCATGCATATAATTCTGTTCAAGTAGGAAAAAGATGGCAATGGAGATGCGCCAACAACTGAAGATGTCGCAGCAACTGGTGATGACCCCCCAATTGCAGCAGGCCATCAAGCTGCTCCAGCTGACCCGCTTGGAGCTGCAGGATGTGGTGCGTCAGGAGCTGGAAGAAAACCCGCTTTTAGAAGAGACGGCCGAGACCGAGGATATTCGCGAGCCTGACCAGCTTGAGGCGGCTGAGAAAGAGGCTGAACCTAATCAGGAGGAAGTGTTTCACGAGGTTGAAGCGGGCGCTGATACTTTGCGTGACTGGGACAGTTACCTGGATGGTTATAACTACAGCTCAGGAGAACAGTACAGCGGTGAGGATGAACATCCTTCTTTCGAGAATCTGCTGACCCGTAAAGGCACCCTGATCGACCATCTGCTCTGGCAACTCCACATGGGGCATTTTACTGATACAGAGGTCGGTATCGGTGAGGAGATTATCGGGAATATTGACGAGGAAGGATATCTGCGAACCTCCCTTGAGGAAGTTGCCACAAATTGTTCCATTGCTGAAGAAGATGTTTTGCCTGTCCTGAAGCGAATCCAGGAGTTTGATCCAACTGGAGTGGGCGCCCGCGATCTGCGTGAATGTCTGCTGATCCAAGCTCATTTTATGGGGATGCAGGGGAGCGTAGTAGAGAGAATTCTGTTACACAAAATTCATGACCTGGAGACTCGTAAGTATAAGCAGATCGCCAGGGATTTAAAGGTCGATATTAATCAGGTCCTGATGGCAGCCAAGATCATCGGCGAATTCGACCCTCGGCCGGGCAGGATCTATAGCACGGAGGATGTCCATTACATCTCTCCGGACATCTTCATCTACAAGATCGGCGACGATTTTATTGTCATGTTGAACGAAGAGGGATTGCCTAACCTGAAGATAAGCCCCTATTACCTGGATGCACGCAGCAGCGGTTCAATGGATAACCGTGCAGAAGACTACATCAGTGAAAAAATCCGCTCGGCGCAATGGTTGATCAAGAGCATCCAGCAACGCCAGAGAACTATATACAAGGTGGCCAAGAGTATTGTCAAATTTCAGCGGGATTTTCTGGATACCGGCGTCGAGCAACTGCGGCCTCTGGTTCTTCGGGATGTAGCTGATGACATCGGCATGCACGAGTCTACCATCAGCCGGGTTACCACCAACAAGTACATGCAAACCCCACAGGGTCTGTTTGAGCTCAAATACTTTTTTAATAGCGGGTTGTCTACCAGTGAAGGCGATTTTGTTTCTTCAGAGAGCGTCAAAAACCGGATAAAAGATATCATTGACAAGGAGGACCCGCGACGGCCGCTCTCAGACCAGAAAATCGCGGAGATGCTCTCGGGAGAGACTGTTAATATCGCCCGTCGCACCGTTACTAAATATCGGGAGCTACTGCGGATCGGTTCGTCATCGGAACGAAAACGACATTTTTAGGCCTCATTTTTTTGGGGTACACCACACGAGGAGGAAGTTTATGCAGGTAATGACAACGTTCAGACACATGGAGCAAAGTGACGCCCTTAAGACATACGCTGAGGAAAAACTTGAGAGGGTGGCTAAATATATTGATGAGCCGGTCAGCGCCCAAGTCTATTTTACAGTTGAAAAAAAGATCCGTCACATTGTCGAGATAGTCATAAACGCCAAAGGCGTCAATACCAAGGCTTCCGAGTCGACCAACGACATGTATGCTGCTGTGGATGCGGTAATAGACAAGATCGAGCGTCAGCTCAAGCGTTACAAGGAGAAAATCAAGGCCCATAAGCCTAATGGCGAGGAACGCGGACGCCAGATTTCCACCAAGATCTTTCAGGCTGAAAGCCTTGAAACTGATGTCGAGCCGGTGATCATCAGGACCAAAACAGAAACAATTAAACCGATGTCTGTTGATGAAGCTGTCATGCAGATGGATCTGCTCCATAAGGATTTCATTGTTTTTACTGATTCTGTCAGCAGCGAAATCAATGTTCTTTATCGCAGAAAAGACGGCAACTACGGGCTGATCGAGCCACAACGCAGTTAATTCAGCTAGGGCGGGATTTGTGGAAGGAATCAGTCTTTCTATACGGGATCTTTTGGATGATATGGAGTATGGCCTTGGTTTTGCCTTGCTAGCTGGCGGAGGCGGACTGGGCAATACGGTCTTCAGCGCACGCATTCAAAAACCAGGTTTGGCCCTGGCCGGATATACCGAGCACCTGCATCCCGACCGGATTCAGGTGCTCGGCAACACCGAGATATCTTACCTCAGCCAAATTGATGACCGCTTGGCATTGGAAAGCATCCGGACCCTTTGTACCTTTCCCATCTCTTGCTTTATCATCACAAAAAATCTTGTTCCGCCGCAATTTTTTCTGGATGTGGCGGAAACTGCAAATATTCCTGTTCTTAGTACCCACCATCAGTCATCCACCTTTATATCGCTGATTACCAAATTTCTTGAGGAACGACTGCTTCCGATTACTCATCTACACGGCGTTCTGATGGATGTCCTGGGAGTTGGAATCCTGATCACCGGCAAGAGCGGCATTGGCAAGAGTGAATGCGCCCTGGATCTCGTCATCCGTGGACATCGGCTGGTGGCTGATGACATGATTTTTATAAAAAAGAAGATGCCAGCGGCGCTGGTTGGGCAATCCGAAGAAGCCATTCAGCACCTGATGGAGATCCGTGGCTTGGGGATCATCAATATCAAAGACCTGTACGGGGTATCTTCGATCCGGGAAAAAAAGATTATCGATATGACGCTTGAGCTGGTTGAATGGGATCCTGAGCAGGAGTATGATCGCCTGGGGGTGGATGATCGCAGGACCTCCATACTGGGGGTTGATATCCCCCACATTATTATTCCGGTTCGTCCTGGGCGTAACCTTGGTTCGATTATCGAGGTGGCTGCCCGTAACTTCCTCCTGAAAGGCATGGGCTACCATTCAGCCCGTGATTTCCAGGAACGACTGCTCTCTCGCATGGAGCCTCGTCCCCTGGGAAATGAGGTGGAATAGGGCATGCGTATAATTGTTATCACTGGTATGTCCGGTTCAGGTAAATCTACTGCGGTCAGGGCTCTGGAGGATGAGGGTTTTTATTGCATTGATAATCTGCCGGTGCGGTTGTTCAAGCGTTTTGTCGACCTGATCCATAAATCTGGTGAGGCATTCAAAGGGATAGTGCTGGTGGCTGATATCCGGGGGCGCGAGTTTTTTAAAGGCTATGAGAGCGCTTTTCAGAAAATCCGCGCGGCCGGTCATAGTATCGAGATCTTTTTTTTTGATGCATCCGATGAAACCCTGGTGCGACGCTTTTCCGAAACCCGCCGTCGTCATCCGGTCGATGGTAATTTTACAGTACCTGAAGGTATCAAGATCGAGCGGGAGCGCCTGGCCGGATTGCGTCAGATGTCGACCCGGATCATTGATAGCTCGGAGTGTAATGTCCACCAGCTAAAGGGTAATATTCTGCGCATCGTCAGGGGCGAGGAGGGCAACAGCCCGTTTACTGTGGAGGTGCAATCATTCGGTTTCCGCTACGGTATTCCTATGGAATCCAGCGTGGTCATGGATGTGCGCTTTCTTCCCAATCCACATTTTATACCTGAACTCAAGCCTTTTTCAGGGCTGGATCAAAAAGTATGCGCCTACATCATGGGACGTCCGGAAACGACAACTTTTCTGGATAGCTTTTTCTCGTTAGTTGACATGCTTCTGCCTGCTTACCAGAAAGAAGGCAAATCATACCTGACGATTTCCATCGGCTGCACCGGGGGGAGGCATCGTTCGGTCGCCCTGGCTGAGGCAACTGCCAAACATCTGCAAGCGCTGACATCAACAGTAAGAATAACACATCGTGATATTGAAAAGGGACAGCAATGACAGGACTGGTTCTTGTAACACATGCAGGTTTGGCTGGCGCGCTTTTGCGATCGGCCGAAATGATTGTCGGGGATATCGAATCCTGTGAGCAGGTAGAAGTGGCATCGGGTGAACGGGCTGACGAGATCATGGCTCGCGTGGTTGCAGCTGTTGAAAAAGTGAGTGCGTCAGGTGCGATTATAATGACTGATCTTTTCGGGGGCACCCCTTCCAATATGGCCATGTCTTTTTTAAAAGATGGCCAAGTCGAGGTTCTGACTGGAGTAAACCTGCCGATGATGATTGAATTTTGCTCAAAACGCGATCAAATGGGGGTCACAGAGCTTGCTTCCCAACTAGGTAAAGCTGGCCGCGAGGGGATTATTATTGCTGGTGAATTCCTCAGATAACAGCTGAGCGACAAGTTCAACCGGCTGGGCGAGGCGAGGATTTTCCTGCTTCGCCCTCTTTATTTGGAGTGAGGGGATAACTGAGTGGGACTGAATAAATTTGTTGTAGCTTTTTGCTTATGTACCGGATGGCAGGCAATTGCCTCCGAGCTGGTCGTAGAGCCATACGAGGGTTTGCAGGAAAGAATATCCAGTGAATTTGCTCGGCGGGTTCCACATGTATGGGGGGAAAGTGTCCCTGGAGTAAACAACAGGTTAAAAACTAAAGATAAGGTTCTGGCATTAACACTGGATGCCTGCGGCAGTTCCAGTGGCAAAGGTTTCGATGCCGTATTAATTAATCATCTGGAAAAAGAACATATTCCAGCCACTCTATTCGTAAATGCCCGCTGGATCGACGCCAATCCTGTTTTGTTTAAAAGGCTGGCCACCAATCCACTCTTTGAAATTGCTAATCATGGTCTGCTTCACCGTCCAGCCTCGGTTTCCGGGCGCAGTGCCTATGGCATTGAAGGGACCAGAGATGTAAAGCAACTGGTAGATGAGATCGAGAAGAATGCTCGCAAGATCTCCGAAATCACCGGCTCCAGGCCGCGTTACTATCGTTCAGGAACAGCCTTTTACGATGAGGTGGCAGTGGAAGTGTCGCAACGTTTGGGGCATAAAGTGGTTGGCTTTTCCATTTTAGGAGATGCGGGAGCCACTTATAACAAAGATCAGGTTAAGGCAGCTCTGCTCAAGGCGGTGCCAGGGGATATAGCCATTCTTCATATGAACCATCCCCAGGGAGGGACAGCAGCTGGTGTGATGGCAGCGGTTCCCGAACTTAAGCGGAGAGGTTTCAGTTTTGTTAAAGTATCGGCATATGAACTGCAATAGTGTTTGTGTGAGTTGGTATCGAAGATTCGCTGCCATTGACTGGTTGCTTAGGATCATGCTATCAAAATAAATGAGGTTATGATTGCACTTACTTTATAACCAAGGAATTAGGAGTCTATGCTCAACAAGGAATTTTTAATTGTTAACAAGCTTGGACTGCATGCCAGAGCATCGGCTTTATTCGTTAAAACCGCCAGCCGCTTTACCTCTGAAATTAAATTAGCCAAGGAAGGTGTTGAGGTAAATGGCAAGAGCATCATGGGAATTATGATGTTGGCCGCCTCCAAGGGGACCACGGTACGTCTTTCAATAAACGGGTCGGATGAGATCGAGGCTATGCAGACAATCGGAGACCTGGTCAATAATGGTTTTGGTGAAGAATAACATATGTAGTTTCAGTGGGATAGCAGCCTCGCCCGGCATTGCCATGGGAAAATTAAAGGTTGTTGACCGCCGGCATCTTCACGTTGAAGAATACCCTGTTAATCCCAGCGGCGTTATTGCTGAAATCGAACGGCTGAAGGAGGCCATCAAATTAACCCGGGTTGAACTGGAGGCGATAAAAGGCTTGCTTCAGGAAACTACCGGCGATGAGCATCTTTTTTTTATCGATACCCACTTGTTGATCCTGTCGGATGAGCGGCTCTTGGGCGAATCATCTGCAATTATTGAAAATTCCTTGATCAATGCCGAGGCGGCTTTACAACGCACGCTCCACCGCTACCGCGAGATCTTTGCTGGTATCGACGATGCTTATTTGCGAGAAAGAATAAGCGATGTGGAAACCGTGATCGAGAAGATACTCCGGAACATGACTGGTAATAACCACGCCCCGATTACTCATGATGGCGGTCAGACTATAATCGCTGCCTATGACATAACTCCTACCGATCTCCTCCAGATGGATTTCAGCTGCATCATCGGCGTCATAACCGAAGCGGGTGGTCGAACCTCTCATACATCCATCCTGGCCAGGGCTTTCGAGCTTCCGGCCGTTGTTGGCGCCGAAGGAGTTGCTGATCAAACCTTGGACGGTCTACCGGTCATCCTGGATGGCATTAGCGGCTGCCTTTTGATCAATCCGGATCCGGAAACATTTGTGGACTATCTGGAACGCAAGCGGCATTACGAGTACCTGGAATCTGAACTGCTAAAGATCGCGGTGCTACCCAGCGAAACCCTGGATGAGCACCATGTGCTTTTGCAGGGCAATGTGGAGATACCCGAAGAAGGGGCCTCGGTGCTGAGGCATGGCGGCGAAGGTGTCGGCCTCTACCGCACCGAGATGCTTTTCATGAACCGGCCTGAGATGCCGGATGAAGAGGAACAGGTCAGAGTATATTCAGCGATGCAGGCTGCCGTTGCCCCTTATCCGCTTACAATCAGAACCCTTGATGCCGGTGGTGACAAGCTTCTGGACGGCATGGCCCACGTCGCGGAGCAGAACCCGGCCCTAGGAATGCGGGCCATCCGACTGGCTCTGAGCATGCCGGATGAATTTAAAAAACAGTTACGGGCGATCCTCAGGATCAGCACAGCTGGCAAGGTCCGGATCATGTTCCCGATGATCTCTGGACTGGAAGAATTACGCCGGGGGCGGGCGCTTTTGGAGGTTTCGAAAAAAGAATTGGCTGCAGAGGGTATAGCCTTTGATCTTGATATCGAGGTCGGGATTATGATCGAGATTCCCTCGGCAGTTGTCATGGCTGATCTGCTGGCTAAGGAAGCGGATTTTTTCAGCGTCGGCACCAATGACCTGATTCAGTATTCTTTAGCCATCGATCGTTCCAATATGCATTTGGCCGATATGTACCAACCGCTTCATCCGGCGGTTCTAAGATCGCTGAAACGTGTAGTGGAAGCAGCCCACGAGGCCGGTATCAACGCCTGTATCTGTGGTGAGATGGCAGGCGATCCTCTTTATCTGCCTGTTTTGCTGGGGCTCGGTTTTGATGAGCTCTCCATGAGTGCCACGTCCATCCCGCGGGTCAAGAAAATCCTGCGGCGCTGCACCCGTAAACAGGCCCTCGAGATTACCCGGGAGTGTTTTGCCTTCTCGACAGCGGCCGAAGTTGAGCTACATCTCAAAAGCGCTGTTACTTTACATTTCGCCGAGAGTTTTGATTAAAAATCTGAGGCATTTTAGCGGGGTCCCATGATTCTTGATCTGTATTTTTCCATTATTGCATTCATCTTTGGCGCGGTGGTTGGCTCGTTCCTGAATGTCTGTATCTTCCGCATGCCAAACAATGAATCAGTAGTATCACCCCCTTCGCACTGCCCCAGCTGTGATTACCGCATCCGTTGGTACGACAATATCCCACTGGTGAGCTATCTGCTTTTAAAGGGCCGTTGCCGAGGATGCCGCACTCATATCTCATTACAGTATCCTTTGGTAGAGTTTATAAACGGTCTGCTGACCCTGCTGCTCTTTCTGCGTTATGGCCCCTCGCTCATCTTCCTGGTGCTGTTTATGTTCTGCTCGGCCCTGGTTGTGATCACCTTTATCGATCTAGAGCACCAGATCATCCCTGACGAGGTCTCTCTTAGCGGAATAATCATCGGTTTCATTCTATCCTTTTTTCTGCCTGGGTTGGGCTGGTTGAATTCCCTGATCGGTATTGTCCTGGGTGGCGGCAGCCTCCTGTTGGTCGCGTGCAGCTATCAGTGGCTGACCGGAAAAGAGGGTATGGGGGGCGGGGATATCAAACTCCTGGCCATGATGGGTGCCTTTCTGGGCTGGAAGTCAGTTCCCTTCATCATCTTTGCTAGTTCCCTGGTCGGTTCACTGGTCGGCATAACCATTATGCTGGTTCAGAAAAAGGACTCCAAACTGGCAATACCTTTTGGACCTTATCTGGCCTTCGGAGCGGTGCTGTATATCTTTTACGGCCGCCAACTCATCCAGTGGTATCTCACAATCGGCAGTACCATAAGTGGTTAATCCATGCACCCCGTCCGGTTCAATTTAACCGTAACCATACTGGCTTTCCTGAGTTGTCTGCTGCTCTTGGCCTGGCTGCTCTTCAGTCTAACTGCCTTTCGTACTGCTGAGAATGATCTCTACAGCCAAAAAGGGGATCATGCTCGCATGCTCCTGGCGACCTTTATCAGCCAACTTCCGGAAGTGATCCCGACTTATCCGGCAGGTATGATACCATCCAATTCACCGGCAGCTATCTATGCCCAGAAATTGGCTGAAGAAGAATCCTTTATCCGGCTGACATTGCTTGATTCCGCTGGCAAATTGATTTACACCGTGGGCCGCGAAAACAGCGATGTTTATCGACCCTTTGTCGGCCTGCCCGAGCCTGCCTCGGGTAGTTTTGTTCTGCCGGGAGGCTCAGGGATGGTCTGCATAAGCCAGGTAAACCGCGGTAATGCCACGGTTGCCAAGGCCGGTCTGGTCCTCTCGCTAGAAGCTGAAAAAGCACGTCTGAAGCGATCGCGACAGCTGCTGCTTACTTATTTTGCGGTTGATTTTATTCTCCTGCTGGGGATCGGGGCCTATATACTCTCGCGGATCGTTGTCCGGCCGGTTAACCGTCTTTTAGCAGCTACAGAAAAGATTATAGGTGGCCATTATGGTCAACGGGTGCGAATAACCGGCAGTCTTGAACTGGCCAGACTGGCTGAATCTTTCAATGAAATGTCGGAAACACTTTTAAGCAAGGACCAGCAGGTAAATGCTCATGTCGCTGCTCTAGAAAAGGCCAATACAGAATTAAGCTTGGCACGGGAGGAGGCGCTTCGTTCCGAAAAGATGGCTTCCATTGGATTACTGGCAGCCGGCATGGCCCACGAGATCGGGACGCCGCTGGCCTCAATCATGGGCTATGCCGAACTTATGTCAGGTGAACCGGTCGACCTGTTGGCCAGCCAGGACTATACCAAACGTATCATTGATGACTGCAACCGTATCGATCGGATTGTTCAAGGACTGTTGGATTACTCCCGACCACGTCGGCAATGTGCGGAAGCGACTGATGTCGCCCGGTTGGTTGAGAGGTCGGTTGAACTTCTGACCCAGCAGGGGGCTTTCAAGCAAATTCTGCTAAGAAGCTGGTTTGAAGAAGGGTTGCCTATGGTTCAGACAGACCCTCACCAATTGCAACAGGTCTTGATCAACCTGATGCTGAACAGCCGGGATGCTATGCCCAAAGGCGGCAAGCTTGCTATCAGAGGGATCCTTGAAAAAAATCAGATTCTGCCATGCAACTCAGGATGTGTAAGGATCGAGGTCCTGGATGATGGCTGCGGTATACCTGCGGATCAACTGAAGATGATCTTCGAGCCTTTTTTCACCACCAAGGAGCCCGGCAAGGGGACCGGTTTGGGGTTGGCAATATCGGCCCGCATCATTGAGAGCTTTGGTGGCAGGATCAGCGTCAAGAGCAAACCTGGAAAAGGAAGTTGCTTTATGCTTCGGTTGCCGATTGCCGCCGTGGAAGGAAATAGTAATGGCGCATAAACAAAACATTTTGATTATTGATGACGAGGAAAATCTGCGGCACATGCTGTCGGTCATGCTTACCCGGCAGGGCTATCAGGCGGAAATTGCTGCGGATGGGGCCCAGGGCCTGCTTTGCCTGCGGGAAAAGGTCTATGACTTTGTCCTCTGTGATATTCGCATGCCAAATATGGATGGCAAGGATTTTCTGAAAAAGGCGCTGGAAGAGCACATCTGCTCGCCAATTATCATGATGTCGGCCTACGGCACAGTTGATACTGCCGTCGAGTGCATGAAAAACGGAGCCTATGATTTCATTTCCAAGCCTTTTAAAAAGGATGAGATCCTGATGGTGCTGAAAAAGGCCGAAGAGCGCGAGCGACTTAAAGCTGAAAACAACCATTTGCGTGAAGTAGTGGCCGGTAATAATGCCTTCCAGAGTATTATCAGTCGGAATGCCGCCATGGGGGAGATCTTTTCCCAGATCCGAAAGGTATCTGACCTGAAAACCACGGTTCTTATCCTGGGTGAATCCGGGACCGGAAAAGAGCTGGTGGCGCGTGCCATTCACAACAGCGGCAATCGCTCTAAAAAACCATTTGTGGCGATCAATTGCGGAGCTATTCCTGAACATCTGTTGGAAAGTGTGCTCTTTGGCTATGTCCGGGGTGCCTTTACCGATGCCGCCGGCGACCGGACCGGACTTTTTGAGGAGGCCGATGGCGGCACGCTCTTTCTGGATGAGATCGGCGAACTGCCGCTGGCGTTGCAGGTCAAGCTGCTGCGGGTTTTGCAGGAAGAGGAGATTCGCCGGGTTGGCGCCCCTACCTCCCGTAAAATCAATGTCCGGGTCATATCGGCTACCTCCCGCGACCTGGAGACGGATGTCAGGACCGGACATTTCCGTGAGGACCTTTATTTTCGGCTGAATGTTTTTCTGATCCAGCTGCCGCCGCTCCGAGAGCGCATCGAGGATATCCCCTATTTAGCCGAACATTTTCTGGCGAAAAACGCCGCGGCCATGGAGCGTCCGCAGCTCAAAATCGCTCCGGATGCCATGCGCGGTCTCATGGGCTATGGCTGGCCCGGCAATATCAGGGAGTTGGAGAATGTCATCGAGCGGGCCATGATCATGTCAGAAGGGGAGATGGTTACTGCAGAAGCCCTTCCGGCGACTGTTCGCGGTAGCTCAGGCATGGCCAAGGTATCCGCCGCGGATGAGGATCTCTCCATCAAAAAGGCCGGGGATGCCATGGAGCGGGATCTGATCCGCAAGGCGCTGATCAAGACCGGCGGTAACCGCACTCAGGCGGCCAGAATCCTTGAAATCAGCCACCGTTCGCTACTGTACAAAATCAAAGAATTTGGATTTGAATGACACTCGCGCAAAATTTGCATAGTTTCAATGATCTGCATAACCTAAAACCCTGCAAAAATTACATACCCCCGCCTCAGTTTTAATTATAATCCCTTTTAATACAGTGAAATAGATACACCTTTTTTATGGCATTGTATTTGCTGTGGTTGTGGGCATCTACATCCCGAAAGGAAATCGTCTATGCTCAAACAATTTTTTATCGCTCTGTCCATCTCTACCATTATAGCTTCACCGGCCGTTGTCATGGCCAAAGAAGGGCATTCCAGCGATTGTGCCTCATGTCATTCTTTGGATGAAAAGGAGGCGGCCCAGCTCCTGAGCAAGATCGGCGGCACAGTCAAATCGGTTAAACAGGCTCCGGTTAAGGGTTTTTTTGAGTTGCTGATGGAAAAGGATGGCAAGCAAGGTCTTCTTTACCTTGACTACGGCAAGAAAAAAGTAATGCAGGGCATGGTCTTCAGCCTGGAGACACTCCAGCCGCTTTCTTCCCATCCGCTACCGCAGCAGAAGCAGGTAACGGCTGTCGATCCCAAGAGCATCCCGATTGCAAACTCGGTTGTCATGGGTAATCCAAAAGCGGCCAAAAAAATATATGTCTTCACTGATCCGGACTGCCCATACTGCCGCAAAATGCACGCCGAACTGCTCAAGCTGGAAAAGATCACTCCCGATGTCGCCATCCATGTCATGCTCTATCCTTTGCCGATGCATCCCGGAGCCTATGATAAGGCGCGCGTGCTGTTGGAGACCAAAAGCCAAGACCTGCTGAATAAAGCCTTCGACGGCAAGGAAGTTCCCAAGCCGACCAAAGAGGAGAGCAAGGCTCAGGTCGAAGAAAATATCAAGTTTGCCAATGCCAATGGCATTACCGGTACTCCGACAATAGTCATGCCCGACGGCAAGCTTGAGGTTGGTATGCGGGATGCGGAGATGTTGGTGAAGATGCTGGAAGGGCTGAAGTAGAAATTGAGTTGGAGGTGATCATGCGACTAATTTTATTGGTTTTTGGAATGTTAGCCATTCTTTCCGGGACTGCCGATGCAAGTCTTGTCTATGAAACCGGGACTGTGACAGCTGTCTACGGGAACATGATTCAGATGATCGGGCGCAATTTCAAGTTGCTTGATAACGCCCCGGTACGCCTTCATATAAATAAAGGGAACGGCGAGGCAGAAATCAAAGGAAGCCGGTCTGATATAAGGCCGGGTTCTGTTGTCCAGTTACATGTTGCCGGTCACTTGGTGGTAGACGTTTTGATTGAAAGGAGATGAGGCCATGAAATACTTTATTCGATTTTTTTGTTTCAGTGCCTTGCTCTGCTTCATAGCTCTTAGCGAAGTCCCGACTACGCACGCTGCGGTAATGAATGACTACTGCATCCAGCCACCGTTCATTTCACAGACCGTTCCGCCATTGGTCATGTTTGAGATGGGGCGTGATCACAAGTTTTATTTTCAAGCTTACAACGATGCCACCGACCTGGATGGCGATGGCCAAATCGATTCTACCTATAAGCATTCGATCAATTACTACGGTTACTTTGACCCCTTTAAATGCTATACCCACACCGGTGGGGCGGGCAGCACCGACCAGTTTACGCCGGTGTCGGTTTCGTCCAACAAGTTCTGCACCACCGGTCAGTGGAGCGGCAACGTGCTCAACTGGTTGACCATGACCCGCATGGATGTCCTCAGGAAGGTTCTCTATGGCGGCAAGCGCGTGGCGGACAGTTCAACGTCAACGGTTCTTGAGCGGGCGTATGTTCCCCAGGATGCCCACAGCTGGGGCAAAGAACTGACCGGACGGCTCTGTTTTGATGGCAATGCCACCTACACGACCCCCTGTTCCCAAAACAGTGATTGTAATTCTGGCTGGACCTGTATCGACAAATCCAATCAACTAATTGGCATGAATGCTGCCGATGCACCCAGCGCCTGTGCCACTTCGGTCACCGCGCCTGGTTGGACCACAGCCGGTAAGATATTTGTGGCCAAATACTCGCACCCCCTCCATACCAATACTTGCGGCGATTACACCATCACCTCAACCGCTCCGCCGGCTGACTGCCCGGAGTGCCCATCAACAATCGTGATCAATGATACGATCTTTGCGTCATATGAGCCGTCCAGCGCTAACTTGCAGAGTTATTATTACATCCCGGATTTTGGCTATAACGATGCAACCACGAACAAGGATGTTCTGCCGACCAAGGACCACGGCAATGATTTCAATTTCTTCATGGTCACTGAATTCAATGTGGCCAACAGCCAGGCCGGTACCTGGAATTTCCTGATAGACAGTGATGATGGTGCTTATATGATGATCGACGGCCAGATCATCTCGAACTATCCCGGCTGTCATGCCAGGTGTTATGACGTGGCGGGGACACCATCCAGAACACCTAACGCGCCGGCTACGGCCAGTGTCTGCAGCGGCACCATCCTGGGGCCAACGGTAAAAGCTTGCAGTACCAACGCAGACTGCAACAATACCGCGCCTGCTGCCGAAGGTACCTGCCAGGCTAATACACCGGTCTGCGCCGGTATGACCCAGCCTACGCCGCAAGGTGGCCCTGTTTCCCTGACTGCCGGCTACCACAGGATGATTGTCCGTCATTCCGAGAATTCCGGCCAGGATGGTGTGCGGGTCTGGTACAAGGCCAAGGGAGATACCACCTGGACCCTGTTCGGTACTGCCACCGGTTCTGCGGCCCTGACACTGCGCGCTCCTACCGTGGACACAACAAACGATTGTTCCATCACTACTTTGCCGTTTATAGAAAGCGGATCGCCAGTCACGGGTGTTGCAAAACGGCATCTTTTCTGCAACACCACCCTTTCGAATGGTGGCACGCCTATTATGCGCTACATTACCAACCGTACCGAACGTATGTGGCAATGGTCGACCATGGAGAGCTCTATTGGCCCCTCCTGCGGCAGCAAAATATACAACAACGCAAGCAATGATAACTTCAGTGCGACCAGTGCAATAACACCTAACGACAGGGCCGTGAGGGTCGAGGTGTGCAAAAGCGGCATCACCGGAGCTGTCATGGCTGAGGATTACGAGTTTGAACGCTGCAAAGACTATACTGGCAACAAAAAACCGATCGGCTTGTTGCAGAAATACGGTGAAAACGTTGGTGGCGCCAAGGTCTGCTCAAAGGCACTGTCCAAGACGTGCAGTGCTGATAGCGGTTGTGATCTGGCTACCGAGGGGTTGTGCATCTACAAATCCGGTATGTACTTTGGCCTGTTCACCACCACCTATGACAAGAACAAAAGCGGCGGCATGCTGCGCAAAAATATCGGCAGCATCCTGGATGAAGTTAACACAAATGGCTTCATCCAGACATCCAATAATATCACCGGCAATATTGCAGCAACTATCGATAAATTTAAGATAGTTGATTTTGACTACCCCTCGCTCAAATATATCAACTGTCAGTTCAACGACCGTGTGATGAATGAGGGTGAATGCCGTGACTGGGGTAATCCGCTTGCCGAGATGATGTACGAGTCGTTGCGTTATTTTGCCGGCAAAACAGGCCCTTTGCCTGAATTCAACGTCACCACCAATACCGACGGTGGAATCACCTTTGCCAAGACAGCCTGGGGACAGTTTAGTACTGGTAATGCCCAATACAAACCGTATTCCATCTATCCTTCCTGCGCCAAGCCGTTCATCCTTCTCATGAGCGACATCAACACCTCCTTTGACGACGACCAGGTGCCGGGCAGCGCTTTTGCTACATACGCAGAAGACGGCGGTCTTCCCGCGCTTAACATGAATGTCGCGACACTGGCAAACACTATTGGCACAACAGAAGGGATCAACAATACCAACTGGTTTATCGGCGAGTCATCCACCACCAACAATTTTATCTGCGACGCCAAACAAGCCACCGGCAACCTTAGCCTGCTGCGAGGGATCTGCCCCGAGGAGCCGACCAAAAAGGGTACATTCTACTCCGCGGCCGTCGCCTACTATGGCAAGACCCAGTTCAAGGCCAACACCGGCCTGCCTGCGGTAAACACCTTTGCAGTGGCGCTCTCCTCGCCCTTGTCAGACCTCAAGTTCAAACTGGGAGGCAAAACGGTAACCTTCATCCCCGTCGGCAAGTCGGTCAGCGGCTCGTCCGCTGCCGCTAAATGCTCAAGCCTTTGCACCTTTTCCATTAATAATACCGCTACCGGCAAAGGTCTTACTATCAGTAACTGCGGCACGGGCGCCTTCTGTCCCACCAACGCCATTGTCAACGTCTTCTTTGAAGACCAGAGATATGACACCAGCAACAACCTGACCTATGCCCGTTTCCGCATCAACTACGAGAACTACGAACAGGGTAATGACTATGATATGGATGCCTTGGTGCGTTATGAGATATGTACCAGCACCTCGGTCAATCAGAGTTATTCCTTTTGTTCGAACGCACTAGCCGCCGATCAAATTGAGATCAAGGTCGATTCGCGCGCGGCTGCCGGAAGTACTGACCAGGCCCTCGGGTTTGTCGTCAACGGTACTACTGCAGACGGTTCCTATCTGGTGGTGAAGGATGCTGACGTCGGTAATACATCGCCGATTACAACCCTTCCCCTCTCATGGCAGAGGACGTTTAGCGTCAGTTCAACCGGTTCCACGGCCGGTATACTGAAAAATCCGCTCTGGTATGCCGCCAAGTGGGGTGGCTTTGAGGACAAAAATGGCAGCGGAACCCCTGACCAGAAAAATGAGTGGGCCAGCAACTGTACTGAAACCGACATCACCAAATGTAACCCGGACAACTACTACCTGGTCAACAATCCATTGGAGCTTGAAAGGCAATTGGATAAGGCACTTAATGATATCCTTGCCAGAGTTTCGTCCGGTACGGCCGCCTCAATCCTCAATAACAGCGAAGGAAGCGGCGCCAACCTGCTGCAGGCAGTTTTCTATCCCAAAAAATCTTTTGATGAATCAACGGAAGCCAACTGGATTGGCGAGATTCAAAACCTTTGGTACTACCTCGATCCAGGCCTGCAGAAAACTTCGATTCGTGAGGATACTGATCAGGATTTCACCCTGCACTTAAAACACGATAAGGTTGCAGCGTTCTATTTTGATCCGTCTGATTCGATCACCAAGGTCAAGCTCTTTTCTGATGCCAACGGTGACGGTGCAGCAGATAACCCCTCCGTTCCCGATGCTACTGTATTGCCTGACGATGTCCACAGCCTTTGGAAGGCTGGCCGTCTGCTCTGGAATCGGGATCTAACAGCATCCCCTCGTACAATTTACACAGGGTACAACTCCTCCATTAATGCCGTACCACAAACTATTAGCAGTCTCGCAACGAATACAGGATTTCAGGATGTTCTGCAGATTCCGGGCCCCAATGGCGCTACGCGCGATACTGCTGCCACTGCCCTGATCAATTTTGTCCATGGTCTCGATCAAACCGGCATGCGTGGCCGCAAGGTGACGTTGCTTGGATGCGGGCTGGCTAACTGTACCCGCGAATGGAAACTGGGTGATATTGTATCCTCCACACCGAAGCTGATCTCCAATGTCAAGCTCAATAATTATTCTCTCTCGCCGCCCACCGGCTATGGAGATAATACCTATGCACAATTCGTTAATTCAGCTACTTACCGAACTCGCGGTATGGTTTTTGTAGGGGGCAATGACGGCATGCTGCATGCTTTCAAGTTGGGTGTCTTGAAGGAATTGACCGATCGCTACGCAAAGGCCAAGATGACTAATTCATCCGGTGCAACCGCTACAGCGGCTGATTTGCTCGGGAACGAAGAATGGGCCTTTGTTCCCAAAAATACTGTCCCATACCTGAATTATCTGGCTGATCCTGCATACAACCATTTGTACTTTGTTGACAAGACAGCATCGACGGTAGATGCCAGTATTGGAGTTAATGCTGCCGACACCAGTGCCGCCTGTGCGGCCGACTATTCTCAATGCACCAAGGCTGTTGATGGAAGTACCTGGCGTACGGTTTTGATTGGAGGCATGGGAATCGGAGGAGCAGTCAAGCCCACCTCCGACGCCTGCACCGCTCCGGCAAATTGTGTTAAGACCCCGATTGCCAATTATGGCTATTCATCCTATTTTGCACTGGATGTTACGGACCCGGCGGCACCGAAGTATTTGTGGGAAATTGCCCCGAGCGGGCTTGGTTATTCTACAACCGGACCGGCACTTGTTCGTATCGCGACAAAAAATGCTGCTGGTACAGCTCCTGATCATACCAAAAACGGAAAGTGGTTTGCGGTGTTTGCCTCCGGTCCAACCGGGCCGATCGACACCACCACACATGAATTCAAGGGGCAATCAGATCAGAACCTTCAAATTTTTATCGTTGATCTTGCAACTGGTGCACTTGTCAGGACAATAGATACGGGTATCACCAATGCGTTTGCCGGTTCTCTGGCAAGCAGCTGGATCGATACGGATCGTTCTAACACAGCATCAAATGGCTATTACAGTGACGACGCTGTTTACATCGGCTATGTTAAAAAAGATACAACTACCAATACCTGGACCAAGGGTGGGGTAGTGCGGTTGCTTACCAAGGAAAGTACTGATCCGGCCAGCACCGATGTTAATAAGCAGTGGGCCTGGAGTACGCTGATTGATAATACTGGTCCCGTTACAACATCAATTACCAAGTTGCAGGACCGCAGAAACAAGAACCTCTGGATCTACTTTGGAACCGGTCGCTTCTTTTATAAAACGGATGATAATGCTACAACATCTCAGAACGTTCTTTATGGTGTAAAAGAACCATGCTATTCCACTACTACCGGTCCCACTAATGACATCGATCAAAGTTGTACTATCTCTGTTCCTTCCGGCTTGATCAACCAGTCCGGCGATACACCATCCAGCACCATTGCTGCTACCGCTCCAGGGTGGTATATCAATCTGGATGCTCCTGACAGCAGTTATCTCTCAGAGCGCATGATTACTGACCCGATAGCATCACCGGCCGGAGCCGTTTTTTTCACAACGTTCAAGCCCAGTGCCGATATCTGCAAGTTTGGCGGTGATTCATTCATCTGGGCAGCCAATTATGCAACTGGAGGTCGGCCCCCTGCTGCATCCATACAGGGTCGGGCACTTATGCAGGTTTCCACCGGGGCTTTTGCTGAGATTAATCTTAGCACTGCATTAACCGACAAAGGCAGTAGGAAAACTCATGTCCCGATTTCGGGTGTGCCGCCGACAGCCCAGGGTTTGTCGCTCATTTCAAACCCGCCTCCGGTTAAAAAGTTCCTGCATGTCAAGGAGAAGTAGCAATGCGACCTATTGGTGCTCGCAAACAGCTGTCTAGACAACATGCTACACATATAATGCGGCTGGGCCGCTACGAAAATGGTTTTACGCTCACCGAGCTGATAGTCGTCATGAGTATCATGGGCATACTCTTCAGTATTGTGACACTTAATTTTAATGATTGGCAGAAAAAGGCACAGATTGAGCGTCAGACGCGAGAGTTATACACCGATATAAACACTGCCAGAACTGAATCCGTGTTCAGAAAAAACAAACATCGTATAACTTTTCAGCCAAACAGCTATGTTTTCACTGGATACAGCAGCGAAAACGAAGCTGCTAGTGCCGGAACAGCCATTAGCAGCCGCAATGTAACCTATCAGTTGACACGAGTGGTAGGCACCAGCACGGCTTCAATTGCTGATTATGCCGTGGAGTTTGATATGAGAGGGCTTGTTACCGGCGCCAATTTTTCGAGCCCTAATCTCACCTTGAACTTGAATCCGGTCGGTACCGGTGCAATTTTTGACTGCATCGTAATACATGTTGCAAGAACAAACATGGGGAAAATGGAAAATGGAACCTGCACGTTCAAGTGAATCTGCCTTTACATTGATTGAGTTTCTCGTCGCCATCGTGATTTTGATGGTTGGCATGTTGGGCTTGCTGCAAATGGTTAATGTTTCACTTAACCATAATCTGCAAAACCAGTTGCGTAATGAAGCCGTCAATGTGCTTGATGCCGAGATGTCAAAGGAGATTGCAAAGGGCTATAATGCGGGAGCAATCACAGTCCGCAACTATACCGCCAGTCGTCAAATTCTTGGAGCATACAAGCTGTATTCTGTTGCGCAGACAGGTTCCACTCTCCAGAATTCACGCCAGGTGGGTTTTCAGGTGTCGTGGCGGCATAAAGGCATCCGCTATACCCATGAAGCGTCATCAGTCCTCACCAACTCTAACCAGTAACGGGTGATTGAAATGAAACTGAACAGCAGGGGCTTTACCCTAGTAGAGATGCTGGTTGTCATGGTTGTGTTTGTTGTCATAATCGCTATTACTGGGGATTCTTTCAAAACAATTCTGACGCAGTCTTCAAAGATATTCAGAAGCGAAGAAAGCAACATTGAAGGCATGGTCGGCCTTGAGATATTGCGCCATGACTTGCAGCAGGCCGGTTTTGGACTTTTTTCAGAAACGCCACCGCTTAGTTACGAAGAAGCCGCTGCTGCTCCGGCAAATGTTTATAACGACGCAGGGACCAATGTCCCCCGTCCCATAGTGGCCGGCAACAACCTTGCTGCAACTACCGGTTCGGACGATACAGGAGCTTCTTTCAACGTCCTTGCGGGTACTGATTATCTGGTTGTGAAGGCAACGTCAGTTGGAAGGAGCCGGACTTCACAGAAATGGACCTATTTGAAATACACCTCACATGATGTTCACCCAAACACCTGGATTTCGGCTGCTGAGAACTTTAATACATCAGACAGAGTTGTTCTCTTGCGTCGTCAGATTGGGTCGCAATCCCAGACGGTCTCCCTTGAAAAAGATCCTTCGGGTGATTTCTATTATGCATACAGCAATACTGCATTCAGCAGTTATACGTCATCAAGTTCAGCAATATTTTCGGTCTATGGCCTTTTTGATAGTAGTAGCAGTACCCCGCGTATGCCGTTTAACCGTACCGATTATTTTGTGGCGCGGCCTCAGGATTTAACGCAAATCCCCCCCCAGTGTGCCCCCAATACCGGGGTTCTTTATAAAACAACAATAAACAACGTTACAGTCACTGGAGGAGGTCTCAACTATGTTCCTTTGCTGGATTGCGTTGCAGATATGCAGGTGGTTTTAGGGTGGGACATGGATGGTGATGGTGCAGTTGATACCTATTCAAATGCCAATGGTAGCGTTGTCATAGGTACAGGAACTGCTGCTACAGTCCAGGCAGCCTTATCAAATGCCAACAATAATACATCTACTACAATACCCAGTATCAGGAATAGTTTGAAGATGGTCAAGGTGTATATCCTGGCTCAACAGGGCAGGATGGATCCGGGTTACACAAGTCCATCACCAATACTTGTCGGGGGTAGTGGCGAAACGAGTCTAACTAGGTCCTATGACATCACCGGCGCAGGTTGGCGGAATTATCGTTGGAAAGTTTATCAAATTGTGTCCAGACCCAAAAACCTTCCGACAAATCAGTAAATAAGGTGGATATTATGAAACCATTTCGCTCTCAAGATGGCATTGCACTGGTTACGTCACTTATGTTGACGCTTATTTCAATGACCATTGTCATGGCACTAATGTATATGCTCACTCAGGGAACCAAGGTATCTGGTCAGTTTAAGCGATACAAATCTGCTTTGGACGCTTCGTATGGCGGGACTGAGATTTATACTAAGGATATTTTCCCTTTTATTATGAGAAATTATTCCAGCAACACCTTGATATCAGATCTTCAGGCAGGGGGCACCACTGGTTTTGGTGCTATCGGTTTGGTGGTCAATACGACCCAGAATTGTCTGCAGGCAAAACTCACCAAAAACACCAGAAACTGGCCTGCAGGGTGTGACAATAGTCCCTTTCCCGCGAAAAATCCGGATATGAGCTTTTCTTTGCAGGCTGCTACTGGAAACCCATTCACCGTGTTTTCAAAAATTGTTGATACAACCGCCGGTAATTCTGACGTCAGTGGGCTTCAACTTGAAGGTAAAGGTGTTTCTGAAGGTTCGACGGTGCTTACTCCGCAGCATTTCCCCTATATTTACAGGATTGAAGTGCAGGGACAACGAACAAACAACTCAACTGCACAGTCTAATATTGAAGTCCTCTATGCATATTGAGAAAACAAGATTTTATTGACTTTCTTTCTTTTCATTCTAACCTCCAAACGACTTCATAACATAAAAGGACATAAACTCGAAATTTTAAAGAAAGTTTGCAGATCTTGATTTAGATGACTTGTCTAGTTACGGTCCGGAGACGACAACTATTTATCGCTCTACAGGTGGTATTTATAGATTTTCAGTACATAACTATTCGAATGAGTCGCCATTTTCTACCTCTGGTGGAAAGGTGCGCTTATACAAAGGTGCTGTTTTATTAGCTAGTTTTAACGCTCCTACAAGCGCAGCAACCGGTAATGTATGGACTGTCTTTGAACTCGATACCCGTACGGATATGGTTGCACCTAAAAATACAATCTCAACAGTTACTGATTTTACTAAAATTCCCTGATAGAACTGATTGTTCTTGTATAACTTAAGTAACATAGAATAAAGTGTGCTTTGCACGCGCCACAGATACACGACAATACTAAACCATCCGCGAGGGTGGGACGGAAAGCCCATTGGGTCTCACAGAGACAGCCGGGTCGCCGAAATATCTTTTACAAATAAGATAAGGTGACTCGGTTTTTTTTATCTATTATTAATATTATATATAACTTTATATAATTTACTTGACATTGATATTATTTGGAGTAAATGTGACGCAAGTTTTATTAAAATTATAGGACAAGCGCATGAAGTGTCAAAACAAAGTAAAAAGCATCCGGGAATCACGCTTAATGAGTAAATCCGAGCTTGCCCGCAAAGCAGGCATATCTTCTCTTACCATTGACAGAATTGAGCGTGGAGAACAATGTCGGCTGGAAACTATGCGAAAAGTGATTCTTGCTTTAGGTTTTTCGCTGGATGAAAAAAACAAGGTTTTTCAAGACTGATTTTAACAGGAAAATCGATATGCTTTTTTTTAAAAAGAAAAAAGAGGTAGTTGGCATAGATATCGGTTCCAGTTCTGTTAAGCTGGTCCAAATCAAGGAGCAGAAGGGTATTTATCAGCTCCTTAACGTCGGCATCATACCCCTGCCGTCTGAGGCCATTGTTGATAATACCCTGATGGACAGTTCCTCGATTGTCGGAGCAATAAAAAGTCTGGTTACAAGCCTGGGCATTAAAGTTAAAGATGTAGCCTGTTCCATTTCCGGTAATTCAGTCATTATCCGCAAAATCACACTTCAGGCTATGCCACCAGAAGAACTTGAAGATCAAATCACATGGGAAGCTGAACAGTACATTCCCTTTGATATCAATGATGTAAATATGGATTTTCAAATTCTTTCTCCAGATGGCGTTGATCCTTCCAAAATGAGCGTGTTACTGGTCGCCAGTAAGAAAGATATTATTAACGATTATGTCGCTGTGTTTAATGAAGTAGGATTACAGCTCTCAGTCATTGATGTTGATTCCTTCGCAGTTCAAAACACCTTTGAGATAAATCACAATCAAGAGCCTGATGATGTTTTTGCGTTGATTAATATTGGCGCAAGCGTAATGAATATCAATATAGTAAAAGAGGGTATAACCCTGTTTACTCGTGATGTTCAGATGGGTGGTAATCTATACACCGAAGAAATTCAAAAACAGCTCGGATTAAGTAGCGCCGAGGCAGAATCAATGAAAATGTTGGCCAATGAAGCCGGGAACAACGCGCTTCTTGAGGTGATTTCTAAAGCAAACGAGACTATAACTCAAGAAATTCGAAGATCACTTGAT
Source organism: Desulfuromonadaceae bacterium (assembly GCA_036504875.1). GTDB lineage: Bacteria > Desulfobacterota > Desulfuromonadia > Geobacterales > Pseudopelobacteraceae > JACPFJ01. The sequence goes on from DASXUK010000040.1 coordinate 69,256, forward strand.
TTTTATAACTCAACTGCAAATGATGATCGGATAACTCAAATATACCTTAGTGGCGGATGCTCAAAAGTTTACAATCTTCCCACCGCTATCCATGAAAAAATTGGACTGCCTGTTGAAAAAATTAATCCCTTTGCGCAGTTAAAATACGATGAGAAGGATTTTGACCCTGAATACCTTCAGGAAATAGGCCCGATTATGGCTGTTACCGTCGGGCTAGCCATAAGGAGGGTAGGGGACAAATGATCAAAATCAATCTCTTGCCGGTCAGGGCGGCTAAGAAAAAGGAAACTGCGGTTCAGCAAATCACAATTTTTTGTGCCTGCCTTATCCTGGTGGCGGCTGTGATCATAGCCATGTATCTGGTAAAGCAAATTCAGATTTCAGCAACAAAAAGTGATATTGCTACAGCTAACAACAAAATTAATGAGCTTAAAACAAAAATAGGCAAACTTGAAGAAATTAAAACGCTCAAAGAACAGGTCAAAAAGAAGCTCGATGTGCTCTCTCAGTTACGTAAAAACAAGACTGGTCCAGCACAAAGGCTGTCAACCTTAAGTGACATTACTCCCGATCAGCTATGGTTGACAGCTTACAATGAATCAGGAGCAGACGTAAAATTATCTGGTCTAGCTTACAATGAAGAACTTATAGCGGCTTTTATGCGTAACATAGAGTCTACAAATGATTACGCTGGGGTAGAGCTTGGTGTTTCAGAACAAGCGGATAGCGGTGGTCAAAAGCTGAAGCGTTTTGATCTGTCCTTTAAGTTGCGGGCAGCTTTGCAGCCGGATCAAAAGATTGCAACTAAACCAGCAAAATAACTTAAAAGATTCCTAGGATGGATTGATATGGATCCACAAGTAGAAAAAATACTTAAGCTCCCTACTAAGCAGAAGATTATGCTTCTTGTCCTCGTTGTTGTTCTTGAGGCGGCGGCACTGGTGTGGTTTTTGTATCTTCCTAAACATAAAGAATTAACTGACTTAAGAACTGAATTTAGCAAGTTGCAAAATGAAATTTATGAAAAAACAAAGATTGCAAATAACCTTCCCAAGCTGCAAGATGAATATGAACAGCTTAATCGTGAATTAGCTCAAGCTTTGACTGAACTGCCAAACTCTAAAGAAATTCCAGCTTTGCTTACGAGCATCACTACTCTTGGAAAAAATGCAGGTTTAGATTTCCTGGTATTCAGACCAAAAGGTGAAGTCGCCAAGGATTTTTATGCCGAAGTACCTGTTGATATTTCTGTCTCTGGTTCGTACTTTAGCGTAGCCAACTTTTTTGCTGCAGTAGCAAATCTTCCACGGATCGTAAACATTACAAATGTAGCTTTTAGCGATATTAAGAATGTTAACAATAGAATGATGACCAGGGTTAATTGCCTTGCAACCACGTTCCGTTTTCTTGATAAGAAAGAGATAAAGGATGATAAAAAACCTGCACAAAAATAGTCTGTTATGTGTGGCTAGTGTCTTGATCATCGCAACCTTTTCGGTTGGATGTAAAAAAAAGGAGCCTCAACCTCCAGTTGCGGCCACCGTTGTAAAGCCATCTCCTCAGCAATTAAAGCCGATTCAAAAAGCGGTGAGTTCTGCTCTTAAATTACCGCCTGCTCCAGTCAACCAATTTGATTTCAGCAATAAAAAAGATCCTTTTAAGCCTTTTGCTATCATTAAACCTCAAATGTCCAAAGATATCGAGCGTAAGGCAGCAAAAGAAGGTCTTCCCATTCTCAGTTTTGATGTTAATCAGTTTAAGCTCATTGGCATAGTTACTGGGGATAAGGAAAACAAGGCAATGGTTACAGATCCTAGTGGTAAAGGTTATGTTTTAAAGGTTGGAATGACTATAGGGAAAAATGAAGGGCGTATAACAGCTATTACTACAAATGGTGTTGATGTACTTGAGCAGTTCAGGGACGATAATGGCAGGGTGCGCAAGGAATATATCAGGATCACCCTTCCCAGGAAACAATAAGGAGTTCCGCATGATGTGGAAAAAAAATCTATCCATAGTAATGGTTTTCGTTCTGACGCTAATGGTGAGTCTCTGTCCTGTCTTTGTGCCAACGAAGGCAAGTGCTGAGATCAATAAAAAGACCTTGGCTGTCATTGATTCGATTAGTGTCTCTGGTGAGGGCGAAGCTGCAGAACTTATAATAAAGTTGTCCTCCCCCGTCACTTATACCAGCTATAAAACAACCGCACCTCTGCGATTAGTAGTTGATATTTCCCAGGCTACTCAGGGCGAAATTTCTGCGCCTATAGTAATCAATAAAGGTAACTTCAAAACCGTAACTGTCAACCGTTATGATACTGACGCCGGAGTTCTTACTCGTGTTGATATTGAACTTGCTAAAGATGCCGAGGCCATAATTACAACCGCTTCTGATAATAAGAATGAAATCAGAATCTCCTTTCCTGCTTCACCAGCACAAGAGGCTGTAAGTCAAACTACTGCTCCTGCAGTTAAAGAAGCAGAACCTGCAAAAGAAAGTGTAGTAACCAATCCTGGGGGGGCAGTAGTTTCATCACCTTCCCCAGCGCCTGAAACTAAAATAGAACCCCCCACACTGCCTGTTGAACAAGTCGCGCCAGTAACCCCGTCTGCTAAAAACGAATCAGCAACTCCTGCAATTGATCAAGCACGGTCATTATCAACAGTTACTGTAAAAAATGATGCTATTGTACTTGTCATTGAGGGTGGAGTCGGTGACTTTAAAACATTTCGTCTTAATAAGCCGGAACGGTTTGTGGTAGATCTTATAGATACGAAGAGCAAACTAGGTAATCGTATTATTCCGGTCAATGCTGCAGGAGTTGCCTCGGCCCGAATTGGTCTTTATCCAGATAAAGTCCGCGTTGTGCTTGATGCAGTCAATGAAACCTTTCCGGAAGCCTCTGCAACAAAAACAAATGAAGGTATTACAATAACTTTAAATTCAAAAAAGTCGGATGAAAATCCAAATACCCACATAACGACTACTCATGCTAACAATGCCATTGAACCTTCTAATCAATCTGAGAAAAAAACTGATTCCTTAGCCACCGCTGATGTGCCAGCTGCAAAACATGAAAGCCTCCTTAGTAAAAATGAAGTTCCTCGTAGCAGCCTCGCTGCTGTAGAAATGATCGATTTTCAAGTTGTAGATGGTGTTTCCCGGGTTTCTGTAAAAATTTCAGGTGATATTGCTTTTGATGCACCTGTTAAATCCCCCGGATTTGTAACATTGACGGTCAAAAATGCCAGCCTTCCCAAGCACCTTCAGCGCTCCCTGGAAACTAAAGGTTTTATTTCACCTGTTCTTCGTATAACCCCAATAAAAGTTAAAACCCGTAAGGGATTTGATACCAAAATACGAGTTGCCCTTCGCACAGAAGTTCCTTTTGAATTTAAGCATGAAGGGGACATGCTGATTATGGATTTCAAAAACCCTGTTGGGATACCTGCAGAAAAAACACAAAATCTACCTCATGAGACAATCACTCAAGTTGCCCGTAACGCCAAGACCTCTGCTAGCGAAGCCGAGCTTTCCTCAGAACTCAGTCCTGCCACAGAGTCAGCTACTAAACCTTTCGATTCAAGCAAATTGTATAAAGGACGTAAGGTAACACTTGAATTTGCTGACGCTGAAGTTCGTAAAATTTTTCAGCTTCTCTCCGAGGTTAGCAACAAAAACTTTGTTCTTGGAGACGACGTTACAGGCACAATCAGTATAAAACTTGTAAACGTGCCATGGGATCAAGCTTTGGATATAATTCTCGATACAAAAGGGCTTGATAAACGCATTGATGGCAATATCATTGTCATTAAAGGCAAGGGTAAGTTTAAGAGCCAAGCTGAGGAAGAGCAGGAAATTAAAAAACAGCAGTTTAAGGCCATAGAATTAAAAACTGAAACCTTCAGTGTCAATTATTCAGATATTGGAAGCATAGTTGGTCAGTTCTCTGCATTAAAAACAGATCGCGGCGCAATAGCTCAGGATGCAAGAACTAATAAGGTAATAGTCAAAGACATACCTCAAGCCATCGATGATATGCGAAAGCTCCTCCAACAACTTGATGTACCAGAAAAGCAGGTTATGATAGAGGCACGGATTGTGGAGGCAACTTCTACATTTACTCGTAGTTTAGGCGTTAACTGGGGTGTCCATTTTCGTGATGGCTCAGGCTCTTTTATGGGGATAAATTCACTGGACACCGGTTTCGGCGGGTTAACCTCTGCTGCACCAACTACGGGTACAGGCGTGAACCCAGGCGGGTCCATGGGTATTTCATTCGGTACCCTCACCAGTAATATTCAACTCGACATGCGTCTTAATGCTGCTGCCAGTGCCGGTCTGATCAAGATCGTTTCCACTCCGAAAGTCGCAACTATCAATAATAAAACTGCTAAAATTACGCAGGGTCAACAGATACCTTATACATCATCCACCTCAGATAAGGTTGAAACAAAATTTATCGAGGCGGCCTTGTCTTTGGAAGTAACGCCACATATTAATGCCAATGGAACAATCGGAATGAAGATTGATGCCAAGAATGACTCACCTGGTACAAGCAGCGGTGGTGCAGCACCACCGATTAACAAGAAGCAGGCAACTACAGAGATGTTGTTAAGAGATGGTGAAACCACAGTTATCGGTGGGATCTATGTTGATAGTGATACAGAATCAGATGATGGGGTTCCATTCCTTATGGATATTCCGTTTCTCGGCACTTTATTTAAGACAAATAGTAAAAGTAAGACAAAGACAGAATTGCTTATTTTTATAACTCCCAGAATCCTGGGTTTTATTTAAAAAATAAGAACTATTTTTTAATGTAATGAGCCCAGGGGGACAAAATGAGGTTGTATTTTTTATTTGGTGCAATTATTTGTTTTGCAATTTTAGAGGGCTGTGGTAGTGGATCGTCTGTTGTTGGAGAAGGCAACACGGTTTATTTGGAAGCTGGAATTACTAGCGGTTCTAATCTTTCTGCCGATTCTCTATTGTCATCCGCCGCGCCCGACATACTAGATTTTACTATCAAATCTACTGCATTTTCTAATGCTGGTGGTTTTGCGTCGGATGTTCAGATTAACCAACAAGATATTTCTTATGAATATCTTGGCAGCTCTGATCCAACTTTTAATTTAATTGCTAATTTACCAGCTTACCAAACATTTTCTACCGGGATACTCCCGCCGGGTGGCTCTCTTGACTTACAAATCAGAGTAACACAAGCCTCAACTAAGCAGTTCATTTCCACTAATTACCTGTCAGCCTTTTCAACTTTACCGACCAACGTTTTGCGTTATAAGATCAATATCAGATTTACCGGAACTGAAATAAAGACAAATAAGAGAATCTCAGTAACTACCTTTGCGAACTTATTTGTAAAACAATAATTGCAATATCTGCTTAGAATCAAAAAAAGGAGGTGTTGCATGTACAAGGTTTTGAACTACTTTTTAGCTGTCAGCATCCTTTTTATTCTATCTGCATGTGCTGGTGAAGGCACGGGTGAACCAACAGCCAATTTACCCACCCCGCCACCACCGCCTGTTGTAATGAAGGGAGTTGGTACAATAACTGGTACCATTTATGCTCCCAATGGTAGTGATCCTATTCCCGGTGCTAATGTTTACGTTGTTGCCACACCAATAGCTAAATCAAGCCTTGCTGCGGTAAATGTATGGGACATTAGCACTGCATCTTCCAAAACATTGACTGAGGCTGATGGTACCTTTACCCTTCAAAATGTTCCTGCTGGTACAACAACTATTTACATTATAAAAGGGTTTTTTAAAAAAGCCTTTGTTGCATATGTAACACCGGACAAAACTACAACAATTTTAAAGACACTAACTACTTTGCCTGCAACAACTGATCTTGCGTCAGGGATTGGTATCCCCAAGATCGCTGTTGTTAAGGGAGTTTGGGATAAAATAGAGGATGTCTTGGCAAAATTAGGTCTTGGTTCTGTTGATTCAACAGGAGCTTTAATATCTGGGACACAAAAGTTTTCCATTATTAATGATTCTTTGGCTCTTTTAACGAATACTACGGAACTCAATAAGTACAACATCTTAATATTCGACTGTGGCCCAACATCGACTGCAGTTACAAACTCAACTGCCATTAGTAATCTCAGGAAATTTGTTGAAAATGGGGGTAGGTTATATGTCACAGACTGGTCGTCTGATGTCGTAGAGCAAGCTTTTCCCGAGTTTATGCAATGGTATGGTGGTACTAATATCTCACCGTTTACCCCTGAATCTATTGGAGGAGCGCGTGTTGGTACTAGTGGAATCACAACAGAAGCTACTGTAGTCGATTCTGAACTAAAAAAGTGGCTCGCTAATGTTAAGACCGGTAATTCAAGTACATCAAGTAACATACTAAGTTCTCTGAATTCAGATGGAACGATTCATATTGAAGATTTTCTGGGGGGATGGGTGGTTATGGAGGCTCCTCACACTGGGGATGCTGGAAGTAAAGTGACCGTACACATTAAAGGTAATGTTTCATGGAGTGGTGGTGCCGGTAACAAGCCACTTACTATATCTTTTCCGGTTGGAACTAATGGTGGTAAAGTGTTGTACAGTTCATACCATACTTCTGAGACGGCTCACCCATATTTTTTACCTCAAGAACGGGTTTTACAGTATCTGTTGTTCGAAATGATGTGATTAAAGATTAGAGCTATAAGCAACATAAAAAGGCACAATATGTGCCTTTTTATATTTCCAGTACTGAAAGTAACTTTAGTTTTTTTATTCATATAAACTACCTATAATATTAATGCAAAATTGAAGTTTGACAAATTTTACTGTTTTGGTCATATTTTTTGTTTATAGTTTTCACTTACAAACTTCGTTCATAAAACTGTCCTAAATGAGCAGTGGAGAATCAATGCAACCCCGCACCATTACCCCCGAACGAAGCGACGACGATTTCCAGTTTGACGCTACCTTGCGTCCCCGGGCGCTTGATGATTATATCGGCCAGGAGAAGATCAAGGCTAACCTGCGTCTGTTTATCGAAGCTGCCAGGGGGCGGGGAGAGGCGCTGGACCACGTCCTGCTCTATGGTCCGCCCGGCCTGGGCAAGACCACCTTGGCCAATATCGTGGCCTGCGAGATGGGCGTCAACATCAAGTCCACCTCGGGACCGGTTATCGAACGCCCTGGCGATCTGGCCGCCATCCTGACCAATCTGGAACCCCACGACGTCTTGTTCATCGATGAGATTCACCGTCTCTCCCATGTGGTGGAGGAAATTCTCTATCCGGCGATGGAGGATTTTCAGCTGGATATCATTATCGGTCAGGGCCCCAGCGCCCGCAGCATTAAGCTGGACCTGCCTCGCTTTACTCTGGTGGGAGCCACCACCCGCGCTGGACTACTCTCTTCACCCTTGCGCGATCGCTTCGGGGTCATCTCACGGTTGGAGTTCTATACCGAGAGTGAGCTTGCCACTATCATTGCCCGTTCCTCTCGCATTTTGGGAATGGAAATAGATCCATTAGCTGCCACTGAACTTTCTCGCCGCAGTCGCGGCACTCCGCGCATTGCCAACCGTCTGCTACGGAGAGTGCGCGACTTTGCCCAAGTGCGGGCCGAAGGTGTCATCACCCGCGATGTTGTACAGCAAACACTCACGCTGCTGGATATCGACGAGAAGGGTTTCGACCAGATGGACCGCATGATCCTCCTGGCCATCATCGACAAGTTTAATGGTGGCCCGGTGGGATTGGACACCATTGCCGCGGCTATCAGTGAAGAGAGCGACACCATTGAAGATGTCTATGAGCCGTTTCTGATTCAGAATGGATTCCTCAATCGCACCCCCCGTGGCCGGGTAGCTACTATTGCCGCATACCAGCACTTTGGCCGCATTGCACCTGAATCCCCCCAGGGTAAACTTTTTTGATGATGCAACAGTTCTTCAATTTTCCTACCTCACCCACCTTCAACTTCGACAGTTTTGTTGTTTGTGACGGCAACAGCGCTGCTTTACAGTTCTCTCGTAGTATTGCCAATCAGGCAGAGCCCGAGAACCTGCTCTATCTTTACGGGCCGTCCGGCTCCGGCAAAACACATCTTTTAAAGGCCATCGGGCAGGAGCTATTTGCTGCTGATGGAATATCTTTCTCATATATCTCCTGTCGTGAGAGGTTCTCTGTAGAGGACTTAATTGAACGTTTTTCGAATTCTTCGCTATTGTTGGTGGATGACCTGCATCTGTTGCCTAAAGATGATGCCCTGCGAATCGGGCTTTGGCAGATCTTCAACGATTTCTATGGCACTGGCCGAAAGATCGCGCTGGCTGGCCTGTATCCCCCCCGCGAACTTTCCTGCCTTGACGATCATCTTATTTCCCGTCTTCTGTGGGGGCTGGTGGCACGGGTTGATGCCTCGGACGACCATTCCCGCCGTATGATCCTAAAAAAAATAGCCGATGATCGTCAAGTGCGTGTGCCTGATGATGTGATGAACTACATCCTCATTACTACCAGCCGTGAGGTCGGGGATCTGATCAGCTGCTTCGAAGCGCTTTACAGTCTGTCGATGTCCGAAAAACGCAAGATAACTTTACCATTAGCGAGAGAATCCAGGGAGCGACAGCGTGCGGGAGCAGCGCAGTAATGAGTCCCTTCCGTAATCGACTGAAAACACCTGAGGAAATTGAGCTTGACCGGAAACGTTTGGAACTGTCCCGTTTTCAGGAACAGTTAGCAGAGCGGGAAGACCGGTTAAAAATCTTTAAATCTGAAATCCGAATGTTCGAACAGGTCTACGAGGAAATCCTGGGGGCGCGGATTACCGAGTTGGAAGAGCTTGAATGGCAATTAGATGGCCTTCTTGGACAGCAGGATAAAAACGAAGAAAAAAATACCTATAAAATTAAGAATGATTTCACCTATTCCCACCATCGCACCGATCTTCTGGACGATGATGCCGACCAGGTTCAGGAAGCTCCCCAGAAGAGCCTGAAGAGCCTCTATCGTGAGGTAGCCAAAACAATTCACCCTGATCTGGCATCGGACGAGGGTGAGCGTAAGCGCCGGCAGGAGTTGATGGCTGAAGCAAACCAGGCCTACGAGCATGGTGATCGTTCTGTTCTGGAGGATTTACTGTGCGAGTGGGAACCCGGACCAGATCTGGCTACGGAAATGGGTGTAGCCATTGAGCTGGTGCGGGTCATACGTCAGATAGCCCGCGTTCAACAAAACATCCACGAGATCAACCGCCAGCTTGCGGAGCTGAGAGATACAGACATATTTAATTTCAAACTGCGGGTGGATGAGGCCTTATCTGACGGCGTCGATCTTATGGCTGAGATGGCTGCCACGGTAGCGCTCAATATCAGCAAGGCCAAAAGACGTTTGGCAACTTTGCGGGGTGAGACTGATACAGGAGCTGATGCTGAGGGTCCACCAGCTGAAACACGTATCGTTCATTTTCCTGTGGATCAATCATGCGGGATTATTTATGAGCGCAGTAAAGACTCGGTCGACTACCGGGACTGGCGACGATTGGGTAATGCCCGCGGAATGAGAGAGGTCTTTCTGGATAAGGCACTGCGCCTGGATGTGAAGGAAACAAGTGACAAGGAACTGGGTTTTTTGGAAACACTGCAGGCCGATGATCTTCAAGCGCTGTTTCTGCATGATATAGATGATAACTCTCTGGCGCACCTGGTCCATCTTTCGGGTCTTCAGGAACTTTATCTTTCCAATACCCGGGTCAGCGATAGCGGTCTACAGCTGTTGAATAGCCTTTCAGGGCTTACCAGGCTTAGCATTTATCACACTGCTATCAGTGATGCAGGACTTGCCAATCTATCTAGTATGATCAGGTTGAGATGTTTGACCTGTACTGGTACAAGAATATCCGAGGAGGGTTTAAACCGTTTTCGGCAGACCCTGCCGGGATGCAAGGTTGTAAGTTTTAAATGGCGGTATGAAAAATAGGATTTACTGACCAAATAGCCGCTCCTGTGCCTCAGCCAATTTTTGTGAAACATCGGCTCGGCTGCGACAGGCGAGTGCACTATTTGCCAGTTGGCGACACTCCTCCAAAGAGTGGGCCCGGATAACCTGTTTAATCGTTGGAATACTGGGGGCAGACAGACTGAACTCGCAGATCCCCATACCCATTAAAAGCAAAGCATTAAGCGGATCAGCGGCCATTTCTCCACAGATGGAGACCTTTTTGCCTGCATTCGTTGCCGCGTCAACCACTTTTTTTATTGAGTGCAGCACAGCGGGGTGATGCGGGTCATAGTACTGTTTAACCCTGGGGTTATTCCGGTCGGCCGCCAGAGTGTACTGAATCAGGTCATTTGTGCCAATGCTTACGTAGTCGACCTCGTGGATTAGAAACTCAATTGTCTGCACAGCCGCCGGCACCTCGACCATAATTCCCAGTGGTATATCGTTGTTCAGTTCATGACCTTCCTGAAGCAGTTCTTCTTTCACAGAGGCCATTATCTCCCGAATCTGATGGATCTCATCCACGCATGAAATCAGCGGGAACATAATGGTCGGATTTCCTGCCATAGAAGCCAGTAATATGCCGGCTAACTGATCCCTGAATATGTCTTGCCGTTCAAGTGATACGCGGATGGAACGCCAGCCCAGAAAGGGATTCTCCTCCCGAGTTTGGACGAAATAAGGCAACCCCTTGTCGCCACCAATGTCTAATGTGCGAATGTTGACTATTTGATTTGGAAAACCTTGCAGTATCTTGGTATAGATGGCCGCTTGCTCAGTTCGATTTGGGAAGGCGGTACGCGCCATATAAGGAAATTCGGTGCGATATAAACCAACTCCCTCTGCGCCATGAACATTGGCGACCCGTACATCGGAAAGCAAACCTATGTTAGCGTTCAGCACAACCTTTGTCCCATCGATAGTAATGGCCGGAAGGTCGCGCAGCACCTCCAGCTCTTTCAGGCGGCCGGCATGGTCGCACTCCAGCCGTTCGTATTCCTTCTTGACCGCGCCGTCCGGATTCAGATAAACATGACCGGAAGTGCCGTCCACAATAATTTCATCCTTTATATTGGCAGCATTCATCAATCCTTTAATGCCCAGAACAGCCGGGATTCCGAGCGATTTGGCCATTATGGCTGCGTGAGAGTAAACATTCCCTTTTTCGGTAACAACGCCAAGGATCTTTTCATGATCCAGCATGGCCAGATCAGAAGGGAAAATCTCTTCAGCCACAATAACTCGCTGTTCTTTTAGCTTTAATGCTGTTTTTCGATTACCGTCCAGCGCCTCGATGATACGACGACCGATATCTTCCATGTCGGCCGAACGCTCCCTTAAATAGGGGTCCTCCATGGCTGAAAAGGCTTGGACATAATGTTGTACCGAATCATGCACGGCCCGCGCAGCGCCAAAACCTTGGTCGATTAGATCACTGATCTTGCCGGTGAAACCGCGATCTTCCAAGATCATGAGATGCGTATGAAATATGGCGGCATCATCGGCAGAAAGATTTTCGCTAACCCGTTTCTCCATGTATATTGTTTCAATTTTTACCTTTTCAAGTGCCAAAGTGAGCTTGCGATGTTCTTCTACTTTGCTGCCGACCTTGGCTACCTTGATTACCTTGTCACTAAAACGATCAAGGATGTAGATCCTGCCTCGACAAAATCCGGCAGATACGGCTACTCCTGCTAATGCGCGAGTATTGGCAACCGTATTACCTGATTTTGTGTTGCTGAAGGCTGAATCACCTTTAAGCTTTGCCAACTCCTGTTCAAACCAGGCACGTTCCTGTTCTTTGTGCTGAATAGAGTCCAGCAGCCGTGCATTCTGGACAATGCTTCCTATCTGAAAGGTAATGGTATGCAGCGCGCTGATCTCATCTTTACTGAAGCGCCTGGCCTCACGAGTCTGAATAACAATGACACCAATCGGGGTCTTGCGCTCGAACAGCGGCAGGCCAAGAAAGGAGAGAAATTTTTCCTCCTTGGCCTCCTTGAAATATTTATAACGCGGATGAGACGGAGCATTATCGGTCATGACCATGCCGCGACTTTCGAATACCAAGCCGGACAATCCTTCATGGACCTTCATTGATATCCGATTAACCGATGCCCTCGAAAGACCCTTGGTAGCTTTAAGTATTAGTGTTTCACCATCTTTTTCAACCAGATAGATGGAGCAAACATCTGTTTTTATACGTTTAGCAACAATGTTGACGATGTTGTCCAAGGTCTCCTGCAGGTCGTGAGAGTGCAGGATGATTGAGCTGATATCCTCAAGCGTGCGTAGTCCTATGGAGTGATGATTTTCTTTCATAGCCAATTCCTGGTTAAAATTTGAAGAATTATAATTCAGATTTTAACTAAAGTAAAACTTTCATCGTTTCTCTTATAAAACCTGGCGCGTCTCATGTTGTTAATCGTCCTAGGGCACCAAAGGCCGCCGAAAACTTAAGTATAGCCTGTGCACTTCTAAAACCTAGATGATTCCTTTTCTTGTTGATATATCTGGAAAAGTGAACATTGGTCTGTTATCGTTTTAATTTATAGAACTATCAAAGGAGCTTTTATGGCAGATGACAAATTAGATGAAACCTTGCAAACAGGACTGGATATGCTGGATTCCGGGCGAGCTTCCGAAGCGGTTACAGTCTTTAAGGGTTATATTGATAAGTATCAGGAAAATCCCGAGGGCTATTTTTATCTGGGGGACGCACTTGCGGAGGAAGGTCGTCTGGAGGAGGCGGTGGCCCGCTACCGTGAGGGACTGAAGCTCGCACCCGATGACACCGATGCCCTGACAACTCTTGGGGATCTTCTTTTTGAAACAGGTCATCATAAGGAAGCAATCAATTCCTACCAGCGGGTAGTTGGGCTTGATAAAAAGGATGCCGATGCACTTGTCAGTATCGGCCTGGTCTACAACAGCCTTGAGCGCAGCGATGAGGCGATCAAGTATTTTCATCAGGCTTTAGAACTTGAGCCGAATAACATCTTTGCCTGGAACGCATTGGGGGATGCGCTTTATGGCAAGGAAGATGTTCAAGGCGCAGTCGAGGCCTACCAGAAAGGGGTTGAGATAGATCCTCAGGATCCAGCAGCCCATTTCAATCTTGGTGAACTCTACTACGATCTTGAGGAAATGGAGGAGGCCGAAGACGAATGCTGTGAGGCTATTCGGCTGGATCCAACTTTCAGCATGGCCTACCTGACCCTGGGGGGCATCTGCATGGACCAGGATCGAACCAAGGATGCTGTTCGATATTTTGAAGAATATTTAAAATACGAGCAGTCTTCCCAGGCCAAGGAAATGATTGCCGAGGTGCGTGCGGTTGTGGAGGGACTTAAGGAAGAATTGAAGGGCTAAAAAAGGCCTGCCAGTGTCAACTGGCAGGCCTTTAAACAGTCTATAGCCCAGTCGTTAATGGCTATTGCCTGACGAAATCGGTTTTGGCGAAAGAATATTCAAAGTGCATATGATCGGTATAAGACTTGTCCAGTATTGCCACCACATCCTCCGTAAAGACCAGCTCTTCGTCGGTAGGGATGACAAACACTTTAACCGGCGAGTCATCTGTTGTGATCAGTGACTCGCGCTTGCGGGTCATGGCATTTTTGTTGCGTTCCTTATCCAGAATAATACCGATATGGTCGAGGCCCTCAATGGCTTTTTCACGAATAAGTGCACCCATCTCACCCACCCCGGCAGTAAAGACTACTGCATCCAGCTTACCCACCACCGCCATATATGAGCCAATATATTTCTTCAGGCGATAAGCCTCGATTTCAAGGGAAAGCTGGCAACGTTCATCACCCTTGTTGGCATGCTCGATTACATCGCGGCGATCAGTAAAGCGTCCCGAGATTCCGATCACACCACTTTTCTTATTGAGGATGCTGTCAATTTCCTTGGCAGACAGGTTCTCCTTCTGCATCATGAAGGCCGGGATTGCAGGATCAATATCGCCACAACGGGTGCCCATAACAGCCCCTTCCAGGGGGGTCAGCCCCATGGTTGTATCAACTGATACACCATTCTTAATGGCGCAGTGAGAAACACCGTTGCCGATATGCATAGTGATAATATTGCAGTCTTTTGCATTTTTATTCAGCAAAACGGCTGCCCTTTTAGAAACATAAAGGTGTGATGTGCCATGGAAGCCATAGCGCCTGACCTGGTATTTTTCATACCATTCATACGGGAGCGGGTAAATGTAGGCGTGTTTGGGCATGGTCTGGTGAAAGGCGGTATCGAAGATGGCCACGTGGGGTATCTGCGGCATAAGAGTCTGAGCTGCTTCAATTCCCTCAATGTTGGGAGGGTTATGAAGTGGTGCCAGGTGCTGAACCTCCTTTACCGCATCAAGTACTTTGGAATCGATCATCACCGAACAGGTAAATTTTTCTCCGCCGTGTACTACTCGATGCCCAACCGCGGAAATCTCGCTGACATCTTTTAAAACCCCATGAACCGGATCAGTAACGATCTTTATGAGAAGGTCAATGGCAGCTTGATGGTTAGGGCAATCCTGCTGGTGGTGGTAGGTTTCTCGGCCGGGAACCTCATGCATGATGAAAGAGTCGCCGATGATAACACGCTCTACCATCCCTTTGGCCACTACCTCCTTTCGGTCCCAGTCAAAGAGCTGATATTTGACTGAAGAACTTCCGCAATTCAGTGCCATTATAATCATATCTACCTCCCCAAAATAAACAGAGATTTATTTATAATATCAATAAAAAACAAACACCCTGACTAAAAAAAACGAACAAAATAAAACTGTTTTTGATATATACAATAGAGACGCCATGAATTCAACACATTTTGTGAAATTTGGCTGGTGAAGAAACATAATCTTGACTGGACTTTAGTCTTGAATCATGGTATAAAAAAATGGTTTTCCTACAGGAAGACAATCTTAGAAGGAGGTGAAACCGTGTCCCATTCTATTACTGATGATTGCACCAATTGCGCGGCTTGTGAGGATTCCTGCCCAGTCAACGCTATCAGCGAGCAAGGCAGCAAACGCGCTATCGACGCAGATACTTGCATCGATTGCGGCGCTTGCGTGGATACCTGCCCCGTCTCTGCCATCCATGCATAAAAAGCATTGATGCAAGCGATTAAAAAGCCCGTTCTATAACGGGCTTTTTTTTGACCAAACCAGTTTCAAGTAGGAATCAGCGTCTGAATAACCATAGGATAAAAGAAAGCAGTGCAGAAAGTAAGAGGCAGGTACCAAGAGGGAAATAAAAACTGAAATTTTCTTTTTTGATGTAAAAATCACCCGGTAATTTTCCCAGCCAGGGGATTCTCGGTGCGATTGAAATAATAACTCCAATTATAGCAATGAGTAAACCGAGGGTGATCAGAAGTCGCCCTAATCCGTTCATGACAGTTTTTGCTCGGGGTGATAACGCTCCATTTCACTGTAGATACAGCCGCAGTATTGCTGGCGGTAGAGTCCCAACTCTTTGGAAAGCCTGATCCCTTCCTGCCATCCGATACGAAAATCCTGATAATAGAAATTCAATTCAAAGTCTTGCGCAACCTGCTTTCCAAGCTCGGTGATCTGATCATGCCGTTGGTAGCGGCTGTACAACAGCGAGGCAGTAAAATCGGAAAAGCCATGTTCAACAGCTGCTGAGGCAGTTGCCTTGAGTCTGGATTCATAACAATAACTGCAGCGTTGTTTCGGGCTGCTAGCTATGTTTTTAAGGAATTCCTCCAGATTGTACTCATCTTGATAGATCATTGGAAGGTCTTCAAGCGCAGCCATTTTCTTTACGGAATCCAGTCGCTGGCGGTATTCTTGGTAGGGATGGATGTTGTGATTGTAAAAAAAACCGGTCACACTGTGGCCAGCAGCCCGCAGGCTGCGTAACGGAAATAATGCACATGGCCCACAGCATATATGCAACAGGATATTCATAGGATCACAGGTTCTCCAGAAGGTGGCCTAACTTGTCGCGCTTTGTTTTCAGGTAGCTTTTGTTACTGTGTGTTGCAACAGCCTCAATGGCAATTCTTTCAACGACATCAATGCCGTATCCTTGCAGGCCAATCAGCTTTTTTGGGTTATTGGTGATAAGCCGCATCTTGTTAATGCCTAGAGATACCAGCATTTGGGCTCCGATTCCGTAATCACGCAGATCTGCCTTGAATCCCAGTTCCAGGTTCGCCTCAACCGTATCACGCCCCTTATCCTGGAGTTCATAGGCCCTCAGTTTATTGATCAGGCCAATGCCACGGCCTTCCTGACGCATATAGAGAATAACCCCTTTTCCTTCTTTTTCAATCATGGCCATGGCCCTGTGAAGTTGCTCTCCGCAATCACAACGCAGGCTGCCAAGCACATCGCCAGTCAAGCACTCTGAATGGACCCGTACCATAACCGGCTCATCCTTTGAGAATTTGCCCTTCACCAGGGCAATGTGATCAAGTTTGTCGACCTCGTTTTCAAAGGCGATTGCGCGCCAGTCACCGCCGTACCGGGACGGAAGATGGGCTTCGGCTACAGTGCGCACCAGGATCTCGTTTTTTAGCCGGTAAGCCACTAGATCAGCGATACTGCAAATCCTTATACCATGATGTTTGGCAAATTTTATGAGCTCCGGCATGCGGGCCATGCTGCCGTCGTCGTTCATAATTTCGCAGATGACTCCGGCTGGCTTAAGACCAGCCAGACGCGCCAGGTCGACTGAACCCTCGGTCTGTCCGGTTCGTACCAATACCCCTCCCGGTTTTGCCCGTAAGGGAAAGATGTGCCCCGGGCTTACCAGATCCTTTGGACTGGAGTCTTCGGCCGCGGCGGTCAAGATAGTATGGGCTCGATCGGCTGTCGAGATGCCCGTTGTTACACCATGTTTGGCTTCGATCGATACGGTAAAGGCGGTCTCAAAAGGTGAAGTATTATCGCGCACCATTGGACGCAAACCCAGAGAGTCACACTTCTCCGCTGTCAGGGTCAGGCAGATCAGGCCGCGCCCATATTTTGCCATAAAATTAATGGCTTCAGGCGTGGCAGCCTCGGCCGCCATAGTCAGATCACCCTCGTTTTCTCGGTCTTCGTCATCTACCAGAATAACCATCTTCCCTTGGCGGATGTCATCAATTGCTTGTTCTATGGTTGCGACAGGCATGAAAATCCTTTCTATTACAGCAACTGAAAGAGACCCACCAGATTATGAAAGCCGGTCCTGGACAGGTCCTTGCCTTTATTGCTGATCTTTTATTTTAACGGGGTGAGGTGTGCAAAATCTATAGAAAACCGTTTTCTGCCAGGGTCTGCATGTTTAAACCACCATCTTTTTTCCATGGCTTTATCAGGCACTCAACATACTTTCCAATGATGTCGGTTTCGATATTCACTTCGTCACCGATCTTAAGTCCGGCAAGAGTTGTCCTGGTCAAGGTGTGAGGGATGATGTTGACTGAGAAACCATCCGGTTTAACCCTGTTTACTGTCAGACTGATGCCATCAATAGCAACCGAGCCCTTCTCGACCACCAGGCGCATATTTTCCGCAGGTAAAGTGAAATCAAGGAATTGATTCCCGGAGGTAGGTTCTGTTTTCGATAACCTTGCGCAGCAATCAATGTGACCGGTAACGAGGTGACCGTCCAATCGTTCGCCGAAACGCAGAGCCCGTTCCAGGTTAACCCTCCCGCCAGGTCTGAGAGCACGGAAGGTCGTCCGGCTCATGGTCTCAGGCGAGCAATCAAAGGCCAGATATCGATCGGTCTTCAATGTGACAGTCAGGCACACTCCATTAACCGCTACAGAATCTCCCAGAGCAATCTCATGATACGGCAGGGCGCTCTCAACACGCACAATGCCGCCATCCCCACGACGTTCAAAGCCGACTACCCGGCCTACATCCTCAATCAGTCCGGTGAACATATTTTCTCCGGCCATGCTTGTACAAGAATATCAGCCCCACTTCTTTTCAGTTCACCGATTCTGAATCGCATGGCATCCTTCATTGTGGTGATCCCCTCAATGAAAAATGGCGAAAATCCATTGCTGCCGATAATTTTAGGAGCGTAAAACAAGATTAACTCGTCGATTAATCCATTTTGCAACATTGTACCGGCCACTCGACTCCCCCCCTCCAGGAGAACCGACTGAATACCGGTTTGAGCCAGTTTGCATAACAGGTCCTGCATGCAGACCCGGCCATTTTCAGTTTTACAGACCAGGATGGTGGCGCCTAGCTGAAGATAGCGAAGATGTACCCGTGGATTAGTTTCGGCGGTGGCAATGATTGTTTTACGTGCCATTCGCCCCGCTAAAACGTAGACGCTCTCCGGAGTTCTCAGTGTTGTATCAACGATAATGCGCACCGGATTGCGCCCACGTACATGGCGTACCGTCAGTTGAGGATTGTCTGCAATAATGGTGTCGACACCGACGATAATTGCATCACAATTGGCCCGCAGGCGATGAACATATTTTCGTGACTCTTCGCAACTGATCCAGCGCGAATCTCCTGTGACGGTGGCTATATGCCCATCCAGGGTCATTGCGGATTTGAATATTACGTAGGGAAGACCGGTGGTGATTCTTTTTATGAAAGGCCTGTTGATTGATCGACATTCATCTTCCATGAGGCCACAGGAGGTTTCAATGCCGGCCAGCTCAAGAATTTTCAGGCCGCCGCCATTTACCTGCGGATTCGGGTCGGACATGCCGGCAATGACCTTTTTAATTCCGGCTTTTATGAGGGCGTCGCTGCAGGGGGGGGTCTGGCCTGTGTGACAGCATGGTTCCAGGGTGACATATACATCGGCGTCACGCGCAGCCTCACCGGCCATTTCAAGTGCATTTACCTCGGCGTGTGGCTGGCCGGCTTTTTTATGCCAGCCCTCACCGATAATCCGGCCTTCTTTAACTATAACGCAGCCAACTGCTGGGTTGGGAGATGTGTGCCCGATACCTTTGCGTGCCAGAGCCAGGGCGCGCTTCATGTAAAGCTTTTCCATGCCGTTCATTTCTTCAGTAGGTCCTGTAATTCCTGCATGAATTCGCCAATATCCCTAAATGAGCGATATACAGAGGCAAAGCGGACATAGGCAACCTCGTCCATGCCATGCAATTCTTTCATAATCCATTCGCCGATGGTGGTAGTGGAAACCTCTTTTTCGGATGATTCCTGAAGGCGGGCTTCCAGACGGTCTACCATGCGCTCTATTTCTTCTACCGGTATGGGTCGTTTTTCACAAGCCTTCTTTATGCCGGAGATGATCTTCATCCGGTCAAAGGCTTCCCTTCGTCCATCCTTTTTGCAAACCTGCGGCAGCATTTCCTCAATTCGTTCATGGGTAGTGAAGCGACGGGCACATTGTTCGCACTCCCGACGCCTGCGGATAGCTACGCCGCCCTTGTCAGGTCGAGAATCCACTACCTTGCTGTCCGGGTTGCCACAAAAAGGACACTTCACCTGTCGCCTCCATTGTCCTGAAAGTGCAGCACTTCGATGGCTGCTTCGGCGATCATTTCACAGGCCAGATTATCGGCATAACCCTGGCTGTAGACCACTTTTTTGATCCCGGCATTGATGATCATCTTGGTGCAGATAATACAGGGCATGGTTGTGCAATAAAGGGTGGCGCCGTCAATATTGATCCCGTGCCTGGCCGCCTGAATAATTGCATTTTGCTCGGCATGCAGCCCGCGACAAAGCTCGTGACGTTCACCGGAAGGGACTTGCAATCGTTCGCGCAAACAGCCTCCGGCATCGCAGTGAGTAATGCCGGAAGGAACCCCATTATAGCCGGTGGCCAGGATATTGCGCTCCTTGACCAGCAAAGCGCCTACCTGTCTGCGCAGACAGGTAGACCGGGTGGCAACCAGATGAGTGATATCCATAAAGTATTTGTCCCATGATGGACGCTGCATGTATGGAAAATCCTTCCTTCGTTAATAGACAAAACAAATTACCCCACTCTGGCGGTCAGGTCAATATTTGAATAGATAAGGTCAGGCAAGGCGGCACACGATTTACACAAAAACTGCACAATTGTTTAGTGCTTGTATAATCCGGAAGATTGTTAAAAAATTGTTATATATTTAATTTTTTGTGGCGCAGCATGGCCGTCCAAGGTTATATTACATTGCTCAAACATTGGTTGACTACTGCAGGGCTAAGCAAGTCAGAGAAATTACCCACCGGGCATTTGCAGGGGTTGATGAGATTATAATGTACAGCAGGGGGCATCATTCCACTTATGCAGCCATCAGACTACCGTATATTGCTTGTTGATGACGAAGAAGGAATCCGTTTTACCTTGGCTTGCATCCTGCGAAAAGAGGGCTTCCAGGTAGACGTCGCCGCGGGTTGCCATGAAGCTGTCGCCTTGCTTGAGGCTGATCCGTATGATGTTGCTTTGGTTGATATCATGCTGGCCGGTGAGAGCGGAATCGATCTGCTGCGGGATATAAAAGCAATATCCCCCGCCATACAGGTGATCATGTTCACCGGCTATCCCGAGGTCGAATCGGCTGCCGAAGCGGTCCGCTTAGGGGCCTTTGACTACATCACCAAGCCGGTGCGCCACGAGACACTTATGTTAGTCACCCGCCATGCCTTGAAGGCTAAAATGATGAACGATGAACGGGAACGATATCGAGCCAATCTGGACGCGATTTTCCGCAGTGTCTCCGATTCCATCATCATGGTTGACAAGGAGGGGCGCCTGGCCCACTTCAATGTTCAGGCAGGGAGCCAGTGCGGATACCGTGAAGAGCTGATCGGCAGCAACGCGCTCACAATTGATCTGGGGTGTGGCGGGTTATGTCGCAAGGCGCTTCTGGAGGTGCTCTCCAGCAACTCCAGCCGAGTTATTCGGCGCTTTGAATGCTGTACGCCCGAAGGCAAGAGCCGCATTGTCAGCTTTAACGCCACACCGGTCGCCGAAGCAGATGGCACTATCAGTGGTGCAGTAGCGGTCATCAGGGATGAAACCCGGCTGGTTGACCTGGAGCGCACTCTCCAGAAGCGGGGGCAGTTTCATTCAATCATCGGGGTATCTGCCCCCATGCAAAGGGTGTATTCGCTGGTCGAGGCACTGGCAGATGTGCAAACTACGGTGCTGATCAATGGTGAAAGCGGCACTGGAAAAGAATTGGTTGCCGCGGCGCTTCATTCCGCCGGTGGACGGGCAGCGGGGCCGTTCGTCAGGGTCAATTGTTCGGCACTTTCGGAATCGCTCCTGGAAAGTGAGCTTTTTGGCCATGTGCGCGGCGCTTTTACCGGGGCAATTGCCAACAAGGCGGGTCGTTTTGAAAAAGCTCACGGGGGCACGCTTTTTTTGGATGAAATTGGCGATATCTCTCCAGCAATCCAGATGCGCCTTTTGCGGGTTCTGCAGGAGAGCGAGTTCGAGCGGGTAGGGGATTCGACTCCGATCAAGGTAGATGTGCGCATCATTGCTGCAACCAACCAAAATCTGACTGAAATGGTTACTCACGGGAAATTCCGGCAGGATCTGTACTATCGCCTGAATGTTGTACGTTTGGCGTTGCCGGCGCTCAAAGAACGGCATGATGACATTGAACTGCTGGTTGCCCACTTCATAGCAAAATTTAACGGTAAATTCGGGCGCGATGTTCGGACTGTTTCTGACGATGTCATGGAAATATTCAAAAACCACACCTGGCCCGGCAATGTACGCGAACTTGAGCATGTTATTGAACACGCCACTATTCTTTGCAAGTCTGATGTAATCTCGGTGCAAGACCTGCCGCTGGATCAGTTTAGCCCTCTGCATGAGTATATTTCAGAGCAAGTAGATTCCTCCTCAGCCCTGCCGGGCAATCTCACTCTGGAAGAAGCACTCGTCATGACAGACGGCAACAAGACCAATGCTGCGCGCCTGCTCGGCATTAGCAGGAGAACTGTGTACCGTCATCTTGGGAATGGATAAACCCAAATATCTGCACCAACAGCCTTTTTACGTGCCCATAAACTCCATCTCGCCATTTAATAGCTTTGTACACCCTCAGCGTGTCATGTCACGCCGGCGCTGTGTCATGGCACGCCTGAAAGTGTGACATTGCCTCCGACCCCTCTGTTTTAAATCCTGCCCGATTTCAATTAACTTGCTCCTTGCCGCTCTACCATTAAACCTGAAAACGCGATGGCACTGATATTGTATTAATAAAATTAAATTTAATTTTAATTAATAAATAAGGAGATAACGCTATGGCCGAAGAGTTAGAGGCAACTCAATATCTCACTTTCAAGCTAGACGAAGAGGTCTTTGCCCTGGATGTGGCCAAGGTCCGTGAGATACTGGAGGAGAGCAGCATCACCAAGGTGCCGCAGACACCTGATTTCATGCGCGGGGTCATCAACCTGCGCGGCAGTGTCGTTCCAGTGATCGACCTGCGTCTTAAATTTGGCATGTCCGCAACCGAGCGAACGGTCAACACCTGTATCATCGTGGTCGAGGTGCAGTTGGAAGACGAGTTGATCGTTCTCGGCGCCCTGGCGGATAGCGTCCAGGAGGTGATCGAGATGGAGCCGTCTCAGATCGAAGCTGCACCGCACATCGGGTCACGCCTGAATACCGATTTTATCCGTGGAATGGGTAAGCATGATAACCGTTTTATAATGATTCTGGATATTGACCGGGTGTTTTCAAGCGCGGAACTGGAATCGGTTACTAGGAAGGAAGCAGCGTAATAAACAAGATACAATTCTGAATACAATTCAAGGAGGATACGCTATGCAGTGGTTCAACAATCTTAAAATTGGGACAAAATTGATTTCCGGGTTCGTGATCGTTGCCCTCATCGCCGGGGTGATCGGTTTGATCGGTATCCAGAAGATCAAACAGATCAATGAAGCTGATACCAAGCTCTACGAGAAGATCACGGTGCCGACCGCCGAGCTGCTCAGTATATCGACCGATTTTCAGAGGATCAGGGTTAATGTTCTGTATGTATTAAGGGCAACCAGCAAGGAAGACAAAGAAAAAAATGCTCATGCAATAAAGGTTCTTCGGGAAGGGATCGACAAAGATTCACTCTCTTTTGAAAAGACCATTTTGACCGAAGCTGGACGAAAAATGTTTGCTGATTTCAACAAAGAAAGAACAAATTATTATGCCGTCATGGATAGAGTGCTCCAGCTTTCAGTTGCTGGTAATGACAGGGAGGTCCAGGCAATACTTGACTCTGGGCAATTAGCAAAGATTGGCGGCGACTTTAATGAAACAATAGACAAATTGGTTGAAGCCAAGATCAATCAGGCCAAACT
This sequence comes from Desulfuromonadaceae bacterium, assembly GCA_036504875.1. GTDB lineage: Bacteria > Desulfobacterota > Desulfuromonadia > Geobacterales > Pseudopelobacteraceae > JACPFJ01. The sequence goes on from DASXUK010000040.1 coordinate 92,509, forward strand.
TACCTCGGACGAAAATTCAGCTATTGCCGGCGCCGCCTCCAAGCTTATGTCGGCGCTTGCCATTGCCGGCGCGTTGCTGGCAATCGGTCTCGGCCTGTTCATTACCCGCACCATTACACGCCCGATCAATGAAGCCGTGGGCGTTGCCAACTCGCTGGCAAGTGGCGACCTGACCATTACCGTTGAGTCCAGGTCCAAGGATGAGACCGGCATCATGATGGTCGCCATCAGCCAGATGGTGGACAAGCTCAAGCAGGTCGTCGGGGATGTGATGAGCGCCTCCGACAACGTGGCTGCCGGCAGCCAGGAACTTTCCGCCACCGCTCAACAGCTTTCGCAGGGCGCCACCGAACAGGCTGCCAGCGCCGAGGAGATCTCCTCCTCGATGGAAGAAATGTCCTCCAGTATCAAGCAGAACTCGGACAACTCCAGTCAAACCGAAAAGATCGCTGTCAAATCGGCTGCCGACGCCCGTGAAGGGGGCAAGGCGGTTACCGAAACCGTCTCGGCCATGAAAGAGATCGCTACCAAAATCTCGATCATCGAGGAAATTGCGCGCCAGACCAACCTGCTGGCATTGAACGCCGCCATCGAGGCGGCCCGCGCCGGTGAGCACGGCAAAGGGTTCGCCGTGGTTGCCTCCGAGGTCCGCAAATTAGCCGAGCGCAGTCAGGCTGCTGCCGGTGAAATAAGTGAACTTTCCGGTCGCAGTGTCCAAGTAGCCGAGACTGCCGGTGATATGCTGAACAAGATGGTGCCGGACATCCAGAAGACGGCCGAACTGGTGCAGGAAATCAGCGCCTCCAGTCGCGAGCAGGACAGCGGCGCCGAACAAATCAGCAGGGCCATTCAGCAGCTT
>DASXUK010000041.1:0-38628 GCA_036504875.1 Desulfuromonadaceae bacterium
TTTTCCGATTCCAGATGCTTTTTAAAATACGGCATCGCGGTTCCGGTTATGCCGTTCATGATCTGATAGTAGAAGATCCCGCCGATATATCGGTTCTCGACCAAGTGCCGGCGCAGAGTGGTAAAGTTGAGCGGAGGAGGATAAACATGGCGGATGGCAGGCCCCTGCCCGTCACCGATCGGTCCGTGGCAGTTGATGCAGAATTCCTGGTAGATCCGTTTACCCCTGGTCAGGCTTGCTTCGTTGGCCGGATAAGGGTTCGGCATCCGCCGCCAGACCTCGGGCACCTGGCTGTGCAGCCAGACTATGTTCTGGTCCGGGCCGGCTTCAAAGGCGGCCACAGCCGGTAACTTCCACTTATGCTGTCGGGCGATGCGCACATCAGCCATTTTTCCGCCCAGCGCCTGGACATACGCAATCAACAGGCGAATCTTCTCCTCCCCCAGGAATTCCCAGGAAGGCATCAACGAAATCGGGCTGGTGAACCTGGGATTGAAGAAATGAGATACGTGCCAGTCATCGGGATGCTCGCCCCCCTCCTGGGACAGGTCCGGTCCAGTCCGTTCCGTACCCAGTATAGCCGGCTCCTGGGCAACATAATCACCGGCCTTGGCGATTCGCTCGGCACCGATATCCCAGTCATTGATCCGGATAAAGAGGGAATGACAATAACTGCAGCCGTTCTGGACATACAGGCGGTGCCCGGCATCCTCCTGCGGGGTGGCTGGTCGCCAGATCTCGGAAGGTATTTCTTTCATGGTCAGGGCCGGTAACCCGGCAATGATAAAGGCCGAGCACCAGAACACCAGCAAAGCTCCGATTATGAGCAGACCGGGGGTCATCTTCATGCGGCTTCCTCCGCCCTTTGCAGCTCATCAACCTCAAGTTCCCGCCCCTTCAAAAGCGTCATGGCCACATTGTAAAAACCGATTAAAGAAGAGGTTAAGATGAAAATCCCCAGCGCGGCCCGCGAGATCATGTAGGGAGCCAGCTGCGGCAGAACCCGATAAACGGTCTCACCGTTATTCCAGGCGCCACCCTGCAGCAAACCGGCTGCGGTCAGCACCAGGAAAAACCCGGTCAGGCCAAAGGTGATCAAGCCAAACTGCAGACTGACCAACCTTTGCGAATACAGGCTGCGGCCGGTGACGATCGGCAGTATGTGGTACATGGTGCCCAGGGCGATATAGCCGCCGAAGCCAAGCATGGCGATGTGAGCGTGACCAACGGTCCAGTTATTGAAATGAGTGACCCGTTGCAGGTAAGGGAGCGATTGCAGCGGCCCTTGGATGCAGGTCAGCAGGTACCAGACAATGCCCCCCATTACGAATCGCGCAGCCGGGTCGCCCCAGATCAGGGCCCCCCTGAATCTGGCTGTCAGCCACAGGTTGAGCACTACTATCGAGACCGGCAGGATCATGGCCACTGAATCCACGATCGAAATTGCCTTTAACCAGTTTGGAATTGGTGACTGCAGCACATGATGGCCACCAATGTGGGTGTACAACGCCACCAGCAGCCAGAAGCCCAATAGCGATAAGGTATGAGAGTTGAGCGGCACCCTGGCCACGCGGGGAATCACGAAGTAAGCCGCACCGGTTGCCAGAGGGGTGATCAGGAGGCCGGGCAGGTTGTGGCCCCAGAACCACAGGAAGATCGAATCAATCAGTCCCGGCATGGCCCCGGTAGCCGGGTGCCACATCACATTGCCGATCGGATAATTACCGGCGGTCCAGAGGAAGGTAGCCATGAAATACCAGACCGATACATACAGCTGCTTTTCGTTACGGTTGATGATCGTCATGACCAGGTTGTAGATTAAAAGTGCCACCGCCAGCATCAATGCCACGTCGGCCGGCCAGACGTACTCGTTATACTCCCGACCCTGGGTGTAGCCGAATGAGAAACACAAGGGGCCGCTCAGGATGACCAGGTTCCAGAGAACAAAGCTGAGCCAGGCCAACGGCTCCGACCAGAGCCTGGTCCGGAGCAGAGCCGGTGTATAATAGAGACCGCCGCCGATCAGCATGGTGCCGACAAAACCGTACAGCATGGTGTTGACATGGACCGGCCGCTCCCGACCGAACACCAGCCAGGCAACATTGGGTAAGAACTCCGGCGAGACCAGATGGATAGCCGAGACCATACCGTACAAGGCCCCGACCACAAACCAGGCCGCACCTGCGATCATGAAGGCAGTGGCTGCGCTTTGGGGTTTATGGATGAAATTGATCATTATTTGTCCCGTAGGGGCGCCGCTTGCTGCGCCCTAGTTTATTGCAGCAGTTCACGGGCGCGGCAAGCAGCGCCCCTACATCACCGATTACACATAAAATTATCGATGACACGTAAAACAATCATGGGTGGCGTTCTCATCACGATGACATTGGATGCAAAACCCCATCCTGAATTTCTGCTTCGGCACCACCCGGTCCATCAGGGTCACGTTGCCGTGGCATCTGCTACAGTCGATCCCCTTGCGGATATGCATTGAATGAGTAAAATAAACAAATTCCGGCACCCAGTTTACCCGCTCCCAAACGATCGGCCTGTTGTCGCGAAAATGTTCCCGCAGCTGTTTTATGTACGGGAAGGTCCTGATTATCCGCAGGTGGCATAACAGACAGGTCTGTAGCGGCGGCATTCCGGCCCGTGCCGATGTAGCCACTTGGGAATGGCACATCAGGCAGCTGATCTGCTTGGTGTGCACATGCACGCGGTGACTGAACGGAATCGGCTGGGATACCCCCATCCCCCGGGGATAAAGGACATTATAGATGACCAGCGCACCCAGTAGCACCAGCACCAGCACCACCGATGCACTCAAGGCGGCCCCGCGCGGATAAAGCTTGTGCTGCTTTTTTTTATCCGTTTCTGAGGTCATCATCCTTCCCCACTCGGAAAATCCTGCGGCACGCGGCGAAGAAACTGTTCCATGCCAAGCGCCATCATCCCGGCAAAACTTGCCAAAGTGGCTATTTCCAGCAATCCAAAAGTCAACTCCCGCTGAAAGGTCGGCGCAACCAGCCACCAGCGTTCGACCCACATCCCCACCAGGATCAGGAATGAAATACTCCCCAGCGCCCAACGGTTCCGCTTGGCCCTCTCCAGCAGAAGCAGAACCAATGGACCCAGGTATACCAATCCAAGCAGCCCATAACTGATCACCTTCCAGGAGTGCGACCTGATCCGCGGGATCACGAAACGCACCTCTTCCGGCAGGTTTCCGTACCAAAACGGCAGCAATTGCGAATACATCATGTAGGCGGTCATCAGGCTGAAACCGACCATCAGCTTGCCCAGATCGTGTCGTTGATCCTCGCCGGCATCCGGCTGCCAGGTCGCCAGAAAAGCCCAGCCGCTAATGGCGATATACAGGCCGGACATGAAGAAATAGCCGCCAGCCATGGTGCTGAACCACTTCGGGTCGAGTGCCATGACCAGGTCAAAGCCCAGCAGCGTGAATACCAGACAGTAACTCAGGATCAGGAAACCTCCCTTTACCCGAGCCATGCCAGAGCGGCGTTCATTTAAATAGCGGGCCGCCAGCGACCAGAACAAGAGCAGCCCTGCCAGATCACGCCCGAACAGGAAGGAGTTGTTCAACCACACCCCTTGGTGGTGGGTGACCCCATACCAGGGAGACCAGTGCGGGCTGCCGATCCAGAGCAGGATCAAGACCAGGATTGAGGGGATCGAAAATGCGATGCCAGCGGCTGCAACTCTTTCCAGACGCTGGTGCCAGCGTCCGTTGCAGGCGCGGACCATTGCCGGCCAGACCACCAGCCCTGCCGATAACGAGGTAAAAAAAATAAAGTTGGACAGCAGCAACCGCCACGCCCGTTGGCTATCCTGACCATTGACAGACATGACCCAGAAAATGCCCCCCAGCAAAACCAGGCTGATCCAGACCGGTGTCAGGAGGCTGAAAGGCTTGTTTTTGGTTTCAGCGGCTGACATGCATTTCCTCCGGATATGCCTTTGCCAGCAAGAGCTGCAGGCGATCGAGCTCGCCAGCTTTGCAGCCGATCAGCAGACCGAATTTATCGCGGCTGAAGCGCCGGTCATAATGGGGCGAGAGTTTCAGGCGGAACAATCGCGAATGCAGGATCAGACCGATCAGATTGGCGATACTGCCGAGCAGAATTGTCCCCTCGAATCCAATCACACAATACGGGATCAATGAAACCGGCGGCTTGCCACCCACAACCAGGCTGTTTACCAAGGCGGTCCCGATAGCGAGCCAGAAACCGCCAGCCAGGCCGGACAAGGCCCCGGTCAAGGTCCAGAAACGGACCGGGCTCTTTGGAAGAGCCATGACTCTGTCCAGCTCTCCCAGCTTGACCGGAGAAAAATAGTCCATTTGGTAAAAGCCGGCACTACAGGCATGTTTCACCGCCTCCGTAAGCCTTCCGGCGCTTGAAAAAATAAATAGCACCGAAGGATGCTCCAAGCCTATCTTCTGGCGCGTACGCACCTCGCACTCCTGTGTCGGGGGGATCTGCTCCTCGGCCATCTTGTTCTTCAGCTCGCTCAAGGGGATAGTCGGCAGGAATTTGCTAAAAGCAAAAAACCACAGGAAAAAGAAGGCGAACGAGCCGAAGGTGATGCTCAGCTCGACCCATGTGGGCTTGTAGCTGCCCCAGTTTTGGGGCAGGAAATCATGCACCAGGGAGGTGTAGATGATGAACAACCTTTCGAACCACATGCCCACATTGATCAGGAGCGAGATAATTAACAGCCAGGCATAGCTGGCGCGGAATTTTTTAAATACGAACAGCCAGGGTACCAGGACGTTCAGCGATACCGTCATCCAGTACATCCAGGACGGCGACCCGCTGAACCTCCACTTGTAGAATTGCCATTCGAACGGGTTGCCGGAATACCAAGCGATAAAGACCTCGACGACATAGGCATACCCAACGATGGTGGCGGTCAGAACAAGCGTCTTGGCCACCATTTCGAAATGATGAAGCTTGAGGAGCCGCTCCAGGTGCAGCAGTTTACGCATCGGGATCAGGAGCGTAAGCACCATGGCCAGCCCGGAATGAATCGCACCGGCCACAAAATAGGGGGGGAAAATGGTGCTGTGCCATCCGGGCAGAATACTCATGGCAAAATCCCAGGACACTACCGAATGCACCGAGATCACCAGTGGAGTGGCCAGGGCTGCAAAAAACAGGTACGAGCGACCGTAATGGCGCCACTGGCTCCCCTGTCCAGTCCATCCCACTGCCATGGCCCGGTAGATACATGTACGGATATGGTTAAAGCCCAATGTCTCTTCGCAACGGTCTCTGGCAGCAGCCATATCCGGGATCAAACCCACCAGCCAGAAGATCAGGCTGACTGTAAAATAGGTGCCGACCGCGCACACATCCCAGACCAGCGGGCTTAAGAAGTTAGGCCAGATTTGGCGTTGCGAGGGATAAGGGATAATGTAGTAAAAGGTCCACAACCGTCCCAGGTGGATCAGCGGAAAGAGCCCGGCAGTCATGATCGCGAAGATGGTCATGGCCTCGGAAGAGCGGGAAACCGCATCGCGCCAGTCAGCCCGTAGCAGGTACAGGATGGCTGAAATTAGAGTCCCGGAATGGGCGATCCCGACCCAGAAGACGAAATTGGTGATATAAACGGCCCAGCCGACCGGGCGATTCAGCCCGGTGACCCCCATACCGTTTTGAATCTGATACAACAACACCAGAGCAGCGTAGCCAACTACCACGATCAAAAACACCAGCGCCATCAGGTAGGGTGCCCTTGGCTTGCGCATGGCGTTCAAGACGTCGTCGTTGATCTGTCCGTAATTTAGGTCCTCCACAGGCTCTCCGTTAGCCCCCTCCCCCGCAAGGGGGGAGGGAATTGGTTTAGCTGCTGATATAAAAGGTAGAAGGCGCTAAGCCTCCATATCGATCCTCCGCAGATAGGTGACCGCCGTCTTGGTGTTAAGCTCTTCCAGAAGATGATAACGCCGCGGGTCCTTGCGGGTGAGCCGTGAAACCAGTGAATCCGGGTCAAGCAGGTCGCCGAATGCAAAAACCCTGGCTGGACAGGTCTGCATGCAGGCGGTCTGGATCTCGCCATCCAGGACTTTCCTGTTTTCACGGGCGGCCCGGTACTCGGCCTGGCGGATCCGCTGTACGCAGAAGGTGCATTTCTCCATGACCCCCCGTGAGCGCACGGTAACCTCAGGGTTGAGCTGCAGGTCGAGCGGCTTCTTCCAGGCCAGGTTAATCCAGTTGAACCTGCGGACCTTGTAGGGACAGTTGTTGGAGCAGTAGCGCGTACCGATGCAACGGTTGTAGATCTGGGCGTTGAGCCCCTCCTCATTATGCACGGCGGCAAAGACCGGACAGACCGGTTCACAAGGAGCGGCATCGCAGTGCTGGCACAAAAGCGGCAGCCAGCCCAATCGCCCCGTCTGGCCCGGCTTTTCATAGGGGGCGACCCGGAGCCAGGCCATTTCCCGGCCCGCGCCGACCTTGTCCTTGCCGATCACGGCGATATTGTTTTCGGCATAACAGGCCACTGTACAAGCCCCGCAGCCGATGCAGCGCTGCAAGTCGACTACCATTGCCCAGCGATGGCTTAAATACTCCCGTGGCGGATACATATCCCGGTCGGGCCGGTAACCCTCGGGAAGCGGGAGGATCACATCCTGGCCTTCTCCGGCTCTCATGAGACTGACCTGCGAGAGGGGTGTCCATTGAAGTATCTCCCGCTCATGCTGGTCTCTATCCGGTGCGGTATAGATAAGACCGCGGCCCTGTTTGGCGGCCTTGCGAATCCGACAGGTTGCGAACATGCTGCTTGTTCCAGCCGCACCCAGCAGCCAAAAGGCGTTGACGCCGACCCCGAGCGCCTTACTACCAAGCGCGCTATGCCCCTGTCCGAATGAAAGCGCCGCGGTCTGCTCGTTGACGTCATTACTGATCCTGACCGGTGCTGTCACGGTTCCGGACGAAGATGACAGCTCGACCTGATCCCCGGCCCTGATCCCCAGCCGGGCCGCCTTTGCCGGATGCAGATCGATCCAGTTCCCCCAGACGATGAAGGTTACCGGATCCGGCGTTTCCTGAAGCCAGCCCCGGTTGGCCAGGCGTCCGTCATAGAGCATGATTGAAGGCCACAGCCACAGTTCAGCCATATCGGCATCGAGCCGCGGCTTAGGCACGACCGGAGCTGTTAAAAAAGGCATTGCCGTTGGCTTCAGGGCCACCGGCGCCACCTTTGGTTTGTTGCTGCTCCAGACCCCGCCATTCCTCAAAGCATCAATCCAGAATAGATCCGGCAACGCCTGCGGTGCCTGACCTAGCCGCAATCGTTCCCAGCGTTGCTTCAGCCAGCCAAGGAAATCGGCCGGAGGTTTGGCGGACGGTGTTCTGACCAACCTCTTGCCGGCCCGGCGGGAAAGGTCGATCAGAATATCGCCGGTTAAACGGGTGTCGTAGAGACGCGCTAAAGTCGGCTGGATGATTCCGTGCGTAGCTGAATCAGGATCATAATCGCCCCAGGCTTCCAGCGAATAATCGACCGGCAGGAACCAATCGGCTGTTTGAGCGGTTTCATCCATCATCGTACCTAAATAGACGGTCATACCGGTGTGCTTCATTAATTGAGCCGCCTGCGAATTAGCGTATACCGGATTGGCTTCGTGCACGAACAGGATATCCTTTGGCCCGAGCAAAGCCATAAACCTCTGCAGGTCGGCTTCTGATGAGGTATTGCTCAGCGCATGCGGACGGGAAAAATCCACGGTTGTTCCGATTCGTCCGGCTGCGTGATTAAGAAGCGCCACCAGGGCCGCCGTTTCTACTGCCGGCCGGCTGGCCGTTCCCTGGGGACCGGCCAGAGCGACACTTGTCCGAGCTGAGATAAAGGTACGCGCCAGCTGCACCAGGCGTTGTCCGCTGATGCCTTGGATCGGACCATGTTGTGCGATCATCTGCTTGATGGCTGGAAGTAACGGACGGAGATCGTTCTTGGCCCAACCCCGCTCGATGATGATCTTGAGTATTGCTGCAGCAATATTCCGCTCGTGCCCAGGCGGCACCTGAATAAACTGGTCGGCGTTGCCCGCCGTCATCGACAGCCGCGGCCCCACATACACCATCCGGGTGTTTCGGGCATTGCCGGCTAAAGGGTAACTGCGCCGGTTTCCCCACTGCATGGCATACGAGACCGGCGAGATCCAGGTCTCCAGAAAATCCGCCGCAAAGCTGAGAATGAAGTCGGCATTTTCCAGGTTGTAGAAAGGTATCCGCGGCAGACCGAACAGCTCTTGATGGGCTGTTCTTAAATGCTCATAACTAAATGGTTCATAGAACAACATCCGGTCGGAACCATAGGCGCTGCAAAACCCTTTCATGACCTCGGCCAAGGCACCGGTCTCGAGCCGTGAGATAAAGGCCACCCTGGCGCCGGCCGCCAGCTTGCCGGCAATGGCTGTTAATCCCTCTTCCCAGGTGCGAGTTATTGGTGTCTCGACATCCTTTTGACGCTGCAATACCTTTTGCACGCGATCCGGATCATAAAGGCCCTGTAGCGACGACTGCCCGCGTGCACATAAAGTACCGCGATTTACCAGGTGTTGCGGATTTCCTTCGGCTTTGGTAACACGCCCATCCCGGTGTGAGAGATGCATGCCGCACCCGGCCGGGCATTCGCGACAAGTCGTGGCAATAGTGATCCAATCGCCCGGCTGGATGTTTTCGGGCGGGATCACCTGCGGGATCAGCTTGTTGATCAACTTGCGCGGCGAATCAGTCGCCAGTGCAATGCTGCTTCCTCCGGTCATCCACAAAAATGTACGGCGGGACATCTTCGGCATCAGCAGCTCCTAAGGAACAGCTTATGGTCCAAAAAACCTATTAATCTCTTAACAAGGAACAGCCCATTGTCAAGATTAGGGCCTGTCGGTTCTGGTGGTTTGTAGTGAAAGCAGGTCGGCTCAAGGACAGAAGATTTTGGGATCTATATAAAGCTGTCGGATTGACAAGGAAGGATGTGAGCCTAGACTTTTATTTAAACCAATAAATTAAATATGCCTTGATGAGAGGCTAAAAACCACCGGGACCGGCCATTTTTTCATGATAAAATAGCGGGTTCATTAGGAGCACATATGACTACCAACTGCAGCGATTATCTTGTACAGCGACTGTTCGACTGGGGAGTCCAGCGGGTGTACGGCTATCCCGGCGATGGGATTAACGGCGTCATGGGAGCGCTCAATCGGGCGCAGGAAAAGGTCGAGTTCATTCAGGCCCGCCATGAGGAGGAGGCAGCCTTCATGGCCTGTGCCCACGCCAAATTCACCGGCACGGTTGGTGTCTGCATTGCAACCTCCGGCCCGGGCGCTATTCATCTTTTGAATGGCCTGTATGATGCCAAGCTTGATCATCAACCGGTGGTGGCGATAGTAGGGCAACAGGCAACCAGCGCCTTGGGTACCGATTACCAGCAGGAGGTCGATCTGCTCTCGTTGTTCAAAGATGTGGCCGGCCAGTATGTCCAAATGGCAAGTAACGCCAGCCAGATCCGGCATCTGGTCGACCGTGCCATCCGCATTGCCCTGGCAGAACATACCGTTACCTGCATAATCCTGCCCAATGATGTACAGGAACTGGATGCAGTTTCCTCACCAGACCGGAAGCACGGTACTACCTTTACCGGGCTGGGCTTCACCAGGCCTGATGTTGTACCGAAAAAGGATGATCTGCGCCGGGCGGCCGACATCCTTAATTCCGGGCAGAAAGTGGCCATTTTAATAGGGGCTGGTGCACTGGGGGCCTCAGAAGAAGTTGCTGAAGTTGCCGAGCGACTGGGGGCCGGTGTGGCCAAAGCACTGCTCGGCAAGGCCGCCCTGCCCGACAGCCTCCCTTTTGTCACCGGTTCGATCGGGCTTCTGGGAACCAAGCCCAGCTATGACATGATGATGGACTGCGACACCTTGCTGATGATCGGCAGCGGCTTCCCTTATTCGGAGTTTCTTCCCAAAGAGGGCCAGGCGCGCGCAGTCCAGATCGATATCAATCCGCGCATGCTCGGGCTGCGTTACCCGATGGATGTGAACCTTCAGGGTGACAGTCGGCTGACCCTGCGGGCACTGGCTCCTCTGCTGGAGAGAAAAGGCGAACGAAGCTGGCGTGAAGGAATTGAAAAGAATGTGCGTGAATGGTGGGAGATCATGGAGGCGCGCGCCATGCTTTCCGCCAATCCGATCAATCCGCAACGTCTGTTCTGGGAACTCTCGCCACGGCTGCCCGATAATTGCATCCTGACCTGTGACTCAGGTTCAGCGGCCAACTGGTATGCCCGCGATCTCAAAATCAGAACCGGCATGATGGCCTCCCTTTCCGGAGGACTGGCCACCATGTGCCCCGGCGTTCCCTACGCCATTGCGGCCAAAATAAACTATCCGGAAAGGCCGGTCATCGCACTCGTGGGTGACGGGGCCATGCAGATGCTGGGCATCAATGGGCTGGTCTCAATCTCCAAGTACTGGCGAAAGTGGAGCAATCCCAGCCTGGTGATTATGGTCCTCAATAACCAGGATCTCAACCAGGTGACCTGGGAACAGCGGGTCATGAACGGCGATCCGAAATTCAGCGCATCACAGGATCTGCCAGCCTTCCCCTACGCCCGTTATGCCGAAATGCTCGGCCTGGAAGGGATCGAGCTGAATAACCCGGATCAGATCGGTAATGCCTGGAATGCCGCACTGAATGCGAACAAACCGGTGGTAATCGATGCCCATTGCGATCCGGATGTACCGCCGCTGCCGCCCCATATTACCTTTGAACAGGCCAAAGGCTATATGTTTTCCATTTTTAAGGGCGATCCAAATCTGGGGGGAATAATAAAGCAATCAGCCCGGCAGATGATGTCGACCATGCTGTCGAGAAACGAAAAATAGACCGGCGGCCCTGAGGGGGATAAGAATGCCGCAACCGGAGCAGAATGAAAGTTTTGTGAACACCACCCTCAATGCCGGGGCACTGGAAGCCGATCTTAAATTCCATGTCGATGCAGAAGTGCGCTTTGACTCCGGCAGCCGGGCCATCTATTCCACGGATGCCTCCAATTATCGCCAGATCCCGATTGGGGTGGTCCTCCCCAGAACCATAGAGGCGGTGATAAAAACTCTTGAAATCTGCCATCGCCATGGCGCGCCGGTAGTATCGCGCGGCGGGGGCACCAGTCTGTGCGGTCAGACCTGCAATCTGGCTGTAGTGATCGATCATTCCAAGTACTTGCACCACATTCTGGAAATCGATCCCGACCGTAAAGCGGCCCGGGTGCAGCCCGGCACCATACTTGACCACCTGCGCGACCAGTCCGAGCATTATCATCTTACCTTCGGCCCCGATCCGGCCACCCATAGTCACAATACCTTGGGCGGCATGATCGGCAACAATTCCTGCGGCATCCATTCGGTTATGGCGGGAAGGACCGTGGATAATATCATCGAGCTGGATGTTATCACCTACGATGGTGTCCGCATGAAGGTCGGACCGACCAGTGAGAAAGAATTGCAGGCCATCATCGACGCCGGCGGACGGCGTGGCCAGATCTACCTGGGCCTGAGGGAAATCCGCGACAGATACGCCGAGCTGATCCGGCAGCGCTATCCTAAGATCCCCCGCCGTGTGTCAGGCTACAACCTTGATGAACTGCTCCCCGAGAACGGTTTTAATGTCGCTCGCGCTTTGGTCGGTACCGAGGGCACCTGCGTCACCATCCTGGAGGCCAAGCTCCGGCTGGTTCACAGCCCCCCTGCCCGCTCGCTTGTTGTTCTTGGCTACCCTGACGTTTACACGGCCGGCGATCATATCTCCGACATCATGCCTTTCAAGCCGATCGGATTGGAGGGCATCGACGATCTGCTGATTATGTTCATGAAGAAAAAGCGGATCCATCCCGAGAACGTGGCGCTGCTTCCTGAGGGTAACGGCTGGCTGATAGTTGAATTCGGCGGAAATACCAAGGAAGAGGCTTATCAAAGAGCACAACAGATGATGACGGCCTTGAAAAAATTGCCGGATCCCCCCTCGATGAAGCTGTTCACTGATGTGAATGAAGAAAAGATGATCTGGGAGATCCGGGAATCCGGGCTGGGCGCAACCGCCAATGTTCCCGGCATCCCGCTTAGCTGGCCAGGCTGGGAGGATGCGGCCGTCCCGCCTGAGAGAATCGGTGGTTATCTGCGCGACTTCCACAAACTACTTGATGAGCATGGGCTGATCGCTTCCTTGTATGGGCATTTTGGGGATGGTTGCGTCCACTGCAGCATAACCTTCGATCTGGTCACCCATGCCGGGATAGAAAATTTTAAAGACTTCATCGACAAGTCTGCCAATCTGGTTCTGAGCTATGGCGGTTCCTTTTCAGCCGAGCATGGCGACGGACAATCCAAAGCGATCTTTCTCAGCCGGATGTTTGGAGACGAGTTGATCGAGGCCTTCCGCCAGTTCAAGACGCTCTGGGACCCGCATTGGAAGATGAACCCCGGCAAGGTGATCGATCCTTACCGTCCCGATCAAAACCTTCGGCTCGGCCTGGACTACAACCCCTGGCTGGATGCCACTCATTTTCATTTTAAAGATGACCAGGCCAGTTTTCCTACAGCATCATTGCGTTGCGTGGGAGTCGGAAAATGTCGCCGCACACATGATGCCTTGATGTGTCCCAGTTTTCTGGCCACCCGGGAGGAGATCCATACGACCAGAGGCCGGGCGCGGATCCTTTTCGAGATGTTCCGGGGGGATTTTATCAAAAATGGCTGGCGCAGCAAAGAGGTCCTGGAAGCCCTGGAACTGTGCCTTTCCTGCAAGGCATGCAAAAGCGACTGCCCGGTCAACGTTGACATGGCCACCTACAAATCCGAATTTCTATCCCACTATTACCGGCACCGCCTGCGCCCTTTGGCAGCCTATTCCATGGGGCTGTTCGGCATCTGGGGCGACCTTGGCAGGAAAATGCCCTCGGTGGCCAATTTTATCTCGCGAACACCGCTACTCAGTACTTTGACGAAAGCCGTGGGGGGTATTTCCCAAAAACGCGCCATGCCAAAATTTGCCAAGGAAAGCTTCATTTCCTGGTACCGCCGCAGCGGAAAGAAACCGAGCGGCAGATCCAGGGTAGTGCTGTATCCGGATCTGTTTAACGACTGTTTCTTTCCGGAAACGCTGAGTGCCGCCCTGGAGATTTTAGAACATCATGGTTATGCCGTTGAAATACCAGCTGAGTATCCCCCGACAGTGCGCCCTCCGATTGATTACGGCATGATCGAATATTCCAAGAAACAGATTTTAAAAGCGGTTGAGCTAATGCGGCCCTACATAAGAGCGGGCCTCCCGATTGTTTTTCTGGAGCCGAGCACGGCGGCGGTATTTCGCGATGAACTCCCCAATCTGTTTCCGCAACATCTGGATGGTCAGCGATTGACGGCATTAACCTTTTTATTAACCGAGTTTATGGAGCTGCAGGGACTAGAGCCGCCCAAGCTCGATGGAAAGGTGATTTTCCAGGCGCATTGCCATCAACAGGCTGTTCTCAACGCCGCAGCCGGACGCAGCATGTTGGCAAAAATGGGATTGCAGATTGAAGAACCGCAAAAGGGCTGTTGTGGCATGGCCGGCTCATTCGGATTCGAGAAAAGCAAGTATGAGATTTCCATGAGGATTGCTGAGCAGGCTCTTCTGCCGGTCATCAGAAAACAGGATCTTAGGACTTATATTGTCGCTGACGGGTTTAGCTGCCGAACCCAGATCATGGACGGAACCGGCCGAAAGGCTTTGCATTCGGCCGAACTTATGCATTTGGCGCTGCGGAAGCAGGGCCATTTGTAATTAAAACCTGTAGCCACAGGTCACAGTGAACGAGGTGAGATCATGATCAGCAAAGCCAGTATAGCCAAACACCCCCTTCATCCGATGCTGATTCCGCTGCCGATCGGGCTGTGGATCTTTTCGCTTGTGTGCGACATCCTCATGATTGCGACCGGTAATGTCATGTGGAGCCTGCTGGCGCTGTATTCCATGGCCGGCGGGATAATCGGAGCACTTTTGGCAGCATTGCCCGGCTTTTTAGATCTTTACACCATGAAACCCTCCCCGGTGAAAAGGATCGGCATCTGGCACATGAGCATCAACCTGTTAATCGTCGTCATCTATGTGGCGGATTTCCTCTGGCGGCGCAGCCCTGCGGCCGGGATTGGGCCGTTTGTGCTTTCCTGCCTGGCGGTTGCCTTGCTGACTGTTTCGGGATGGCTGGGTGGCGAGATGGTCTACGTGCATGGCGTGGCCGTTGAACCGGTCAGCGGCAATAGAAATGTGAGAAATGTCTAGAGAGGGAATTTATGGCTAAAACAGTTGTCATTACCGGCGCATCGGCTGGGGTGGGACGGGCGACTGCCCACGCCTTTGCCAAACAGGGTGCTCGAATCGGGCTTATTGCAAGGGATCGGGAGCGCCTGGAGGCGGTCAAAACTGAGGTAGAAAAGCTGGGTGGCAAAGCCCTGATACTTCCGACGGATGTCTCCAATGCCGATCAGCTGGAACTGGCTGCGGCCGAGGTAGAGGAAAAATTCGGGCCAATTGATGTCTGGGTCAATAATGCCATGACCTCGGTATTCTCGGCCTTTATCAAAATGACCTCCAATGAATTCCGGCGGGTGACCGAGGTCACCTACCTGGGAGTGGTTTATGGCACTCTGGCCGCTTTAAACCGCATGCTGCCTCGCAACCGGGGTACGATTATTCAGGTCGGCTCGGCCCTGGCCGAAAGAAGCATCCCGCTGCAGTCGGCCTATTGTGGGGCCAAGCATGCCATCCGCGGTTTTACCGATTCGGTCCGCTGCGAGCTGATTCATGATCATAGCAAGGTCCACATTACCATGGTGCAACTACCAGCCATGAACACCCCGCAGTTTGACTGGCTAAAGACCAGGATGCCCAACCGACCACAACCGGTTCCCCCTATCTTTCAACCGGAGGTGGCTGCCGATGCAATTTTATGGTCATCAAATCACCGCCGAAGAGAGCTTTATGTCGGCATGCCGACTGTCAAGGCGATGTGGGGTAACAAATTCATTGCCGGGCTGCTCGACCATTATTTGGCTAGCAAGGGTTATTCCGGCCAACAGACCGATGAACTTGAGCCGCCCGATCGACCTGATAACCTGTGGGAACCGGTCAAGGGGGATTTCGGCACCCATGGCCGGTTCGATGGATGTTCCAAAAATTCCAGCGCTGAATTGTGGTGGGCAAAGAATAAATGGCTGGGGCTGGTGGCGACCGGTATTGCCGCTGGTGCCGCTGCTATATTAAAAAGCAACTCACATGGAGAGTAAACCATCCGTCATGGGAGCCAAAACCATGAAAACAACCATCGGAAAACGACACTGGGCAATTGCCGAAGGCTACATTCCAAGCTGGAGTCATGGTCCTGAACCCGAGATGACCAGCCATGAAACAGCCTGCCTGCTGAACACCAGCTTTCAGCCGGCCAATGTTGAAATCTATATCTTCTTCAGCAATCGCGACCCGGCCGGTCCGTACCGCCTGCTGGTCCCGCCCAGACGGACGCTGCATGTGCGCTTCAATGACCTGCGCGACCCGGAGCCGATCCCCACCGGAACCGATTACGCCTCCACCATTGACTCGGATGTCCCGATCGTGGTCCAGCATACGCGCCTTGACTCCCGACAGGCCGAGACGGCACTGATAACCACCATTGCATTTCCTGGCGACTGATGTTGAGGCGAGAGGGCGAATGCCGATGACCGGGTTTATTGCCTATGACGATCCGCGTGGTACGGACAGCTGATGCAATCATGGAACCCTCACTCACCTTTCATTCATCTCGGCTGCCATTGCTTTGGGGAAAGTTCAAGGATAGCTGGTCCACTGGTTTGAGCTCCATCTCTTTTTAAAGCGGCCTTCTTGCCATATCGGTAATATCTGTCACATTTTAGACAGAACAAATAAAAGTGGTCGGCACGTTTGGGCTCGCCAACGATTTGATTGCTAGACGAGGCTTCAGGCGACGGACGGCTGATTTACATACGAAACTCTAAAATGCCGAAAAGGAGGCTCTCAATGGCACCACGAGTCAGCAGAATATCCGTTGAGGAGAAGGGGCAAATGGCGGCCCGCAATACGGATGCATATGTCAATGAGGCGGGGATGAAGGAGATTGCGGTTTGCACGGAATGCAAGGCGCTCTACTGGAACAAACGCTGGTACCTGGACGAAAGTGTCTCAACCGGATTGAGCAACGACATGATCAGAAAAGAGGTACTCTGCCCGGCCTGCCACCGCATACATGATAACAATCCTGCTGGCATCGTCACCTACAGTGGAGATTATCTGCTGAAACACAAAGTCGAGATAATCAACACCATCAAGAACTCTGAAGAAAAGGCTCGAATGAAAAATCCCTTAGCCAGGATCATGGATATCAAGGAGGATCAAGGCAGCATGATTGTTAGCACCACCGACGACAAACTGGCCCAGAAACTCGGGCGGGATATCTACAAAGCCCACAGCGGCAGTCTGGAATACAGGTGGAGCAGGGAGAATAATTTCCTGCGGGTCAACTGGAACAGGTAGGACAGCTATTCACCATAGGCATGTTAATAGTCTCTGGGTGGATCACTAAATTGGCATTGAGGATTGCGAGTCAGGTGCACAAAATGTGCGGCGCATCTGTCGCCGGCATTGTAAGGCCGAACGGGGTTTCCACATTTAACGCACTCAAAGACAAGCGACTTTCTTTTTCCAGCCGGTGCGGCGTCTCTGATTGCCAGCGCCTTATCAACCGTAATGAAATGCCCAAAAAACTTACACTGGTTTGCCATTGTCATTGATTAGCCCTCCATTGACGAACATTTAGTTCAGCTGCTCCGTCTGAATCAAGCAGCTGTTGAATACCACGTCAAGATTCACTTAAAGTAGTTTTTATAACACGGGTTGATTATTTAAAATAAGAAAATAATTTCAGTTGGCGGCGAATTCTGTAGTTGCCTGTTCGCAGTTCCTGAATTTCAGATGTTTCTATTTCTCCCGTTCCGGCAATGATTCTCCGATCTCCTGTTATCTCCAGAATCTTCACCAGTGGATCGTCTGCCATACCAAGGTGCCGCATCATTCCGATGTACCGGGTCTCCGCAAGAAAGCAGCAACTCTGCAGTACCTCCTGCCTCATCACCCTCCCCGTTCGTTTGACACTACCCATCCATACGGTATCTTTAATATTGCATACTTAACACTGTAGACAGACGCCTTACGGCTTTCGAGGTTGATATGAAAAATGGCAACTGGAGCCTGAACATCGGTGCCAGGGTCATCAAAGACCAAGGCACGTTTTTCAGGGTCTGGGCTCCCAGAAGCGGAAGGGTGGCGGTTCGGATCATCTCCGGCAAAACGCCGGCTGAGCAGATCCCGCTGCAGCGGGAGGAGTATGGCTATTTCTCTGTATTGATACCCGATGTTGGTCACGGCGACCGCTACCTGTACTTCCTGGACAACGGCCCGGCCCGGCCCGATCCGGCCTCGCGCTTTCAGCCGGATGGTGTTCACGAAGCCTCCCAGGTGTTCGATCCGCAACTCTTCAAATGGCAGGATCAGGAATGGCGCGGAATAACGCTGGAGGATTACCTGATTTACGAGCTGCATGTCGGCACCTTCAGCACTGAGGGGACTTTTGCGGGGGTGATCAGGCAGCTCGACTATCTGAAGGAGTTGGGGATAACGGCTGTCGAGCTGATGCCGGTGGCGCAGTTTCCAGGAAGCCGCAATTGGGGCTATGACGGTGCTTATCCCTTTGCGGTTCAGAACAGCTACGGCGGGCCGGACGGTCTCAAAGAACTAGTTGATGCCTGCCATGCCAAGGGGCTGGCGGTCATCATGGACGTAGTTTACAACCACCTCGGGCCGGAGGGAAATTACCTGAACAACTTCGGCTTCTATTTCACCGACAAGTACCACACCCCCTGGGGCCGCGCGATCAACTTCGACGGGCCCTTCAGCGATCAAGTCCGCGACTATTTCATCTCCAATGCCCTGTACTGGTTTAATGAATACCATATCGATGCCCTGCGCCTGGATGCCATCCATGGGATCTTCGATTTAAGCGCCAGGCATATCCTCCGGCAGATGGCCGAAGAGGTCCACCTCCAGCGGGAGCCACTGCAGAAGCAGATTTATCTGATAGCTGAAAGCGATCTGAACGACGTGCGCGTGATCAATCCGCCTGAGATCGACGGGCATGGGGTGGATGCCCAGTGGAGTGACGATCTCCATCATGCCCTGCACACCCTTCTGACCGGCGAAAACAAAGGCTACTACAGTGACTTCGGGCAGATCAGTCAACTGGCCAAGGCTTTACGTGAAAGCTTTGTGTATTCCGGCGAGTTTTCGCGCCACCGCAACCGGCGCCATGGCAACTCCGCCAGGAACAGAGCCCCGTCCCAATTTGTGGTTTTTTCGCAAAACCACGACCAGGTCGGCAACCGCATGCAAGGGGACCGGCTCAGCGCATCCCTGCCGCTCCGCAAGCTGACCCTGGCGGCCGGAGTGGTAATGCTCTCGCCCTACCTGCCGCTGATCTTTATGGGGGAGGAATATGCTGAAAAAGCCCCTTTTCAGTATTTCGTCAGCCACTCCGATCCGGCTCTGATCGAGGCGGTCCGTAAAGGGAGGCGTGAGGAATTCACCTCGTTTGCCGAGGCAGGCGAAGCGCCTGATCCGCAGAGTGAAGCAACTTTCCTGGCGTCAAAAATAGATCCGGAACAGAGAAGTAAGGGCGAGCATCAGCTTATTCACCGGTTCTATCGCCGCTTGATCGAACTGCGAAAATCGCATCCCGCTTTGGCCACTCTGGAAAGGGAGAATATTCAAGTGACCTGTCTGGAAGAAAACAAGGTCCTGATTGTCACCCGCCAGACTGAGACCAGCGCAGCCATGTGCCTGTTCAGCTTTAGCGACCAGAGACAGGCGCTGGCAACCGGGCTGGCTGTCGGTAACTGGAAAAGAATCCTGGATTCATCGGAACAAGATTGGGGTGGAGAAGGCGAAAAAACAGCCGCGTCAATAACCGTAGCAGCTTCAGGAAAGAGTAGTGCGGTTATCAATCCCTTCAGCCTGCTGGTTTATTCAAAAACATAACGGAAGCAATGGAGCAACCTATGGAGCGCTTTCTCTGCATTCATGGCCATTTTTACCAACCGCCGCGGGAAAACCCCTGGCTTGAAGCGGTCGAGATCCAGGACTCGGCCGCCCCTTATCATGACTGGAATCAAAGGATTACCGCCGAGTGCTATGCACCCAATTCCGCCGCCCGCATCTTGGACGGCGATCAGCGCATTCTCAACATCATCAGCAATTACGCCAGAATCAGCTTTAATTTCGGCCCTACGCTGCTCTCCTGGATGGAAAAGGCCTCGCCGGATGTTTACCAGGCAATCCTTGATGCGGACCGGCAGAGCATTGAGCTGCGCTCCGGCCATGGCGCCGCCATTGCCCAGGTCTACAATCACCTGATCATGCCGCTGGCCAACACCGCTGACAAGCGCACCCAGATCATCTGGGGCATCAGGGATTTCGAACATCGTTTTCAGCGCTTTCCGGAAGGGATGTGGCTGGCGGAAACTGCGGTGGACCTGGAAACCTTCGAGATTATGGCAGAGCTTGGAATCAGTTACACCATCCTCGAACCGCACCAGGCCACGGCCTTCCGGAAGATCGGCGATGAAAACTGGACCGAAACAGACCGCGAAAACGGCATTGACCCAACCAGGGCTTATGTGTGCCGGCTGGGCTCACAGCGCAGTATCAGCATCTTTTTCTATAACGGCCCGATCTCGCGGACGGTGGCCTTTGAGAAACTCCTGGCCAGCGGCGAGACCTTTGCAGAAAGGCTAATAACAGGTTTTACCGAAGGTAATGACGAGCCACAGCTGCTCAATATCGCCACCGACGGCGAGACCTACGGCCATCACCAGAAATTCGGAGACATGGCGCTGGCCTATGCTCTTAATCACATCGAGAGCAACCATCTGGCCCGTTTGACCAATTACGGCGAATTTCTTGAACTGCACCCGGCTGACCATGAGGTGCAGATACACGAACAGACCTCCTGGAGCTGCTCGCATGGGGTGGAACGCTGGAAGGGCAACTGCGGCTGTAATTCGGGCGGCAATACGCAATGGAATCAGGAGTGGCGCGCCCCGCTGCGCTCGGCTCTGGACTGGCTGAGGGACCGCCTGGCAGCTGAGTTCTCCAAAAAAGGAAAAAAGTATCTGAAAGATCCCTGGCAGGCGAGGGAGGCCTACATCGGTGTAATTCTCCAGCAGGACATGGAAAAGAGCGAGATGTTCCTGGCCCGGCATTGCTCCCGGGAACTGGATACCCAGGAGAAGATCATCACCATGAAGCTGCTGGAGATGCAGCGCCAGGCCATGCTGATGTTTACCAGTTGCGGCTGGTTTTTTGACGAGCTGTCAGGGATCGAGGCCGTTCAGGTGATCCAGTACGCCTGTCGGGCGGTTCAGTTGGCTGAAGGGATCGCCGAACAGGGTCTTGAAAAGGCCTTTGTGGAGCGGCTCAAACAGGCCCGGAGCAATATCACCGAATATGGCGACGGCGCCACTATCTATAAGCGTTTCGTGTTACCGACCCGGGTGGACCTGACCAAGGTTGGCGCCCATTACGCCTTTAGTTCGCTCTTTGAGGATTATGAAGAGCGCACCAGTATCTTCTGCTATGCAGTAGCCAGCGAAGAGAAAACCCGACTGGCTTCCGAGGATGCCAGCCTGGCCCTGGGGCGCATTCATGTGGCCTCGGAGATTACCGAGGAAAGTGACAAGTTTTCGTTCTGCGTAGTGCGTTTCGGCAGCCATGATTTCAAGGGGGGTGTCTCAAGCTCCTACGAAAAGACCTCCTATGATCGCATGAGGGAGGAGCTGACCAGCGCCTTTGACAAAGGCCTTTATACTGAAATCATTGACCTGATCGACAGGTATTTCGATACGCATAACTACTCCCTTGCCAGCCTGTTCAGGGATGAGCAGCGCAAGATCCTCAATCTGATCATCGATAAAAACCTGGAAGAGTTCAACGAGACCTACGAAAGGATGTACGAGCATAGCCGTCCTCTGATGGAGTTTGTACATGATACCGGCATGCCTTTGCCGAGGACCGTTCTGATAGTAGCGCAACCGGCGCTGCACGCGGCCGTGAAGAAGGTTTTTGTGCGGGAGGAAATAGACACCGAGGCGGTCCAAAGACTGGTGGAGCATATCCGCAAGTGGCAGGTAAAGATCGATTCGTCCGAAACGGAATTTTTCATGCGCAAAACCATTGAGGAGCTCATGCACCAGCTCACGATCCAACCGGATGATTTACGCTTAATGATAAGGATTCAAAAACTGCTCGAGCTGGCCAGGGACATCCAGACCGAGATGATATTGTGGCAGATCCAGAACAACTACTACAAGCTGGCCCAAACCGCTTATCGGGAACAGCAGCTGAAGGCTCGCGATGGTGATCAGACCGCCGCTACCTGGCTGGATACCTTCAATAGTATCGGCCTGATGCTGGCTTTTAATATGGGCGCGATAGTACCCGCTGACTAGGAGCTGATATGGCACAGGAAGCCTTGCCAATTGCCAGAATACCGACTGCCAGCTACCGGCTTCAATTCAACCGTCAATTCCCCTTTTCATTTGCAAAGGAGATCATCGGCTATCTGCATGATCTGGGGATCAGCGATCTGTATGCCTCTTCCTATCTGGCGGCCAAAGAAGGCAGCCAACACGGTTACGATATCGTAAATCATTCCATCCTTAACAAGGAAATCGGCGATGAGCAGACCTATCAGGCGCTGATTGATGAATTGCAGCGCTTTGGCATGGGACAGATTCTTGATTTCGTCCCAAACCACATGTGCATCGAGAGCAACGAGAATCTATGGTGGATGGATGTGCTCGAAAACGGGCCTGGCTCGTCATATGCCCGGTTTTTCGATATCGACTGGCGCCCGGTAAAAAAGGAACTGAACAACCAGGTTCTATTGCCGCTTCTGGCAGATCAGTACGGCAAGGTGCTTGAAAAGGGGGATTTGCGGCTAGTATTTGCGCAGGGCGCCTTCTGGATCACAGTCAATGACTTGCAAATTCCGATCGAACCCAAAACTTACCTGCACATTCTTGGACACGGTCTGGAGAGCCTCCTGCAGGAGTTACCCGAGGAAGACCCTTCTCTGCTTGAGCTGTTAAGCATTATTACCACCCTGCAACACCTTCCGCCGGCTATAGAGCAGGACCTTGAAAAAAAGGCCGAACGCTATCGCGAAAAAGAGCTGGTCAAGAAGCATCTACGCCAACTTTGCGATCAAAGCCCGGAAATAACCGGCTACATAGATAAGAACGTCAACATCTTCAATGGCAGCAAAGGAGATCCGCGCAGCTTCGATCTCCTTGACGGGCTGCTCCAGGAACAGTCCTACCGTCTTTCCTATTGGCAGGTGGCAACCGAGGAAATCAACTATCGCAGATTTTTCGATATCAATGGTCTGGCCGCTATCCGCATGGAGGATCCGCTGGTTTTCAAGGAGACCCACGGGCTTCTTTTCCGCCTGATTCAGGAAGGCAAGGTGACCGGAATCAGGCTCGACCATGTCGATGGCCTGTACGACCCTTTTTCTTACCTGCACGACCTGCAGAAAGGCTGCTTCATCCGGCAAATCCTGCCCGTTACGCCACCTGATCAACGGGAACACGAGGCCGAGGAAATAGAGTACTGCCTTCAGCAGTACCAGGAACAACTCAAGAGAAAGCCGGGCTACAAGCCATTCTATGTGGCTTGCGAAAAAATCCTTATGAAGGGGGAGCAGCTTCCGGAGGAGTGGCCGGTTTTCGGCACCACCGGTTATGATTTTCTTAACTACCTGAACGGGATCTTTGTTGACACTGAAAATGCCAAATCATTTGCCCGCATCTATGATCGTTTTGTGGGTAAGGCCGTGGACTTGACCGAGGTGGTTTACGAGAAAAAAAAACTAGTGCTGCAGGTGGCTCTTTCCGGGGAGCTCAATATGCTGGCCGATCAGTTGAATACCATTTCTGAACAGGACCGGCTGACCCGCGACTTTACCCAGAACAGCCTGGCTCGCGCTATCAGCGAAGTGATCGCTTTTTTTCCTGTCTATCGAACCTATGTCAACACCGGGCTGGTGCGCGAGAAAGACAGTCAGTACATCGAAAGCGCCGTGGCCAAGGCTAAACGCCGCAATCCCGCCATCAGTGTTTCAATCTTTGATTTCCTGCGCTGCGTACTGCTGCTCAAATTTCCGGAACATACCAAGGAGGAGGTCAAGGGTCATTGGCTCAACTTTGCCATGAAATTCCAGCAGATCACCGGCCCGGTCATGGCAAAGGGACTTGAGGATACCGCCTTTTACGTCTACAACCGGCTGATTTCTCTCAACGAGGTCGGGGGCAATCCCGGCCGTTTCGGTACTCCGCTGGAAGCGTTTCACGGTCAGAACCTGGAACGCTATAAGTTTTTCCCGCATGCCATGATCACTTCTGCCACCCACGACACCAAACGTGGCGAGGATGCCCGCACGCGCATCGCTGTTTTATCTGAAATTCCTGAAAAATGGCGTAAAGCCCTGACGAGATGGAGCCGGGTCAACAAGAGACACTTTAAAACCGTTGACAACCAGAAGGTGCCGGACCGCAACGAAGAATACCTGCTCTATCAGGCCCTGATCGGTGCCTGGCCTTTGCACAAGCTGGATCAGGAGGGCCTGGAGCTGTTCCGGTCGCGGATCAGGGAATATATGCTCAAAGCGGTCAGAGAAGCCAAGGTCAACACCAGTTGGATTAACCCCAACAGCGCATATGAAGAGGCACTGGTCGGCTTTATCGATGCAATCTTGGGGGACCTCCCGGACAATCTGTTTCTGCATGAGTTTATCCCTTTCCAGAGACAGATCAGCCATCATGGGATCTTTAACTCTCTGTCGCAGACACTTCTGAAGATGGCCTCCCCAGGTTTTCCGGACTTCTATCAAGGCACCGAGCTATGGGATTTCAGCCTGGTCGATCCTGACAACCGGCGTCCGGTTGATTACAGCAGCAGGAGCCAAGCGCTGACGGCACTCAAGGAACGTGAGGCTGCCATCGGCCCGCAAGCATTGATGGACGAATTACTGAGCTCTCGGGATGATGGTCGGATCAAACTCTACCTCATCTTCAGGTGCCTCAATTATCGCCGGATGAACAGAGAAATCTTTGAAAAGGGAGAATATCAGCCGCTGGAGGCGCATGGCGCCAAGGCCAGGCATGTCTGCGCCTTTGCCCGCAGAGCGCCCGGCAAAACCGTGATTGCAGTTGCCGCGCGGCTGTTGGCAACCCTGACAACCGAACCGGAGCAGGTCCCGTTAGGGGAGCAATGCTGGTCGGACACCTTCTTGACGTTGCTCAAAGGTTCAAGCAACCACTATCGCAATATCATCACCGAACAAATTATCAATGCTGCCGAGCATCAAGGAGAGATGCGGATTTCCCTGGCCGAGCTGTTTACCTGCGCACCGGTCGCCCTGCTGGAAACTGTCGGATAACCGATTGCTGTTGACCCCGAGAAGGGAAAAAAATGGAAGGTAGAAATAGGGTAATCATAGAGGCGGTCAGCCCACAGATCGACTGCGGCCGCTACCCGGTCAAACGAATCGCGGGAGAGGAGCTGGTCGTGCAAGCGGATATCTTCTGTGACGGCCACGATGAAATTTCGGCCCGGCTCCTCTATCGCCAGCAGGGGCTTGTTGATTGGGAACAACTTCCGATGCAGCGCCTTGGCAATGATCGCTGGCAAGGTTCTTTCTCCCTGACCTTTGCCGGCCTCTATCAGTATACTGTTACCGCCTGGGTCGATCATTTTCGCAGCTGGCAAAAGGACTTGCTGAAAAAACACCAAGCCGGCCAGAACATCGAGATCGAGCTGCTGATAGGCATCGCATATATCGAGAAGGGCGCCAAAAGCTCCACCGGCGAGGAATCCGACCGGCTGCAAGCAATCAGCGCCTCACTCATGAAAACCAGGGACCTCCCCAAAAAGGTCCTGCTTGTGTCGGACCCGGAGATCGCCTTTCTGTTAAATGCCGTTTCATCCAGCTCATTGGCAACGACCTATCATCAGGAACTCAAGGTTATCGTTGAGAGACAAAAGGCGCTTTTCAGCAGCTGGTATGAGCTCTTCCCCCGTTCCTGCGCGCCCGAACCTGGCCGGCACGGCACCCTGAAGGACTGCTGCGGGCTTTTACCAGAAATAGCCGAGATGGGCTTTGACGTACTATATCTACCGCCGATACACCCGATCGGCACAAGTAAACGGAAAGGCAAAAGCAATTCCACACAAGCCAAGCCGGGTGACCCGGGCAGCCCCTGGGCCATCGGCAATGCCGAAGGGGGGCATAAAGCCGTGCATCCTGGGTTGGGGACGATCGACGACCTGCAGGTCCTGATCCAGGAGGCCAAAAGCTATGGCGTCGAAGTGGCCCTGGACCTGGCCTTCCAGTGTTCACCCGATCATCCCTATCTCACCCAACATCCCGAATGGTTCCTGTGGCGGCCGGACGGCAGCGTTCAATTTGCAGAAAACCCTCCCAAGAAGTATGAGGACATCATCCCGTTGAACTTCGAAACCGATCACTGGCAAGAGTTGTGGGATGAGCTCAAGAGCGTCGTCTTTTTCTGGATGGATATCGGGATCCGAATATTTCGGGTTGATAACCCGCACACCAAGCCGTTTCGTTTCTGGGAGTGGCTTATCCAGGAGGCCAAGCAGAAGTCGCCCGATGTCTTGTTTCTGGCCGAGGCCTTTACCAGGCCAAAGGTCATGCATGAGCTGGCAAAACTTGGCTTCAGCCAGTCCTACACCTATTTTGCCTGGCGCTCCAGCAAGGAGGAGCTGACCAGCTATTTGAATGAACTGACTCACATCGAAGTGCGCGAGGTGATGCGCCCCAATTTCTGGCCCAATACCCCTGATATTCTCCCCGAACACCTTCAATACGGCGGCCGGGCGGCCTTTGTGATCCGGCTGGTACTGGCCGCCACCCTCTCCTCCAACTACGGGATTTATGGGCCGGCTTACGAGTTATGTGTTTCTGAGGCGGTGGCCGGCACCGAGGAGTATCTGAACGCTGAAAAATACGAGCTCAAACAATGGGATCGGGATCAGCCCGGCAACCTGAAAACGGTCATTGCCGCCATAAACCGGATCAGACGCGAAAATGCGGCCCTGAAGGAGACCTCCAATTTAAAATTCTACCAGTCCGATAACGACAGCATCCTCTTTTACGGCAAAAGTTCTCCTGAGCAGGACAACATAATCCTGGTGGCGGTCTGCCTCGACCCGTTCCATACCCAGGCCGGAAGAATTCGCATCCCGATCGCTGATTTCGGCATCGAGCCGGACCGCCCGTATCTGGTTCATGACCTATTGAACAACGAAAAACTGATCTGGCAGGGGGAATGGAACCGAATCAAGCTCGATCCGGAAAAACTGCCGGCGCGCATCTTCAGAATTCGAGCAAAGCTGCGGCGAGAGGTGGATTTTGAATATTACCTCTAAGGAAAACCAAGGCTTTAACCCCTCCTGTCCTCCCCTTTACAAAGTGGAGGAACGCGAAAATATCAGTCAGGGAGGAGTTGAGAGGTTCTTACGGAATGAACCAAATGTGACAGAGAAGAATTAGTGGTGATCCGGTTTAGACCCTCTGAAAATGTGAGGGTGCTCAGATTTAGGTCAGATTTGGTCAAACTGATCGAGCAAAACCGCAGGCGTAGCAGCGCTACGTCGAGGATTATGCGAGTGAGGTTCGGCCGAAGATGGCCTGAAGATGAGCGCCCCTTAGCAGGAGAAGCCTATGCAACGTGAACTTAACCCACTCTGGTACAAAGACGCCATCATCTATGAGATCCATGTCAGGAGCTTTTATGATAGCAACGGCACCGGCATCGGCGATTTCAAGGGGCTCATGCAAAAACTCCCCTATCTGCGTGATCTGGGTATAACCGCCATCTGGATTCTGCCATTCTATCCCTCGCCTCTGCGCGACGACGGCTACGATATCGCCGATTATCACAGCATCCATCCCGCCTATGGCACCCTGCGTGATTTTCAGGATTTGCTGCGCGAAGCGCACCATCTCGGGATCCGGGTGATAACCGAGCTGGTCCTTAATCACACCTCGGATCAACATCCCTGGTTTCAACGGGCGCGGCAGTCGCCACCCGGCTCGATCTGGCGCGACTTCTATGTCTGGAGCGATACGCCTGAAAAATATGAAGATGCCCGGATCATCTTCAAAGATTTCGAGACCTCCAACTGGGCTCGCGATCCGTTAACCAAGTCCTACTACTGGCACCGTTTTTATTCGCATCAGCCGGATCTGAATTACGAAAACCCACGAGTGCATGCAGCCATGCTGAAGGTGATCGACTTCTGGTTCAAGATGGGGGTGGATGGGCTACGCCTGGATGCGGTGCCCTATCTTTATGAATGCGAAGGCACCAATTGCGAGAACCTACCCGAAACTTACCAGTTCCTGAAAAAGTTGCGCGCCCATGTGAATGAGAAATATCCGGACCGGCTACTTTTGGCAGAGGCCAATCAGTGGCCGGAGGATGCCGCCTCTTATTTCGGTGACGGGGATGCCTGTCACATGGCCTTCCATTTCCCGCTCATGCCGCGCATGTTCATGGCCCTGCAGATGGAAGACTCCTTCCCGATCGCGAACATTCTTCAACAGACCCCGCTTATTCCGGATCAGTGCCAGTGGGCCCTGTTCCTGCGCAATCATGATGAGCTGACCCTGGAGATGGTTACCGACGAGGAACGAGATTACATGTACCGCGTCTATGCCAGCGATCCCCGCGCCCGGATCAACCTCGGCATCCGGCGCCGCCTGGCGCCGCTGATGGGCAATGACCGGCGCAAGATAGAGCTGATGAACGTGCTGTTATTCACCATGCCCGGCACACCGATCATCTACTACGGCGACGAGATCGGCATGGGAGACAATTATTATCTGGGCGATCGCAATGGCGTGCGGACGCCGATGCAGTGGAGCGCCGACAGAAATGCCGGCTTTTCGCCGGCCAATCCGCAAAAGCTGCACCTGCCGGTGATCATCGACCCTGAATACCACTATGAAGCGATCAATGTGGAGAACCAGACCAAGAATACCTCTTCGCTATTGTGGTGGATGAAGCGGATGATCGACCTGCGCAAACGTTACAAGGCCTTTGGTTGGGGAAGCCTGGAGATTTTCTCGCTGGAGAATCCCAAGCTGCTGGCCATGCTGCGGGTATATCAGGAAGAAACTATTCTGGTGCTGATTAATCTTTCCCGGTTTTCACAGGTAGCCGAGATTAATCATCCCCGTTTTGCCGGTTATACTCCTGAGGAGATGTTTGGGCGGAACAAATTCCCCACGATCAAGGATACACCCTATGTAGTCATGCTCGGCCCCTATGATTTTCACCTGTTGCTTCTGACCAAACCGAGGGATGCGGCAACGCCGACGGAGGAGACTGCATTTGTCGAACTCGCTGTCAGCGGAAGCTGGGAGAGCATCCTCACAGGAACCGCTCAGAAGCGACTTGAACAGATCCTTCCCGATTACCTCAAAAAATGCCGCTGGTTCCAGGGCAAGGGGCGCATCATCAACAGGGTTACTCTCGGCGAAAGCATGCCGGTCAAGACCAACGGCACGTCAGTTGCTGTAACGTTCATCGATGTTGCCTATAGCGAGGGTTCGCTGGAGACCTATCTGCTGCCGCTGCATTTTTTGGCTTCGGCCGAAGCCGAGTCTGTCCAGAAGGAGTATCCCAAGGCAGCTATCTGCCGGTTCAAGACCGACAGCGAGGCAGGCTATCTTCAGGATGCCACCTATCATCAACATTTTCACGCTGCTCTTCTGGAAATGATTGCCCGCAAAAAGGGGGAACGCTCCAGGAGCAAGCTCTTCGGGCATCCCGGTCAAATGTTCAGCCAGATCATGGGGGACTGTCAGCCCCCTTTCCTATCGCAGGTAAGCAAGGCCGAGCAAAGCAATAGCTCGATCATCTTCAACAGAACCTTTTTCCTTAAACTCTATCGTCGCATGGAAGAGGGGATGCATCCCGAGGTCGAAATCGGCAGGTTTTTGACTGACAGGACGCATTTTAAGAATATTGCTCCCCTGGCAGGCATACTGGAGTACCGACGACCAAATTCGGAGCCGATCACAATCGCCATGTTGCAAAGGCTGATCCCGAATGAAGGGGATGCCTGGTCATTTACTCTCGGGGAAATGGCGCTGTACCTTGACCGGGTGCTGGCCAAGCGAGAGGAGGTCAAGGATATCCCGCAACCCTCCGCATCACATTTTGACAGCGATACCTTGCTGTCTCCCAATATGCTGGAAATTATGGGCGGTTTTTATCCTGAAATGGTAACACTTATCGGTAAAAGAACTGCGGAATTTCACCTGGCCCTGGCCTCCCGTACAGATGATTCCGCCTTTGCTCCGGAACAATTCACCCTGCTCTACCAGCGCTCCTTCTATCAGTCCATGCGCAGCCGGGCTCAAAAAGTGCTCGCTCTGTTGCGTAGAAATATGAACAAGATACCCAATTCAGTCCAGGAGCAGGCTGAACAGGTGCTGAACTTGGAGCCTGAAATACTGCAGTTTTTACAAAGGTTCATCAGTCACAAGTTCCCGGTCTTGAAAACCCGCATCCATGGGGATTACCACCTGGGGCAGCTTCTTTACACCGGTGATGACTTTTATGTGGTTGATTTCGAGGGGGAACCGGCGCGGACCTTAAGCGAGAGAAGGATCAAATACTCGCCTTTGAAGGATGTAGCCGGCATGGTGAATTCCTTTTACTATGCAGCCTTTGTAGTGCTTCTGAAATCAGCCCATGTCCGCTCCGAAGACATCCCCTTTCTGGAACCATGGGCTGAAGTCTGGTACCGGCACAACACGGAAACCTTCCTGCGCTCCTACCTGGAGAACATCACCGGCGGTAGGTTTGTGCCGGAGATAAAGGAGGATGCTGAGATAATGCTCAACACCTTCCTGCTCGACAAAGCGGTTTACGAGCTGGGCTATGAACTTAATAACCGGCCCGAATGGGTCATGATCCCGCTCAGAAGCGTTCTGGGTCTGATGAAAGCAGAAAAGATCAGGGCCAAGAAAAAACCTGAATTACCTTAAGGAGCCGCTCCCTTTGCGCTCACCCTCGACCTTTTCACCCGGCTCCTTGCCGCGGACCGAGGCATGTTCAATGACTGCATTGATCACCGCCCCCACAAAAATGATGAACCCGCTGATATACAGCCAGAGCAGCATCACGATTACCGCGCCGATACTGCCATAGGTTTTGTCATAAGAACCAAAATTATTGATGTAAAAAGAGAAGGCCAGTGAGGTGAAGATCCAGCAGGGAATCGCAAAAACCGATCCCGGAGTGATCCATCTCCATTTCTGTTTAACGTCCGGTGTAAAAAAATAAATTAGTGCCACCGCCAGTATCAGCATGAGCGGAATGACCGGGATTGACAGAATATTCCAGGTTCTTTCGAAAAGAGGACCCAAGTGAGCAAATTTGGCTATCAGGCCGCCGATCCTGGGCCCGAACATGACCAGGATCAAGGACAGGAGAAACAGCAGCGACAATGCAATCACCAGGAAAAAGGCAATCAGCCGCACCTTCCAGAATGGGCGCCCCTCCTTGACCTGATACAAGCGGTTCATGACATTCATGACAGAAATCACCGCGCTGGAGGCGGACCACAACGCCAGCAAGACCCCCAATGACAGCAGCCCGGTCTTCTTGTTGGTGAACAGTTTCAGGACATTGTCCTCCAGCATGTCGAAGGCTTGTTTTGGTAAAATCTTTTGAGTGTAGTCCAAGGCGTTGGCCAGCAGATCGGGTACCGGTAAATAGCCCATCAGGGTGGTCAGAAACAGGAAAAACGGAAACAGTGCAAACAGAAAATAATAAGCCGTGGCTGCGGCATAGCTTTGGCAATCATCATCCATAATCTTCTGGTAGACCCTCTTTACCAGTTCCCAATAACTGATTGAACCTAATCTGAAGAACCTGTGTAATGAGAACATTAGGACTCCTTGTCGAGTCTTTTGATGCACTTGCTTATGTCTATTCCAGGGCCTAGCACACCTTCAAAAAGATCTCCGGTTTTTGCTAGACGGTCTCCAATGGTCCTGATGGTGAAATCAGTCGGATCAAGTCCCGGCTTCACCTCGGCCCATTTCAGGGGGGTCGAGACGGTCGCCCCGGGCTGGACACGGATGCTGTAAGGCGCTGCCAGGGTCTGACCGGCTCTGTTTTGAAGGAAATCCAGATAGACCTTTTTTTGCCGCTTACCCGGGAACCTTGTAATGCTTGTAAAATCAGGGACTTCATTGTTTGCAATGACAGCCACCAGTTGGGCGAACCTGACTGCTGTGTCAAACTCGTACCTGGCATTCAGAGGCACGTAGATATGGATGCCGGTGGCGCCGGATGTCTTTGGAAAACCTTTTGCACCGGCTTTTTTTAACACCTCATTCACCACAAGCGCTGCCTCGACAACCTTTTCAAAGGCTATCTCCTCAGGATCCAAGTCAATTACAAGATAATCCGGTTTATCCAGATTCTGGATGCGCGATAGCCAGGGATTAATCTCGATGCAGCCCAGATTGGCCATGTAGACCAGGGTGGCTTCGTCCTGGCAGAGAAAATATCTTATGTTTTTGTCGTTGTGCTTCGAGAAGATCTCCTCGGTCTGCACCCACTTGGGTGGCAGTTGGCCGGCCTCTTTTTGATAAAAGCCCTCATCAACCAACCCGCCCGGGGTTCGGTATAGGGATTCCGGGCGGTCTTTCAGATAAGGCAGGATGTATCTGGCATACTTGCGATAGTAATCGATCACGTCACCCTTGCTATAGCCCTCCTCCGGCCAGAAAATCTTATCCAGATTCGTCATTTTGATCCTGTGACCTTCTACGGTGACTATTTTTTCCTGTTTACCTGTTTTCAAGCCTCCTAGATCTGCTTCTTTTTCCTCTCTATCTGTAACATCACCCGGTGGAGTATCATCCCCGACATCGGTCGAGAAGATCTCCCGGACTGCTGATTCAGGGGCCTTGTCATCTCGTAATCCGAGAAAGATCGGGTGGCGCATGACTCTGTCGCCGGTCCATTCGGTAAAGGAAACCTCACATACCATGACCGGCTTCACCCATTTTACCGGCATGTCGGTCTTGACGCGCTCCTTGAAAGATGGCTCTGCTTGAATAAGCGGCAGCAGCATGGCGTGGATCTCTTTCAGGCTGTTCTCGTCAAACCCGCCCCCGCTAAGACCGATATAGGTCAGCTCTTTTTTTTCATAGACCCCCAGCACCAGAGCACCAAAATATTTCCGTCCGCCTCTGGGTTCGGTAAACCCGCAAATGATGGCCTCCTGTTGCAGTTTGATCTTGATCTTCAGCCAGTCTTTACTTCTTTTCCCGGTTTGATAGCTGCTGGAGGCCTTTTTGGCGACAATCCCTTCCAGGTCATTTTTCCTGGCTAGTTGAAAGAACTTTATGCCTTCCTGGGCAATATGGTCGCAATACCTTATCTGCTGTGCGACGGGCAATATATCCGCCAGTAGCTCTTTTCTCATTATTAGCGGAAGATTGCGTAGATCCTTGCCATCCAGGTAAATGAGATCGAAAATGAAATAAAAGATATTTCCTCTGCCGGTGCGCCGGTAGTTTTGCAACAGTTGAAAGTCGGCCTTGCCTTTATCGTCAAGAGCAACCACTTCGCCGTCAAGTACGGCAGCGTGATCTATGGTTTCCAATGGGCTGATAAGGGCTGCGAAGGTATTGTTAAAGGAGAGGTTATTTCGGGAATAAAGCAGTACATTTCCATTCTCTATTTCAGCAATGGTACGATAACCATCCAGTTTGATTTCAAAGATCCAATCGGCTCCGTCAAAGGGCTCTTTAATGGATGAGGCCAACATTGGCGTGATTGCATGAGGCATGGGTGCGTGAATCGCCTTGGCCAGTTGATCTGCTGATCCAGCCCGGCCTTTTTCAGGGGTTCTTCTGTTGCTTTTTGCTTCTATCTTATGCCTGGTTCTGACCGATTCTTCGTTCAGGGTAATGTCTCTTGTTGATGCGAACTCATCGTGCTTTTTTATCAACAGCCATGATTTGTCATCATCCCTCCGGATCCTTACCAGTGCAAACTCGCCTTTTAACTTGTGGCCATGAAGGATGAACTTCAGGTCGCCTTTGTAAAACCCTTTACGGATTGATTCCTCATCTTTTTTCCCGGGCTCAAGCGACGAGTAATGGCCTTCGTCCCAGATGATGACCTCTCCTGCGCCGTAATTGCCTTTCGGGATGATCCCCTCAAAGTCTTTATAGTCATAAGGGTGGTCCTCAACCTGCATTGCCAGCCGCTTGATGGATGGGTCGAGCGTGGGTCCCTTAGGGATTGCCCAGCTCTTCAGGACACCATCCAGCTCAAGGCGAAAATCATAGTGCAGATGCGAGGCAGCATGTTTCTGAATCACAAAGCTGAGCTTTTTGCGAGTTTGCGCCGGCTTTCCCGCCGGCTCATGACTCTTATCCAGATCCCTCTTTTTTTTGTACTCTTCCAGACCCATTCAGTTCTCTTTCAAGATCTAAAGGAGTTCACCACGAAGGCACGAAGATCACGAAGGCCTGATTAGTCCATTAGTAATACCCTTGCACAAAAATGGCGCCTCACTTTTCGGATGAAAACCTTTTTTGTATTTTCCTCGAATTCTTCGTGTACTTCGTGCCTTCGTGGTGAGCACTGATTATGCTGCTTTTCTTGGCTTCTGTTTGAGGCTCTCCTTCAGCAGAGCCATGATGTCGATGACGTTGGAGGGCTGCGGCTCTTTCCCCTTGGGTTTGGTCTTTATACCTTGGGCCTTCTCCTCGATCACCTTCTTAAGGTCCTCAACATACGTATCTTTATACTTGGCCGGATCGAATTTATCAGTCAGTTGATCTATTAATGTGAGGGCCAACTCTATCTCCTGAGGGCGGAGATTTTCTGACTTGGGGAGTTTAAGTTCACTGTAAGCTCGAAGCTCGTCCTGATACCTGATAGCATTTAGTATCAAAAGATCTTCAAAGGGCTTGATAACACCTAGGTTGCCCCTGTTTCTGATGACGTAATTCGCAATACCTACTTTGCCGGATTTTTTAAGTGCTTCCCTTAATAAAGCATACGGTTTTGTTCCGCTTTTATCCGGTTCCAGATAGTATGGTTTTTCAAAGTACCTGCTATCAATTTCCTTTTCATCCACAAAATCCAAAATATCAATCAGATGTGTTTTCTCCACATTGGCATTCTGAAAGTCCTGATCAGTCAGAACTACATACTTGTCATCGGTATACTCATAGCCCTTTACTATTTCATTATAGGGGACCTCTTTGTTGTCGTATTTGCAGACCCGGACATATTTAATCGGGCATAGATCGCTCTTGCGCAACATATCCAAGTCCAGACTATTGCTTTCTGAACCGCTATACAGTTTAACTGGAATATTCACCAAACCGAAACTGATTGAACCGGTCCAAATCGCCTTCATAACGTCCTCCTGCCAGAAATGAAGTCCCGCTTAGATGGAATTATATCACAGCATGACCATTGTTATCGGTCGCGGAAAGATCTTTCAAAGCTCTGATTTGACAAACGATCGTGTTTGGGTAGGTTTATTGTAACTTCCAGAAATGCGATTAACGTGAGACGTTTAATTGATTGGGGTTGCCATGACCGAGACAGCTGAAGAAAAACCCATGGCCAGAAAAGGTTTTTGGCATTCAAAAGGGTTGCATTGGGGATTGGGAATCTTCGGGGGGCTGATCCTGCTATTATTTATTGCCTCATTCTTCCTGGATGAGCCGCTTCGCAGGATGACAGAAAAAAAGCTCAACAGCCACCTGAAGGGGTACAGCGTCCATATAAAAAGCCTGCACCTTCAGTTAGTTGGCTTGTCGGTAACCTTAAAGGGTGTGGCCGCCATGCAGCAGGCCTATCCTGATCCGCCTATAGCCAATCTCCCTTATCTTAAAGCAAGCATTCGCTGGAGTGAAATCCTGCACGGCAAGGTAGTTGCTGAAATAGTGTTGGACAAGCCCAAGCTAAGCGTAAATCTGGAGCAATTGCGCAGCGAGGTAAAGGAAAAGAAAACAGTCAAGGAGCGTGGCTGGCAGCAGGCCATTGAGAGCATCTATCCGCTCAAGATAAATTCCGTGATCATAAAAGATGCGGATATCACCTACATCGATGAAGATATTAAAAAGCCGCTCTCTCTCACTCACTTTAACTTTCAGGCGACCAACATCCGGAACGTACGGTCGCCGGACAAAGTTTACCCTTCATCGTTTGAAATGGATACCTATATCTTCGGCAGCGGACACGGCCGTATCGAGGGGCAAGCCAACGTGCTTTCGGAACCGTTACCGGGTATCAAGGCCACTTTTAAATTTGAAAAGATTCCGATCGATTTTTTCAAGCCCATAATCGCCCGCGCCAATCTTTCCATCCACAGCGGCACGCTGGAGACCACCGGCAATGTCGAATTCGGTCCTGAAACCAAGACTGCCCGAGTCGAGAACCTAACTATAGCCGGTATGAAAGTGGACTATATTCATTCGGCAGCTTCAGCCGCCAAGGAAAAAGGACGAGCCGGCCAGGTTGGAAAATCAGCAAAAAAAGTCAGCAACAAACCTGGCATTCTGCTGCGAGTAGATCAGATGAACCTTAAAGATTGCACGGTCGGCATGATTAATAAGGATGCCACACCAGCTTATCGCGTGTTTCTCTCGGATCTGGATTTCAACCTGACAAATTTCTCGAATCATTTTTCGCAGGGACCGGCGCATGTCAAGATGAATGCCAAATTCATGGGTAACGGCCTTACCAATGCAACTGCCCGGTTTCGCCCTGAAAAGAAAGGACCCGATCTGGATCTTTACGTGAAAATCAACGACACCCAGATGACCTCTTTAAACCAGCTCTTACGGGCCTATGGTAAATTTGACGTTACTGCAGGGGTTTTTTCTTTAGTCACGGAACTCCATGTCAAAAACGACGTTGTCACGGGATATTTGAAGCCGTTTTTCAGAGACATGAAGGTTTATGACAAGCGTCAGGACAAGGAGAAGGGGGTTTTCCGCAAGATGTATGAAATGCTCGTCGGGGGGGTTTCCAAGCTTCTTGAGAACCGGCCCAGAGCGGAAGTTGCCACCAAGGCCGATATCTCGGGCCCGCTGGAAAAACCACAGACCAGCACTTGGCAAGTCCTGGTCCAGTTGGTTCGTAATGCTTTTTTTAAAGCCATTCTGCCTACTTTCGAGCGGGAATTATCCGGTTCAAAAAAGGGTTGAGATGACAAACATGGCTCAGAGGGAAGAGAGTACCGCACCCTGCTTTATTCCATGATGGGTGTCGGCATCATATTTTACCTGAATTTCTTTCATTGCCTTCAGCTTTGCCTTCACAAGCCGGGTAGCCTCTTTGTCCAATTCGCTTCTGCTGCTGAAGCTACCAAGCGACGCCAGAATTTCATTAATCTCTCCAGCGGCTTTGACAGCCAAATCCCGGTGCCCAAACTCATGCTCCTTGAGGTGCTCCATATATTTATCCCATTGGCCAACCAGTTGTTCAGAGTTGCTCGCATTTCCTTGACGTCTGGGGAGATGAAAAACAATGCCGATCTTGGTGTCGGCAGATTTTATAAAATACTTCCCGTCTGCTGATGAAACATCGTAATCATATCCGATATCCCAGGTGGTAAGCGCAGCATAAACTTTGCCGTCGTTCCATTTGGTGCCGCGCTGCTTCATTTGCTGCCGCAGTTCATCAATGTTGCTTCCATCAATCTCGTAGTACTCATAGCTCTCGTTTATCAGTAAACGGCGGGTTGCCTCCTGCTTTTTCTGA
Source organism: Desulfuromonadaceae bacterium (assembly GCA_036504875.1). Classification (GTDB taxonomy): domain Bacteria; phylum Desulfobacterota; class Desulfuromonadia; order Geobacterales; family Pseudopelobacteraceae; genus JACPFJ01. The sequence continues at coordinate 37,043 of DASXUK010000041.1, forward strand.
CGGAGGTTATTATCGCTATCGTCATATTTGGCAATTACCATATTAGAGGTACCTGTTTCTGCGGCCAATAACGGTGATCCGCCGCAGGTAAGAATCAGCAATGCGATACAAATGAAGCGTGCAGCCATGTTCGTTTCTCCCGTTTGAACCTTTGATTTTTTGCATCAAGGCATAAATGAAAGTAAACGATCCGGCGGCGGGCGTAAGTGAGCTGGCTCACCAAACGAGCTGATTGTCGGGAGAGCTAATTTATTAAAGTGGAAAACTAGTGTCCGGAATAATTGAGTGTGGTTTTATATAACAGCTCGAGTTCTTTGAAAAATACCCAAATTGTTCATGTCGTCGATTTCAAATGATTCTGAAATCTGGCACCATCCCCTGAAAATTCCGGGGGTAGGCTATGAATTCAGGTCAGATGGTCTTTACTCAGGTTATGGACGTCATGCCTCTGAAAACATTCCACCGGTGTGTTGATCGCTATCAAGGCAATTTCAGCATCAAGCATTTCAACTGTCTGGAACAGTTTCGAGTCATGGCATTCGCTCAGCTGACCTATCGTGAGAGCCTGCGGGACACTGTGACATGTCTTCGATCCCAAAACAGCAAACTCTACCGGATGGGGATTCGGAGCACGGTATCCAAAAGCACCCTGGCTGACGCCAACGAAGCTCGGGACTGGCGTATCTATGCCGACTTCGCTCAACATCTGATCGGAACTGCCAGAAAACTGTATCAGAAGGAACAGCTGGCTATTGACATCGAGCAGACGGTATATGCCTTGGATTCAACGACGATTGATCTTTGTCTTTCTGTATTCCCTTGGGCTCACTTCCGTACAGCCAAGGCCGCAGTCAAGTTGCATACGCTTCTTGATCTCAAAGGAAGCATACCGACATTCATTCACATATCAGATGGCAAACTCCATGACGTTAATGTTCTGGACGTACTGCCGATCGAACCCGGCTCCATCTATGTGATGGATCGCGGATATGTTGACTTTGCAAGGCTGCACAGCATTACCAGAAGCCTGGCTTTCTTTGTTACCAGAGCCAAGTCAACATTCAGCTTTGAGCGAATCTACTCGCATCCGGTTGATAAAACGACTGGACTCATCTGTGATCAAACGATCAAGCTGATCGTCCCGGCAACAGCGAAAAAGTATCCTGACAAGTTGCGCAGAATCAAATACCGCGATCCTGAAACTGGCAAGGTTCTGGTATTCCTAACCAACAACTTTGATCTGCCGGCAATGACAATTGCCGACCTTTACAAACAACGCTGGCAAGTAGAGTTGTTCTTCAAATGGATCAAGCAGAACCTGCGTATCAAGAGTTTTTACGGCACATCAGAGAATGCAGTGAAGACCCAGATATGGATTGCCGTGAGCGTTTACCTTCTGGTTGCCATTATCAGGAAAAGGCTGAAAATCGAAGCCAGTCTCTACACAATTCTACAGATTTTGAGCGTATCGGTTTTTGAAAGAACGGAACTAAACCAACTGCTTACATTTTACGATTACAAAAGCAACATGATCTTAAAACCTAAACAGCTGAAGTTGTTCTGAAATTATTCCGGACACTAATGAT
>DASXUK010000042.1:0-93370 GCA_036504875.1 Desulfuromonadaceae bacterium
TTTTCACCAATAAGATCTTCGGGCTTCTTGTAGTCTTTCATCAAAATATCGAGCAGTTCGTCGGTCGTGGCCATCGGTCCCTCCAGTGATTTGGGATTTCAACCGATTTTGGCCATTTACACAATCTATTTTATAGGCTCAAGATGCCCAACAGTATATAGATCCACACAAATTGACATAAATTCTGTTTTATGTTAAAAACTTAACCACTATCAACGCTGTGAAGCGTAGGGAGTCTAAAATGTCCAGCAAATCATGGTTTAAATTCGAGAACAAATCCACAGACAATCCCACCATCTACATTTACGACGAGGTTTCAGCCTACGGAGTCAACGCAAAAGACTTCATCGGCGAACTGAACAGTATTAAATCCGGCATTATCAATCTTCGTATCAATTCCCCTGGTGGCTGTGTATTCGACGGTATCACCATCCACAACGCCCTGAAACAACACCCTTCAAAAGTTCACGTTCAAGTTGATGGCCTTGCGGCTTCCATTGCCTCGGTTATCGCTATGGCTGGCGATCAAGTACGCATGGCGAAGAATAGTTTTATGATGATTCATAACGCCTGGGCGCTTACTGCTGGCAATGCTGGCGATATGCGGAAACTGGCCGATACCTTGGACAAGATTGACGGCACGCTGGTCAACACCTACCACGACAAAACCGGTAGAACAGAACAAGACATTAAATCCATGATGGCGGCTGAAACATGGATGACCGCTGATGAAGCAATGCAGAAAGGTTTCTGCGATTTTGTCGGCGATCCGGCAGAAATCAAAGCCCGGTTCAATTTATCCAAGTTTGCCAACGTGCCGCAGATCGTGGCGGCAATGAACATTATTTCCAAACCAGACAACGAGCGCGACCTTGAATCAATCCTGAGAGATTCTGGACTGAGCCGCAAGGAAGCACTCGCTGCTGTATCATCCTTTAAATTCGAAGCACAGCGAGACGCTGGCGTGACTGAAATGCAGAGGATAAAAGAGTACATGCAAGCAATACTTAAAAAATAACTGACGGCCAAGAGCCGAAAAAGGACATTTATTTATGGAACATTTCGACGAAGTGAAAAGCCTTATCGAGCAGCTTAACGAAAATCAGACAGCAAGTCTCGCTGATATGAAAAACCGTCTTGACGGCATGGAAGCATTGCAGAACAGAATCAAGCTTGCAGGCGGAAACGCTCCAACATCCGCAGCTAAACCCCGCGAATATGTGAACGTGGCCGGTAAACTGATCCCTATTCTTGCCAGCACTGAAAAGCTCGGTGACTTCGCTCCCGCCGCACCTCAGGATGGCTCTAAATTCAGCCTGGGGGAATACGTAAGGGCGAACATGGGGATAGAAACCATGAATGCAGTCGTCTCAGGCCCGGCAACCGTTCCGACCTACGTCGGGGCTGACATCATTGATGCAGTTAGAGCAGTTAGCACCGTAATACGGGCGGGAGCTGGCACCATAAGTATTGATGGTCCTACCAACCTAGCTCGGATTACTGGCGATCCAACAGCATACCAACATACGGAAGGAGCCGCAGACATCACCGAATCTGACATGACATATACTGCTGTTTCAGCCAACCCGAAGGCACTTGTCGCACTCGTCCCGCTCAGTAATGAGATTGTGTCTGACAGTGCCAACCTTGACGCGGTGTTGAATGTATCTCTTGCCAGCGCGTTTGCTTCGAAGCTTGATGCACTATGCCTGGCAACCATCCTTGCAGATACAAACATTCCGAAGAGTGTCGTTGCACATGCAACTGCAACCTGGACAGGAACCTTGCTTGCTATGGCGGCAGCACTGAACGCTAACCAGAATCTCCCTACCAGTTACATTATGAATGCCGGAGACTTCATTATCCGCGCTGGTTTGCTTGCGTCAACGTCTGGATCATGGCTTGGAAAACCACCTTTCCTCTCAAACATGCAGGAACTGCCGACAAGCAGCATCGCAACCGGACTTGCAATATTTGGTGACTTTGCAAGAGCCTTTACAATAGCGGCTAGACAGAACGTGCAACTGGAAGTAGTCCGGTTTGGTAAATCTACCAGCTATAGTCATGTACTTGTCGCTCATGCCCGTATGGATGGGATCGTATTGCAACCGGGCCGCCTGTTTAATCAGAAACTGGTCCCATAAAATTACAACAAGGACGGCGGTGCACGTCCGGGGCCTCTTTCACCCCACCGGCTGAAATGCCGGGCGCTGGGGGAAGTCGTGAGTATCCCGCTATCAAACAGGCAAATCAACCGCGACAGTTTGCAGAGAAACTCCACTCGTGGCAAACGCAACAACAGGGCCGGGCGGTCATACTCAGCCCGGCCTTATTGATATCTGAAAGGAACCAGCATGACCCCCACTATCCACTTTATGACGTACTGCAAACAAGAATATAGCTTGCAGGGCAATATTACGACCCTTCACACACTCCGCAAGGGTTTTCCTGGCAACAGAGTTGTGTTGACGGATAATGCTTCATATCCAGGGGCGCGGGAAATATTCAAGCGGATGTGCCAAGAGAATGATTTTGAATATAGGCAGCTGGACATTGAAATCGCCCACTCGACTTTTTTGTATCAGACTATTAAGCAAGCGTGCGGCCCGATAGTCATTCTCGATCCGGATGTTATTTTCTGGGATTCATGCGAAGGTTTTATCAATAAGCTCAGCCCGGGTATTCTCCTAAAGGGAAGGCATATTCCAAATTTTCGCATAGTCACCGGACCGTCGCGCGTTGTATTGTTTGCTGAGCGTATCCATACCTCATTTATGGTGATCCCAGATCCTGTGGCACTGCAGGAAATAATCCTTTCGTGGGCCAAAAGGAAAGTTTATCTGTTTGACTTCCGGCCCGGCCATGACACTGGCTCACTTTTATTTTCAAAAGCGAAAGAAAAGATCCTTCCATTCACTGCTGATGAACTGGATTGTTATGATCATGTATTCGTCGGCACACAAACAGCAGAACAATTAAGTAGCCCCTGCGCTCGTATTATCCTTGAGGAATTTAAAGAGATATATTCGATTATTAAGCATGCAAAAAATGCTGATGATTATTCTGAAATTAAAGGGGCTTGGCGGGTTCAAGAGGAGTTTTTCAAAAGTAATACCTTCGAATTTCCGGAATACCCTCTTTTATACAACAACGCTGGCTTTGATATGTTCTGCTCTTCGCGTGGTAGTTCTGCGCCAGATCTATGGGCTGATGTTGAAATTGAGCAGGAACCCTTGAACATGCAGATGTTGATACAGCAAAGCATCTATGAGGAAGCATACAAACGTATGTGGCTGAATCGCGAGTAGCAACATAAATTAGGTATTATAAATAAAAAGCCGCTTTCCATTATTGGAGGCGGCTTTTTTCTTTGTTGCTGACAGGCATATTTTCAAAAAACTTTTTCAACCCTTTGATTCCTTGAGTAGCAAATACGGTTGCTAGTTGTTCCTCTTCGGTGCTGACATGCCCTAGCCGTAAATCCTTTTGTTTTTGAAGGTTCATCTCACGTACTACAGCCTTGGCAATGGCCGGTATTTCTTCCTTAATTGTTTGTCGTATTAATTCCAGTAATTTTTCATTATCCACTGATTGTTACCTAGATGTTACCTATCTTCGGAAATGAAATAAATAATCCTTTTAAATTAGATGCTTTCAGAAATAATAACTAAAATCCTTCATCTCATAGGGCGAATCATTCAGGCATTCAATGAAGACATCCACTATAAAGGGATCGAACTGGGTCCCTTTTTGTTTTTGAAGCTCGTGGATGGCGGTCTCCTTTTCCAGGGAAGGACGGTATGATCTGACCGACAACATGGCGTCATAGGCATCCGCAATAGCTACGATACGGGCATGCAACGGGATCTGGTCTCCCTTCAGTCGACCCGGGTAACCGGCGCCATCCCAGCGTTCGTGATGGTGAAGAATGGTCGGAATAATGTGACTTAGATTTTCTATTCCGGCGATAAAAAGCGTTCCTTTTAGCGGGTGTTCACGGATTAGCGTCTCTTCCCTGAAATTGAGACTTTCCGGCTTGTTCAGCACTTCTTCTTCAGTGCCGAACTTGCCGATGTCATGGAGGACCGATCCGAGATACAGATCTCGCATTTCATTCTCTACAAGATTTAGTTTCAAGCCGATTGAAAGGGCAAATTCGGTAACCCGTTTGGCATGACCCTGGGTGTAGGTATCCTTCATTTCCAAGGCGCTGACCAGAGCTTGGGTGGTGCTGTTGAAAAGCTGCTGATCCCAGATGTCATCCTGCAAAGGTATATTGGGAATCAGCATATCCTTGGCAATGTTTTCGGCCACGTGACGTCCGGAAAGCTGGGCAACAATAGCCAGGGCAAAAGGGATGGCGGTGCCGGGTCCCTGGCTGGTCATAATCTTTCCGTCAGTGACTATTGCTTTATTCTCATAAATAGCACTCCCCAGCTTGTTGCTGTAGCTGGGATAAGATGTCACTCTTTTCCCAGCCAGGAGACCTGCTCCTGCAAGAACAATTGGGGCTGCACAGATGGCGCCGATGGTTTTGTCGGATTTTTTGAACTCATTCAAAAGCTGCTTGATTCTGGTATCGGCCAGTAAATTATTCGCGCCGGCTTGACCGCCGGGGAGCAAGATCATCTCGAAGTTGGCCGACCTGATGTTGTCGATGACCTGGTCCGGGATTATGCTGACGTTATGGGCGCCAATTACTTGCCCGGGACGCAAGCCGGCCAGAACCACCTCAATCTCTGCCCGGCGCAGTATGTCGACCATGGCGAGTGCTTCGATTTCCTCAAATCCGTCAGCTAACGGTATAAGTACTCTTGGCATAATAAGTCCTCCCTGCCTAATCTTTTACGAACATACTCAAAAACTTATTAAATAACAAGAAATTGTGTCGGAACTATAATATTAAAAATTAATAAAACAACCTGCTTGTCAAAATTTTCCTCCGGCCATTTTACTGGCATCCGGGGAGCGTCGTAAAAACAGCATGAAAACCGGCCCGGCCAGAGCCCCCATTCCCACGCTTGCAAAGGCCAGACCCCATTCGCCGCTGATGCCCGGTACAGGTTGCCAGCCATGGCAGCGATCAAGGACCCAACCGAATAAGGTAGGGGAGATCATCCCTAAAGAATAGCCAACCAGAGACTGTAGTCCCATGGCCGCCCCCAGGTAGCCGGGCGCCACTAGTTCGGTCAGCCCGGTTGAGAAAACCGGTGACTCAGCCACCACCAGATACCCGTAAAGCAGGCCGATCACCAGTACCAACCAGATGTTGGTGTTGATCAGCCAGCCGAATGAAAATGACAAGCCAGCGCTGGCAAGCATTACCATGCTTATGGTAGCGGTTCGTCCAAAGCGGTCTGACAAGGTTCCGGTTATGGCAGTGGAAAAGGCACCTATTCCGATCATCACAGCTGCAATGCCGGAGGCCAATCCGGTTGCGCGCCCGGCCTCAAATCCCCAGCCGATCAGGGCCGAGGTAAAGAAGGGGGCCAGCCAGCTTCGCATGCCGTACATCTCCCACATGTGAGAGCCATAGCCTAGGATCATTAGGAGCGCAGGCCGGTTTTTAATCACTTCGCCGCTGAAGCCGGCTTTCGTGCGGGACCGTGGGGCAGGCTTATATCCGCGAAAGAGCAGGACAGAAAAGGTGCCTCCTATAAAAACGCCTACGGAGCAATATATAAAGGCTATACGCCAGCCGTACAGTCCGGTCAGCCAGCCGGTCAGCGCCAGGGAAAGCGAGGTGCCGAGCACGAGCGAGCCGACGTAAACCCCGATAGCTTTGCCTCGCCGTCCTGGTTCAAATCGCTCGGCCACCAGTTTCAGTCCGGGCATATAGGTTCCGCCCATGCCAATGCCGGTCAGAGCGCGCAGGAATAAACCACTGGTGAAATCATCGGCGTATAATGCAAAAAGCAGATTGGCGCATCCGGACCAGATCACTGAAGAGATGAAGATTAGCTTGATATTGACCCGGTCAGTCAGCGCGCTCAGGATTACTCCCGATGCAATGTAGCCCAACTGATAGACAGAGAAAATCAAGCCGGCCTGGGTATTATTCATGTCCCATTCTGTTTTCAGGATCGGCAAAATGGCTGAGTAATTGATGAAAACCAGCATGATGAATATTTGACAGCAGCACAGTAGCATCAGCCATGCAGTCGTACCGCTGTATTTTTTGGATTCGATCGGAAAGGGTGATTGTAGTGGGTCTTCTTCAGAGGACTGGTCCAAGGCTGAAAGGGAGGCTTTCATGGAAAAAGCTCAGCTTCACGAAACAGGCTGCCCTGGCGGTCTTTAGGCGAAATCATCGGTTCACCAACCAGCGGCCAATCGATTGCCAGTTCGGGATCATTCCAAAGAATGCAGCGTTCATACTCGGGAGCCCAAAAATCGGTGGTCAGATAGAGGAACTCTGCATAATCGGAGGTAACACAGAAGCCATGGGCAAAGCCGGCTGGTACCCACATCTGTCGCTTGTTTTCGGCTGACAATCTTGCTCCGAACCAACGGCCAAACGTGGCTGAGCTGCGCCGGATATCAACTGCCACATCAAAAACTTCGCCACTGATGACCCGGACAAGCTTTCCCTGGGGGTGTTGGATCTGGTAATGCAGCCCGCGCAGAACTCCGCCGGCTGAACAGGAATGATTATGCTGCACAAAACAGACCTGCTGGCCGGTCTTCTCCTGCCATAACCGTTCGTTGTAGCTCTCGTAGAAAAAGCCCCGCTCGTCGCCAAAGACTTTGGGTTCAATTATCAGTACATCGGGAATGCTGGTCGCTATAATATTCACATCATCTCCTGTTTGGTCTTTGTTCAGGCAGGTCATTTTTATCAGGTGCCGATCTGTTTTTAACAATATCCAACGACCGCTGCAAGAGATAGTTTTATTCCTTGGCAGACCAGCTTAAGCCCAGCAGAATATTCTAATAAGAAAGTGGATTTTTTTTAAAATCTCGGTATTATTGCAAACATGATAACCTCTACAATACTCAACAATGGTGTGCGTGTGATAACCCAGCGCATCGAACACATGCACACTGTCTCCCTCGGCATATGGGTGGCCAATGGAACACGTCACGAAGCACCGGAAGTTAACGGCATTGCTCATTTCATTGAACATCTTCTATTCAAAGGCACTACCCGTCGCACTGCCAGGCAGATATCACTGGAAATAGACTCGATGGGCGGAATATTAAACGCTTTTACCGGCCATGAGTATGTCTGCTACTATGCCAAGGTGTTGGCAAAGTTTCTGCCGCGGGTTACCGACCTGGTTATGGATATCTTTTTGCACTCGACTTTTCCGGCCGAAGAGCTGGAGCGCGAGCGCAAGGTAATCCTGCAGGAAATTAAGATGCGGGATGACAATCCCGAGGAATGCATCCACGACCGCTTCCATCAGAACTTCTGGAGCGGCCATCCGCTTGGTTTTTCCATCCTCGGTTCCGAGGAAACGGTCTCAACACTAACGCGAGACACTATCATCGATTACAAGACGAGCCGTTATCATCCGGAAGAAATCATTATTTCAGCAGCCGGAAACGTTAAGCACGAGGACCTGGTGAGTCTGATGCAGGCGGCTTTCTCAGCTATTAAATCCAAGTGGATTCCGCGTAAAACAGATGCTTCGGTGCCCTGCAACGAAAGGCGAATCAATCTGAGCGAGCGGGATCTGGAACAGGCCCTGGTCTGTCTTGGAACCCATGCCCTTTCGCAGGACCACCCGGACCGCTACAGCCTGTTTCTGCTCAATACCATCCTGGGGGGTGGCATGAGTTCGCGGCTATTCCAAGAGATCCGGGAGAAAAAGGGACTTGCCTATTCGGTTTATTCCTATGTGATTTCCCATGCTGATTCGGGTGCGCTGGTAGTTTACGCCGGTACTGAACAAATCCATTGCCGAGAGGCGGTTGATATAGCCTTAAGCCAGATTCGCAAACTTAAGCAGGAGCCGGTACCGCAAGATGAGCTGGACTCGGCCCGGGAACAGCTTAAAGGCAAGATCCTGATGTCTTTGGAAAGCAGCGATAATCTAATGACCCGCTTAGCCAAGAACGAGATTTATCTGCGCCGCAACCAGCCGATCGAAGAGATATTGGGCGGCTTTGATGCTGTAACTATCGATGATATTCAGCGTCTAGGCAATGAGCTGTTTGATGGGAAATGTCTGAACCTGGAGGTAATGGGCAAGGTTTCCGATTTAGGCTTTGAAGTGGACAAACTGGACCTCTAGTTCTTATAAATCAGTAAGAGCATGTTTCGAAAAGCCCGCCATAGGAGGGCTTTTCTTTTTTGTTATTTTTATGCTACTAATCGGACTGTGACATTCACCAAAACCATTTCCGGTTGCACCAGATCGTATTTAAGCTTTGAAAGGCTGTTATGAAACGCGAAGGATTGATCATGATCATTTCTGCCCCTTCCGGGGCCGGCAAAACTACCCTTTGCCGGGAGCTGCTAAAGCGTTTTCCCATGCGGGAATCAATCAGTTATACGACTCGATCGCCCCGGGCAGGTGAGGTGCACGGTGAGGATTACTTCTTTGTTTCGCATGAGCAGTTTCAGGGGATGATTGCTGAGGATGCTTTTGCGGAATGGGCCGAGGTCCATGGCAACCTGTATGGTACGGCAATGAAAACATTGGAAGAAGCTCGCAAGAGCGGAACTGATCTGGTGTTGGATATCGACTGTCAGGGGGCATTCAAGCTCAAGGAGCAGTTCCAGGGCGGCACCTATGTTTTTATCCTGCCCCCCAGCATGGCCGAGTTGCGGCGTAGATTGGAAAGTCGGTCGTCTGACGCTCCAGAGGTGATTGAACGTCGCATTGTCCGGGCAGCTGAGGAAATCAAGGAATCGCGCTGGTATGACTACATCATCATTAATGACGATATCCAGGTTGCCATTGATGAATTATCCGCTATTGTTACAGCACATAACCGCCGTACCTTCCGGATGCTGGAGCAGGTGTCGAAATTGTTTGAATTTTAGGGCCAAATGCTGTAAAAATAACGTTCCGATTAAAAATGGCTGGAAGGAGTACACAATGGCACGAGTAACCGTAGAAGATTGTCTTGATAAAGTTGAAAACAGATTCCTCCTGGTAATGCTGGCATCCAAGCGTGTCAAGCAGCTTTATAAAGGCGTAAAGCCGATGATCGATCCTAAAAATAACAGGTTGGTCGTGACCGCACTGAGAGAAATAGCTGCTTCCAAAGTAACTTATGAGGTTATCGGCAAGAAACAACGCGCCCACTAAACCATTTACCAGGGTGAAAGTGACAGTAAACTGTACTTTCACCCTTTTTTTATCCTTCCCTTGCAGTTCCATGCACTTTTCTTAGGCGATTTATAAATAATGATCCGGCTCAACGACATCCTTGACAAGGTAGCGTCATATAATCCCTCGGCTGATATGAACCTTATCCGTAAGGCCTATGTCTACTGCGCCAAGGTACACCAGGGACAGACCCGCCTTTCCGGAGAGCCGTACATCATCCATCCTATGGAGGTAGCTGGGCTCCTGGCTGATCTGAAGCTGGATGTCCCCAGCATTATCACCGGCTTTTTGCATGATACCATTGAAGATACCCTGGCAACTTCGGAAGAGTTGACCGAGATGTTTGGTGAGGAAGTTGCCTCACTGGTGGATGGTGTCACCAAAATCAGCAAAATTCATTTCAAGACCAAGGCCGAGAGCCAGGCGGAGAACTTCCGCAAGATGCTTCTGGCCATGGCCAACGATATCCGCGTCATCCTGGTCAAACTGGCCGACCGCCTCCACAATATGCGCACCCTGGAGTTTCAGCCGGAAACCAAACAACGCAGCATTGCCCGCGAAACCATGGATATCTACGCCCCGATCGCTAACCGGCTGGGGATCTCCTGGATAAAAGTGGAACTGGAAGATCTATCTTTTCGTTATCTAAACCCTGAGATTTACTTTGACCTGGCCCGCAAGATTTCCCTTAAAAAACAGGAGCGAGAAGCCTTTGTCGAGGAGGCCAAGGCCATCATTGCTGAAAAGATGACCGCTCATGGCATCAGTGACGAAGTGTCAGGGCGCAGCAAGCACCTGTATTCGATCTATCGCAAGATGGAAAAGCGCAATGTTGAGTTTGAAGAGATCTATGACCTGATTGCGATCCGGATACTGGTGAATGATGTGCGGGAATGCTATGAGGTGCTGGGAGTAATCCACTCGGCCTGGAAGCCGATCCCAGGGCGTTTTAAGGATTATATTGCTATGCCCAAGGGCAATATGTACCAGTCGTTGCACACAACAGTGATCGGGCCGCACGGCGACCGGATGGAGGTGCAGATCCGCACCCACGAGATGCATCGTGTGGCGGATGCCGGCATTGCCGCTCATTGGAAGTACAAGGAGGGCAAGGGCTATGATGAAAAGGATGTCAAGCGTTTTGCCTGGCTGCGCCAGCTTCTGGAATGGCAGCAGGAGTTGCAGGATTCCAAGGAATTCATGGACTCGGTCAAGGTCGAGCTGTTCCCGGAAGAGGTTTACGTCTTTACCCCTAAGGGGGATGTAAAAGGCTATCCCAAAGGGTCCACGCCGATCGACTTTGCTTATTCGGTCCATACTGATATCGGTCATCGTTGTGTCGGGGCCAAGGTAAATGGTAAACTTGTGCCGCTCAAGTACGAGCTGAAGAACGGCGATATTGTCGAGGTTATCACTTCTCCCCATCATACACCCAGCAAGGATTGGCTTAAGATCGTTCGCAGCTCCCGCGCCCGCAACAAGATCCGCAACTGGATCAAGACCGAGGAACGCAAACGCAGTATTGTTCTCGGGCGGGAGATCTGTGAGAAGGACCTGCGCAAGTATTCAGTCAACCTGCAAAAGATTCAAAAAGCAGGCGAATTCAAGAAAATAGCCAACGAATTCGGATATGCCGGTGACGATGACCTTTTGGCTGCGGTCGGATACGGCAAAATATCGATTGGCCAGATCATCGGCAAACTCCTTCCCCATGAAAAAATACTGGAAAGAAGCGAGCGCAAGGAATCACGTCTTAGTTCAGTTATCAACCGCCTGAAAGGGAAAAGCAGCGCCGTGGAAATAAGCGGCGTTGATGATGTGCTGGTCCGTTTTGGCAAATGCTGCAACCCGGTTCCGGGCGATGAAATCATCGGTTTCATTACCAGGGGCAAGGGGGTAACTATTCATACCTCCGACTGTCAACTCGCCCTGGAAACAGATCCAGAAAGGCGCATAGATGTGGCCTGGAACAAGGTTAAGACTGCGGCTTTGCCGGTCAAGATCAGGATTGTCTGTCATGATGTCAAAGGGGTCCTGGCCGGAATTACGACCGCTATCACCAACTGTGAGGCCAATATCTCCAGTGCTCATATCCAGAGCACAATTGATAAACGCGGAGAAAATACTTTTGAGGTAAATGTTACTGACCTGGCACATCTGCAGAAGGTTATGAATGCCGTCATGAAAGTTAAGGGTGTGATCAAGGTAGAAAGGATCAAGCAATGAACATAAAAGCTATTTCAACTGAAAAAGCTCCGGCTGCCATCGGTCCCTATTCTCAGGCAATACAGGCGGGTGATCTGCTGTTCTGTTCGGGTCAAATCCCGCTGGATCCACAAACCGGAGAACTGGTGCAAGGTGATGTCAAGCTGCAGACCGAGCAGGTGATGGAAAATATCGCTGCTGTACTGTCTGCATCAGGAACCGGTTTTGATAAAGTGGTAAAAACCACTATTTTTTTAGTGGATATGGCTGATTTTGCCACGGTCAACGAGGTTTATGGGCGTTATTTTCCCAACCACAAGCCAGCCCGGTCAACCGTGGCGGTCAAAAGCTTGCCAAGGGGCGCACAGGTTGAGATCGAGGTAGTCGCTGCACTCTAGTTTTGGGTTCAAAATGAAAATGCCGCCGGCACTTAGGTGCGCAGCGGCAGTAATCTCGAACATAGAATTGCGACCGGTGGTTTTAGGCTTTGGTAATGTGACCGGAGCGGATGCAGCGGGTACATACTTTGACGGTCTTGACACTGCCTTTGCAAAGAGCCTTGACCTTCTGAAGGTTAGGATACCAGACGGTACGGGTTTTGTTGTTGGCATGACTCACGTTGTTTCCGAAGCTGGGGCCTTTGCCGCAAATTTCACATATTCTCGACATATTGTTCTTCCTCCGTTAATTGCTGAAAAGAAATCTATATCAGTTTACACCCTATTATGCAAGGGGAATTTAAGGTTGATATGAATATCATCAAGGCTTTTATAACATTGCTGATCATAATGCTGGTTGTCGTAGCCATGCTTTTCATTGATTTTACCTATAAAACCTTCTCCTACCGCCCACGCGCGGTCAAGGCGGATGCCATTGTTGTGCTGGCTGGCGGCAAGGGTAGGGTGGAAGAGGGTGTTCGGCTGTATCGTGAAAGAAAAGCTGATTGGCTGTTTTTTATCGGCGTTGGTCCCTCTGTGCGTAAAACCGATCTTTACAATCCCCGTAATGGTGATCCATCTTCCGAAGGTGTCATTCTTGAAAATGCCTCGCGAAATACCCTTGAAAATGCCATCTTCGGCAGGGATGTCATCATGAAAAAGGATGTTCGGTCAATCATACTTATCACCTCGCGTTATCACATGAAGCGCGCCTCGATACTGCTGCGCAATTCACTCCCCAAGGATATCGCCATTTATACCTATCCGGTTGACAGCAAGAATCTGAAAGAAGCCTGGTGGAACCACGGTGGCAGCTTTCAGCTCTTGTTTAGCGAGTTTTATAAATATTGCATGTTCCGCGCTTTTTTTCTTTTCGCCCCCGGCGAATTGCGGGAAGATGCCTTTCCCAGGAATCCGGGCAGCTCGGCTCTTCCATAATCCCGCAGAATCTGCTACATTTCAATGCTACCAAGTAACGTCAATTTAAAGCCGCTGACGCCAAGCTAGGCCTAGCGATTTTACGTCTTTTTGAAAGGAAGTATCTGATGCAATATATTAGCACCCGCGGCGGAATAAAGCCGATCCGTTTTAAGGATGCAGTAATGATGGGCCTGGCCAGTGATGGCGGTCTTCTTCTGCCAGAATCCTATCCCCGGGTTACTTCTGAACAACTGGCTTCCTGGAGTAAGCTTACTTATCCTCAATTGGCCTTTGAGATCACCTCACTGTTTGTGGATGACATCCCACCTGACAATCTCAAGGTTCTGATCAATAAATCCTATGCCACCTTCAGTCATCCCGAAGTAACACCGGTGGTGCATGAGGATGGAATGTATATCCTTGAGCTGTTTCATGGCGTGACCCTGGCTTTCAAGGATGTGGCCCTGCAATTTCTTGGAAATCTGTTTGAATACATTCTGAATGAACGAGGCGAGCATTTAAATATCGTCGGCGCCACTTCCGGGGATACCGGCAGTGCCGCCATTCACGGCGTTCGAGGCAAAAAAGGCATCAATATTTTCATACTGCACCCGCAAGGCAAAACTTCACCGGTGCAGGCCTTGCAGATGACCACTGTTACTGATGCCAATGTACATAATATCGCTATCAAAGGCACCTTTGACGATTGCCAGAATATGGTCAAAGAACTTTTCAATGACCTGGAATTCAAAGAAAAATACTCATTGGGCGCAGTAAATTCTATCAATTGGGCGCGAGTATTGGCACAGGTGGTCTATTACTTCTACGCTTGGCTGCGAGTGACCGACCAAGGCGAAAAAGCAGTCAGCTTTTCAGTGCCGACCGGCAACTTCGGCGATATATTTGCCGGTTATGTTGCCAAACGCATGGGTTTACCAATTGAAAAACTGATTCTGGCCACCAACGAGAATAACATCCTGACCCGTTTTATCAATGCTGGCGATTATTCGCTCAGTAGCGTGGTTTCGACAGTATCTCCTTCCATGGATATTCAGTTGGCCTCCAATTTCGAGCGTTATCTCTTCCATCTGTATCACGAAGATTCTGACAGGGTGAGAGCGGCCTTTGTTGAGTTAAAAGAAACCGGCAGGATCGGTTTTAGCAAGGATGAGATTGCTCAGGTACAGAGCGAATTCTGCTCTGCTTCAGTGAATCAGTCACAAACGATAGAAACCATCGCCAATTTCCATAAAGCAACCGGCTACCTCCTTGACCCGCATACCGCCGTCGGTGTCAGGGCCGCCCAGGATCTGTTGCCTCCAACTGTTGCCCGAGTATGTCTGGCAACCGCTCACCCCGCCAAATTCGTTGAGGCGGTCGAAAAGGCCACTGCTACACCAACACCTGTTCCACCAGCCATTGCTGCTTTAAAAGGGCTGCCGACACGTTGCGAGGTCATGGAAGCTGATCTGGAGCAGGTTAAGAAGTTTTTTATCAGCAAGGTAGTTTAGCTTTAAGCTAAATTTCATAAATTAGCAGTTGACAAACTGCCCAGGTCTTGGCATTTATAATAGTTCATTGCGGGAATAACTCAGTGGTAGAGTGCAACCTTCCCAAGGTTGAGGTCGCGAGTTCGAATCTCGTTTCCCGCTCCAATAATTCAATAAACTACTTGATGTAGTTATCAGTACATAGCCCCTGACTTTGACCAAGCTTTGACCAGAAGCAATGGCAAGGACTGGGGCTTTTTCTGTTTTCGGGGTATGGCGCTCGTCATGTCTTCCCGATCCGTCCGCAGCTTCTCAAGTGCCAGAAAGTCCTCTCCAGGCTGTCCAAAATCTTCTGCCATTCATCGATTGTTCCCTTGCATAGAAACAAAAAGTTGTTCAATCAGATCCCCCTTTAAACCCGATCAGCAGTGTTTCATCATGATCCGACTGAAATTGCTTGAAATTTTAAGAAGTTGTTAGATTTAATTAAATACATTATGATAGTATTATTAAAAAAAATAGGCCGTGTGGTGACAATTTTTTGAAGTGCCAGTGAATTTGAGCCCCTTCTGGCCTACATCACACCATACTGAAAAGCTGATCGGGATAATCATGAAAAATATTCTTTTGCCCCTCATCTCGGCAACATTTCTTATCACCTCGTCTGCTCAGGCCGATATGTACAAATGGGTGGATGAAAACGGGACCATCACATTCAAGGATACCCCGCCGCCGCGCTCGAAGAAACGCGCCAAGGTCAAGGTCTATCCCGACTCCGATTTTGCCCCTGTGCCAGCACCGGCACCTATTCAACAGAACAGAGGCAGTAAATCGACAACTTTCGAGGAGCGGGTCACGGCACCCGCTCCGGTCAAACAGGCCAAGGTGCGTTTCTTAGGCGCAATCGAGATGTATGTCACCGACTGGTGCCCCAGTTGCAAGGCTGCCGAAAAGTACATCGCCAGTAAAAACTATCCGGTTGTTAAATACGATATTGAGAAGGACAAAAGCGCCCAGCGCAGATACCAGGAGCTGGGCGGCCGCGGCGTACCGCTGATCCTGATTGGCTCCAACCGGATGTCTGGTTTTTCAGCACAGCTGCTTGAACAGTATCTTGGGAATGAGTAGGTTGGGACTGAGAAATAAGAGGGGGGCATTTGTCCCATGTCAAGGGCTGACCCCTTAGTGTTTCCGCTTAGTGTTTCCGTCAAGGGCTGACCCCTTAGTGTTTCTTAGTGTTTCCCGGTGGCGAACGGAACTTCAGTGGAAATAAGACCGTAGCGTATAACGCTCTGGTGCTGCTGTTTTCGCTACGCTACACAGCAGACCCTCTAGCCGTTCGGCAGATAAACCAAACTAAAGGAGGAGCTCATGGGCGTTGTGATGCAGGCGTTTTACTGGGACTGTCCTAGAGTGGACGGGCAGGAGTTTTCATGGTGGAACCATGTTGCGACGAAACTTGGCGAGCTTGAAAAAGCAGGCTTTACTGCCCTTTGGCTCCCGCCGGCCAGTAAAGCTGCCAACATCGGCGGCATGTCCATGGGTTACGACGTCTATGACTACTACGACCTGGGGAGATTCGACCAAAAAGGATCTGTCAAGACCTGGTTCGGTGCGGAAGAGGATCTGCGCGGGCTGATCCGTGTGGCCCATGAACGCGAGATGAAGGTCTACGCCGACCTGGTTCTCAACCACAATAACGGTGCCGACGAGCAGGAACTCAACCCGATCATCCAACAGAAACGCTGGACGCTTTTCAAGCCCAAGAGCAACACCTTTACTCGCGACTGGACCTGCTTCAATCCCTCTCCCTACAAAGAGTTTGATGACGTTGCCTTCGGCGACATGCCCGATCTTTGTCACATCAACCCGCGTGTCTCCACCGGCATTCTCAATCACGCCAAATGGATGATCGAGGATATCGGTTTCGACGGTTTCAGATATGACTTTGTAAAGGGTTTCGGCGCCTGGATCGTGCGCGCGATTCACGACCGTCAGTACACGCGGGACAAAAAGAAAGTAGAAATTTACGGTGTTGGTGAATGCTGGAGCGGCGACGAGTTCATCGACAGCTGGCTCGACTCGGTCAACAGCTGGGCCACAAACTCTTTAGGTGCCTTTGATTTTCCATTGCGCTACCGGCTGAAAGATCTCTGCGACAGCCCCGGATTCAGCCTGCGGGCCTTGCTTGATGGCGGGGTTCTGATGAAGGATCGTCCCTTTGAGGCGGTCACCTTTGTGGATAATCACGACTTCCGCGGCGGCGATTCACCACCCGAGATCATAAACGACAAGATGCTGGCTTATGCTTTTATCCTGACCCACGAAGGATATCCGTGTGTTTATTGGAAAGATTATTTCAAATATGATTTGGGTGAGCCTGGGAAACCGAGCGGGATCGAACGGCTGGTGCAGATCCATGAGAGCCATGCCGGCGGCGGGACGAATATTCTCTACGCGGACGACCTGTTCTATGCAATGGAACGCATCGGCGCCGGGACTCAGCCGGGATTAGTGTTCGCCCTGAATAACTCTGGGGGAGTGGTCCGGCAGTGGCTCAAAACCCGCTTTAAGAAAATAACGCTGAGGCCGCTGGCATGGCGGGCCAAAGACACTATTTACGATCCGCAGACGATTACGACCAATGATGACGGGTGGTGCGAGGTCGAGGCGCCGCAGCGCGGGTACGTGGTGTATGGGGTGGAATAGACCGCTACATCTGTAAAGGCGTTAGAAAAACTTTAGTTATGTAAAATTATTTTTATCACAGCTGCTTCAGCACCATTCTTCTATTCACCACTGGAAGCCACTCCTCCTGCAGGAGAATAAATAGCATTCATTCGCCAGCTGTGTGTCATATAAAGTCACCACCCCTCCTGCTCTTTATGTTCCTGGTCCGGTCCGAGAGGGGGCCGCAGCCAAGCGGGCGAATATCTGACGCCAGTGACCATCAACCAAAACCAGGTGTTGATCCCGGTCACGCTCAGTTATGGCAATAGAACGATCGAGGCAAGGCTTGTTCTGGACACAGGGGCATCCATTACCGTCATCAGTACAAACCTGGCCGAAAAACTAAATATCAACCTGGATCGGGCACCGCGCTCACACGCCCAGGTGGTAGGAGGAGGGATTGTCACTGGCTGGCACACGAGGCTCGACCGGATATCCGCCGGCCCGCACACCAGGGCCGGCATCGATGTGGCGGTCATTCCCCACAATGGCCGAGGTATGGCTATTGAAGGATTGCTGGGAATGGACTTTTTGCGTAACTACAAATATCATATAGACTTCAATAGCCAGTCTATCGACTGGACTTACTAAAAGCATGCTCTTTGCCAGAGCCCCTAGCCACTCCTGATCCTGCTCCACTCCAACCATTCCGTTTTCTCCGTACACTCCAAAAAGCATAAAATTGCATGAAATCAAATGTTAATCATCACATTGCTCATAGCAACTGAGCGCGGATCCCGGCTTTAGAAAAATATTTGATGTTTTCTGGTGCTTAAATCACTTAAATAATTAATTAGTCATTACTATAATAAATTTGGTGATTTCCTTTTAAAATCTCGTTATAGTGCCGAAAAAAATAGTAATTAGCGCATTCACTCAACCTGTCGGGAAGGGTTCCGCATGCTTGTCAAGAAATCTTCTGCAACACACCTGCTATTTGCATTAGTTGTGAGTTTGCTGCTGCTTGGCCATATTAATAGTCAAGCAGCCCAGGACCCAAGCCCCTTGGTCTCAAAGAATATCCTCATTCTAAATTCCTACAACCAAACCTTTGCTTGGACCGATCAGGAAATGGACGGCATAATTGAGGTGCTGCACGCCGAAGATATCAATTATATGCCATCCGTGGAATACCTTGATTGGAAACGGTTTCCCGACAACAAGCTTGCCGCTCGAACCCTCGAATATCTCAGGTTGAAGTACCGGGGGCAAAAGATCGATGCGGTAATCGTAACCGATAACGTGGCCATGGAATTCGCTCTCAAGAACAGGAACATACTGTTTCCAAAAGCGGCCATTATCTTTTGCGGGATTAACGGTTATAGCGACGCAATGATCGCCGGCCATGAGCGGGTAAGCGGGGTGGTGGAAGACGTTGATCCGGCAGGCACCCTGCGGCTCATACAAGCTCTGATGCCGGATACGCGTGAGATTGTAGCACTGTTCGAGGATTCGGAAAGCGCCCGCCTGGTTAGAAAGGCGCTTGATGATGCGGTTAAAAACTACAAGGGCCAGATCAAGCTGCGTGTGCTCACAGGTCTTAACAATGACCAACTGATCAGGGAAATCAGAGCTGTGAAGCCCGGCAGCGTTATATTGCAGGGGCCATATTACAGTGACCGGGAAGGCCATTCATTCAACGCCGAAAATGTGATAGCCCGAATCCTGCCATACTCAAGCGTACCTATTTTCAGTCTCTGGGACTTCCTGGCCGGTAAAGGTATCACCGGCGGCAGCCTTTTGAGCGGCAAATTGCAGGGGCGAAATGCGGCATTGATCGCCCTGCGTTTTCTGCGTGGCGAGTCGGTTGTGCCGGTCATGAAAGATGTGCCGATGAGGATTTTGCTGGATCATCAGCAGCTAAAGCGTTTTGGGCTTGATCAGCGCCCGCTTCCAAAAAACATAGAATTGATCAACCGGCAGTTTTCTTTTATCGAAACCTATTTTAGTCAGGTAATGACGGTCGGCGCGGTCTTTGTCATTTTGTTGACCATAATCGCGGCACTGGTCTTCAATGTCCGCCGGAGACTGCAAGTTGAAGCCACCCTGCGGGCCAGCGAGGAGAGTCTGGCAACGACTTTCAGCTCGATCGGGGACGCTGCTATCGCCACGGATGAGAAGGGGCGGGTAGTGCGCATGAATCGTGTAGCTGAACAGTTTACCGGTTGGCTGGAAGAGGAAGCCAAGGGAAGGCCCTTGGATGAGATCTTCAGGATCATCAACGAGTACACCCGCGCCCCTGTCGAAAACCCGGTAGATAAGGTGCTGGCAACCGGTCTGATTGTTGGCTTGGCCAACCATACTGCACTGATAGCACGGGACGGCTCGGAGATGCCGATAGCCGACAGCGGCGCACCAATAGTTGACCGAAAAACAGGTGCAGTGACGGGAGTCGTGCTGGTGTTCCGGGATGTAAGCGCCGAGCGGGCGGCCGAGGAGGCCCTGAAATCGAGCGAACAACTGCTGCGCAGCGTAATAGACTCCGCACCATTTGGTGCGCATCGCTTTGAACTGGATGCCGAAGACAGGCTTATCTTTACGGGCGCCAATGCTATGGCCGACAAGGTCCTGGGCTTGGATCACTCCAGACTCTGCGGCAAGGAAATTGTGGAGGCCTTCCCAAAACTCAAAGAGACGCTGATCCCCTTCAAATTCAAGGAGGTGGCTCATAGCGGTGAACGTTATGAAACCGAGCTGTTCGAGTATGCCTATGAGCACATAACAGTTGCCTATGAAATTTCAGCCGTTCAAATCGGGGAGCAACGCATGGTTGCCTTTTTCCGTGATGTGACTGAAAAACGAAAGGCTGAAGAGGCCCTGCGGCAGTCGGAGAAGAAGTTCTCCAAAGCCTTTCATACCAATCCCACCTGGATGACGATCAGTACCCTCGATACAGGTTGCTATCTTGACGCAAATGAGACCTTCTTGAGGGAATGCGGATATACCCGTGAGGAGGTGATCGGTCATACCTCCACTGAACTGGGAATCTGGCCCGATGAAAAAGAACGTTTTGCCATCATGGAAACTATTCGCCTGGGTGGCGTTATCAGGAATCATGAGGTAAAACGCCGCACCAAGGACGGGCGCATTTTAACGGTCCTCTGGTCGGCTGATCTGATGGAACTGGATGGTGAACAGAGTATCATCTCGGCTTCACTCAACATTACTGATCGCATACGGCTGGAAACCGAAAGTATCAAGGCCCAGAAGCTTGAATCCCTGGGCATTCTTGCCGGCGGTATCGCTCATGACTTCAACAATCTACTAACTGGTATCCTCGGAAATGTTTCTTTAGCCAAACAGCTGATTGTCGACAATGAAAAGGCTATCAAGCGTCTGGAGGCTTGCGAACTTGCATCGCTGCGGGCCGGAGATCTGACCAATCAACTGCTTACCTTTGCACGAGGGGGCGAACCGGTTAAGAAAATAACTATGTTGCCGCGACTGATCATGGACTCAGCCAATTTCGCACTGCGTGGCTCCAATGTGCGCTGCAGTTTTAATTTTCCTCAGGATATCTGGCAGGTTGAAGTGGATGAAGGACAGTTCAGTCAGGTTATTAACAATCTGGTTATAAATGCGGATCAGGCAATGCCCGAAGGAGGCGAAATTGTTATTACTGCGGCAAACGTTGTGATCCAGGCCCAGGATGGACTACCTCTCGAGGAAGGACCTTATGTAAGAATCATGGTGAAGGATCAGGGATCAGGAATTGATCCTGCCATAATTACGCGCCTGTTCGACCCATACTTTACAACTAAATCAAAAGGCAGCGGCCTGGGGCTGGCATCGGTTTATTCAATTGTTAATCGGCATAACGGGTACGTGACGGTGGACTCCCACCCTGGAGAAGGGGCGACCTTTGCCATGTATCTGTTAGCAACTGTTGCACTTAATAGAGTGATCGAGGAGATTAAGACTGCTGAACTTTCAATCCGTCTTTCGGGCAAGGTATTGGTCATGGATGACGAGGAGATTATCAGGGACGTGGCCACTGAAATACTTTCTCACTTTGGCTTTGATGTTACCGTTTGCGATGAAGGTAATGAAGCTTTTGAGCTTTATAAATCAGCCCATGAAAAGAACATCCCCTTTGACCTGGTGATCCTGGACCTTACGGTTCCCGGCGCAATGGGGGGTAAACAAGCAATTAAAAAGCTACTTGAGTTCAATCCCGGTGTAAAAGCTATCGTATCCAGTGGATACTCGAATGACCCGATAATAGCAAATTTTTCAGAGTTTGGTTTCAGCGCCGCCGTGGCAAAACCATTCCGCCAAAACGACCTGTATTCCGCGATATGTAATGTTTTGGTTTAAAAGACGAAATAACTGCTTTCGCACAGATCAAATTGATTTTTTAGTCGCAATTCCGAGGTAGGTGGGCAACCTTTAGTTGCTCAATGCCTGCAGAACTTTTCTTGGATATTCCCTTTGTTCTTCCACCCTCTTCCACGGTTCTCGCCAAATCTCCAAAGTCTCCTCACAGGGCCTTAAGAGCGTAACGTTCAAGCTTGATTTCACTCTGTGTCCGCACACAAAAATGACGATCCTCTCGTAAGATAGCCGCAGCCCACCTTGAGAAAGAATTGTGTCATCCCCCAAGCCCACCCAAAGTCTTAGGATACTATTGCGGCTGTTTCTTGTTTTTTATACATTCAAGAATTTTTTTAACTTCTTCGGCGGTATCATCAGGGTGCAGATCATAAGGGACATTTTCTCCCCCCAGGTTCTTGTAGATGCGAAATCTTGCACAGGATTCATATTTCCCAAGACAGAGGGTGCTTTTAATGTACTCGGTTGATTTGGGCATTCCCTTCATCTTGTCGTTGAAGAATTGGCAACACGCCAAAATTTCGCAAGCCATTACGGCACCTCTGCTTTAATAACCGTGATTTAAGATTAAGCCACTTCCCTAGAAGTGGGCTCTGTATAACTCATCTACATTTCAATAATTCTACGTTGCAGACTCAAAATACCATGCACCTGACTCTCCAAGCTGTGATTTTCCAGAACCGGGAAACAAACTTTCATTGTGCAACCTCCTGTGAAGTGTGTATCGATCAACCTTGTGCGAAAAACGGAGAAATAGGCTTTATGGCCAGGATTTGTACCACCGAAGCGAGCCCGGTATGATTGTTTCCCTCCCGCACAGCTCGTTCTAATTTCAGGGCATGAATTAACTCCAGACCGTTGAGCTCCTGCTTCAGGTCATCCAATGACATCAACATATCAAGTGATTTTGGGCCACCGGTGTTATAGGTAAGCTGCTCTTTGCTAAACGCCTCCAACACAAAGACACCTCCGGGCTTAAGTCCCCGCACTGCCGCCAGGTGGAGCGGAATGCGGATTGTCGAAGGTAAGTGACAATAGCAGGCAATGATTCCTTCCCACTGCCTAGCTTCTATCTGATACTCACATAAATCAGCTTGGATCGTGGTAAGGGGAACACCCCGTTCTGCAGCGAGTTGGTGGGCCTTTCTCAGGCCAACGCCGGACCCGTCCACCCCGGTCATCTGATACCCCAGTGATGCCAGATAAACAGCGTTTCGACCTTCACCCTCAGCAAGTGACAGAACCTTTCCTTGCGGAATCCTGTGTGCCACTGCTGCAAGGAAATCATTTGGCGCAGTGCCGTAGCAAAATCCCGGTTCCCTGTAGCGTTCATCCCAGTTCATGGTTTCCTCTTTTCAAAGTATTTCTGCCTCAATCACAATTATAACGGTAATCAGCAATGGGTATGGGACTCTCGATCAATTGTGTCCTCGTGTGAATCGCCTTGCAATACCAGATGGCTGCAACCATCCCGTAGATCATGTTCAGTCCGATTACTACCCTACTTACTGTTCCCTCAGAATGGATCGTCCATAAACTGCCGCCGGAGATGCTCCTCCGGACACTGCTCATAAAATTCATCCTCGGTAAAGCAGAAGTGGTACGCGGAGACATAATCCAGCAACAGGCGGTAGGCAGCATTCACCTTCCGGATAATCTCAGGATCTCCGGAATTGCCGGAATCCGGGTGGTGGATTTTTACCAGCGCCTTGTGCCGGTCCTTTATCTCCCTGAGGGTCGCACGCTCTCCAAGGCCCAGAACTAGAAGCGCTTGATGAAGATCAGGATAAGTCATGGGGCGCACACCTGTCATTGGAGTAATGGATAAACAACAGTTTTATATCAACGATGAACAATTCCGGTTTTTTTGGTGTTATCAGGATTAGCCCTCATTGACTCGAATTGCTTCCGGTCTTGTATGACTGGAATAGAGAAGTCTCCCTTAACCTGCCAGGCATCCTTGAAATATACCCAGGGAGCAAAGGCTGAGAGGGCATAGCCCGGTTCTAGATCAATCTTCTCTGATTGCATCTTGGTAATAAATAATCCTTTAGTGTTGGCCAGGACCTCATGACTGCCATTGAATGGGAGAGCGCCTGGGTCGTTGTATTCCCAGGTGACTTTCTGGATTTGAGTGCCGTCCACCGAGGCATGGCACGAGTCACACGAACGGCTTTTGCCTAGTTTATGCGACATCTTATCCAATTGTATCCAGAGCAGGGCATTGTTGTTTTCCGGTAATCCACCAAACATTCCCACATATGCCCAGGCATCGTTGGTCTTTTTCAAATCCGGAAGGTCCATGGGAAAACGCCATTGCAAACCTGGTTTAAAGGGTGCTGTTTTTTGATTCATGACCGCCATGGGGAAAGGCTTGACCGGGATCCACTGTCCTCCCTGGTCTTTGATCAGGACAGGTTCGGGCATGTATCCGTAATAGGCTTTATATTTGAAATACGGAGTAGCGGCTCCGGCCATCTTGCCCGGTCCCCAGAAAGTGCCCTGGTAGCCGGCTAACCGTTGAATGTGGCACGCCTCGCAGGAAAGACTCTTGTGCAGAGAAGCAGCATGGGTTTTGACCACTTCCGGATGGCAGCGTTTGCATGAATCCTGCGCCTGTCGCCTGATCATTGCGTGGCCGATGGAAGGGTTACTTTTAGTGCTTTCGTGGCAATCAAGACAGCCTACTTTGAATTTGAGATGAATATCAGGTTCATTACCTTCGGGAAATGAGAATGAACCGCCGAAATACCCCGCACCACGCCGTCTGTCCTCTGGTCCGGCATGACAGATGGAGGCCCGGCCATTGCCGTAACAGCTTTCGGAAGAGGGTGTTTTGACAAAGGTATGAGGGCCGATGGAGGGATTGGAAGCGTTTTTCTTTCCGGGGTTAAAATGGCAGTCCAGGCAGCCGACATGGCAGGTATTGCACGCCCTCTGGTTGATGCGGCTGCTCTCGGGCGTCATTGGCACAAGGGCGTTTGCCTGCATGGTTTCATAGTTGCCTTCAAACCAGGGGCCGCAGTTATGCGGTCCGCGGTCTTTATCTATCCAGCCCTTGTACTGGCTTTGTTTGCCGTTGGTTGCCATGGTGCTTTTTGAAAATTCCGCAAACTCCTTCTCGTGGCATTTGCCACAGGTTTTTTTCATGACCACGAAATCCTGGCTCAAAGTGTCAACTTTTTTGTCCTGCCACAGAATTGCTGCAACCGATGCATCCTTGACTTGCTTTCCATCCTTTTCCGCAACGGTATAAAGATGGTTCATGGGGTTTGTGCCATACTGAAGGGGGTGTTTTCGAGCCGATGAAATCACCATTAATTTCTTCTTGGATACCACAAGCAGCCGAGCCATGTTTTTATGGGCGTTATCCTTGTTCCTGGCATCAGGGTCGCCCAAATGGCATTCGCTGCAGGTGGCCGGCATGCGGGTTTGCGCCCCGGTCTCTTGAAGGGTCACCGCAAAAGAACCGTTGCCGGATAACTGCATATTTTTATAATTGCCATGGCAGTCGTTGCAGCTATCTGATGCTTCGGCGCTGACGGCACAAAAAAATAACAAACAGAGCGCGATCGTCCTCATGTAAAACCCCTCCATGATATTTGAAGTAATTCTTTCTTATCGCCAACTGACGATAATCAAGCCTTTCAACCCCCACTGAAACATTTTGGCGATGAACTACCCGCCGTAGGAAGGTTCGCCGATTTAGGCTTGACCTCACCAGAGCCACATGCTGGACAAACAGCTGGAATTCCGGCATCATCTTTCTGCAAAATTGTAAATTTGTAGCTACATTTCATACAAGTAATTTCATTGGCTGGCATATTCACCTCTAGTTATGTATATTCAAATTGTTGAATATAATATTGCGCACTTCTCATTCTGTCAATTTGTTATATTAATTTAATAAAATAATTATTTTTATCAGTAGGTCGCCGGTAGTTTAATAACAAATTTTTTCGGAACTATCACCGAAAAGCAGGTTTCGGTATGAAGATCCCACCAGCAGGAGTTCTTCTGAGTTGAGTTCCAACCGCATGCTTGAGCAGTGATCGAAGTTGTTCAAGTATCGGCTTTGCTTTGTAGATGATCTTCTTCATGCCGTTCTTTGATATTTCCCTTGCCGGGTAACGATGGTTCCAGCGGAAAACCACCTCGCTGATATACCGCTGAATGTGCATTCTGCTCAGGAAGTGGAATACACCCTGTTTAGCTCGTTCGAGAATGGCATTGAACGATTCAGCCGTGTTGTTGTGAATATCACCGTTCACGAACTCTTTTTCGCCATGATTGACTGAACCGTGGCTGGCATAGTCTTCAGCGATCTTCTGATAGACGGGAAGCTGGTCACTCATAAGATCGGCTGTTGTATCAACGAACCGGTTGACCTTAGGAGCAAGCTCTGAGTAGCTATCGTTTGCTACAACACTTGCCCGCACATGACCATCACGGCTTGCGGCAACGAACACACATGACTTGGCGGTACCTTTGCCGCGCTTGTGTTTGACGTCTTTCTGGTATCGGGGCTTGCCGCCAAGATATTTTTCGTCAAGTTCAACGATCCCGGCAAGACCAGGCATTGCGTCTGCCTGTGAGGCCATGAGTGCCCGGACAGCATGACCGACTTTCCAGGCCGTCTTCTGGGATGTACCGATCCACTTTGCAAGGAAAACGGATGAAATCCCTTTGCTGGAGTTGATCATGAAGTACATGGCCATAAACCATGTTCTAAGCGGCAACTTGGTACTGTGCAGCGGAGTCCTGGTGGTGACGGTGAATTGCTTGCCACAGGCAGCACATTCATATAGACCAAACCGCCTGCTCTCTGCTGAGATGCTCCAAGACTTCATACCCCCACAATGGGGGCAAAGACGGCCTGCGGGCCAAATCATCTGTTCCAGGTAGCGGTGACAGGTTTCCTCATCGGGAAACTGGTTGCGAAACTCTTGAATATTCATGGCATACCCTCCTATAGAGAGCATGCTACAACATATGTATGACAGAATAAGTCATCAGCCTTTTTATTGGTGATAGTTCCGTAATTTTACACATAATACCGAGGTCTGGCAACTAAGATTTTCAACTAAACTTCGGCTATAAAACAACATCCAAGTTGTGTTTTATCTATATTTCTCAACTCCAACACGCTGGCAGTATGAAAACAACTTACAAGTTGAACAGCGTGGCGACACTGGTAGACACTGATTCTGGCCGAATGCTACCAGAAGATCATTAATCTCGATCCAGTATTCTTTAGGAAGTTTATTACGCAGAGCAGATTCGGTCTGTTCAGGTGTTTTCGTACTTACATAGCCCCAACGGTTACAGATACGATGTACATGGGTATCAACACAAATCGCCTGTTTTCCGAAGCCCAGTGTCAGCACCAGATTGGCTGTTTTGCGCCCTACCCCTTTAAAGATTAGCAGCTGGTCGATTTCATCCGGAACTTTTCCATTAAATTCGTCTACCAGCCGGCGTGATATTTCCAGGATCTGTTCCGCCTTAACCCGATAAAATCCAGCCGGATAAATAAGACTTGCTATCTCTTCCACTGGCACTTGCTGCATGGCTACAGGGTGGTCCGCCTTTTTAAACAGCCGTGCCGAGGCCTGGGCCGTTATATCATCCTTGGTGCGTAATGAGATGATACAGGATACGAGCACTTTAAAAGGACTGGCGACCCCTTCGGCAACCACCGTGACCGCAGGTTTACGCCACTGCAGGTACTCATTTCTCAATATGGCAATAATTTTATGTATATCATCATCGTGCCTCATGGCCATGAATAGTACCTGAAGGCTGTGGGCTGCGCAATATCGGTTTTACTTTTTAATTCGCCAGCGCTACTATTGCCCCTATGGCTACTGATAAAAAGAAGTATATCGACCTGCATATGCATTCTAACTATTCTGATGGAGTTTTTTCGCCAACCGAACTGGTCGAACAAGCAAAATCAGAAGATCTGACAGCTATAGCCTTAGCAGATCACGATTCCCTGACAGGCATCCCTGAAGCGCTTCAAGCCGGCGCGAAACAATCAATAGAAGTTATCCCTGCTGTTGAACTTTCAGTTCAATTCGGCAGGTACAAAGACGTTCATCTGCTCGGATATGGCATCGATTACACTAACAAAAACTTTCTTGAACGATTGAACGCGTTTCGTGAGCGGCGAGAGCGCCGGAATATGGATATCCTTGAGCGGGTGAATGAATCGCTGGTCATCGAAAAGCGCCAAGTGATTCCTTTAAACGAGGTACTTGCCCATGCCAGAGATGCAATAGGGCGGCCGCACATTGCTCGTGCACTTTTGGAAAGGCGCTATGTAGCTAATGTTGAAGAAGCTTTCAGGCGCTACCTGATACCTTGTAACGTACCAAAACAGTACTGGTCGATAAAAGAAGCGATCACTGAAATCAGAAGCTTAGGCGGCGCTGCTGTCCTGGCACATCCAACCACCATCACAAACGATCAGCAAAAACTGTGTAGTATATTAAAAGACCTGGCTGAGATGGGGCTTGATGGGATCGAGGTTTTTAACAACATGGCTTTTCCATTGGAATCGGAATATCTGCGGCGGGCAGCCCAGGAACTGGGACTTATTGTTACAGGAGGGTCTGATTTTCACGGCATTGAGGAGGGGCTAAAAATGGGGCGGGGGCGAGGAGGCATGCGTTTCAGTGCCAACCTACTGCCCCCTCTCCGATCCTTGCTTTTGCAAAGAAACTAATTTCAGAATAGATGTTTTAGCCTTTGTCTTTATAAGATTTATAATTCACCACCTGAATATCAGCCTCCACCGATTTAACCCCTTTGACCGATTCCACTATTTTGATGGCTCTCTTTTTTTCTTCCTCTGAAGCAAGATACCCGCTTAAAACTATACTTCCTTTTTCAGCAATGATCTTAAAAGGGCGATAATCCAGGTCAGGCGAGTTAAGCAGAGCTGTTTCGATTCTTTTTGTTATGATCGTGTTATCGATTTTCTCAACAGCACCTTTTTCAGCCTCTTTGAGACTGGGCTCCTTTGCAGCTGCGACAATGCTATCGATAATGGTTTCCGGCGACAGCCGCGAGGTATTGAAGGTCAAATCATACCCGAGCGGGTCTTCCCAGGCCCTATCAAAATAAAAATGTATAAAACCGCCTCGCTGATGGTCACTGCGCCGGATCATAGAACTAGCCAGATCAGGATCGATCCATTCTCTTTCAGCGAAGCGCTCTACCCGCTCATCAAAATCTGCAATGAACCGAAGTCTTAGAACATTGCCGCAATCTTTCAGCAAATCCTGACCTCCGCGGCCATAGAGGATTATATTTCCCTTACGTGCAAAATCGAGCAGGATCAGTTCGACTGTATTAAGGGCGGCCGCTCGTTTACGGTCCTCGGCCGTTATATATGAAGGCGGTTTTTCATCCACCATCTGAAGCATTTCTGGGGATAGTCCATATTTGGAAGCACAGGCGCTGATGCGAGTACCGTCCACCAGCGTGTACTTGAGCTTTTTAGCGACTGCATCCGCTATATGATAAGCCCCGGTGCCCATTTCTCGTGAAATCGTAATAACAGCCATTAAAATCCTCCATTCTTTGTGCTATTCCAGCCGCTATATATCATGTTGTAGTTGTGTTCACAAGAAGGTAATGCTACCTTTCCGGTGATATGAATGCAAAGGAGCTCTCTTCTGCCTGATTACACCTTTTTCCTGATTCGCTTCATGATCTTTGCCATTATCCATTCATTACTTGCCAGCAAGCTCGTAAAAAACTGGGTGACTGTGTTAACCGGAAGGGAGCTGCGCTTCTACCGGTTAAGCTATAACCTGATTTCCTTTGTCATGTTCGGCTGGGTCATGGCTGCTTACCGGAACTCCCCGGTGCTCTATTACGCGCCGGGTGCCTGGAGCTTGGCATTATACTTAGCTCAGTTAATGATCGTACTCATCCTGTTCAACTGCATGCATCAGACCGGCTGGGGCGCATTCCTTGGCATAAAACCGCTTCCGGCAATAAAAACATCAGAACAGCTGGTCGCCACCGGATGGTATTCTTGCGTGCGTCACCCGCTTTATTTCTTCTCAGTCCTGTTCATGGTTCTTAACCCGGTGATGACGCTCCAATGGCTCATGCTGACCATTTTTACGGCAATCTATTTCACAGCAGGGGCCTTGATTGAGGAGCACCGGCTTTTAGCACAGTTTGGCCACCGCTACCGATGTTATCAAAAGAATGTTCCCTTCATAATTCCCAATCTAAAAAAACTCAAGAAACCGACAAACGCCTGAAGTCGACCCTGCTCACCCCTTCTATCGCCGAAAGCCGATCAATCACATCATAAGAAATCTGATTACCGCGCATTTTTATTTGCAGGTTAAACACCAGACAATCTTGAGATCGTTTTTCCATACCAACCGGGGTAAGCTGAAAGCCACACTTGTTTACAATCTGTGTAATACGTTCCAACTGCCCCTCGATGTCGCTGCTGTCTACCGATAGGATGGCGTAGCTGTCTCTAGCAATCATGCCCTCGATCTTCTTTAATATAACCAAACTGACCAAGGCAATAGCTGTAACAAGAATTGACAGCATAAACAGACCCGCTCCGCAAGCCGCCCCAATAGCAGCTGCAATCCAGAGACAAGCAGCCGTTGTCAACCCGCGTACGGAAGCCCGTTCACGTATAATGGCCCCCGCCCCTAAGAAACCGATGCCAACTACTACTTGGGCAGCCACCCGACCAGGATCGACTCCGACCGGCATAGTACCGCTGAAGTTTCCAAAGACGTGATAGAAATTAATCGAGATAACCACAAATAGAGCGGAACCAAGCGCAACCAGAAGATGAGTTCTGAAACCGGCTGTCCGCCCATGTACTTCCCGTTCCAGGCCAATCAGGGCACCTAGAAGTGAAGCAAGCAAAAGCCGTCCCGCCATTACCATGTCAAAATCAGAAAACATTGCCTCTCCTACTCAGAACCGATAGAAATCGTCAGCACCAATCGCCGGAACTCACCGGACAGAGATATATCCAAGGGTATCTGAACGGAGTTGCCAGCGACACTCAGACCTGTTTCAGCGAGCGTAATTTCCAAATCAGTGGCTCCACTGCCGGGTTGTAAATTCGTTCTTTTGTCGATAAAAATTGCTTGCTCAGGTTCAACACGGCTTACAGGTTCTTTTTCAGCATCAGATCTGGTTCCAGCAGTTTGCTCATCGGCATCAACATCCGCTTCAATATCTTCATCAGGCGGAGGAATATTATCACGCTCCCTGATTCCGGTTATAATGTCGCGAGAGAGCAGGGACAGGGTTTCCAGGACACCATTTCCGGTTGTAGCTGTGGTGAGGCACGAATTGCAGCATTCCAATCCGAGCAGGGATGCCTGTTCAGAAGCAGACAGCGTCGATCTGTCAGCCTTATTCACCTGCAGTACCATAGGGATATCACTCAGACCTACGCCATAGGCATTCAGAAACTCGCACGTTTCCGCCAGGCTTTGCTGCGCAGCAGGTAAAGCATCTGGGGATCCATCCATTACAAAAACCAGACCGTCGGCTCCCTTGAGAGTCATTTTCCAGGCGGCAGGATTAGCAACGTTTGCGTGTAAGGTATAAACATGGAAACGCAGCCTGTAACCACCGAAAACCGGTTGTTCAAAGGGGCTGAAGTCAAAGAAGTGAAGCGTAGATCCGGCTGTGGGCTGGGCTTTCAATTCCCCGCGCAAGCTCGGCTTAATTCGGTCATAAACATATTGAAGGGATGTGGCCTTACCTGCGCCTGGTTGGCCACAGTAGACGATCTTTGCATTAACCTCTTGTTTGGCATGATTTACAATAGCCATCCGTGCTCCCTGTTTTCGCAACGCCTTGTCCAGACAGGGCGTACCATTATTATCGTTTTTTGTTTAAAAGCATACGTTTTGCCTGTGTAGAGACTACCGAAGATATATTTTTACTCTTGGCATAGTTGGCTACATCCTTCTCTCCCAGGGTAGAAAGATATCTAAGTGCGTTGGGCACGGGTGTGCGTGGATTCTCTACCAGCGCCTTCCGAATCAGGTAATTTTTGATCCACTCCTTGTTGGCACAGATCAGACGCATGATTTCATCATTTTGCACGCCTGCTTTCAATAATGTTAATATCTCGGCATCGGTTAAGCGGGGGTTTTTGATAACACTGCCGGAAACCAACTTGTTGGCATCCTTGATCAAAATTGAGCGCCATTCCTTGTCTCCCGAGAGCGCCATCTTGATCTTCTCGGAGATCCCCATCAACTGGCACATCTTGTATTTGCTTAGGTATTCCTCTTTCTCTTCAAAATCCTCAGGTTCTTCCTCATCTACCGTCTGATCAGCGTTATCTTCAGATTTTTCATCGTGCTCAGCCAGATCTTCAAACTGGTGCTGGGCATGGCATTCATCTTCCTCCGATAACTGCCCGTCATCACCGGCAATAGCATCCACAGCAGGCTGCGTTGCCAAAAGCTGCACAAGGAATTCCCGGGCCGGTAAGCTGAGTGCTTCAGACTCCAGAAGTGCAGCAACAATGGCTGGATTATCCTTGTGATGGCGTACAATAACATCCAGGATAGCCGGATGTTGACCTGGTTGGCGAATAAATTCCAGCAATAAACCTTCTGATAGTTCACCGAAAGCAACAGCTGCTGCACTTTTAACCACCAGATCAGAGTCATTCATAAGGCTAAAGATGAGCATGACCGAATGCGCTGGAGTCATCTCGACAGCCGCTGAGAGTCCCTTTAGCTTTTCATCGCTACTAACACCTGGTCTAATATAGGCCGCCACCGACGAAGGAAATTTTAGCCTGATTATTTCTGTCATAGACTCCTACTGTGCTGAAAGACAGGCTGATTTTACGCCGGCATCTTTCAGCTTCTTTAAGGCTGCTTCAGCCGCCTTCTTGCTTGTGAATGTGCCGGCCGTAAGCTTCTTGGTAGGTATTGCCACCTCTGCTTTTTTGAGCGCCAAGGAAAATCCCGCGGCAGCCAAACGTTCTTTTTCGGATGACGCCCGTTCGTCCAAAAGGTAAGAACCGGCGTAGACAGCCGGTTTTCCAGCATGGTCCATAATAAAAGCGTCCGAGGTATAGCGCTTTAGTTTTTCCAGCTCGGCTTGAGCGGCATTACGGTCTTTATACTCACCTAACAAGAGACGATTCATGGTTGTTTTTTTACGGGCTCCGGTAGTCACAGACGCCTCCAGACCGGCCTTTCTGATAAGTGCCAGATTTGGAGCAAGTGCATCTTCCAACAGATAGGAACCGACTACCACAGTAAAACGAACACCAGAACCCTGGGCTTCTTTAGCTGGCTGCTGTTTATCTTTGACCACCGGTAATGGTTTCTTCACAACCTCCCGATTTACTGGCTTTATGGGTTTGGGGGCCGCCGCCACCTTTTGTTCTACAATTTTCGGTTGCTTTTTCTCAGGAGCCTGTTTCTTATCATCATTCCTGGATACCACTTTGGGTCCCGGTTTTTGTGCGGGCTGCGGCAGAGGCTTCTTAACTTCCGTTTTGGGAGGTTCCAATTTTTTTGATAGATCCTTAGGAGATTCTTTTGGTGCAACAGGAGCCGGGATTGCCTGTGCAACTTTAGGAGGTTCCGGTTTTTCAGCCGTTGGCGAAGCCAGCTCTTTGGGGGCGCCGGGAACAGCAGCCGGAGCAATCCCTTTGGCTACATCCCCGCTACGAGGCGGAAGCGGATTTTTCACTACCTGCGGAGCTGGTGGTTCAGCCGGCTTATTTTCAACTTGCGGTTTGATCAGACCAGTGAAAAAGTAGATATAGGCGAATCCCGCCACCAGAACCAGCAGGACCACCAACAATATATTCTGGTTGCCTTTGTTACCGGGAGATGCCGCTTTGGGGCTGTCCTCGCTATCCTTGTTAAATTTAAAATCCATACCAAACCTCCTTTTGCTTATGCATTAGCATTAGACGTCAAAACATGCTGCTGCTTGTGCTATTAGTTATCCATTCTTTTTGGCTGCATTAGCCTCGGCAATTACCTTCTGCGAGAGATGCGTCGGCAACTCCTCGTAATGTGAAAATTCCATCGAGAACATTCCACGGTCACTGGTCATCGATTTCAGGTCATTGGAGTAGGCCAGCACCTCGCTCATCGGCACAACGGCGCGGATTATCTGTGAATTCGCCTTGGGCTCTACTCCGA
This sequence comes from Desulfuromonadaceae bacterium, assembly GCA_036504875.1. Lineage (GTDB taxonomy): Bacteria > Desulfobacterota > Desulfuromonadia > Geobacterales > Pseudopelobacteraceae > JACPFJ01. The sequence goes on from DASXUK010000042.1 coordinate 33,594, forward strand.
CTACCTTTCCTCGGCGAGAGTTAAGATCTCCGATTACATCGCCCATGTTCTCGTCCGGAACTGTCACCTTGAGATTTACTATCGGCTCCAGCAACACCGGCTTACACATTTCCATGGCCTTTTTAAAAGCCATTGATCCAGCTACTTTGAAGGCCATTTCGGACGAATCTACGGTGTGAAAGGAACCATCATAAAGAGCAACTTTGAAATCCACCACCGGATAACCTGCCAAAAAGCCTTCGACTGACGCATCCTGGATACCTTTGTCAACGGCCGGTATATATTGTCTTGGAATCACGCCACCCACAATTTTGTCTTCGAAAACATACCCCTCGCCCCGGCTGGTCGGGGACATCTCAATCCAACAATCGCCATACTGGCCGCGTCCACCGGACTGTTTCTTGTATTTCCCCTGAACCTTGGCTGAGCCACGGATTGTTTCCAGATAAGGCACCTTGGGGGTCTTCAGAAGAACATCCACACCAAACTTGCGCTTCATCTTCTCAACGATTACCTCCAGATGCACCTGCCCCATACCGGAAACAATAAACTCTTTGGTCAGTGGATCACGGTGCGACTCAAGGGTCGGCTCCTCTTCAATCATGCGATGCAGGGCGCTGTGAATCTTATCCTCATCGGCCTTGGTCTTAGGTTCGATAGCATATGAAATAACCGGTAAAAGCTGTTTAGCCGGTTCATATACGACCGGTTTGGAAGGATCGCACAAGGTATCACCGGTGACAGTCTCTTTCAGTTTGGCCACCGCCACAATATCACCGGCCACTGCCTGTTTGATCGGGTGTTGTTTTTTACCTTCCAGTTCGTAAATTTGCCCGATACGTTCCTCGACTCCTTTGCTGGAATTAAGGATGGTGGTGTCGGAATTGAGAACGCCGGAATAGACACGGAAGATAGTGATTTTGCCGGTATACGGGTCGGAGGTGGTCTTAAAAACAAGTGCTGAGAATGGCTCATTCTCATCTGAGGCGAGTTCGATCATGCCACCGGTTTTAGGATGCGTTCCTACCGCTTTGGTGCGATCAAGGGGCGACGGCAGGAAGGCACAGATGCCATCCAGAAGCTGCCTGACTCCGATGTTCTGGGTGGCAGAGCCGCATAGAACAGCGGTAAAGGTGTTGCGCATGGTGCCGACCCTTAAGCCGTCGATGATCTCCTCCTCAGTCAGCTCTCCGCTATCCAGGTATTTTTCGGTCAGCGCATCGTAGGCCTCGGCTACGATTTCGACCATATGTTCGCGCAGGCGGTTGGCCTCATCCAGACACTCGGCCGGGATCTCCCCTTCAGTACAAATGCCTGATCCATCCTTGGGATAGAAACAGGCCTTCATACGGATCAGGTCGATAATTCCGCTCAGTTTTTCTTCGGCACCAATAGGCATTTGAATCGCTACACCACGGGCACCGAGTGACTTTTCCATGTCATCGATAGCCCTGAGAAAACTGGCCCGTTCACGGTCCATCTTATTGACAAATGCGATCCTGGGAATCTCGAATTCATTGGCCCAACTCCAGATCTCCTCGGTCTGGGCCTTAACTCCGGAAATCGCCGAAAGGATCACCACCGCACAATCAAGGGCACGCATGCAGGCACGAGTGTCGGCGATAAAATTTCCATAACCTGGGGTATCAACCAAATGTATCGAATGGCCATCCCATTCGCAGTGGTCCAGGGCCGACGTGATCGAAATGCGTCTTTTCACCTCTTCCGGCTCAAAATCCATCGTAGCGGTGCCGTCATCCACTCGCCCTAGCCGATCGATCATCCCAGTATCAAAAAGAATCGCTTCGGCCAAAGACGTTTTGCCGGCACCGCCATGTGCGATGATACCCAGGTTACGGATCTTGCTCGTCTCGTACGTTCCCATCTGGTCTCCTCCTTGAGTAGAGTTAAAAGGAACTGCCCTGTTACTTGTTTCGTTCGTATAGTATCCGCAGTCCATCCAGAGTCAGAAAATCATCGACCTCTTCAATGGTGCGTGATTCCGGAGCAATCAAGTTAGCCAGGCCACCGGTGGCAATCACTTTGGGAGTATCCCGGCTCTCGGCCTTGATCCGGGAGACAATCTCGTCAACCAGGCCGATATAGCCGTAAAAGATGCCGGCTTGCATGGAGTTAACGGTGTTTTTTGCAATGACATGCGAAGGTTTGGCAATATCTACCCGCGGCAGTTTGCTGGCCCGCTGGAACAGCGCCTCAAGAGAAATGGCCAATCCCGGCGCTATGGCACCGCCGCAGTACTCGCCTTTTTTATTCACATAATCAAAAGTGGTGGCGGTACCGAAGTCGACAATTACCAGTGCGCAGTGGTGTTTTTCATACCCAGCCACGGAATTTACGATGCGGTCGGCACCTACCTCCCGCGGGTTGTCGTACTGGATCGGCATGCCGGTCTTTATCCCCGGGCCGACAACAAAAGGATTCAAATTGAAGAAATCATGCGCAATAGCTTCCATGACGCCGGTTAGAGGCGGGACAACCGAAGAGATAATAGCGGCATTTACAGATGCAAAGCCAAGATCGGCCTGTGCAAAAAGGCTGTGCAACAAGACAGCATATTCATCCGAGGTACGCGATTTATCGGTAGAAAGACGCCAGTTACGGATCAACTGAGAGCCTTCGTAAATCCCAAGCACAATGTTGCTGTTGCCAACGTCGATCACCAGAAGCATCAGTGTACCCTCACATCCCCGCTTAAAATCCGTTCAACTGTTCCATTCGAGGGTCGTAAAAGCAAAGCGCCATCGCTATCGATGCCGCAGAACCAACCCTGTGTAACTTCTGCTCCGCCATCACTTACAGAGACCTGCCGGCCATGAGCATTGCAACGCCTTTGCCATTCTTCCCGTACCTGATTGAAGCCTTCGGAAAGGAAGTTACAATATAGACGATCCAGGCAACGCAGCAAATGTGTGGCAAAATTCACCCTTTCAACTGTTCGTCCAACCTCCAGCAGCAGCGATGTAGCCGGGTAGCGCAGATCAGCCGCAAATTGTGCGGCTGTCATGTTCAGATTAACACCCAAACCAAGGATAACGAAATTGATGCCATCTGTTTCAGCGCTCATTTCGTTCAGCAGACCGGCTACTTTTTTGCCGTTAATCAGTACATCATTTGGCCATTTGATTTCCGGCTTTAGGCCCGTGACAGCCTCGATAGCCTGTGAAACAGCCACAGCCGTCAGAAAGGTTAATTGCGGCGCTTCATAAGGCATGACAGGTGGACGCAGGATAATCGAGCAATACAGGTTAACCCGCGGCGGAGACAACCAGACGCGACCCATCCGTCCTTTGCCGCCAGTTTGCGCATCGGCAATAACCGTTGTCCCTTCAACGGCGCCCTCTTCGGCCAGTTTAAAGGCATCGGCATTCGTCGAGGCGGTCTTTTCCAGGCACACCAGGCGACGCCCGACTATGGAACTGGTAAGATTAGCGGTGATCTCTTCCACATTGAGAATGTCGGGAGCGGCAACCAGCCTGTATCCGCGCGAAGGCACCGCCTCGACAACATAACCGGTATCACGCAGCGCTGAGATATGTTTCCAAACCGCAGAGCGAGAGACACCTAATTCGCGGCTGATCTCCTCTCCCGACACAAAACCTTCCTGCTCACGGAAAAGTCGCAAAATCACGCCGGCTTTCTGGTGCATAAAACTCCCACACAAGATAAAAATGATAGTAATGCAAGGCGGCGGGGTTAAAGCAGGGAAGGTTTCTCAACCGACCTTTGGCCACCCTCGTAAAGAAGAGGTTATGCACTCCCATCCCTGAGGGAGAAGTCCTGGTCGGGGCGTGCCAAGGAGCTTCAGCAAGAAGATCCCGGGCCAATCTAATCCAGCAACATGGAGATGTCCATGGCCCGCGGTGAATGAGTTAAGGCGCCAACCGAGATAATATCCACACCGGTTTCAGCAATTGCGCGCACCGTCTCAAGATTGACGCCCCCTGAAGCCTCAACCAGCGCCCGACCGGCAATTGTCACCACAGCGGTACTCATATCAGCCAGACTCATGTTATCCAACATAATAATATCAGCACCGGAAGCCAAGGCCTGATCGACCTGGCCCAGGGTTTCGGTCTCGATCTCGATTTTCAGGGTATGCGGGATGTAGGCGCGGGCTCGAGCGATGGCCTCGGCAATGCCGCCTGCTGCTGCAATGTGATTCTCCTTGATGAGTACCCCATCATACAACCCGGTACGGTGATTTATACCTCCACCGATTCGCACAGCATACTTCTCTAGTTCCCGCAGGCCGGGGGTAGTTTTGCGGGTATCCACGATACGCGCCTTGGTCCCCTTAATTGCCGAGACATATCTGGCTGTCATGGTGGCAATCCCGCTTAAGCGTTGCAGAAGGTTAAGCGCCACCCGCTCTCCCATCAATAAGTTAGAGGCCTCGCCTTGCAAAGTAGCTATTACAGCACCTTGGTTAACCGCCGACCCATCAGCCATACTGGGGCTAAACACGGTAGTCGCATCCAGTATTTTAAAGACCCGTTCTGCCGCAAAAAGACCGGCCAGGACCAGATCCTCTTTAGCGATCAGTCGCGCTGAAGCTGGCCGCTTTAGAGAAACCACCGCCTGGGTGGTGATGTCACCGGTATGGATATCTTCCTGTAGCGCATTCTCTATCAAACGATCTAGCGAGAGCATTTCACACACCTTTAAAGAAATGAAGACTTTATATCACAGGTAATGGGTCGTATCAACCGCAAAGCTTGAGCTAAGGCGCCTGTATGATAGACTAATAAAGAATTGACGACAATTGTCTGAATCTGTATAGTGATGCGCTTGAAAAACTTTGAATAGTGCCAGAGGAGTAAGTATGCTGAAAAGAGTTTCCCTGTTTACCACGACGCTTTTGCTTTTGTATGTGGCCTCCGCCATCTCCGCCGAAACCAAAGACATTCGCTTTAATTTTAAAAATGCTGATCCCGTTGTTTTTAGTCACACCAATCATCTACTCAAATATAACAACAACTGCAAGATATGCCACGATGCCATCTATAATCTGCGCAACAAAAAGCATTTTACCATGGCGGAAATGGAAAAGACTAAGTCCTGCGGTGCTTGCCACACCGGGGTAAAGGCCTTTAGCGTTGCGACCGAAAAAGACTGCACAAAATGCCATAAAGGCAAACCGCGCGAAATCAATTACCGGATCAAAGGTTTTGGAGAAGTGACATTCCGTCACTCCACCCACATCGCCAAAACAAATGGCTCCTGCAAGAGCTGCCACAATGGCAAGGTCATAACCGGCAAGGAAAAGGCCGTAACCATGGCTGAGATGGAAAAAGGCAAAACCTGCGGGGCCTGTCATAACGACAAGATGGCCTTCAGTGTTACGGCCAACTGCGAACGCTGTCACAAAGGCTTTAAACTCAAGGAAATAACTTTCAACATCAAAGGCATTGCCCCGGCTACCTTCAGCCACGCCTTCCATACCCAGGCTTTTGCCTGTAAGGATTGCCACACAAAAACCTTCCCGTTTAAGACTGTGGTAGGCAAATTTTCCATGGATGACATGGCCAAGGGCAAATCTTGCGGATTATGTCATAACGGCAAGGATGCCTTTGCCTCTAACGGCGACTGCAACAAATGCCATAAAGGATTGAAACCTGGCAAAATTACTTTCAAAAATGCAGGTGGAGAGGCTACCTTCAGCCATGAATTTCACCTACAAACCTACAAATGTGCTGACTGCCACACCAAGATCTTCCCGTATAAAGCAGGAAAGATGAAGGCGACCATGGCTGACATGGAAAATGGCAAGTCCTGCGGTGCCTGCCACAACAAGGGCAAAGATGCCTTTTCAGTTCAGGAAGATTGCGGCAAATGCCATAAGATGTAGTTTTTAACGGCTACTGCAATAAAAAGGGCGTTCACCAATGGTGAACGCCCTTTTTATTGCCAAAGCAAACAACCTAGCCTCGGCGCTGATCAATCACATAACGGCTGCCTTTGGACTCCTTAGCCAGCATTTTCAGCTCGGCAGCCACCTCGGCCACTTTGGCAAAATGACAGATGTGGTTGGAACTCATCGGGACTACCGCTATGGAAATGGATGGCAGCGGGATTGGTTCACCCTCACCCTTGCGATTGATACCATAGTAGTAACCCTGTGCTTTGGCCTCTTCATCAAACATGTCCAGCATGATCTGCTCAAAATAAGCGATAATCGTCTGACAAACAAGTTCGGCCCTTTCAATAGGCAGGATAAAAACAAAATCATCACCGCCTATATGTCCGCAAAAACCTCCCCCGGAATCCCGTACTGCATTAAACATGATTCGAGACAACATCCTGATCACCTCGTCACCATGTGAAAAGCCATACCTGTCATTATAGGGTTTAAAATGATTGATATCTACGTAGCAGACCGACACCTGCTTACCTATGGCATCCTCAATAGCCCTTTGTATTGAAGTATTTCCCGGCAGCCTGGAAAGTGGGTTATTGTCAAAGATACGCTTGAGGCGGGAGAGCGAGAGAGAAATGCGGCAAAACAGCTCACTGAAATTAAGCGGCAGATAAATGAAATCATCCAGCGGGCAGTTTTCCCAATCAAAATTTTCATCAACAGCCGGAAAAAGGCCGATAATTGGGGTGGCGCTGAAAAAACTGTCACTTCTGAGTATGTTGATGGTTTTTATAACGGCATCGACATCGTTGGACAGATCAAAAATAAGCAGGTCGGGCGGATCAGAATAACAGGCGCCCGGCACACCTTCTATATTGGACATACAGGCAGTCTGATATCCTTTGCTCTGCAAACGCAACTGCAAATGGAAAGCCAGTTGCGCATCCCCAGAAAAAAGTAAAATTCTAGCTGCCAGAAACATCATTGCTCTGTAGTTCAAGGCTGAAATTCTTTACTTCAACCAGTTTATCCTCAAGCTCTTCAACCACCTCAGCCAAAAACTGTTCATCAAGCTTGAGCGTATCCCAGGCTATTCTCTGAATCTGTGGAACATATCCATCTCCACTATCACCAAACCCGCTGGCCTTGATCAGTACATCTGCGACATGCACAACCGAAGTTTTTATCCGATGATTTACAGAAAAATTGACGTCGTGGTGAAAAGCAATTGGTTCGCTCAGTTTATCCGGGAGAAACCAGCTTTTTGCGAGCCATCCTCCCACCTCGGCATGGTCGGTATCGATAATCTCACGTTCCGCTTCCCACATGTATACCTGCCGATCGTTGATCGTCCGACAAATAAGGGTCTCGGCCTCACTGCACTTAAGATTGATGATTACCTTGCCGATATCATGCAAAAGAGCTGCGGTAGATATCTCCTCGCATTCAGGCAGACCAAGCTTGCGTGCAAGCAGATTGGCAGCCACACCAACGCCCAGAGAATGTTCCCATAGTCCTATGCTGGTTTTTTCCATAATTTCAAATATGGAGGAACTAAGAGCCAAACTTCTAACGACATTGACTCCGAGAAGGATCATGGCATTCGAAATGGTAGAAACACGGTAAAAGCCGTATGAGGGAGAATTGGCAAGCCTAAGGATACGAGCGGAAAGCACCTGGTCGGATGAGACTACCTTAGCCATCTCCTGCACAGAGGATTTGTCATTCTCGGAGAGAGAGTTTAACTTATTAATGACACCCGGCAAAGTAGGCAGGGTCTTGGTGTCCATGATTATTTTTTTCAGCTCATTCCGCTTTTCGTCCACCATCGTCTCCCATTGATCGCTTCAGGTATTCAACATAAATGTCATAAAGCTTTGACGTCAGTGGGTCTTGCCGAACCTTTTTGAAGCGTTGGTCGAGACTTTCCAGCAAATCATCAAGTGACCGGTCACCATCTATCCAAACCGGATGCCCCTGAACATAAATCGACTTGACATCCAGATGGTCCAGACGGGTAAGTAAGTTATCTGTCAGCAATGTATCCTTGCCGCAAATCGGAATGCCGCTGGGACTGTCATTGCGGAAAACATCTTTCGCAAGTACCATACCAGCCTTGGCAAGCATCAGTGGAATTTTTTGCATCTATTTACCCTATTTCCAAAATATTCGTCTAAGTATCGAAGAATCTTAAAAAAGTTCCCGCGCAAAGTCAATTAATTATATTAAAGGTCTTTTCTGCTTGTACTTAGAAAAGTATCTATAGGAAAAACTAAAGTTATTCTCCCAAAGCATTTACGCGACCTTTGCCTACAAATACAACACCTGAATCAGTATTTAAAATGATCTTCCTTCCGACCCGCCCGCCAACATCACAAGCTACAATTGGAATACCCAGTTCTGATAAAATTTGCTTAGCCAGCGTAATGTTCCTGTCACCTATAAGATAGCCCGAGTTGCCGGCTCCGGTGACATTTGCACCTCCAAAGATTTTTGCAACCAGACGATCATGTTTGCACCCAATGACCTGCATCCGGTCGAAAAGCTTTTCTATGGCTATATTGCCATATTTTGGTGTTGCCAACCCTTCTCCATTCCACAAAGGAAGCATGTAATGATTGATACCACTGATGCCCAGTTTTGAATCCCACAGGCAGACAGCCACGCATGATCCCAGCACAGTGCTTACCTGGTGAGGCTTGGGATCAGCAAATAAGGTGCCTGGAAAAAGAAAGTGTTTAAGCACTCCAGAGCCTTCCACGTCTTACTTTTCACTCATGTCATCAAAGAAAAAAAGGTTGTCGTTCTCAGAAAAAGTATCTTCCCCATCAAAAACATTAAAGGGAGGGAGGGTTACGCTAAAGGCTGCTCCCTCGCCAGGCGTGCTTTGTACCATGACTGAGCCTCCTAGGAGTTCAAGCAGAGAACTGGTAATGCAAAGACCCAGCCCATGTCCATGATGGGAACGCGTTGTGCCGGTGTCCAATTGAGTGAAGCGATCGAACATACGTTTTTGATCCTCAGCGGCAATTCCGGCGCCGCAATCACTAACTGTCAACACCAGCCAGCCCTCCAAATTCAGTTTAAGCGCAACTGTGACAACCCCACCCGGAGGACTAAACTCAATCGCATTGGATAAAAGATTGGCAAATATGATCTCAAGTTTTTCACTATCAGTAGCCAGAAGAATAGGAATATCGTTATCCGGAACATCCAGCGTTATCACCACCGATTTACTGACAGCAGCGCCAAAAAAGGAATCAATTACGTTTCTGATTATGGCATTTACATTGACACGTACAATTTTTGGATCAACATCGCCAGCCTCCAATGCTGCCGCAATAAAAATATTCCGAAGCTGAAAGTCGAGATTATTGGCCTCTGAACATATCATTGATACAATCTGCGATATATCCTTCTCATCTTTTAAATGTAGGATTTGACCCGCCAAACCAATAATGCTGTTGAGAGGATTAACGATCTCATTGCGGATATTTGAGAGGAAGTTAGTCTTTAAAGCTTCAGAGGCCTCCAGTCTTTGGTTCATCTCAAGCAGTTTAAGGCTTAAAACACCCAGATCGGAAAAGGCTTTTTCACTCTGCGAAAAACGTTTGGCCAGTTCAGTGAGTAGCTCATCATCAGTCAAGTTGATATCCCCCCTTCCTCTTTCATACAGAAACCCCCAAAACTCTCGAAGCTGTCACTCATTGATCGGAAGACGGTTTTTAACAGCAAATACCTCAATGCCGGCCTTGGTTTCAACAGGACAGACATTCTCGCAAATACCGCAGCCATTACAGAGTTCTTCCACCACAAAAGGCTCTTTCACCATCCTGTAGCGGCCATTCTGACCACTGATCTTTACCTCCCTGGAGCGGATAGCCTTCTGTGGGATTGGACAATGCTCTTCACAGACAATGCAATCAATTCCTTTGGCAAAAGGCAAACAATGTTTTTTGTCAAATACCGCTTTCCCAACAACTTCTCGGCGCTTCAGCTCAACCGGCAGGTTGGGGATGGCCCCGCTAGGGCAGACTTGGCCACACAAGGTACAATTGTATTCGCAGTATCCCAGCCTAGGGACAAGCAGCGGCGTATAAATGCCCTGAATGCCGTACTGAAATGCTGCGGGATAAAGGACGTTTTTCAAGCAGACCTTCATGCATTCACCGCAACGAACGCACTTTTGCAGGAACTCATTCTCATCTCTAACGCCCGGGGGGCGCAACAACCTGGATTCGTTCTCCGGCCAGCGGAAGCGGGTTGGAATCGCAAGCAAGGCCCCAGCAAAGATGCCTCCCATCAACAGGCGTCGCTCCGGTATAAAACCTTCTTTGGAAAAGCCGGGTAAAGCAGGGGTAAATGCAACGCGCTGATGTGGACAATGCAGTTGGCACTCCAGACAGAGGATACAGTCCTGCTTAGCCAAAATGTCTCTGTCAAAACTGGTAGGACATAAATCATGGCACTTGCCGCAGTCGCCACACTGCCCCTTCGGAACCCGGCTTAGTAGTGAAAACCGCCCAAACCACCCCAAAAGAGTACCCAAAGGACACAGATTACGACACCAGTTGCGTTCCTCAAACCGTTCCAGGGCAATGATGCCCAAGAATAGCATCGCCGACAAAAAGGCCAGCGGATAAAGCGTCTCGCGGAAGGGCAGCAGATGTTTGTGAAACAAATTGTAAGCCGGAGCAAGGTAATCTCGCTGTTCGCCAATCAGTTGATAAAGCCCGACCCACCCGGATTTGAACAGGAGACCCACCAATGGGTAAAAGAAGAAAGTAACTGCCCTTAAGAGTATGGCCAGCGGATCCAGCAGCCCAGCCAGGTTAAGATTGAATAGTGAGGCAGCCAGAAGCGGCCCCAGCAGCCAGTACTTCAGATTCCCCTTAAGAGCCTTGAGGGGAGTGCTCTTACCGATCCTGGCTGTTACCAAATCCAGCACAGTACCCAAAGGGCAAACCCATCCGCAGAAAAACCTTCCCAGTACAAGGGTCGCTAAAATCATCAGCAGAGCCGGAAACAACAGCCAAACCCAGGAGCGGGTCGCCAGCACATAACTGAGCAACACCAGCGGATCGATCCTGAAGAACACATTTACAGCCGCGTTAATTTGGTCCTGACCCCGATACTCTGTCTGCACGAAAAGGACCAGGAAGAGAGCGAGGAAAAGAAACTGAGAAATGCGGGCAGCTGAGAATTTCATAGGTTTTTATCATTCATAGTTTTGATCCTGTTTTAATCTTAGACACCTGCGCAACAGTTCAGCACGACCCCTACCGCATGTCAAGCCGATAGTCATTCCCTTTGACATGCATGATAAATGCGGCATATATTCATCCCGGCAACAGCGCCTAATCTCTAAATCAGGAAGTGTAAAAGTTATGATCGGTACTCCATTAAAAAGCAGCGCCAAGAAAATTTTGCTTTTAGGTTCAGGCGAGCTGGGGAAAGAGGTGGTTATAGAGGCCCAGCGACTTGGGGTCGAGGTGATTGCCGTCGACCGCTATGCGGATGCACCGGCCATGCAGGTGGCTCACCGCAGCCACGTGATCAACATGCTTGATCGGAAAGAACTGGAACGGGTTATACGCCAGGAACGCCCCGACCTGATTGTACCTGAAATAGAAGCTATAAACACACCTTATCTTCTGGAACTCGAACAGGAAGGCTTTACCGTTATCCCCACCGCCCGTGCCGCCAATCTGACCATGAACCGCGAAGGCATCCGCCGCCTGGCTGCTGAGGAGCTGGGGCTGCCGACCGCTGCCTACTGTTTTGCTTCTTCACTGGAAGAATTTGAGAAAGGTGTAGCAGCTATCGGTCTGCCTTGCGTGGTCAAACCGATCATGAGCTCTTCGGGAAAGGGTCAGAGCCTGGTCAAAAAAATTGATGACATTGCTGGCGCCTGGACCTATGCCATGGAAGGAGCCCGTGGCGCCGCCGACACAGTGATCATTGAAGAGTTCATCTACTTTGATTATGAAATCACCCTGTTGACCGTGCGCCATGCCACCGGCACCTGTTTCTGTCCCCCCATCGGGCATGTACAGATCAAAGGGGATTACCACGAGTCCTGGCAGCCGATGGCAATGACGCCAGCCGCCCTGACCGAGGCTCAGCGCCAAGCCAGACAGGTGACCGACGCACTGGGAGGCCGCGGCATCTTCGGGGTTGAACTGTTTATCAAGGGAGATAAAGTCTGGTTTAGTGAGGTCTCGCCCCGCCCTCACGACACCGGCATGGTTACTATGGTCTCGCAGAACATGTCACAGTTCGAACTTCACGTACGTGCCATCCTGGGGTTGCCTGTTCCCGAAGTAACAAACCTGGCTCCGGCCGCCTCGCATGTTATCCTGGCCGATGTGTCCGCTGATGAAGTGACCTTCTCGGGTCTAGAGGCAGCAATGCAGGTGCCCAACAGCAAGCTGCGCCTGTTCGGTAAGCCTGATACCCGCCCCGGCCGCAGGATGGGAGTGGCCCTGACGCTTGGCGCGACTACCGATGAGGCGCGCCAGAGAGCTGAAAAGGCTGCTCACGCAGTTATAATTCAGTAAAAAAATCCCTAAAATACTGACTAAACCTTAAACCTTCACAACCTTGATCCGCTCCAGGTTCATCTCGCCCAGACCCCGTTTATAAGCAGCTACTGTAACGGGGATATCAGCCGGTTTCATACCAAACAGGGTGGTGGCAAAAGCATCCGCCGCCACGATGTCGGTCGAGGCGATTACCTTGTTGAGGGCTTTAACATCGGCGATATTTCCACCCTGGGGGCCGTGGGCGGTAAGGATGCGGGTTGCGTCAATCACCGTCAAATGGCTCTTCAGGTAGGCATTCACATCCGCCAGGGCCACATCGATGCTCCGATGGATGTAACCGCGGTTGCCCCCCATCACCCCCATGATGTTCTTAAGTCCCAGGGTCAGCTTTGAGAGGCCGTGATGTTTGGCTACCGGTACGTTGATGAATACATTAGCAGAAAGAGCCTCATCGTAAAGCTCCCACTCCTTGAGAAACTGCCCTTTTAAGGCTACTTTTTTGAATCGTTCCGGCTCGATTTGTTTGCATTCCACTCCCTTGATGCCTTTCAGAGCGGCTTCTATTCCGCTGTTGACATAACAGCGCCGCGAGTCATTGCAAGTATAATCAAAGACCTTGACCTTTTTTGCGCCGGCTGCCAGGCACTCCTCGACCACTGCCCTGACAACCTGTGGATGGGTATTGGCGCCTAACTCCGAAGAACGGTCCCAGCCAATATTCGGCTTAACTACAACCACGTCGCCCGGTTTGACAAATTTGCGCATACCGCCAACGGCATTAATAGCCTTGCGAGTGATAGCAGGATAATCGGTCCCCTCCGCAACAGCAACCAATGCCTTATCCTTGGCTGCCAGTGCCTCTTTGACCAGTGCCGGAGTAAAAAGCGAGGCGGCACCAACCAGCTTTAGAAAAGATCGTCTTTTCATGTATACTCCTTCTGCAAATAAGGAATGACTGCCGACAGTACCGAGTCCGAGGCTAAGGTTAAAAGATTAACTTACTTTAGTGTGCATGGCAATTCCAAACAAAAAAACCCGCCAGCCGAAGCGGCCTGCGGGGTTTCTATTAATTGCTGTTTGCGGCAGTTATTTCAATACAAAGGCCACTCGCGCATCAGCCATGAAACCAGAGGTTTGGTTGGCTGCAAACACCTTGACCGCAGTTTCATCGGAAACCTGAAGATCAGAAGGACTGACCGTGCCGGCTGCTTTTATAACCAGAGGATTTTTTACTCCACGCTTGCCTAGAGCAGCGCGGGCCTTATCAACACTGTTAGTATACTCACCGCAGCCCTGCTCAACCAAAACCTTCTGGCTGATCTTGGCCGGGTCATAGAGCACCTCGCCTTTAGGGTTGAAGATCCGGTTAATCAGGGCCGGCCGGAAACTGTAGTCAGTGGCGTCGATGATCAGGCCGTCGTAAGCCTGTGCAGCCGGTGCCGGTGCAGACACGTCAGCCGGTGGTGTATAAGCCTGTTTCTCGAGCTCTTTTTTAATCTTGGGCTATGTCAGTATCTTTTCATACATAACAGCAGCAAAGCCCTTCGGCCCGCTCATGCCAACCTTTATAATCACGAGAGCCGTCTCGTCCTTCTCGTTCCAGTCTTCCATCACCACCTGGGTGTTTTTTATGAAACCGGTTACTGTTGTCTTGATCACATCGGAAGCCAATTCGGAATCCTTAACAGTAGCCTCACTCACAACAGTCACACCTTCCAGCAACTCTGCCAGACGGCGCTGGGCCACGACCTTGGCGGCGGTCTTGGCGGTTAAGCGTTTCTGCCCACCAGTGGTGCCTTTCTTCGGAACGCCTTCTCCAACAACCAGAATGGCATCTTGGGTGTAGGCCTGATCAATTGAGGTGGTTACACTCATTTTTGAGTCGTGCAGATACTTCCTCGCTTGAAAGCGGTTATCGACTTCATCTCCAAAGGCCAGACTGGAAATACTCAGCATTGCAAGAACTGACAGCAAGATTTTGATCTTCATGTTTTAACCTCCAATTGATAAAATATTAAGTGCAAACGATCTCTCATTTAATCATATATTAAATTGATTCTGTCATGAGTGAAGCTATCAAGGCAGCCCCCCCAAGTAAACCGGCATCGTCACCCAACTCGCTTTTCACAATAGACAAATCGGCGAATATTTCAGGAAAGCACCGTTTTTCCAGTTCAGCTGTGAGGGCTGGCAGCAACAGGTCAAAGCTGGCAGCGACACCACCTCCAATTATTATTGCCTCTAAATTAAGAGTGTTAACAAGCGAGGCCAGACCAATTGCCAGCCAGCGGCCCATGAGATCAAATGCTTTTATGGCCCCTTGTTCTCCACCACGTGCGAGCCTGGCAATCATGGCAGCATCCTGAAGATCACTACTCTTCTCAAAGAATTCAGGAGACAAGGTTTCACTGGCAAAACGAATCAGCGCTCCTGCAGAGACATATCTTTCCAGGCACCCTCTGTTTCCACACGGACATGGAAGACCTTCCGGGGCTACCGTTGCGTGGCCAAATTCAGCAGCAAAGCCGCTTGCACCTGTCCAGAGGCGACCATCCAGGATCAAGCCACTTCCCAGCCCGGTTCCGATAGTAACCACTATGCAGGATGCAAAGCGTCGGCCTGCGCGAAAGGCCTGCTCTCCCAAAGCGATCAGATTCGCATCATTGGCGCATACCGCTGGCAAACCGGTTTCATCTTTGATGAATACGGCGAGATTAAATCCATCCAACGGACGCATATTGACTGAAGAATGAATCAGGCCTTTCCTATCAATCAATCCCGGTACACCGGCACCAATACCGGCAACAGAGGCATTACGCGATGCTGCCACCAACCGTAATTCTTCTATGCCCATCAGAAGTCGGTTACAAAAATCCTGACGACCGTTTTCAATATTACTGAACATGCGACTGCGATGCAGGATATCACCAGATCCTGTTACCAGGGCAAAACGCAGATTGGTGCCGCCTATGTCTATGCCTATGTAGAGATACTCCATGTTTTCACTCCCCACCTTTTCTTACGGCCTTCATCAGACGATCATAGGATTCCAGCAGGCCTTCCGGGATTACACGTACATCATCGACCACTGACATGAAATTGGTATCCCCATTCCAGCGCGGCACAACATGCACATGAAGATGTTCCTCAATCCCGGCCCCCGATGTTTTACCCTGATTTATACCTATATTATAGCCGTCAGGTTGAGCAACTTCACGCAACAGGGCAGTTGCTTGTTGCACACCGTGCATCAGGTCGAGTAATTCCAGGTCTTTCAAGAGACCGATTTCGGCAATGTGCCTGCGAGGCATTACCATCAGGTGTCCAGCTGTATATGGATAGCGGTTCAGCATGATCAGTGAATGTTTTTGCCTGACCAGCACCAACCGATTCCGATCATCATCGCTCTCATTTGCCCCACAAAAAATGCAGCCCTCTTTAGGAGGTGTATTGGTAATGTAAGTAACTCTCCAAGGCGCCCAGAGTTGTTTCATTAAATCTCCTTTTAAAAGGTGTTTGAGATTGTAGCAGCAGCCTCAAAAGAGGCAAGCCATTAGTAAAATTATTTTTTACTTCGGCACATTAACTGCTTGACAAACAGACGGAATGAAGGCATTGTTTTTAAGTTTTAGTAAAAGAAATGGCCACATACAGCAAAATAAACCCCTGTTTTTTAAGTTAACTAAAATCGGAGGAAATCAATGTCCAAGATTAAAGATGCTCTAGAATATCATTCCAGCGGCAGAAAAGGAAAGATCGAAGTTATTTCCTCAAAACCGTGCCAAACTGCTCGCGATCTGTCTCTGGCCTATTCTCCAGGTGTAGCCGAGCCTTGTCTTGAAATAGAGAAAAATCCGGAAGATGCTTATAAATATACTGCTAAAGGGAATCTTGTCGGTGTTATATCTAATGGTACAGCAGTACTTGGCCTAGGCAATATCGGTGCCCTGGCCGGCAAACCTGTTATGGAAGGCAAAGGGGTCTTGTTCAAAAGATTTGCCGATATAGATGTTTTTGATATCGAGGTAAACAGCGAAGACCCTGAAGAAGTCATAAAATTTTGCCAACTGATCGAGCCAACCTTCGGCGGAATAAATCTGGAAGACATCAAGGCCCCGGAATGTTTTTATATTGAGGAAGAGCTTAAAAAAACCATGAACATTCCTGTGTTCCACGATGACCAGCATGGAACTGCAATCATATCCTCTGCAGCGCTAATCAATGCCCTGGAACTGATCAATAAAAAAATCGACCACATCAAGATCGTGGTAAATGGCGCCGGCGCCTCAGCGATTGCCTGCGCCAATCTGGCCATCTCGCTAGGCGTAAAAAAAGAACATCTGACCATGTGCGATACCAAAGGCGTTATCTATAAAGGACGCACTGAAGGTATGAACAAGTATAAGGAGCGCTTTGCAGTTGATACCACTTTAAGGACTCTGGAAGAAGCCGCCGAAGGGGCCGATGTCCTGTTCGGGCTGTCATCCAAAGGCGCCTTTACCCCGGATATGGTTCGTAAAATGGCAGCCAATCCGATCATCTTCGCCATGGCCAATCCTGACCCGGAGATCACGCCGGAAGAAGCCCATGCGGTCCGCGGAGATGTGCTGATAGCTACCGGTCGTTCCGATTATCCCAATCAGGTCAACAATGTTCTTGGTTTTCCTTTTATCTTTCGGGGCGCCCTGGATGTCCGCGCTTCAACCATAAATGAGGAGATGAAAA
Source organism: Desulfuromonadaceae bacterium (assembly GCA_036504875.1). GTDB lineage: Bacteria > Desulfobacterota > Desulfuromonadia > Geobacterales > Pseudopelobacteraceae > JACPFJ01. The sequence continues at coordinate 50,742 of DASXUK010000042.1, forward strand.
AGGCCGCTGTTTTCGCGTTGGCACAATTAGCCCGCGAGGAGTGTCCTGACTCGGTTTGCCGCGCATATGGCAACGAGAAGTTCTCTTTTGGGCGGGATTATATTATCCCTAAGCCTTTCGATCCCCGGGCGCTGCTTCGCGTGGCACCGGCAGTTGCAAAGGCTGCCATGGAATCCGGCGTCGCACGTGAGCCGATCATCGACATGGAAAAATACGTTGAGCATCTGGAATCATTACAGGGGGTCTCGAAAGAGACGATGCGCATGATTATCAACAAGGCCAAAAACGATCCCAAACGAATTGCTTTCCCTGAAGGTGATAACGAGAAGATCCTGAGGGCAGCCCAGATTTTGGTTGAAGAAGAAATTGCCAGACCAATATTGATAGGGAACGGCGAGAAGATCAGGACAAAGCTGGTTGATCTTGGGATTGAGCTTCCCGGCGTACCGATAATAGACACTGAAACATCTGAATATTCAGAGGGCTACGCTCAGGAGTTGTATCGCCTGCGGCAGCGCAAAGGTGTAACCGAAAATGAGGCGCGCCGGATCATCCGCCGCAAGTCCCGCAATCACTTTGGCTCGATGATGGTTCGCATGGGGGATGCTGATACCATGCTCTCCGGCATTGATTCCCATTATCCTGAAACAATTCGTCCCGCGCTGGAAGTAGTCGGTAAACAGCCGCAGTTAACCTCCGTTCACGGTATGTACATGATGGTTTTCAAAAAAGGCATCTACTTTCTGGCAGACACTACCGTTGACATAGATCCGACCCCCGAAGAGCTTGCCGAGACCGCTATTCTGGCCGCCGAAAAGGTGCGGCTGCTCGGCATTGAGCCCAGGGTTGCCATGCTTTCCTTCTCCAATTTTGGGTCCGTCACGCACCCTATGGCACAAAAAGTTAAAAAAGCGGTCGATATTGTAAAAGAACGTGACCCGAACTTGTTTATCGAAGGTGAAATGCATGCAGACACAGCTGTCGAGCAAGAATTGTTGGATCACTTCTCGTTTTCAAAATTGAAGCATCCGGCTAATGTTCTTATTTTTCCGGATCTTAACTCAGGTAATATCTGCTATAAACTGCTCCATCACCTAGGAGGAGCAGAAGCCATCGGGCCGATTCTAATGGGTATGAAAAAGCCTGTTCATGTCCTTCAGCGCGGGGATGGCGTTAGTGACATCGTTAATATGGCTGCCATCGCCGTAGTCGACGCTCAAACCAGCTAGCACTACAATAATAAAGGGTTTTTCTTGAAAGGCGGGTTAACTACAGTTAGCCTGCCTTTTTTATGACATCTAGATTACCTTTGATATCTCTGCAAGTTAGTTACTTCCGCAACTACCTTGCATCGGACTTGCTCCGTTTATACCCAAGAAATACAAAGAATTACGGTAGATTATCTTGGCATTATTATTTTGACATAACCTGAGATTTGCTTTAGATTCATCGCTGTTAATTTTTATTGTATTAATAATGATCAATTTTAGGAGGTGCAGATGTTCCTTCTTCCCAAGGGAAACCCTTTATTTGAAAATCTTGCTGCGGGCAAACTCAAACTACCAGAGGTCATGTCCAAATTAAGTACTGGCGGTTTCACAGGATATGCCAGTTTCATCTTTCAGGCATCAACTACGATTTTGGTTTTTGAGACCGGGAAACTTGTAAGCGTGCTTTATGAGGAAACTAACGGTAACCGCGAGACCGGATTTGATGCCATGTCCATTCTGGTTGAGCTGATGGTCACCTCGGCAAGCGGCACCTTAAATGTTTACAAGCTTTCCAAAGATCTTACCATGTGCATCCACGCCCTGCTCCAGGGTGAGATTCTCTACAAGGCTCAAGAACTCAAGTTGATCGATATCAAGACCCTGCTTGACAAGATCAAGAGCGACCAGATGAATGGTTGCCTGCGCATCTACACGTCAGAACATTCAGCCATGATTTTTTACAAAGATGGCAACCCGCTTGGTTTTTTTCATGATGGATCTCACGACATCGAGACATCATCCTCCGAGTCTCAAAAAATAGCAGGACTCCCCGGCGCAAAAATTGATCTTTTTTCGACACAAGGCGTTGAAGAGCTAATGGGGATTGATCTCTTGGAGGTAATCAATATCCAGAAAATTTGGGATGCCGCCTGCGCAGTACACCAATCAGAAATCAATAAAACAAGCAAGGATCGTGAAGAACGTGAAAAAAAAGCAGTGCAACTCCAACTTGGCGAACTGGAAGAACAACTCAAGGTAATAGTCACGGAGTATCTTGGCAAGATAGGACGAGGCATTGTTGAAAAAGAATTAACAGAGCAAGGAAACTCCGCCGGCTTACAGAACGATGCCGGTTCGGTTAAATTTTTGACAAGTATTGAGCGCTCAGCAAAACTTTTGATCGGCGCAACCAACATCAAGGCAATGATGGAAAGACTTTCGGCTGTAATAACTGCTGCTAAGTCTGATATTTAACGATCCAAAGATTATTGGAGGTTATATGGAAAAATTTATAGAAATTTTTGCTCAATTGAATGCTTACGATATTATCCAGGTTGTATTATGGGGACTTGCCGGCGCCATGAGCTTCTATTTCAGTATCGGAAATGCTCGAGTCTGGACCAGTATCTCTCTAGGTTTTTTCTTGATTTTTCTTAGCCAAGCATACTCCATCAATCCCTGGGTCCACTACTACAAGCTCTCTGCCTTTCATTATATCATTGGTACAGTTGCCATCATGGTTATTACCCATGGTTTCCTAGAGTACTATGTCTTCTGTCGCACGTTCGAGATATCCGGAAAAAAAGTAGTCGTTTACATGACGACTTTATTAATTCTCGCTATATCAGGGATATTTCTGCTTATCAATCCCACCCCCAGTCCAAATACCATCAGAAACATCAAGATGGTTGAAAATGCTATTTGGGTCTTCTTGTCAGTAATGAACATTGAACTCATCCGTAAAATTTATGTCGCCATCAAAGATTCAACCATTTCCAGAGGCTTCATTGCCTTCGGAATTGTCTTCTTCTGCATCTTCCTCTGGAAGGGCTCTGAACTTTACCTGCAAATATTCCAGTGGGACATGGACTGGCAATACATTATTGCCATGATGACCGATGAGGTCTCCGACATTGATAAATACCCGGCCAGGGTGCAATTTTCCCAAATGATCAGCCAGTATGCCGGCTTAGTCACCAGCGTCTCGGTTGGGGGAACCTTCTTTTACATGTACCGTCTGCTCAAATAGCCGCCCAAGGAGCTCTTTATGAAAAAGATTTATATCACAGCCTTACTATTTACGCTTGTGACATATTCCTGCGCCGAAGCTCGCTTCAAGGTTAATGGCAATGGAGAACAGTTGAATTTCGATCCTGATAGTATTCCCCTTGAATTAAAAACCTCCTACGACACAATGAATAAAATCTGTACCAACTGTCACTCCATGAAAAAGATTGTTATCTCGGTGCAGACCGGTAGGGGACCTGACACTAAGCAGCCGTTCGACAAGCAGACTGCCAGGGCATATTGCATTAAAATGTTACGTAAAAAGGATACTGTTTTAATGACCAAGAATGAACTCAAGAGTGTTTATCAACTACTCAGTTACCTATTGGATAATCGGCAGTAGATCAGGCCGCGGATTATTTTGTTATTGAACTTTCATCTTTTTTTCAACAAGTTGTGTGCCACTTTGTATCTTTCAAGCTGCATGAATCTTCAGCATGCTTTGCCTATCATGATGATTCTTCCACCGGCACTGCAATGGGTTAAACTATCCGCCATGGATGTCAATCAACTTCAGTAAAAACTCTCCGCCCATGATTTCTTGCCAATTCCAATGACTCACTAACCCATCCCCGGTCATCCAAATAGCTGCAACCTCTGTCATGGAGATTCACCACCCGGAAGCACCTGCCAACAAAAAATCCTGCTGAATCCTGGTTAGTCACTGAAATGCCGTCCCATACATTCACAGTGACCCACCAATGCCACAGTACGCCGAAAACATTTACGACATAACATCCGGAGAACTCTATCCCAAAAACTAGGAGAACAGGAACAACAGGCCGAAAAACTTAAGCTTACACTGGTCCAACTGAAGGGTAAGCATCAACCTAATAGTTTCACCGAAAGGCGAGAATTCCTATGAGAAAATTGGCCTATTGGCTTTACTAACCTTAACCATTTCAGCTACTATGTCTGATGTGCGAGGTAGGATAAAAGGGCGTATATCGGGTCAAGCTTCCCAGAACTAGAAGTTTCACTGGTGGAACGGCAGGAATAGAGCTGATTTTCTAGCGGGACTTTAGCAAACGATACTGACCAGTTGCGAGAGCTGTGATGAGAATATCGGCAAAATACGCCCAAGTACATTATTCCTGGCCTGAGACAATTCCGTCTGCATGAGCAGATAGGTAATAAGGTCGTTAGATGCTATAATTTACAATTATTTTTCCCAATGCCTGTCCATGATAATTTGAGAGGATATAATTCGACTCTTAAAGGATTACAAAATTGACAACTATACCGCCAATGCAAAATAGCTATATACCTTTCAAAACTAGCAGATTCCTCTTCGGCACTTGCCTTTTGCTTTCTTTGACGATTCACTTCTCGGCATTTGTTTTGGTAACTCTGAACAAACTTCTGGCAACACAGGGATCGGCCATAAACTACATTGATCTAAAAGACATTAACCTGTCTCCTGTCACTCACCCCCCCGAAGCAAAGATACCAGCACAATCCCCTGCTAATTCTGAAGTGCGGCTAGAGCAGAAAACCTCTGAGGATATCAGTAAAGGCGAACAAAACGCAGAAAAAGACCAAGCGACCAATAACCTGTCAGACATACTCTCAACACCTTTGGGTCTTGGTATGGCGAATGGTTATTTCAGCAGCCTGGCTGAAGGCAAAACTCTGCGCGAAGATACACGTGAATACTATTTTGAACTTCTCAGGATAATCAATGAGAGGTGGTGGCAAAAGGCAGGTACCCTCAAAGATGTAGCAAGGCGTGATGGTATTGCGGAAATCATGATTGGTCGTGACGGGAAACTTTACAACGTGAAGCTAACCAGGGATACCGGTTCAATTGAGGCAAACCGGGCCATAATAGAAGCACTTAATGATGCATCACCCTTTCCGCCGCTTCCTGCCAGTTACGAACCGGAAGTATTCCTGGCACCGTTAAAGTTAGCTGCGCCCTTGCATTTATTCAGCGTTAGAAATGTCAGGTAGCCCTACTTCAGATCAAAACCCTGAAGATCTTCCTCAGAGAAATCGAGCGAGTTTTCCTCCTCGGCAGCATCAAGACGAGAGCTAACGTCGCGAAAACCTGGATTGGATGCATCTATCTCAGTCAATAAAACTGTAGCCACATCTTTTTTCCCAAGAGCCTCACAGGTTAGCGCCAGTTCGTATTTGATCGCACAAGTATCTTCAATATTGAGGCCCGGTTTCACTAGAGAACGCAGATAGTTTTCAGCAGTAACCACATCGCCTTTCTCGCGCAGGCATACCCCTTGTAGAACAAGACATTCCACAGTGCGAGCAGGATCAACGCTGGCTTGCCGAAATTCATTTATAGCCTCATCAAAAAGCCCCATTTCTTTAAAGGCCACACCAAGATCATAGTGAGATTGGGCATCTGATGTCTCCAGATCGCTGCCAAATTTAACACCCCGAGGCGAGGTGGCAATGGTCTCAAAAATTTCACCCACAGAATCGAGCCAGTTCTCATCGGCTGACGCATTGACTTCTGGTTCAAGTGAGCCAAAGCAGTTCAAATCTTCATCTATTTCGATCTCTATTTCAATTTCTTCATCATCAGGTTCCAGAAAAGAATCGGAAATTTCAGGAAAAACTTCCGGTTCTTCAATGGATTTTTCGTCCGGCAAAACCGGTTCCGCCGCTTCATTTGTTGGCGCATCATCCATAACGCTTTCAATGGATGCAAACGAAACGGATTCAAAGTTGCTGAAGTCATCTTGATCAACTTCCGGCTGGTGCTTTTGCTGCGGCTCTTTATCTTTTCGTGAGATCAGTGTTAAAGAAGCACATTTCTGTTCCAGAGCTTCAGCCCCCGCCTTATCACCAATTTTCTCGTAAGCACTTTTCAGCCCTTCCAAAACCCGCAGGTTTATCGGATCAAGCTGTTCGAGTGCGCTATACATTTCTACCAAATCAGTTGCAGCTCCAGATTTAACAAACTGCTGCTCATTCAGCTTTAATAAATCTAAGGCTTTATTTACATCTTTTTCAGCCACCAGACATTCAATAGAACCTTTTATTGCTGAAATTTCAGTCGGGAAAAATTTTAGATAATGCTGATAAGCAATCTTGACACGTTGAGGCTGCTTGAGCTTTTGATAAGCGGTTATAATCAGCTCCCATATGCGCTTATCATTTGGATCAGTACGTAACAGCGACTGTATACCCGTAACCGCACCGGCAACATTGCCGCTCTCCACCTGCTCATGCAAAACCTCTAGGATAAATTCAGTTTTTTCTGGAAACAACTGCTGTATACGCGAAGCAAGCTTAGAAAATGCCACAGTATCACCACGCTGTTGCAGAGAAGAAGCTAATCGACCGAATGCTGCATAAGATTCATTCTTTTTGCCGACATTGAAATGCGACTCTGCCAGCTTCAGCTGAATGTTCATGTTCTGAGGATCAACGTTCTGCATCTTCTCGAGGATTTTAAGAGCGTCTTCCATGCTGCCGATTTTTTCGTAAAAATCATAGACATGCTTGTATTCGGCCAGGGCATTGCCCACAAGTCCATGCTTTTCATTGAGATTGGCCAGTGTCAGGGATATGTCCAGGTCAGCCGGGAAAAGTTTTTGGAGTTGTTTGTAAACAGCAATGGCTTTTAGATAAAAGCCATTTGAAGAGTAGTGCTTGCCAATAACAACAAATTCTGCCCTGGCATCATCTAAACGCCCGACCTTTACAAGAAGCTCTGCTAATTTCTGTCGCTGATTTATAGAGGAAGCATCGAGAGACAATACCTGTTCGTAAGCCTTAATGGCCTTATCCAGTTGGCCACGCAAAGCAAGCCGCTGCGCCTCTTCGATTAGTTTTTCTTTCTTTGAACTCACTACAGTTAAATTCCTTTCGTTCACCACAGTCATACTTACCGAAAAACCAGCTCAGCAAAATATCGCAAAATTACTATGCCAAGCGTCTCTTGTCAAGATAATAACCTGTTAATACTGCGGTTTTTCACCTCTTGGCGAAGGCAAATTATTTTGACATGCCCCTGAAAATACAGTACCGTAACCTGCGAACAAGAACCTAGTAATTTTAAAATAAAGGCTCGGGGGCAGCGGCAATGTATGTTTTGCCAAAGGTTAATCCACTTTACGAAAAAATTTCATCTGAAAAGATCATTATAACTGAAGTCCTTGAAAAGCTAGGCAAAGGCGGTTTCACGGGCTACCTGAGCCACTCTTCAACCGGTTTCGAATCTTACAGCCTCTTTGCCAAAGGCAAATTGATCTGTGTTGTCAGTACCGAGGATAATAAAGAAAAAACAGGTTTTGAGGCGATTACGCTTCTTTTCGACAAGATTATGACCGTTGGCGGAGAGATAAATGTTTACCGAATGACCCCTGATCTTGTGATGTGTTCCCATGCATTAGTCGTCGGAGTCAGGTTATTTGACGACAATGAAGTCCGCCAGGTTGATATTAAGGGAATGCTATTACGGCTAAAAAATCAGGCCTTTAATGGAGTAGTGAATTTTTATACAAATGAGCAATACGCCATGATTTTTTATTTGAATGGCCAACCAATCGGTTTCTATAATAATGGATCTAAAGCAATCGAGACATCACCCGAGAAATCCCGTCAGGTAGCGGCTCTTCCAGGCGCCCGGCTCAGTGTATTTGCAACTAAGCCGATTGAAGAACTGATGCATCATGACCTATTGCAAATGGTAAATCTTGATAAAATTTGGGCAGCCGGGATCGGACGGACTTCTGTAGCTATTAATAAAATCATTGTACCTTCCCCCATTCCTCCTACTGCCACAGACACTGAGACTAAATTGCATGATTTAGTAGAAGATTTGGCTGAGGTGGCTATGGCTTATCTCTCCCGGGAAGGTCGAGAAATTATCGAAAAGCGGCTCACTGAAATCGGCGGCGCAAAAATGCTTTATAATGATATGAAAAGTAGTGCCTTTCTGGAGATGGTTGCAAATGACGCTCAGACGTTGGATAGTCAGGCCCGGACAGATGAAATGATTGATTTGATGAAATCAGAAATAGCCGGCCGACTAGCAGTTTAGATTAAGATACTTTCCTCTCTCAGCTGATGGGGTCAGATGGAGCAATTTCAGCAAATCCTTAGAGATTACCTGGCGATCCACGGCTATTGGGTCTTATTTATAGGGACTTTTCTTGAAGGAGAAGCCATGCTGATCATGGCTGGTTTTCTGGCCTTCGAAGGTTATCTTAATATCTCCGGGGTTATACTGACTGCCTTTACCGGATCTTTTCTTGGTGATCAATTCTATTTTTTTCTAGGTCATTTCAAAGGCAAAGCGCTGATGAGGCGCTTTCACAGTATCGTACGCAAATTTCGTCAGGCATTGAAGCTTATAGAAAAATATGGTGCCCTTGTCGCCTTTATTTCGCGTTATACCTATGGCTTTCGCATTGTGCTTCCTATAATTCTTGGAATCACCAATCTTCCAGCTCGCACATTCCTGTGGATCAACCTGATCAGCGCTCTTTCATGGGCTATTATTTTTTCGCTGATCGGCTATATTTTCGGCAAAAGCGCCTCGTTGCTTCTGGATGATGTCGGCCGCTATGAACATTATCTGCTGATCATTCTGCTGTTGGCGATCACCATCATCTGGTTGATACACATATATCATGGTTGGAAACTGCAAAAACCTGCCCGAGATCGGCTGGTAAGGATAAAAGTTATCAGGGCAAATAAAGGTAAAATAAATGATCCACACTGAAGATATTGCTATAGTGCTGGTTGAGCCACAGTCACCCGGCAATATCGGCATGGCCTGCCGGGCTATGAAAAATATGGGGTTGAATCATCTTCGGCTGGTAAAGGGCTGCGACCGTTTCCATCCAGAGTCGCTCAAATTCGCCGTAGCAGCCAGGGATATTCTTGAAACCGCCGAGGTATACGAGGATCTTGCCACTGCCTTGGCCGACTGTTCCCTGACTGTGGGCACCACCCGCCGGCATGGTAAATACCGCCAGGAGATACTCTCTCCTGTGCAGGTTGCAACCTATATAAGAGAACAGGCGACACCCGAACGAAAGGCCGCCCTAGTATTTGGACGCGAAGACAGCGGACTGACTACCGATGAACTTTCACTCTGCCGCCAACATGCCACAATCCCTTCTTCGATTGAATATGGCTCGCTTAATCTGGCTCAATCCGTGATGGTTTTTTGCTACGAATTGGGTAAGGCTGGAGAATCTCCAGGGGGGGGGCGTGAAGTGGAATTGGCTAATTCGGCCGAGATGGAATCGATGTTTGAGCAGTTAGGCGCTTGCCTGCAGAAAATCGGCTTTCTTAATGAGCAAAATCCCGAACACATCATGCGTTCATTGCGCAGAATTTTCTTTAGAGCCGATTTGGATAACCGTGAGGTCGCCATACTAAGAGGAATGATGACCCAGATGGATTGGGCAAGTTCAGGTTTTGACGGCAGGAAGCGGTCATGAACGTAACTGTTATAGGATTGGTGGCCGGCACTCTGACCAGTATAGCCGCCATACCGCAGGTTATTAAAACCCTTCGTACGCGGCATGCCCGGGATATCTCGGTCTGGCAACCGCTGTTGCTCGCTTTTGGGGTTGCTCTATGGATGGTTTACGGTATTATAATCAACGACTTGCCCCTGATTATATCCAACATTATACCACTGGGATGCAATGCCTTACTTACCGGAATGAAGCTTCACTATCGCAACAACGGCACTTGAAGCAAACAATAGAATCAGTTACAGAGAGGACAAGAACATGAAAAATTATTTCAAAAAAATGGCGCTCTTTCTACTGTTGATATTGATGACGGGCTGTGGCTACAACACAATGCAAGCCAATGAGGAGGCTGTAATTGCTGCATGGGGCAATGTTGAATCTTCATATCAGCGCCGAGCTGACCTGATTCCTAATCTTGTTGAGGTGGTTAAGGGCTATGCCAAACATGAAGCCGACACCCTTAAAGCAGTTACTGAGGCCCGCGCCAAGGTAGGTTCTATACAAGTTACCAAAGATCTCATTAATGATCCCGCCAGTCTGAATAAGTTTCAACAGGCCCAGGGTGAGCTTTCCGGGGCCCTCTCGCGTCTGATGGTTGTTGTTGAGAAATACCCGGACCTGAAAGCCAACCAGAATTTCCTTGATCTACAAAAGCAGTTGGAAGGCACTGAAAACCGTATTAACGTGGCTCGAGAACGTTACAACAAAACAGTACAGGCCTTCAACACCAGCATCCGCACATTCCCTAATTCAATGACCAACTCTCTTTTGCTGCATCTGCAGCGCAAAGAACCATTTAAGGCTGACGAAGGAGCCAGGATTGCACCTAAGGTAAAATTTTGATCACTAGTAAACAATCTTTATAGTTGCAGAACAATTGAAGGCCGGCCAGAAGAAGCAATGGGTTATCCTTCTTCTGGCCCGGGCTTGAAAAATGAGCGCATTGTGAGATTAATCGTTTTTAGTTGACTCAGCTTACTATTTACAAAACCCTTTAAAACATTTACTATATTTCCCACCTTTGCAGGACCCCTAATTTATTCTCTTTTAATTTTGCCTCTTATAGATCCAGCCTTTTCACCCAATCGTCATCTATTATGGATGGCTCGGAATAACACGCTTGATGTCAATTGCAGTCACCGGATTTGCCCTATTCTTTTTTTGCCACCCCTGCAGCGCCGAGGGAATAAGAAATATCAACGAGCGACTGCTTGTCATTCACGCCGCCCCTTCCCTGAATGACAGGGACCCTGAACAGAGTTCTTGCCAGAACGCTTATGAAGGTATAGTTGAGTTTCTGACTGGCAAAGGATACCGCATTGTTGAAAAGAACAGAAAGCGATCGCAGTACATGGAAAATTAAATAAAGGGGGATGGTCGATGAAAATACTGAATCTTGTTCTTGCGCTTGTCTTACTATCTGCAAGCCTGGCCATGGCTAATGTCGAGGCAACCGGGGAAGGTCCCAGCAAAGAACAAGCATTGGTAACTGCCATGCGCAGAGCTGTTGAGCAGGGAGTAGGGACCTTTATCAAGTCCAGCACCACCGTTGTGGATTTCCGCACTGGTTGACGACAAAATACTATCCCACAGCAAGGGTTATGTTACCAGCTACAAGATAATCAAAGAGGGTAAGAGTGAGGGAGGCTACTCGGTTACCATCAATGCCAAGGTTGATAACAAAATCCTCAAGGATGATATCGATGCCTTGACCATTTTGCGCAAGAATGTTGGAAACCCAAGAGTTCTGGTCGCCTTCAGCAAGAAAGGCGAAGGAGCCCAAGCTTTTAAAAACAAGGATTTTGTCGAAGAGATCTATAACGGTATAGTTGAAACCCTTACTGATAAGCAGTTCCGGGTGGTTGACAAGGCCACTGCCGAGAAATTCTCCCAACAGGTAGCCGCCACCCACGAAATTGATGTTGATCTTAACCAGGCCGCTGCTTTTGGACTCAAGTACCACGCCGAATATTCGCTGCTGTACAGTGTCAGTGGGGAGATTAAGGAAGGTGCTGTCAACACCGGGGTCAAACTGCGCATAAAGACCCAGTTGATTGACAATACCCGCTCACAGGTTGTGACAAGTAAAATGGTCGAACAGGTCAGCAGCGGACAAACATTGGAGAATTCGCTCGAAAAGGCTGCTCGTGAAGGTGGTAAAAAAATTGTAATTCCGATGATTGAAGTCATCAAGAAGAATTGGATGGATGCCCAACAGAACGGGCATATGTATACGGTCGTAATTGACGGCGTAGACGACCCTGAGGAGATTGCCAATTTTACAGGTATGTTTGAGAAATTTCCTTTAGTCAATGACGCCAAAGAGGTGGAATCAGGTGGTGGCAAAACAACCTTTGAGGCCACTTACAAGGGCAAGCGTGACCAACTTGATCGTGATGTGATCAGGACCGCCAAAGAACTGGGATGGACTATAAAGAAGGTACGTGCCGAAGGCAGTCGCAGCACCTGGAAGCGTCAGTAATTATTTAATTTTTAGGAGTGATTATGAAAAAGTTACAGTCGATTTTGTTTATCCTCTTGGCAGTACTGCTCATTACAGCAGTGGCCTATGCCGAGACCCGTACCTACACTGAAATCGTTACCGTCAAGATCGAAGATGACGAGTACAATGCGCTTAACAAGGCCAAGGAACAAGCCAAGGAGCAGGCTTTACGCAGTTATCTCAATGATGTTTACAAGGACCGTTCCACTACACTTAATCTGACCGGAGATGATAGATATATCCAGGATCTGGAAGTTATTGAAAGCTCTGTCAGCGGCACATTTGCCAAAGAATTGAAAGCCAAGATCAAGATAACCATCAATGAAGAAGAGGTCCGTGCCTACCTTAAACGCCAGGGTGCTGTCACCGGCAAGAATGAGGATCGGCGCATTATTGTCATGCTGATACCAGGCAAGATGGATAGCGGCGATGCCCCGGTCATTCTTGACAATGTAAGGGCCGAGGTCAGGAGAAGCTTGACTGCGGCCGAGTACACAGTAATCGATTCCGATGACCAGGCCATTCAAGATGCACTGACCGAGGAGGCCGATTACAATAAGATGCTGGCCCACATGAATAAGTTAACTGATCAGCTAGCCGATAAAGGCGAATGGCTGATTTTGGGCAAGGTGGATATGGATATTGTCCCGAATGGCAATGTTTTTGTTTATCGGGCCATGATGACCGGCAAAGCTGTCAGCGTCGCCAACCGCGATATCCTCTGGGAAGGAAATCTGGATGGCGCAGCCAGGGCGCCAAAAAGCGAGGCAAAGGCGGCTTTGAGGCTGTCCGCCATAAATGGTGGCAAGGCTTTAGCTAAAGAGGTTCTAGGCGCACTTAATACCAAAGCACTCACCCAAGAACGGCGCGGCACTCGTTTTGAGATTATCTTTGCATCGGGCGGTGATTACAATTTGGAGCGCAAGATTTTGAAGCTTTTAAAAGAGGATATCAAGGGGCTTAAAAACGTAAGCCAGAAAAATCGCGGCAAGGGCGACATGGTTGTTGACCTGATGTATGTGGGGAAAATCAGCGACCTGGTTGATCTGCTGCTGGATAACTTTGAAAAGGATTCCCAGATGAAGGTTTTTAGCCCCCAAATAGCGGGAAACAAGGTAGTCTTCAAAAAATAGAACTAGCATATGCCCCCTCACATGAGGGGGCATATTCATTAGATGCAATGGCAACAGAATAGCGACTGGGGAAAGAATGAAAAAGAAGTTAAAGATGTTAATCCTGGCGGCAGCAATGGTATTTGCATCAATTCAGCTAAATGGATGCGCAACAATGACCTCAGGTGGTGAATGTGCCGCGGAAACAATGCATCCGACCATTATGTCAACTATTGATTCCTTTGAAAGCGCTGGTATGTCGATCCAGCTTTCTAACCGGGTTCTGCTCGAAGCGCCGCTATCGGAGCAGGACGAATGGCCTTCCAAGCTGTATGGCGCTCCTTCCGGCGCGGCACTGTTAAAAATGGGACTTTCTATGTTCGGCTCCACTCAGGGGGTTACCATACCGACCGAAATAGACCCGGAAACCGGCTTCCCCCGTCCGACCAGTGCACTATACCTGTTCCTGAAAGATCGCAGTCTGATGTTGGACAAAGCAGTTGACAACAACTATCTCAAATTCTTTACGGCCATGCCCAAAACGGTTATTTCCTGCCCACTTGGTATACGCAAAAAAGAGGCTACTATTGACGACAATGTCTATCGCAATCCACTGATGGCGTATGGTGTTGTTACCGGAAACAAGCAACAACTAGTTGAGTTTCAGCAAGAGATAGAAATGACTTCAAAGGGATTTAAACAATGCAACGCCTTCATCCATAAAACCACCGAGGAAGTTATAGATGAAAAAATCAAAAAAGCGGCCTGTCCGGATCCGGCGATCAAGGATGAAGCCATCAAGGCCTCTCTGACAACCAAGGTTAGTGAGAAGAAAGAGGAACTTGCCGAAATGGAGAAGGCTCATGGCAAGCTGGCTAACAAGGTATATAAAACGTCTGTGGCGGGTGCCGACTTTTCCGCCGCCGCCATGGTCAAACTTGGTTGTGCCATAATCAATGGCATTCGTGCTGTGCCCAACGCCAAAAAGGAGCTTGCCGGACTTAAGGGAGCCTATAACATCGCCATGATTTTACCGCGTATAAAAAATGCTATAAAATCCTTCGGTATTTACAAAGACAACCTCGGGTTGCAGTTCACCGTGTACAAGACAATGTACCAGCAGGTCAAGGGCACCTATGAAATTATAGATGATGAACCAACTAAACAGGCTATTTTCAGAATTGAAAACACTATGATGGCACTGGCAGAAATCGAACCCAAGCTTGTTTTGGCGGCAACTGGCAAAGAGGTTGATTTTTCCGATTATGAACTTATGAAGTTAAATGTGCTGGCCGCGCTGTTTCCTTCAAATTCCGCTCCTGGCCAGGAGCTGTATCTGGCTCAAGCAACCGGTCTTGATTGCTAATACGGCTGCATATAATTTTCAACTGGACTGATGAATTAGGAGGTGACTAATGAAGTTACCAGGCAAGTTTGTATTGGTTTTATTCGGAACAGCCCTGGCTTTTGGATGTGCAACAGCACCCGAAGTAATATATGTCACAGAAGCACAACAGGTTACCAGTCAAGCCCTGGAACCGGTTTATTTGATTCCTGGAAATCTTGAGAAAGACCTCAAGACCTGGAAATTACCCCCGGAGATGCTCGGTATGATCATGAATACAGTAAGTGAGCAGGTTGAAAAAACCAAACGTTTCACCAAGGTGATCGAGGGTGAAATTGCGGGTAACAATACCTATGTCATTCAACCCGGGATCGACAGTTTAAGCTATGCCGAAAACCTGATACCTACTGATCCCACCAGAAAAAAAGTGATTGTCAAGGCGCGGGTACGTCTGGATGTCAAATACCTGAACGACAAGGGGGAGTTTAGGCAGTTCAGGCCCTTTAGTGACCTGCGCACTTTGGAACAAAAGATTTCCAGTAAAATAGCCATTACAAACGAACAGAAAAACGAGTATTACACCGAAGCCATCGAGGTCGGTTATAAAGCGGCAGCCAACCTCATGGGGGTTGCCTTTAATCCTTCTTATGTAACGGGCAAGATCAGCAAATTGAATGGCAGGGTGGCAGATATTCAGATCAACACCAGCAAGCTACGTCACATGCCTAAAAAAGAGGTTGAGGTTATTGATGATAACGGCAAAGTCTTGGCGGTTGTCGATGAATTAAAGGTTAACGATGGCGCAATCACCGGTAAAATCTACGAAAAATCCGGATCAGCCATCAAGGAAGGCTCGAAGGTCAGAGCCAAGATTAATGATCTGACGGAGTAAGTGCTGCATTGCTAAAAGTAAAGCGGGTCAGGCAACAGCCATTCCCGCTTTTTTTACGACTTTTAAACAATAGAAACTACTTCATCAGCACCTTTAATGCCTGCTTAAGCATCTCCTCTACCGCCCCACCTCGGGTTGCATCCAGTCCAGCCAACGCCTTGCGCACCTGGGGCTCTTTATAGCCCAGATTAAGCAGTGCAGAGGCAACATCATCCATGACATCATCGCACGGTATTTCACGCTGTTCTGCCGCCGGAACCGAAGCCAGATCAAGCTTGCCGACCTTCTCCTTCAGTTCCAGAATCAGCCGTTCGGCAGTCTTCTTTCCAATACCGGGTATCGAGGAAAGCTTGTGAATATCCCCCTGCTTAAGAGCCAGAGCGAGTGCAGCCGGCTGAATATTGGATAATATGTCTCGCCCTAACTTGGGGCCGACCCCCGAAACCGAGATGAGTAGCTGAAAAAAAGATTTTTCCAGTCGCGTGCGAAAACCATAGAGCTGGATGGCATCCTCCCTGACACTGGTATGAATATGCAGGGATGCCCCCCCCCCCTCCTCAGGTAGCTCGTAATAGGTGGAAAAAGGTATCAGCACCCGATAACCAACACCGTTTACATCGACAATAATATGGTCAGGTGATTTATAGGCAATTGTTCCTGTTAAAAGTGCAATCATAATTTCAGATCCCTCCAGGAGGTCTTTTTTTGTTTCAAGGCGATCCCGCTCTTCAACCTTAACCCATAAGAGTTGATATGACATATGGCGACAGCCAATGCGTCGGAGGCATCGGCCTGGGCAATTTCAGGCAGACCCAATAGCGCCTTGAGCATCTTCTGGACCTGTCCCTTCTCTGCCCGGCCCTGCCCCACCACAGCCAGTTTGACCTGTAAGGCGGTATATTCCGCTACCGGAAGCCCGGCATGGACAGCAGCCACAATAGCTGCACCCCGCGCCTGACCGAGTTTGAGGGCGCTCTGCGGATTGGTGGAAAAGAAAATATCCTCCACCGAAACCTCGTCCGGCTGGTATTTTGTGATCACAGCCGAAATTCCATCGAAGATTTTTTTTAAGCGACCCGGAAAATCAGTAGCGCTATCGGTAAAAATGGCACCGTTGTCAACATGAACAAGCCGGGTGCCGGCCTGTTCAACAATGCCATAACCGGTAATTCGCGAACCGGGGTCAATGCCGAGAACTCTCATCCTTGTTTTCTCCCGGCTGTCTTCATAATTGTGCCCTCGAAAACAGAAAAAGGGGCCAAAGCCCCTTTAAATCTTTATCTAAGCCGGCCAACCGAATAACCTTGCCTGGAAGGAACAGCGCAGTCGTATCTTTCTGAATTCGGGAAGCCCCTGTCAAACTGCAGTTTAGGTGCAAAACAAACTCGATCACATCATTTTTTCCATCTCGTCGGCGGAGATATCAAAGTTTGAATAGACGTTCTGAACATCATCGTTATCCTCTAGTTTATCCATCAACTTGAGCATACTCTCGGCCTGTTTACCTTCCAGTGCCACCATAGTCTGAGGAATCATCGTAATCTCGGCGTTGGTAAATTTAAAGCCTTTTGCCAGCAGAGCTTCGCGCACCTCAATGAAATTTGCTGGATCGGTCAGCACTTCAAACTGTTCGTCCTCTTCCGTAACATCATCGGCGCCGGCCTCAATAGCCGCTTCAAATAGCTGCTCAAAATCGAGCCCCTTGTCAAAGGCGACCAAGCCCTTCTTGCTGAACATCCAGGAAACGCAGCCAGCCTCACCCATATTGCCGTTGCTCTTGGTAAATATGCTGCGTACATCGGATACCGAACGATTACGGTTATCGGTCAGCACCTCAACCAAAACAGCCGCACCACCCGGACCATAGCCTTCGTAGACGATCTCTTCGTAAGTAACGCCTTCCATCCCACCGGCACCTTTTTTTATGGCTCGCTCGATGTTATCTTTAGGCATGTTTTCGGCCTTGGCCTTATCTACTGCTGTTCTTAAACGTGGGTTGGCGGCCGGATCGCCCCCCCCTAACTTGGCTGCAACCGATATTTCCTTGATGATCTTGGTGAATACCTTGCCGCGCTTGGCGTCAGCAGCGCCTTTTTTATGTTTGATCGTACTCCACTTATTATGTCCTGACATCTTCCCTACTCCTTTGAGAAAATTTTATTAATTTTGTATTTCTTTGTTGCCTTAAAAAGCGGCAAATATTAGCATGTAGAAAATCCGCTGTCCAGTGGGAAAAAGTAGCAAGACAAAGGACTAACTATGAAAATGGCACGAAACGCCTCGCGGTTTGCCTCCCTGATGATCCTGGTGCTGTTAACCGGCAGTTGTACATTCGCGAGCTCCTGGATGAGTCCGGTTGGTAATCGTGACCTGCCTCCGATTCTTTCGCAGGACGAGATTATCCGTCCCTTTAACAAGCTTGGTCGGATCAAGGTAACACGCGAAGTGTTTGTTACCGATTATGCTGTAACGCCTGAAATCCGGGCATGGGGCTATCAGGCGATTCGTGAGGAGGCCGCCAAAATGGAGGCTGATGCTGTCATACTGCCTGAAGTCACCGGCCGCACCATCACTTCGCTTATCACCACCTCCACCGAATACCTGGCCACTGGTGTAGCCATAAAGTTCAAATAGCCCCCACGTAAATAAAAGGTGGCAAATAGGGATTGACAGAGCAATGAAAAGTTTTATATAAACATAATTCACATTTGAATGGCGGCGTAGCCAAGTGGTAAGGCAGAGGTCTGCAAAACCTTTATTCAGCGGTTCAAATCCGCTCGCCGCCTCCAATTAATCCAAAGGACTTAGGTAATCCACCTAAGTCCTTTTTTCATTTCTGGCACGGCTTCAGGTTTTCGAAAGTCGCACCCCGAAAGACAGCTGCCTGACTCGGTAAATATAGTCGAAGGCTTTGAAGTGGATGATCTTTAAGATTTAAAAAGGGCATGATCGCAACGTCGAACATGCCCTTTTTGCTTTTGTTCCGGTTATTTGTATATGCCGCAACCGATCAGGTAGTCATCTACCTTCATGACGTAGGTCGATTTATCCTGAATCTTCTTTGTAAGCGGGTTAGCCCACTTGTAGTCATACCAGCCACCGCCACTTTTAGCCTTGATAATGAGTCCTTTAACAAGATATTTACCGTCGGCATCCTGCAGTTTCATTTGATTTTTGCCGGCCATCTTGGGGTTTCCCCCATGTGCCAGGAAAACACCGTTCATGTCGAGCGCGAATATGTACATATCCTTGGCAACGAAACTTCCCTTAGGGTTATTAAATTCGGCCAGAGCCTTGACCTTGCCGTTGGCCTTGATATAGGTCAGTGCATTATCCACCAAAGCCTTTGCCTCCTGCTTTGTTCCCTGCTCCTCGGCAAAAGCTACTAACGTAACGCCAAGAATAAAAAAAGCAGCCACGGCGACAATAATAAGCCTTTTCATATATCCCCCTTTAATCAAATAGTATTTTATTTGTGTAACATTGTGCCTTGTGGCTGTCAACAGCTATCAAAATTCATATAAGAAACTATCGATCTACCGCAGCCAGAAGATATCAATACAAAGTTTTACTTTAAAACCCACTTCACTCAGTCAGTAGATAGAGGCCTGATTTCCGCAAGGAGGTTTAAGCCGGTCGGTGGATATCTGGATCCTGAGCGTCTGCGGTCGGGAAGAGAGCTTATTTAACTAATGAGACGAAAACAACCTGGCAGAATTTTGTGTTTAGCTTAAAAAAAGCCCTCTAAGGTTTCTAAAGGGCTTTGCTTTTAAGTTTTGCTTCACAAAAGCTAACGGCCAGCACCACCACCTGCTCCACCGGTGCCACCGCCGGTCCCACCCATTCCGCCACCAGTGCCGCTGCTACTACCGCCAGTGGAACCACCACCCATTCCACCACCGCCGGCACCTGTATCACTTCCAGACCCACTGGTGCCGTAACCGGTGCTGCCACCTGAACCGGTGCTGCCACCTGAACCGGTGCTGCCGCCTGTACCTGAACCAGAACTTCCACCGGTTCCATAACCTGTGCTACCTCCGGTGCCGCCGCCTGTTCCCCCACCTTTTTTGTTGTCGCAGCCTGTAAGAGCAATTCCACTTAAAGAAAAGATTGCTGCAAATATAAAAAATGCTTTTTTAACTTTTTTCATTGAAATTCTCCTTTTTGTGTGGACTTTCTAGTTAAGTAGAAATTATAGCTCACAAAAATAATCAATCCACTTATACAATCACACAAAACCTTTATACTTGGTGGGCTGCTTGGACCAATGCATTTCTTTTAATAAGTTCGGAAGAATAATGCAGAGCTGATTCACGGGCCGTCCGGAAGGAATTGGTCGCAAAATTGTGAGAAAAAGCATATTATTGGAGCAGCTGAAACAATAACAAACAACACTGGGATCTTCGATGAAACTGACAAAGAAAAATATACTCACCCTCATCAGGGAGCAGAACGCTCCTCTTCACTTTGCATCTCTCCTGCGCGAGTTTGGAGGTCGGCACGTCAAGAGCGAGTTGTCAAGCATACTTGATGATATGGCGGAGGACGGGGAATTGATCCGACTGAAAGGTAATAGTTACATATTACCGAGCAAGACCCAAGGGGTCCGCGGCCGTCTTTCGTCACATAAGGACGGATACGGTTTTGTCACTCCTGAAGGGGGTGGTGAGGACATCTTTATACCCTCGCGACACATGAAGGGAGCCATGCACGGTGATACTGTGGAGGTGCGTTCGGAACAGAGTCGCTTTGGAGGAGGCAAACAACAGGGGCGGGTTACCTCTGTCGCCGAACGGGCTACAGCACGCATTGTAGGACGTTACGAGGAGACGCGGCGCGGCGCGATAGTGATCCCGGAAGATCAACGCCTTAATCTGGTGGTACAAATACCCCATAAAGGCCGCGGGCTGGCTAAGGATGGCCATCAGGTGGTGGCGGAACTGACTGGCTACCCGATTGGTGGCAGACCGGCAGAGGGACGTATTATAGAGGTGTTGGGCTGGCCGGATGACCCTGAGGTGGAGGTGCAGTCGGTAATCCGCCGCTTTGACCTGCCGCATGTGTTTGGCCCGGATGTTCTGGCCGAGGCCGATGCTGCGCCGGCCACAGTATCCATCAAGGAGCTCAAGGGACGTGTGGACCTCCGTAAAATGCCAACCGTAACCATAGATGGCGAAACAGCTCGTGACTTTGACGATGCTGTTTCCTTGCGCCGGGAAGGTGCCAATTATCGCTTATGGGTCTCTATCGCGGATGTTTCGGCCTATGTCAAACCTGATAGCGCTTTGGATCGCGAGGCTTACTTACGTGGAACTTCGGTTTACTTTCCCGACCGATGCATCCCGATGTTACCGGAGCGGCTCAGTAACGGCATCTGCTCTTTAAACCCCCACCAGGACCGCCTGACCATGACGGCCGAGATGCTGTTCGATAATAAAGGAAATATGCTGGAATCGACCTTTTATCAGAGCGTCATCAACAGCACGGCCCGCCTGACCTACACCATTGTCAGACAAATCATTGTGGATAATGACCTTGAGCTGGCCGACAAACACCGACCTTTGACACCGATGCTGCTGGAGATGAAGGAGCTGGCTCTGATCCTTCAGGCTATGCGCCGCCAACGGGGCAGTATTGATTTTGACCTGCCCGAGCCTGAGATCATCATCGGCCTTACCGGCCTTACGGAAGGTATTATTCGTGCCGAGCGCAACCTGGCCCACCAGTTGATCGAGGAGTTCATGCTGGCTGCGAACGAAGCTGTTGCCAGCTTTATCACCGGGCGAAACATCCCCTTCCTCTACCGCATTCATGAGAATCCTGATCCAGCCAAGCTGATTGACTTTCAGGAATTCATCTTCGGCTTTGGCTACGAGTTTGCACTGAAAGAGGATAAGGTTAAGCCGTCCGAACTGCAGCGCCTTTTGGCTGAGGCCGCTGGAAAGCCGGAGGAACGCATGTTGAATTACGCCCTGTTACGCTGTATGAAACAGGCCCGGTATTGTGCTGAAAACTCGGGACATTTCGGCCTGGCCTCCAGTTGCTACTGTCATTTCACTTCCCCCATCCGGCGCTATCCAGACCTGGTGGTGCACCGTATCCTAAAAGCAGCATTGGCGCAGGATGATAGCGTAGTAAAAAAACAGGTCGCTAAACAATTGGCGCTGGCCACTGAGCGACTGCCTGAGATTGGCGAGCAGACCAGCAAGCGCGAGCGGGTGGCCATGGATGCCGAGCGGGACGTGGTCGAAATGAAAAAACTCCAGTATATGCAACAGCACCTGGGCGAGGAATTTGACGGGTATATTTCCGGAGTAACAGGTTTTGGATTTTTTGTGGAACTGGATGAGTTGTTCGTGGAGGGATTGGTGCATATATCCAGCCTGGCAGATGATCTCTATAACTATGCTGAGAAACAACATTCCCTGATCGGTCGGCAAACGCGACGCATCTTCCGGATAGGGGATAAAACAAGGGTAAAGGTGGCGGCGGTCACACCAGCCACTCGACGAATTGAGTTTGTTTTGACAGAACATAATCCTGCCAAAGTACCGGGTCAACCTAATACGGCACTTGGACAGGAAGAGGAGTATTCACACAAACCGATCAGAGGTAAACGAATCAGTGGCTTAAAAATTCCCACAGACAGCAGCAACAAAGACCAGCGCCCTGGTGACCGTAGAAAGAAAACCGGGGGAAGCAGGTTCCGTAGTAAATAGAGCAAGAGTTGAGCGGGTTGAGGCATAGCCTGCATTAAAATTATTATTTCCACTCAACTACATTTTATCCGCTGAACCTCACCGTCATCGGAAACATAGGTCAGGATTTTCTTGATCTTGCCCCAAACATCTGTCAGTGAGAGTTTTCCCCCCCTTTGGGATACACCGCCACCTTCGGCGAAAGACTCCAGTACTCCTAATCTTATCATTGGTAATGATTGTTAATAAAATAACCCGTGTTTGTATTTTTGTTTTCCTCCGACCAAAGCTAAACCGCTTGCGCCACATACCTTTGCTGTGATAGGAAAGAAGCATGACTAATGACAGAGCACTTCCTTTTATCGAACACCTGGTAGAGCTAAGAAAAAGGCTGGTTATCATCTTTATTGCGTTGGTAATCGGCATGGGCATTGCTTGGAATTTTTCCAGCGACATCCTGAGCTTTGTTGAAAAACCGCTTACCGGTAAGACCTATCTGACCGAAATCAAGAAAAAAGTCTACGCCGAAGTCAAAGTACGCGCCCCGAGCCTTTATAACCGTTATAAACTTGAACAGGAAGTCTCTGCCCCAGAGAAAAAACGTCCCTTAAATTATAGTGCTCCTTTGGAACCGTTCTTCATTCAGTGCAAGATATCCATGCTGGCAGGTTTTATCATGGTATTGCCAGTAGTATTCTTTCAGTTATGGCAATTTATCGCACCTGGCCTGACCCGCAAGGAAAGACGGTACGTAATTCCCTTCATAACCGCTGCCACACTCACCTTCTGCATAGGGGCCTTGTTCTTTTTGATCGTGATCTGGCCGGTGATCATCAACTTTTCCCTCTCCTACGAGGCTGAGGGGCTGCAAAGCTGGTTCAATATCAGCGCCTACATAAATTTCTGCCTCAGATTGATTCTGGTTTTCGGCTTGATTTTTGAACTTCCCATCCTGACCATGATCCTGTCCCGCTTTGGGCTGGTCAGCTACCAAATACTTGCGCCTAAACGTAAGTACGCCTTATTGGCCAGTTCTATTGTGGCTGCCTTCCATGCCGATCTTATCACCATGTTTGTCATTATGATCCCTATGTACCTGATGTATGAAATCAGCATTTGGGTGGCGCTGATCTTCGGGAAAAAGAAAAAAATCATCGAAAATGAGTTGCCAGCTGTTTAGGTACTGGTAAAGGTTCAGATTTACCTGCCACCTATCATCGGAGGTTTCAATGACAAAGACTATCGGCATCCTTACCGGGGGCGGTGATTGCCCGGGCTTGAATGCAGTTATCCGCGGAGTTGTAAAGAGTGCCATTATCCGTCACAACTGGCAGGTAATCGGCATTGAAGACGGCTTTGATGGATTGCTCGATCTCAACAAATGCCGGCCTCTAAACCTTGATAGCGTTCGGGGGATTTTACCACGGGGGGGCACCATCCTTGGTACTACCAACCGTGGCAATCCCTTTTCCTGCCCGGAAGAACAGAATGGTAAAATCATCCATGTCGATTATTCAGACCAAGTATTGCAAAATGTAAAAAAATTAGGAATTGATGCCCTCATTGCCGTCGGTGGCGAGGGCTCGCTGAAGATAGCCCTTGATCTTTACAAAAAAGGGATTCCGGTGGTGGGCGTGCCCAAGACAATCGACAATGATCTGCGCGAAACAGATCTTACCTTCGGCTACAACACCGCTCTGGAAACAGCTACCGATGCGCTTGATAAATTACATACCACTGCCGAAAGCCATCATCGAGTTATGATCCTGGAGGTAATGGGGCGCTATGCCGGCTGGATTGCTCTTGAATCGGGTATTGCCGGCGGAGCCGATGTTATCCTTATCCCAGAGATACCTTTTAGCATTCAAAGCATCTGTTCTTCGATCAAGGAACGTTCGAACCGTGGCAGTCATTTTAGTATTATAGTTGCTGCCGAGGGTGCTTTTCCTCAGGGGGGTGAGCGGATAGTAGCCAAGGAGGCCGATGAACGGTATACTATTGAGCGATTAGGCGGCATTGGACAATACGTAGCAAAAAAGATTGAACAATGTCTGGAGATGGATGTGCGGGTTACTGTCCTGGGGCACCTGCAGCGGGGAGGTTCCCCCAGTACCTTTGACCGTGCTCTTGGAAGTCGTTTCGGCACTAAAGCGGTTGATATGGTAGCCAGGGGGGAATTTGGAAACATGACCTGCTTGGTTGGCAGAAGCATCGTTTCAGCCTCTATCGAGGAAGCAACTCGTGATCTGAAGCTTGTAGATCCGCAAGGCGAAATAGTCCGGACCGCTAAGGATCTGGGTATTATGGTTGGCTGCTGATTAGTAAAAAATCTGAGGATCTATATGTATTTAGTTGACAAGCAAATTAAAAAACAATAAACAAGACATATCTGGTCTTCTAGGAGCCGTTAAAGATGATGGAGCTTACCCGCAAGGGTGAATATGCAATAAGAGGTATAGTATTTCTGGCTACGCAACCGGCTGATCAGATCTGCCTGTTAAGCGATATTGCAGCGGCAGTTGATGTCCCTCAAACCTTTCTTGCCAAAATCTTTCAACAATTCAGCAAAATAGGTCTTGTCAGGTCTTATCGTGGTACTGGTGGGGGGTTTATACTGGGACGGCCACCCGAAAAAATCAGCCTGCTTGAGGTAGTTGAGGCGGTAGAGGGCCCTATTGTTCCTAATCGATGCGTCACCGGTGAACGTGATTGCAGTCGTTCTGATACCTGCAATGTTCACCCGGTCTGGATGGATGTAAAAGAGCAGATCCGTGATATCCTGGCACGTGTTAGCCTGAAAGATCTGGCGGGTATATAAATACATTTTTTTACTTGCATAAAAGATAAAAAAGGTCTTTTAATACTCGTTAATACCATTTCATTTTTCTGTAAGATCAACTTTAGACAAAAAAGAGGAGGCGCTATGGATGTATTAACTCTGAGTCGGCTGCAATTTGCTGTGACAGCCATGTTTCATTTTATCTTTGTCCCACTTACTCTGGGTCTTTCCGTTATGGTGGCCTGGATGGAGACACGCTATGTGGTGACCGGGGATGAAATTTGGCTCCGCATGACAAAATTTTGGGGAAAACTCTTTTTGATCAATTTTGCTTTGGGAGTTGTAACCGGAATCACCCTGGAGTTTCAGTTTGGAATGAACTGGGCCGAATATTCGCGTTATGTTGGTGACATCTTTGGTGCACCGCTGGCCATAGAAGCCACAGTGGCTTTTTTTCTTGAATCTGTCTTTATAGGACTGTGGATCTTTGGCTGGAACAAGATTTCCAAAAGGCTGCATGCAATGTCGATTTGGCTGGTAGCCATAGCCAGCAATTTATCCGGTTTATGGATACTGTTAGCCAACGGATGGATGCAGCACCCGGTTGGTTTTGTACTGCGCAACCAACGAGCCGAGATGGTGGATTTCATGGCTATGATCACTAATCCGTATGGACTGATCAAGTTCGGCCACCAGATCGTCTCCGGTTACACAGTGGCAGCTTTTTTTGTCATGGGAGTCTCAGCCTGGCACCTGCTCAGAAACAATGAATTAGCCTTCTTTAAAAAGTCTTTCAGACAGGCGGCACTTTTTGGACTTGTTTCTGCAACCATGGTGGGTTTGTTTGGCGATCTTCATGCAGTTGAAATCGCCAAGGTACAACCGACCAAATTTGCAGCAATGGAATCAATCTGGGAGACCCAGCGCGGGGTCGGCATGAATATCTTTCTGTTGCCCGATGAAAAGCGTGAATGTAATGCAATTGAGCGACTCTGTATACCTAACCTGGTTAGCATACTGGCCTTTCATAATCCAAGTTCAGAAATAAAGGGTCTTAAAGATTTTCCAAAGGAATTGCGGCCTCCGGTCCTGCCAACCTACCTCAGTTTCCGCACCATGGTCGGCTTGGGTACCTATTTTGTGTTGGCCTGCCTGGTGGCCCTGTTCCTCTCTTATCGGGCTGACCTTGAAAAACAGCGGGTCTTCCTGACCATCCTGGTTTTTTCAATCCCTCTCCCCTATATTGCCAACCAGTTGGGATGGATAGTGGCCGAAATGGGCCGACAACCCTGGATAGTTTATGGGATCTTAAAAACAGCAGATGCTGTATCAAAGAACATCTCCATCACCCAGGTAGTGCTTTCTCTGACCGGCTTCACGCTGCTTTATGGCAGCCTTGGCGCAATCGATTTATTTCTGCTGACTAAATACTCCCGTAAAGGGCCTGATTCAGATCTTTCTAGAATTATTACTACCGAAGGGGGGAACTGATCCATGGAACTACAGATTACCTGGTTTGTCCTGTGGGGAATTCTCTGGAGTGTTTATTTTATGCTGGATGGCTTTGTACTCGGCACCGGGTTCATGTCCGGCTTTTTGGCAAAAAGTGACATAGAACGGCGGGTGTTAATCAATACAGTCGGTCCGATATGGGATGGCAACGAGGTCTGGCTAATCACTGCGGGCGGGGCCACTTTTGCAGCCTTTCCAACCACCTACGCCCTGATGTTCAGCAACATGTACAGTGCTCTTTTGCTGCTACTTTTTGCTTTGATTGTTCGTGGGGTGGCCTTTGAATTCAGAGGCAAGCTCAACAACCCTACCTGGAAGAAAGGCTGGGATATAGCTATCTCTGTTTGCAGTTTCCTGCCGGCTCTATTGTTTGGGGTCGCCTTTGGAAACATATTCAAGGGGCTTCCGATGCATAATGACTTTGCCATCCTTTCCTTCAGTTATGAAGGAGGACTGCTTTCGCTTCTCAACCCCTACGGGTTACTGACTGGAGTGCTGTTTGTCATGCTATTTGCCCTACATGGCTGTTTGTATATAGCCATCAAGACCACCGGAAATCTGGCTTTTCGATCAAGTGAGCTTGCGAAAAAACTTTGGCTGCCGGTTCTATTGGTAGCCGTCGCCTTCCTTGGCTACACCTACCCCGCCACCAGGTTGTACAACAATTATTTCAAGGTTCCGCTTCTTTTGATTATCCCTGCTATTGCCGTGACTTCCTTGTTACTGGTAAGGGTTTTCGCTGGTCGCAATAACTTTTACAAGGCCTTTATTTTTTCATGCTTAACCATTGTATTTGTGGTGTTTACCGGCATAACCGGACTTTTTCCAAATCTAATCCCCTCTAATATCGATCTTGATTCCAGCCTTACAATATACAACTCATCCTCAAGCCCCTATACGCTTAAAGTAATGACCATTGTAGCCTTCATATTTCTACCGATAATCATCGCCTATAAGACTTGGGTCTACCGAATCTTTCGCGCCAGGATAACCAGCGAGGACATCTCCGGTGATTCTGAGGCATATTAGATTGTTAACCTATTAGAATTAGGCGTTTTTATCCTAGCTTGCTTGACAAATGTTTTTATGTGCTGTATATAATTAGCAACTAATCAAGCCCCAACAACAAAGTCCCGGTTATCCGGGACTTTGACGTTTAGGGGAAATCCACATGAAAGGAGTTTTTAGCCGGAACAACTGAAGTCTTTCCTCAGGCGTTTACGCCGGTCCGGCAAAGTCCACCACAACCGAACCCCATTTTACTTATGAAAAAACTAATTATCTATCTATCATCCATGCTAATTCTATTAGCCTGTGAAAATGCGCCGCTCAAAAAGGCGAATCAGCAAATCTCAGCTACCGTGTCGACAGAATCATTGCTCGACAGAGAGATCAAGGGAATGCTTGAGAAGGGTATTTCATTGAGTGAGCGCAAGAGACAGGTCGCATCCATTGAAATATCTTTCAGGCGCTGCACCACTCCGGAAAGAGCCCGCCAGCTTGCAGCACTCTGCTTTACCAAAACCCTTGGAAGCCCCTTCATGCCTTTTGATCTCGCGGAGATAGCTTTGGCTGAAACTGGTGGCTATAAACTTTCGGCTGGTGCTGTATCTTCAAGGGGGGCTTTAGGAGTTTGGCAACTCATGCCGACCCGGGCAAAAAGCCACGGTTATTCGCCAGCTGATATGAAAAATGATGAAAAATGTGCCGAAGCCGCTATTCGGGAACTCTACAGCAAACTCGCTATGGCCCAGGGTAACATGGAAAAAGCAAAGAAATTTTATTGCGGGCAAGGGCCTCAAGCTGATAATTACATGCGAAAAATCCGCAAAATAAGGCAAGAAATGCTCGTAGAGCTCGAACATCAAACCGAACGCCTGGCCATGGACGAGAGCGGAACCAGAATAAGATGATTCGCCGCATTGCTTACTGCCTGTTGCCGGCATTGCTTGTGCTGGTAACAGGTTGCTCCCACTTTATTCAGGAACCAAAGGTCACCCTAAAGCAGTCCAGTATCATAAATCTTGATACAGCCGGGGCTGATCTTGAATTCTATCTAGGCATAACCAATCCCAATTCGTTTGACCTGTCTGTACTAAGCTATACATACGACCTCAGGGTGATGACCCTGAATCTGGCCAATAGTGGATTACAGGAAACTTTAAGTATACCTTCCGAGTCAGAAACCGATATGCGGCTGCCTGTCAGGATAAGATACAGTGACCTTTTTGAAATCATTAAAAGGCACCCTGATCCGGAAAAAATTCCCTATCAGCTGAATGCGCGGCTGCATGTGCGAACTACCTTTGGTGACAAAATCATCCCGATCGAAAAGAACAGTACTTTTGCAATACCGGAGAAGTACCGCCCTGATTTTTATTTGGAGCGGTTCAAGGACATCTTTAAAAGGATGCCTTGAACCTTATGAAAAAGGTCTTTTCTCTTGATAAGAAAGCCGCCGCTCTGCTATAGTCGGGCGGCTTTTTTAGTTCAAATTAAGATAGTTTATAAGGAGCTGTTTGTGACCGTGTCTCCGTTAGAAGGCAAAGGTTTGTCACTGCGTATTAAGATGATGATGCTCTCCGGCGTGGCGTTTGCAGGGATGCTCATTGTTACTGCCATTAGTAT
The DNA here is from genome assembly GCA_036504875.1 of Desulfuromonadaceae bacterium. Taxonomy (GTDB): domain Bacteria; phylum Desulfobacterota; class Desulfuromonadia; order Geobacterales; family Pseudopelobacteraceae; genus JACPFJ01. Next base: position 79,950 of record DASXUK010000042.1, read on the forward strand.
TTATCTGATGAACGAGGTCAGAATCGGTGGACCCGCCTATAAAACCATCCGCAATAATATGGATGCGCTCGAAAGCATATCGCTTTTAAAATCCGATTTATTCGAGATAAACAACGAAATCCAGAATTTCATGTTGGAAAACGACAAGGGAGCTGCAAAAATAAAGATCGCCCTGATCAAAGAACTAACCAGCGATATCGACCTGAAATTCGGGATTGTCCTGGAATCGGTAGAATCAAAAAGCAAAAGAGAAACCATCAACAAGGCCGATGCAATCTGGCAAGAATACAAGAAAACACTTCTGGAAGAGGTTGTTCCAGCCGCCATCCAGGGAAACATAGTTAAAGCTGGCTCTTTGATGACCGGCATCCAGGACAATCGGTTCAATCAGTTCAGTAAAACCGTGGCACTAATGGTTGAAAACATACGACAAGAGGTCAATAAGACCGAGGAGAGTGTCTCAGCCAGCATCCGCAACAAGATCATCAGCTCGGTCATGGTAACCCTGCTCATCATCGGCTTAATCGGCCTTTGTTCCTTTGTCATTACCGAATCCATTACAAAGCCGCTAAGAGCCTGTGTTGATTTCGCCCGTACAGTTGCCGACGGACGGCTGGATACACGTCTCACCATAACTAGCGGCGGCGAAACCGGCGCTCTGGCGACCGCCATGAACACAATGGCGGAGAATCTGCATAGCATGGTGACCCGATTGATTTCGGCTTCCGAAGTACTAACGTCGATCGACAACAATATTGAAAAAGCCGCCCATCAAGTGGTCAGCTCGGCACAACTCCAAGCCTCCGTGGTAAATGAGACCTCTCAGGCAGTTGAGCTGATCAAGATATCCGGACAGGAAGTATCGAATGGAATCGATACACTCTCGGGATCGGCTGCTGAAACATCAGCCTCGGTTCTAGAGATGGCTGCCAGTATCGAAGAGGTTGCCATGAGTGCTGACAAACTTGGCACCACAGTAGATGAGGTCAGTTCCTCAGTCATCGAGATGGCTGCCTCCATAAAAGAAATTGGCTCCAGCATCGTCAATCTTCTGGATACTTCCAGCATTACCGCCTCCTCGATTTCAGAGATGGATGCCACCATCCGACAGGTGGAGAAAAATGCCATGGATACTGCTGCAATCTCCGAAGGTGTTAAAAATGACGCCGAAACCGGCCGTAAAGCTGTTGAGGAGGCGATTGCTGGAATGCAGGCTATTCGCACATCATCACACATCACTGCCGAGGTAATCGAAAACCTCTCGCTGAAAACCAGTGATATCGGCACCATTCTTTCCGTAATTGATGAGGTTGCCGAGCAGACCAACCTGCTGGCTCTGAACGCGGCTATTATTGCTGCGCAGGCCGGAGAACACGGCAAGGGTTTCGCCGTTGTCGCCGATGAGATTCGGGAGCTGTCGGAACGCACCAGCAGCTCTACCCGTGAGATCGCCGCAGTTATCAAAGGCGTACAGGATGAGACGCTAAGAGCGGTCGATGCAATCAATCAGGCCGAGGCTAGTATTTCTGAAGGGGAAAAATTATCACAGCGCTCAGGAATTGCCTTGGAGAAGATTGTCAGCGGGGTACAGAGGGCAAGTGTTCAAATCCGTGAAATTGCCCGTGCTACTGTTGAACAAGCCCGCGGCAGCCAGAGTATTAAAGAGGCCATGGAAAATGTAGAGGAGATGGTTGGACATATTGCACAGTCTTCTTCAGAGCATTCCAGAGGCAGCGATTTAATTGCCACCGCTATTGAACGAATTAAAGAACTGAGCATCCACGTCCGTATCTCTACTCGTGAACAGAGCCGGGCCAGCAATTTGATTGCCCAATCTACCGAAAGTATCACCACTATGATCGACCAGATCAGAGAGGCCTGCCATTCCCAGGGTACCAGCAGCACCACAATTTATAAAGCGGTTGGCAACATCAGGGCATCTTCAGAATCAAACTCTGGGGCTGCTAGAGTCATGGAAAACTCTGTTACCGGCCTGACCAAGCAGATCGAACTTCTCGACAAGGAAATGTCCGGTTTCAGGATCTAACAGCGGCGATCACCTTAACCTGATTTTACTGTTGAATAAGTTTTATCGACTCATGGAAATTATATGGACAGGCTAACCAAAAAATTCGAATCGCTCAAGCAACTTAATAAAAAAGCCCTGGTCACCTTTATCTCCGCCGGAGATCCCGATTTAGAAGTGACCCTGGATATAATACATCTTTTGGAGAAATCCGGCTCCGACATCATCGAACTGGGAATGCCCTTTTCTGATCCCATGGCTGACGGCCCTACCATTCAACTATCCTCGGAGCGGGCCCTGGCTTCCGGTACAACGCTTGGGGGAATTTTAGATGTTGTACGAAAGGTGCGGGCTACTTCCGATATACCGATCATTCTGATGGGATATCTGAACCCTATTCATGCCTACGGATATGAAAGTTTTGCCAAGGATGCCGCCCAAGCCGGTGTTGACGGAGTTTTACTCGTTGATATGCCCCCCGAAGAATCGGAACAATTCCTGGGCTTCGCCACTGCCCATGGACTGAACATGATATTTTTGCTCACCCCAACTTCGGACGAAGACCGCATTGACAAGGTGGCCGGTTTGGGCAAAGGCTTTCTCTACTATGTAACCGTTACAGGCGTCACCGGCGAGCGCCAGCATATTTCAGCCGGGCTTGAAGATCAATTAAACAGGATTCGCAAGAAGATCAAGCTCCCCATAGTAGCCGGTTTCGGCATCTCCACCCCACAACAGGCCGCCGACGTGGCCACACTGGCCGATGGCGTAGTAGTAGGAAGCGCGATAGTAAAACTTTTCCAACAGCACTCCGGTCAAAAGCTGATTTCCGAGGTAAAAGGCTTTGTCAGTGCCCTAAAACAAGCTATCTCTTCGGAAACGAACTAGCTTGACACCAACTATCATTTCTGTTACCTAGCTGTTTCACTTTTAGTAATTTATTTTGAGTAATACTTAAATCCGCGAGGGATATCATGAGCTGGTTCACTAAAGAAAAAGCAGGTATCGATAAATCCGAGGGCAAGGTCAAGGTTCCTGAAGGGATGTGGATCAAGTGCCAGGGATGCTCTGAAACCATCCTCGGCAAGGACCTGGAAGACAATCAAAATGTCTGTCCCAAGTGCGGGCACCATTATCGTATCTCTGCCCGTAAGCGCCTGGAAATTTTGCTCGATGGTGCCACCTGGAAGGAATATGACGCAGACATCACCTCAGTCGACTTTTTGGAATTTAAAGACGCTAAAAGCTATCAGGAACGGATTAATACTGCGGTTGCCAAAGGCGGCTCCAAAGATGCAGTTATTTGCGTGGAAGGCTCGATTGAAGAAACAGCAGTCCAGGTAGCTATCTTTGACTTCTCCTTTATGGGTGGAAGCATGGGAAGCGTGGTAGGTGAAAAAATTACCCGGGCTATCGAGCGCGGGCTGAAGCAATATCAGCCTGTAATTATCATATCCGCCTCGGGTGGGGCGCGCATGCAGGAAAGCATCCTCTCGCTGATGCAGATGGCCAAGACCTCCGCTGCCCTGGCCAAGCTGAAAGAGGCAGCCATTCCCTTTATATCCATACTGACCGATCCCACTACCGGTGGTGTTACTGCCAGTTTTGCTATGCTTGGAGATCTGAACATTGCCGAACCAAAGGCTTTGATCGGATTTGCCGGGCCACGGGTTATTGAGCAGACGATTCGCCAAAAGTTGCCGGAGGGTTTCCAGCGCGCCGAATACCTGCTCGACCACGGTATGGTCGATGTTATTATTCCTCGTACTGAAATGCGTAGAAAGCTCGCATCGATCCTGAAGATGCTTCACCGTACTTCTGCCTGAAATGTCGCTGGCCGGCATGCTGCAGAAACTTTATGCCCGCCGGCGTTTCGGCATCCGTCCCGGTTTAGACAGGGTTCAGATCCTGCTTGAAAGACTGGGCCACCCGGAAAAGTCGTTCCGCAGTATCCACATAGTCGGCACCAATGGTAAAGGCTCCACCGCAGCCTTCCTCTCATCGATCCTGAACAGCGCCGGTCACCGAACCGCGCTGTTCACTTCTCCCCACCTGGTGAATTTCAACGAGCGCTTACGCATTAATGGACTGGAAATTACACCGGAGCGTTTAGCTGCCTTACTGGCCCGCGTGCTATCTCAGGCGCCTGACGAGGCCACTTTTTTTGAAATCGTTACTGCTCTGGGAGCGCTTTATTTTGCGGAAGAAAAGTCTGAGATAGTAGTGCTGGAGGCAGGCATGGGTGGCAAATCCGACGCCACCGCAGCCATTCCCGGCATGATGACGGTTGTCACTCCTATAGCGCTTGATCATAGTGAGTATCTGGGCAGCACCATAACCGAGATCGCCGCAGAGAAAGCTGCCATAGCCGAGCCCGGGACGCCACTTGTCTCTGCACAACAAGATGCTGAGGTGCAGTCTGTTATTTACAAACTGGCCGCAGCACAAAAGAATCCACTTTATCTTGCGGGAGAGGATTTTCTGGCTACCTGGAACAAGGACTGGACCCTTGCTTACCAAGGAATGCAGGCTGTAATCTCCGATCTTAACCCAGGAATTCCCGGGCGTTATCAGGCCGGTAACGCCGCCTTGGCCTTGGCTGCAGCTGAAGTATTGGGCAGAAGTGGTCTGGCCTTATCTAACAACAATCTGCAAGAAGGAATAAGCAGCGCCTGCTGGCCGGGCCGGATGGAAATGATACCCGGTCGCCCCCCTTTACTGCTGGATGGAGCCCATAATCCGGCTGGAGCAGCTGCCTTGGCAGCTGGTCTTGAAAGCTATCAATACCGACGTCTGCTGCTCGTCGCTGGTACGATGTCTGAAAAAGATGTCCGTGGCATCTTTTCACCACTGGCAAGCAAGGTATATCGTGCCTATACGGTAACCCCGTCTGTAGAACGCGCAGTTGAAGACCATGTTCTAGCCGCTATACTAAATCAGCAGGGAATCAATGCATTACCCTGCGGCAGCGTTGCTGACGGCATAAAACAGGCCCAGAATCAGGCCGAAGATGGTGACTTGATTCTGGTCTGCGGCTCTCTTTTTGTGGTCGGGGAGACCAAGGCCTGGCTGGCAAACAGAGCATTTGAAGGGATTCGAGGTTAACACCTGCCAACATGACACTATTTCGTCTGTTTATATTGCTTTTTTGCCTGGTTTTAGCTCCGGCGGCCGTCTCCTATGGAGAAACCACCAGTCTCCCCGATGGAGAAGATATAGCTATTAAGGCCGACCGGATGGATCATGATCAAAATAATGACATATTCAATGCCAGCGGCAATGTTTTGATTACTTGGCAGGGTTTGGTGCTGACCGCCGAAAGAGCTTCCTACAACCGTACTTCGGGGATGATGATCGCCTCGGGGAATATCATCATGACCAAAGGTGATGATGTCTTGAAAGGCAGGCAGTTTTCCATTGATGTGGCCACCGGCAGGGCCGAGTTGGATGATGGGGTACTCTCGGTGCGTAAAGGAAATATATCTTTTACCGGTGAAAAGATCATCAAGGTTGACGAAGAGCATCTGTTACTGCACAAAACCGAGCTTACCACCTGCGACCTTCCTGATCCCAGTTGGAAATTTGGAGCTGAAGACCTGAAGGTCAACTTGCTGGGTTATGCCATTGGAAAGAATGTAATCTTTTATATCAAGGATACGCCGGTTATTTATCTACCCTGGATGGCCTTCCCGGTAGTGCGTGATCGCAAATCTGGTTTACTCTTTCCACGTTTTGGGAACTCCAGCTCCAGAGGAATTGAAGTTAACATTCCTGTTTACTGGGTGATTGCCTCCAATCAGGATTTGCTCTTGGAAGTAGATCTATATTCAAAGCGCGGAGTTGGGAACAGCTTGGATTATCGCTATGCTCGCAAGCGTGGCAGTGAAGGCAATGCCGGTGGGTTCCTCATCTATGATACAAAAGAGAATCTATGGCGCTGGCAGATTGGGCAAAACCACAAGGAGATCTTTTCTCCCGACATGAACATGCGCATGACTGTCAATCTAAACAGTGACAGGAATTTTTTGCTGGATTATGGCGAGAAGAGCGGTGAATACAATCGGCAATCGAATGATACGGTGGTTAATCTTTTGAAGACCTGGCAAAATTATGCCTTGACCACCAGCTTACGCTACAGCCAAGAGCTGTACACGACCACCAATCAACAAACCCTGCAGACAATACCAGAGGTTGGACTGGCTGCTGTTCGCCAGAAGCTGTTTTCCTGGCCGGTATACTTTGACCTTGATTCAAGCGCAGCGAATCTTTACCGCGATAACGGGGCAAGAGGACAACGCCTGCTTGCATTTCCCAGGTTGACATTGGTTAGCGAGCTGCCTGGCCAGCTGTTCGCATCCTCTTTTGCTGGTCTGCACCTGCGAGGCTATAACAGCGAACACATTAACAACCGTAGCGGGGTGCAAGATCAGGATGGCGATCTGTTACCAGAACTGGGTGTCAATGTTTCCACCTCACTCAGCAGGGTCTATGCCATTAACGCCGACCAACTCAAAAAGCTGCGGCACGAGATAGTGCCGGAGCTAAGCTACAGTTACCAACCTGAACGAGATCAATCGCGGTTCCCTTTATACGACTACGCCGATCGGCTGGTTTGGCAGAATATTATTTACTACTCACTGACCAATCATCTGGGGGGGAAGTTCCAACAGGGGGAGACCACTGAATACCGTGACCTGATGCGAGTTAAGTTCCTGCAGGGTTACAGCCTGGAAGGCACGCGTCGCGACCTTTTGACACTAGTCGATCAAAACCGTCCTTTTACAGATTTAATCATGGAGGCGGATGCCTGGCTACACCCCCAATTCAAATTTACCATGGATGCACGTTATAATGTCTATGATCACCAGGTTGCCAGCGCTTCACCAGGAATCGAATTTGATGACAAACATGGCTCGACTGCCTATGCCGGTTACCGCATGTCCCGCAACGAGATTGAGTACATGGAGGCGCGTCTTGCCACTAAGATATTAAAACCATGGACATTCAGCTATACCAATCGCTACTCTTTTGACCGCGGCGACTTCCTCGAAACCGTTTATTCAGTGGAGTATCGCCACAAGTGCTGGAGCATGAATATATCCCTCAGTGACCGCCCCGGAAATACATCTTTTCATGTAAATTTCAACCTGGCCGGCTTGACCGGCAGCTAACAACCTCTTTCTCTACCTTCTTTTTTTACCTCTTTAGGAGTTACACTAACGCAGCCCGTAAAGTTGCCTGTAGGTGGCGGCAGAGGCATATACCTTTTTCACATAGTCGCGAGTTTCCTGATATGGAATACTTTCGATGAATTCATCTTTTTTGAGCCCTTTCAGGTTCTTCCTCCAGCGTTCCACGGCAGTAGCGCCGGCATTATAGGCGGCAATCGCATAAATCTTGTCATCGTCGTAGCCCTTCAACAACTCTCGTAAATGCTTGGTGCCCAGCTTAATGTTGATCTCTGGCGATGTAAGACGCTGAGGATTAAATTCTCCCTTTTCGCGAGCCGTGGCCTTTGCAGTATCCGGCATCAGTTGCATTAAACCAATAGCACCGGCCGGTGATTTGACTGCCGGCGAGAAACTGCTCTCTGCCCGAATCAAGGCAAAAACAAGCGCTTCCGACAAGGCGTTACTAGAAGCGTGCTGTCCGACTAGGCGGTTGTAAACCAACGGATAGCCGGCTGTCCAGAGCGACAGACTCTCTTTATCCCACTTGATTGGACGGTTCTGGAGAAACAGGGCTATCCCGGAGCCGTAGTCGCCCACTTCCAGATACACCCGTGCCAGACCCGGAAAGGTGTTTTTTTTGTCACCGATCTTTTTCCGGACAGCCGACACCTCGCTTCTCGCCTCATCAGACATCCCCAACGAAGCCAAAAAACGCGCCTTTTCAAAGCCCGCCATCAGCGGCAACTCATTCAGGTAATTGCGGATTCCCAGGCTGGCGCGCTCATCCTTAAGCCCCTTTTGTTCCCGGTACCAGGTTGAGTAGAATCCGGCCGGATAATCATTTAACAAAACACGGTAATAATTGGTAGCCTCAGCATTGCCAGCGTTTTCCATTGCCCTGGCTAACCAATACAAACCTTTTTCCCGCATGCTCTCGTCTTTGAGCAAACCCTTCAAGGATTCGGCAGCAACAGCATATTCCCCGGCCAGATAGCGGCACCAGGCAGAATCCCAGCCGGCCTTGGAAAGAAACTTTGATTCCGGATACTCCTTGAGCAGTTGGTCGTAGAGCTTGGCCGCCTCGGTATAGCGGCCCATTCCCTTGCGCAAACCAGCCGCTTCCATAAGCGCATCATCACTGAATTCCTGCTTTTTACCTTGGGCAATCAGCTCCATGTAAAGGGCAAATGCCTTTTCGTTCAGATCCTGGCGCTCCAAAACTTTTGCCAACCAAAATTGGCCCTCTGATTTTATCCCGGGAAGGTTGCTTGCCGCCAGCTTGGCAAATATCTTTTCAGCTTGTTTAAAGTTGCGTAAACGAACCTGGGCCATGCCTGAGCGAAGATCGACCTGGGCCACAAAAGCGGTGGTCTGATTATCCAGAGGGATCAGCTGCAGCGTTTCCAGAGAGCGGTTAAACTGATTTTGGGAGTACAGCGCGACTGCCCGGCGCAGCAATTCGTCCGGGGTGTACCTCACAAGCTTAAGACCGGCTTTCTCTAGTACCTTAAGCCTTTCACTGGCTTTTTTAGACTGTGAGGCGGTTGGATTCTTCAGCCATAAACCACGATATATCTCGGCCGCGCCGTTTTTATCACCGGTTTCTTCACGGCAGCGGGCCCATTGGTAAAGAGCTTCAATTGAATCAGTGCCGGAGGGATATTTTTCTATGAATGACTGCAAAATCTTTAAGGCGCCCTTGTAGTCTTCAGCCTCAACAAAGATATCGGCAAAGAGTTTCTCTGACTTTCGAACAAGTATAGAGGCTGGGTAGGCTTTGGGAATTGAGGCCGCCTTGGCAGAGGCCTCAGCATATTTTTTTAGTTTCAACAAGGCCTCAGCTTGGTACAAGGCGGCATAGTCGCCCACCAAGGGTAGCTTATTTTCGGCCTTGGCTAAAAGGGGCAAAGCCTCGTTTGGCTTACCCAGCCGCAGAGCAGCCACTCCGCAAAGAAAACTGCCTTGGGATGAATCAGCACTCTTTTGGGCCAGTTCATAGGCCTCCGCAAAATCCTTTTCCTGAAATTGCGCTGCTGCCCGTAAAAAAAGTTCATCGGCATGAGTTGAGGCAACAACAGCCAGACTGATAAAAACAGGGCCAACCAAGGCGAGACACAGCTGTTTATGTGAAATTTGAAACATGACCTGCCTTTCGAGAAAAAAGGCCTGGCAACCTGCCCATGGCCTAGATTAATTGTTGATCGGATTAACAGATTCCTGAGTGCTGATAATGCCAGATTCTAATGAGGTTTCCGAAAACACCACTGCTGCTGCAACTAGCGCGTCGGATTATATTATTTTACTCCGGCGTCCAAAAGCCTTTTGCCAACCCAATGATTGGCAAACTGGTAGGCAATCCGACCGCTACGGTCGCTTTTTTGCTGCGACCAAAGTACTGCCGCCTGACATTCCTCATCACCCCATATCATAGCGGTTTTCATTTTAGTGCTCAGTTTATCGACCCACTGGCGAACTACATCCAGGTATTGATCCTGTGTAAAAGGATGAAACCCGACCCATAATCCGAATCGACCTGAAAGGGAGATTTTTTCCTCCACCGCCTCGCCATGGTGGATCTCATTATTGACCATCATTGCCCCCCGGTTATCGGATTCGTACTCCGGGAGAAGATGACGACGATTTGAGGTAACATAGATCAGCACATTCTCCGGTGGAGCATATACCGATCCATCGAGTGCACTTTTCAGCATCTTGTAGCTCGACTCTCCTACCTCGAATGATACATCATCAGAAAAAATGATAAACCGGTAAGGAGAACCCTTGATGGCATCAACAATATCGGGAAGATGAACAAGATCGTCCTTATCCACCTGTATAACCCGCAGACCCTTTCCGGCGTAGTTGTTAAGTATTGCCCTGACCAGCGAAGATTTTCCGGTCCCGCGGGTACCCCACAGGAGCACGTTGTTTGCCGGCAGCCCCGCCAAAAACTGGCGGGTATTCTCCTCCACCACCTGTTTTTGTTTATCAATACCCAGCAGGTCTTCCAGGGTAATCGACTCGACCACATCCAGTGGTTCCAAATAACCGACAAAGGAATGGCGGTGCCAGTTGGCGGCAGTACTGACTGACCAGTCGATGGTGGCAACCGGCTTGGGCAGGAATTGCTCCAGCGAGGTTAATACCCGTTTTAATTGGGAAGTTAATTCAGGATCCAGCATTTTTATAAGTTCTCCAGCAAGTTTAAGGGGTCAGTTTTTTTATTATTACATCTGCCAAACTGTGGGACAGCTGTTTGGCCATGCGGGTTTTAACGCCTTTAATGGATTGCCGGTCGTGTTCGAAGAACTCTTCCTCGGGTACAAAAACCTCTAAGGATGGCTCAGGTTTGCCTGGCTCATAAAGATAAATCCGTGATTTAACCTTCATTTCAGTGGAACAACAGCCTGATGTCTCGACATAACCCCAGATATCACCTGATATATAAGTCTGTTTAACCAGCCAGGCTGGTTCTACATCCTTGAGCTCCTCTTTCAGGATTACAAACTTCTTTACACGTGTATCTTTATGCTTGGCATTTAGGCGATCAACAAATTCATTGAATACCGGCTCACCAAAATCGGGTGGCACCAGGGTCGCATCAAATGGGATGATATAAATAGCCTCCCGCTCCTGGCGCGGATCAATGATACTGTAGTTGCGGATCTTGGGCTTGGCAGCACAGCCGGCCAAAAAAATTGCCGCAAATGCCATGAAGAGACACCGCCGCGCAACAAGCCTCACAGATTCCTCCTGGCCAACTCTTCCTGATAAAATTTCTGGAAAAGAAGTTCCCAATCTCGGCTGCCAGGTGCCCGGTTTTTGAGTTTGGCGCGTACTGTGGCATCAATCTCATCAATCACACTGAAAAAATTATTCAGCGACTGCTTTACGCAGGCCAGCGCGCGCCCTTCATCGGCAATATCAGCCAAATCGTCGCGCCATAGACGCTCCATGATCTCGTGAGCCATATTGGAAATACGATCTTCAGAAATTGACATCAGCATCCCTTGTTGTTCAGGTCAAAGCACGATCTTTCGATCTTTGGCCAGCTTTTCCTTTATCATTCGCAACATCTTGCGGCGATCAATCTCGGCCCCTGCACGGCCCATGGCAGCAATGGTCTCGTCCAGCATTTTTTCTGCATCGCGCTCAAGTGACTGCTCGCGGCTCAAATCCAGGGCAATGGTCTTAACGATCCCTGCTACAGCTATACCACGTTCCTGGCGGGGCACAATCAGACCCTCCTTAGCCAGGTCGTTATATACCTTCTCAGCCAACCTTCTTATCTGATCTTCCTTAAGTCGCATATTTTAATCCAGTATCTTATCAGCTTAAAAGAGGGGAAATTCGCAGAGGGTGGAATTTTTAAATAAAGAAAAAGCCCGCCTGGCGGCAGGCTGGTCAGGTATGCTGCCTGTTTTACTTCAGACCCTTCAAATAACCTATCAAGGCATCCATGTCAGGCTTCGGCAAGGTTTTGAACGAAGGCATGGATGAATTAGGAGCTGTTTTTCTGGGATTATCCAGCTTGCCCCGGAGATCCTTCTCCTTCAGCCTGGAAGCAACCTGGGTAAGATCAGGGCCGATTGCCCCGCCCTGTCCTTTGACCACGTGACACATGGCACACTTCTGTTTAAAGGTCTGCTCTCCATTCCCGGCTTGGGCGGCTATCGTTAACAGTGTTACCACAAAAAATACCGACATTACTGCAATAAGACGCATCATAACCATGACCTCGAGAGCTGGTATTTAGTGGACACATTGTACCTGTTCCGGCTAAAATTGCAATTCATATGTTTACGCGACTTTATCTCCATATTCCCTTTTGCCGCCGCAAATGTCCTTATTGTGCCTTCTATTCCCAGGAACGCACCTCCGGTCTGAAAAGCTACCAAGATCTTCTTCTGGAGGAGATGCATCTTGCACCGCAAAACACGCCAAAAGTACTGGAATCGATCTATTTTGGAGGTGGCACACCCTCCTTGCTCGAACCCGACTCTGTGGCCACGATCATTGCAGAGGCGATTCGCTGTTTTGGTCTGGCTGAACAGGCCGAGATCACACTGGAGGCCAACCCTGGTACGATTGACCTCGAGAAGCTGAAAGGATTTCGTAGCGCTGGAGTCAACCGACTCTCCCTGGGCGTGCAGTCAATGGATGACCAGTTGCTGGCAAAACTGGGACGCATCCACACCTCCGGTCAGGCGCGGGAAGCCTTTTCCTATGCCAGAAAGGCCGGCTTTGAAAATATAGGTATCGATCTGATTCATGCTCTCCCTGGGCAGGACTGCGAGATGTGGTCAAAGGAGCTTGAGCAGGCCCTTGAACTGGCACCGGAGCATATTTCCATCTACGGTCTGACGGTAGAGGAAAACACTCCTTTTGCCGAACATTACCCCGAGCACAGCCCGCAACTGCCGGACGAAGAGACTGCGGTCAGAATGTTTGAGACTGCTGATAATCTTCTTACCGCCAAAGGCTATGAACATTATGAAATCTCCAACTATGCCCGCCCTGGCTGCCGTTCACGCCACAACAGCGGCTACTGGCAGCGGGATGGTTACCTGGGGCTTGGCGCCGGAGCCCATTCTTTCCTGATTAAAGGAAGCTACGGAATAAGATGCTGTAATGTGGCGGACATTGAGGAATATGCCGCCTCTATCCAACAAGGAAAATTGGCACACACCGAGATTTCGCATCTTTCCCGTGATGAGGCTATGTCTGAATTCATGTTCTTGGGATTGCGCATGGCGGATGGGGTTGAACTGAAGGCTTTCGAGGAACGTTTCCTGATCGCGACTGAACAAGTTTACGGACAGCAAATCGAAAAGTTGATCGCCGCAGGATTGCTTGAGACAGATAAAGACAGGATAAAACTCACCCGGCGCGGGATGCTGCTGTCGAACCAAGTTTTTGTTGCTTTTCTACAATGATAACTGCCATGCCACACTAATCCAGAAGATAACTTTGGTTCCTTCTTAGCTCTGATCAAACCACTCTTGGCCACCTGCCTACCAATGCATTAACAAATGTTCGGCAACCAATTTGGCATTGCCTGATGCCTTATAAGCCCTATAATAAAACCTGAGTAGTACTAATTTCCCGCTTTCCTGCGGGTATGACATATTGTGACTGATGCCTGCAGTATCTTTACGATATCCCAATCACTGGAGGTACACCGTGAAGATGAGTCGAATTCAATTGCAGTCAGGTATGAGCCT
>DASXUK010000043.1:0-4925 GCA_036504875.1 Desulfuromonadaceae bacterium
AACTATACAGGTATTTGCCGTAGGTGAGGTAGAAAGTCCCGGCAGTATCCCTGTCAGTTCGCTCTCCACGGTGATCAATGCACTTTCCGCGGCCGGCGGGCCATCGCGCAATGGTTCACTTAGAAGTGTTCGCTTGCTGCGTGACGGTAAGCTTATTAACGAAATTGACCTCTACGAAATGTTTCTCTCCGGTGACCGCAGCAAGGATACGCGCCTGCAGAACGGCGACACCATATTTGTACCGGTTATCGGTCCTGTAGTAGCCGTGGCTGGCGAGATAAAACGACCAGCCATCTACGAACTGAAGGGTAAAGCATCGCTTGTCGATGTCCTCCAAATGGCTGGCGGCATCACAGCCAGCGGTTACACCGCCAGGATCCAGATCGAACGCGTAGCCAACAACAACGCTAAGGTTGTACTCGACTACCAGTCAAAAGATGGTCAACTTGAAAGCTCTTTTGCAAATGTAGCCATCATGGACCGTGATATGGTCAAAGTGTTCCCAGTTCAGGAGGCAGTCCGCGATTTAGTGGTATTACGCGGAAACGTAGTCAGAACGGGTGAATATCAGTTCCGCAAAGGTATGCGCATCAAGGAAATTATCAGAAGCTTTAATGATTTGCTGCCGGAATCCTACCTGGAATCAGCCGAGGTTACCCGACTGGCACAGCCCGATTTCCACAAAGAAGTTCTTACACTCAATCTGCGCAAAGCCTTGAATGGAAGCGACGACGACAATATCGAACTGCGTGAGCAAGACACGATCCGGGTCTTTTCCCGCTGGGAGATGCAAGAACGACCCTCCGTTGCTATAAATGGCTATGTTGTCAACCCGGGGGCGTATGACTTTTATCCAGGCATGACCATACGCGACCTGATTGCGGCGGCAGGCAGCACCAAACGTAACGCCATCCTCGATTTTGCCGAACTGACCAGAGTTACTATTGAACGGGATAAGGCAAAGTCAACGCGCCTTTCGATCGACTTGGTTAAGGCCATCAACGGAGACCCGCAGTATAATATCCTGCTGCAGTCTGACGACGTGCTGATTGTTCGTGGCGTAGCAGAGTGGGTTGAGGCCACTGATAAATTTGTCACACTTCATGGTGAGATCAAATTTCCCGGCATCTACTCGATCACTCACGGAGAAAAGATCAGCTCTGTGATCGAACGTGCAGGCGGCTATACTGAAAAAGCCTATCAGAAAGGGGCAAAATTCACTCGTAAATCCGTAAAAGAGATCCAACAGAAACGCATGGATGAGATTATTGTACGGACGGAGAAGGATATCCTGCAGAAACAGTTTGCCCTTTCGTACGTTGCCGCTTCCAAGGAGGAACTAGAAGGTACCAGGGTTGCCTTGGATGGCCTCCTGAAAGCGCTTGAACGCCTTAAAACCCTCAAGGCCGAAGGACGAATTGTGATACGGCTTGCAAAACTTGATGAACTTAAAAAAAGCAGTTATGACTTAGAGATGGAAGGCGGCGATGCCATTGAAATTCCTGCCCGACCAAATATTGTCAATATCATGGGACAGGTCTATAACCCGACAACCTTTGTACACTTGCCAGAGGCTTCGGATGTAGAAACCTATCTGTCCAAGGCTGGCGGACCGACCCGCGATGCAGAAGATTCGGATATGTACATCATCAAGGCGGATGGTTCGGTCTTTAGCAGACAGCAATCATCGTTTGGACTCAAATGGAGCGATGAGGCGCGCAAATGGAATTTCGGCAGCTTCATGTCCACCTTTATGGACCCCGGCGACACCCTGGTAGTGCCACAGAAGCTTGAACGCACGGCCTGGCTGCGCGACATCAAGGATATCACCACAATTCTTTCACAGATTGCCCTGACAGCCGGTTCAGTATTCCTCTGGTTCAAATAATGACTGATATGACAAACGACAAATCAAATACAACCGAGAGTCTCTACGTCGAAGAAGAGATCAACCTGCTTGAACTCCTGCAGGTCATAGCCCGTCGCAAGATGGTTATCGTCAAGGTCTGTTCTGTAGCTGTTCTACTTTCTATCTGTTATTCGCTGATACTTGATAACGTTTATACGGCCAGTGCCAAAATCCTGCCACCCCAAAAAGATTCCGGGGGCGGACTTTCTGCCCTGCTTAGCCAAGCAGGCGGTCTGGCAGGTCTGGCTGCCGGAGGCATGGGTCTTGGAGGCTCGTCCGATCTCTACATGGGCATACTCAAGAGCCGTTCCGTAGCTGATGCTGTCATCAAAAAACTCGATCTACAAAAGGAATTCAAGTCCAAAACCATTGATGACACCAGAAGAAATTTGGAGGGTGTCGTCAAATTCAAGGCAGGTAAAGATGGCATTATCAGTATTGATGCCGATAATAAGGACCCGAAGAAGGCGGCGCTGCTTGCCAACACCTTTGTTGAGGAACTTGGGCGACGCAGCGTGCAGCTCAACCTCTCCAAGGCCGGTACTGAGCGCATGTTTCTGGAAAAACGACTGGAAGTGGTCAAACAGGATCTGCGTAATGCCGAAAACGATATGAAGTCATTCCAGGAAAAATACAAAACCATCAAGGCAGATTCCCAAGCAACTGCAGCAATTGAGGGAATAGCCCGCATGAAGGCCGAGATCATCACCAAGGAAGTCCAACTGGCCTCGTTACGTAACTCGATGACCGACGAGAGCAATGAAGTCAAAACCATCCTGGCCGCCCTCAACAGGCTTAAAAGCCAGCTCGGCAGTATGACCGGCAGCGGTGGCATGGATATCATCCCTTCCATGGGTAACGTTCCCTCGCTAGGTGTAGAATACGTCCGAAAATTGCGTGAACTCAAGATTCAGGAAGCCATTTTCGAACAACTTACCAAACAGTTCGAGGTTGCAAAGATCAGCGAAGCCAAGGATTCTTCAACTCTCCAGGTACTGGATGAAGCCGTAGCTCCGCTGAGAAAGAGTAAGCCAAAACGCTCATTGATTGTCCTGCTTTCAACTGTAACCTCTTTCTTTATCTCTATTTTTATTATTTTCATTCAAGAGTATCTTTCAAAGATGTCTCCGGAAGATGCAGAGATCGTACGAAATATCAGAAAGTCTTTTTTAAGATTTCGGGGCAACAGTACGCCATCATAGCCTGACCATGAAAGTGGGCGACCCAATTTAGATCCTGGCCGGCTATTCTGCTGACCTTTACTCTTTTTTTCCATGAAATACATATCGAGGTACTCATTGAAATTATTATGTTGCTTAATTTTATGTTGCTTAATGACCATGCTACCTTTGATCCCAGTCTCAGGATTTGCTGATGAGATTGATACCATTTCCGTTCCAGAAGAACTATCCAAAGGTACAAAGCGCCTAGGCCATGAAGCCATTGACGTTGCCACGACTCCTTTTCAGATTCAAAATGGAAATATTTTTATGACAATCGGAGTTGTGGGTGCAACTGCGCTTACCTACGCCTTTGACAGGGATATACAACAGAAACTGCAATCGAATAAAAGTACTGGAATGACGAAAGCAACTGATGCTGGCACCCTGGCTGGGGATCCCTTTATCCATTTAGGTCTAGCAGCACTTGTCTATGGTGCTGCCATTGCTGCTGATTCACCCAAATGGAAAGAGACCGGTGAGATGATGGGAGAAGCTCTTATTCTCGCGGACGCTTCCACATTTGTTATTAAAGAGGCGGTTGGACGTGGCAGACCTAATGCCACATTTTCAAAAGGTGACTTCAATTCATTCGGATTAAAAAAAGATTATGATTCATTCCCTTCCATGCACACATCCAGTTCTTTTGCCTTGGCATCAGTTCTGGCAGCCACTTCTGATACCTTTGCGATGAAAACAGCCTATTACTCTGCCGCTACTTTTGTTGCTTTCTCTCGCATAGATCAAAACAAACATTGGGCCAGTGATGTCTTATTTGGGGCTGCTCTGGGAGAATTGTGCGGCCGGGTCGTAACTGGCTATCACGCATCAGGAAAAAGGATGGCCATAGTTCCACAGGCGTACGACAGCGGAGCTGGATTAGCTTTGGTGGGAAAATGGTGATATTTCCTGGGGGGGCACAAGCAGAGGCCGTTATTTTTGATTTTGACGGTGTAATTGTGGACACAGAACCTCTTCATTACAAGGCCTTTCAGCAGATTCTCACCCCTTATGGTCTTGGTTTTTCGTGGAAGCAATACATTAAGATCTACATGGGCTTCGATGACCGCGATGCCTTTGTGCAGGTTTTCAACACAAAAGGTAAACAGCTCAGCCATGATGAACTAACTCAGCTAATAGCTGCCAAAGCTGATATTTTCCAGAACGTTATTCGCGGTGGTGTCACACCATATCCTGGCGTTATTGATCTAATCAGGAAACTTCACCGTGCAAAAATACCTTTGGCAATCTGTAGCGGGGCCCTACAGTCAGACATCATGCCAATACTTGAGATGCTGAAAATTTCAGACTGCTTCGACATAGTTGTCTCAGCAGATGAAGTCAGCAAAAGTAAACCAGACCCAGAGAGTTATAGCCTTGCATTTGAAAGGCTCAGCGCCAATTTGACAATGTCAGTTCTTCAACCAGCCTTGACCCTTGCCATTGAGGATACCCCTGCAGGTATATCCTCAGCCTCGGATGCTGGCTTACAAGTTATTGCAGTTACCAACAGCTATCATCAAAATTGTTTATCTGATGCCACTTTTATTGTAGAAACGTTGGAGCAACTACTCAGCTTTCGAATTGTTGAATAAAAATTTAATCCATGAAATAAATTTCGCCTTAAACCTTGGATTTCTGGAAGACAAGATTCAAAACGCAAAACAGCCCGCAACCATTTTATTGGTTACGGGCTGTTTTAATTTATTCCCGGCGGCGACCTACTCTCCCACACAGCTACCCGTGCAGTACCATCGGCCCTGAGGGGCTTAACTTCCGTGTTCGAGATGGGAACG
>DASXUK010000044.1:0-1567 GCA_036504875.1 Desulfuromonadaceae bacterium
AAAAAAATCACCTACGAACCATTCATTTTGTTTTGTACGTGTGGGAGGTGAATACCTACAGAATTATAGCTCAGATTCCCTTTGAGTATTAAGAATCCTTATCTGTCGCTCAACGTCTCCCTGGGAATAAACCGTTTTTGCCCCTCGGTCCCATCGCCAAATTCATACTGTTCATAGGAGAGTATCATGAAAACAATGTACGAGTCCTTGGTATGGCACGAAGTGAAATTGACCGCACACGCTGCAGCTCGCACGATCCCCTTGGTTTACGGTGAAGTTGGCACTGGAGGCAAACGCGTTACGATGGTTGCCGGCACGCACGGAGACGAAGGCCCTTGGTCCGCCCTGGCGATCAAAGGATTGCTGCAGCACCCGGTTAGTGAGCTGAATGGCCGGATTCGGGTGATCTTTACCGCGAATGCACTGGCGGCCGAGGTGAACGCTCGAAATTCTTGGATTGATTCCCCCAACTCGTTCGACCTGGACAGCTGCTTTCCTGGCAACCCGAATGGCTCCCATTCTGAACGCGTCGCGGCAGCCATGACCCCCTTGTTAGCTGACAGCGATGTGATTTTGGACCTGCACGGTGGCGGCAGCTGGTGCGTGAACTCCTTTGTCAAGCGCTTCGAAGGGTCTGAGGGCATTGCTGTCGATATGGAGGCGCCGTTCATCTCCAACGCTCCCAATAAACCGGGTGGTTTAACCAGTTATGCAAAAACACTGGGCATTCAGGTAACCAACATTGAAGTGGGTGGCCGCTCGAAGGATGAGATGCTCTGGTGTGGACGGATCGTAAAAGGACTCGAGCGGGCTTTGTGCAATCTTGGTATACTCAACCTAGCGGTCCCACCCGCCCCGGCAAAAAAGGCGGTCGAGGTTGGCAAAACTGAAGCCGTACGCGCTCGAATGGGTGGAATTTTTGTTCCCACGCTGCGAGAAGAGGCGGTGGGCACGATCGTCCCTGCCGGCACTGAGATGGGAAAGATGCTGGATTTGCATACCCTGGAAGAATTGGAAGTCTTTACTGCCCCATACGAAAAGACAGCCATGATGCTGCTCCGGCCTGAAATCTGCGTGGTGGAAGGCTCTGCACTGATCTACGTGATTGCTCAACCGGCATAACCGGTACCTTATGAAAATCTGGCGTGGATTTTCGAATTTTATCCACGCCAGAAAGCATTGCTATAGGCCCGAAAATCGTTCATCTGATTGGCGCTCAGGGTGAATGATCCATATTTATTTCAAGCCAGGGAGAGAATAAAATGCCAACGGCTTTAATGGGCAAAGATATTTTGCATGTGAAAGATTTGAAGCTGGAACAGATTGGCTTGATCCTGGAAACCGCAGCCCGCTACGAAAATGTAATGGCTTCTGGTGGCCGGCTGACGAATATGGCGGGAAAAGTTCTGGCTACCCTGTTTTTTGAATCCTCTATCCAGACCCGTCTTACCTTCGAAAGTGCCATGCTAAGGCTTGGGGGGCATGTCGTATCTGTGACCGATGTAAAGGCATCCAGTTCAGGCAGTAAAGGGGAAAGGCTTTACGACACAGGCAAAATGGTCGATGG
>DASXUK010000045.1:0-57685 GCA_036504875.1 Desulfuromonadaceae bacterium
CATAGCCTACCCCCGGAATTTTCAGGGGATGGTGCCAGATTTCAGAATCATTTGAAATCGACGACATGAACAATTTGGGTATTTTTCAAAGAACTCGAGCTGTTATATAAAACCACACTCAATTATTCCGGACACTAGTGAGGAGAATCAGTGAACGTAGCAGTTAACCGACAAAAGATCGGTCAAGCCTTTCATCGCCAGGCCGAAGAATATGATCAACATGCTTTGGTACAACAACGGATAGTCGCACGCCTTGACCAACTGGTGGCCTCTTATCAAACCAATGAGTCCATTGATATTCTTGATATTGGTTGTGGTACAGGAGCTATGCTGAGTGCTTTGCAGGCCAGGTATAACAACAGTTGTCTATATGGGATTGACCTTGCTTTCAATATGGCCCGTTTGTCAGCCAAAAAAAATTCTGGTTGTACCGCGATTGTCAATGGTGACGCTGAACATCTTCCCTTCATGGATAAGCGCTTTGATCTGGTTGTTTCGGCCTCTACTTTTCAGTGGCTCGACAGCCTTGACAAAACATTCCTAGAGTGTCGCCGTGTAATGAAAGAGGACGGAATTATGTGTGTAGCCTTTTTTGGCGGCAAAACACTATGGGAACTACAGGAATGCTACCGGGATGCGGTGATCAGGCGCTATGGCAGGCAGGATGCACGAATCGATCGCCTGCACAGTTTCAAAGGGGTAGCTGACGTTCACCAAGCCTTAAAGTGTTACAGTAGTGATGCAATAATGATCACAGTCGAGAAAGAAGTGCAGTTCCATGCCTCGGTACCAGAACTATTACGCTCGATAAAGGCTATCGGTGCAGCTACAGCTTTAAGCAGTGAAACAACAGGTGGTTTAGGCTGGCGTGGAATACTAAATGATGTAGCAGAGACATACCATCGAAAGCACGAAAAAGATGGCCTTATTCCGGCTACTTATGAAGTGGTATATGTTGTGACAAAACAAGTAATTAACCAAGCGCAGCAATAATCCTTTTTGCCAATGGATGTACAACACTGTAGTGAACCTCTACCCCTTCGCGCTTACCTTCGATTATGCCTTTGTTCTTAAGCAAAGCCAGATGCTGCGATACGGTTGCCTGCGGTAACCCGAGGCATTCCCAGATATACTTTACATTGCATTCTTTTGTGCAAAGCCCGGCTACGATTTTAAGACGGATCGGGTGGCCCATTACTTTTAATATTTCAGCTTCATTATTGAATTGTTTATCTTTAATTTCCATGTGTTTTCCTTATTTTTTTCAAAAAATATATATATATATTAATAAGCAGTCAAGGGGAAAAATATAAGAAGTGATCGAATATTCACTCCCCGAAAATAGACTTGCTGAAATGACAGGCAGCCATGTGCCCGCTCTTCTTCTCTTCAAGCGGGGGAATTTGCTGGCGGCAGATTTCCTCGGCATATCTGCATCGTGGATGGAAACGACAACCAGGTGGAATAACAAGCGGGGAGGGCAGATCATCCTTTAAAATAGGACCCTTTTCCTTTTTCCCTTGTCCGATTTTGGGAATGGCTGAGATAAGTGCTTCTGTATAAGGATGTTGACAGTGCTTAAATAAATCAGCTGCTTCAGCACTCTCGACTATTATGCCAAGATACATAATCAATATTCGATCACAGATATGCCTAAGAACCGATAGATCATGAGAAATAATTATCATGGAAAGCTGGAACTCTGCTTTCATAGACTGCAGCAAATTTATGATTTGGGCCTGGATAGAGATATCCAGTGACGAAACAGGTTCATCAGCAATGATAATAGTAGGTGCTGAGGCCAGAGCCCTGGCAATACCGATGCGCTGGCGCTGACCTCCAGAAAACTCGTGCGGAAACCGGTTATAAAGATCAGATGAGAGACCGACCTTTGACATAAGTGACTGAACCGCAGACCGCCTGCTGGCTGCAGAACCGGTTCCAGCAATTACCAGCGGCTCTGAAATGATCTCCCCGACCTGCATGCGTGGGTTGAGTGAGGAAAAAGGGTCCTGAAAGATCATCTGTGTCTGGCGTCGGAAAGTGATGGATGCCAGAGGAGATAGTTGGCCAATAGAGGTTCCATTATATAAGACTTTACCCTTGTCGGGCATTAGCAACCCGCTCAGGATCTTACCCAAAGTCGATTTTCCGCAGCCGGATTCCCCGGCAATACCTAGTGTCTCACCTTTATATAAATCCAGATTAGTTCCATCCAGAGCAGTCAAAAGTCCGGTCTCGGACCCGGGGCCCGGTTTTGTCTGGTAATGTTTTCTGAGCTCCATTCCACTTAGAATTGCTTGTTTATAAGTAGTCATGGGCGATTCCAGCAACGTACGTAGTGTCCGGACGTGGTTTCCATAAGTTCGGGGACCTGCTCACGACACTCGGGATGAGCGAATGGGCATCGATCGCAAAATCCACACCCTGGTAATTGTTTTGTAGAATCAGGCGCTTGTCCAGCCAGTGTTACAAGGGACCTACCAGGTTCGGCATTTTGCGGGAGCGAGGCAAGTAACGCCTTGGTATAAGGATGGAGCGGGTTCTTGAATAATTCCGAGCTTGCCGCAGACTCCACAATTCGTCCTGCGTACATAACATAGGTGTAATCAGACCGCTCCGCTACAATTCCAAGATCATGAGTTATAAGAAGGATACCAAGTTCGGTTGATTGCCGGAGCGAGTCTATAAGTTCCAAAATCTGCGCCTGGATCGTAACATCCAGGGCGGTCGTAGGTTCATCGGCAATCAACAGGGCTGGACTGCAGGCCAGAGCAATTGCAATCATGACTCTTTGGCGCATACCGCCGCTTAACTGATGGGGATAATCAAACATTCTTTCCCTTGCAGAAGGGATACCGACCTTGTTGAGTAACTCAATACCCCAATTAGCAGCATCCTTGCGTGACAGTCTTTGATGAAGCAGCAGCGGTTCCATAATCTGGTCGCCTACGCGCAGCACCGGATTAAGTGAAGTCATTGGTTCCTGAAAAATCATCGATATCCGTCTGCCACGGATTGAACGCATGGCATCATCGGGCAGAGCGGTCATATCGACATTATCGAGATAAATTTTTCCGGATTCAATAAAACCTGGCGATGGGATCAAACGCATGATGGAGAGTGCGGTCAATGATTTGCCTGAACCCGACTCGCCGACAAGCGCAACCATGGTACCTTTTGTGACTGATAAACTTATATTATTAACTGCACTGACAATACCGGAAGGTGTTTTGAAGCAGGTCTTTAGATCCTTTATTGAGAGAAGCGGGGGCAAAATTGACCTCTTTTCAAATGGCCAAAGTGTTAAATGACTCGGATTCTTTGAAGGGCATAGTTTCCTGATGCGAAAGAAAGAAAATCCCTTCATCGATGATTTTGCTAAACAGATAAACTACGTCAGGATCAAATTGGGTTCCCGCGTTATCAAGTAGTTCACTGACTGCACTCTCCAACGAAAGTGCTTTACGGTAAGGCCGGTCGGATGTCATCGCATCGAACGAATCGGCAACAGCCAGAATGCGTGCCTCCAGCAATTGTTCGTCTTTTCCGATTCGCTTGGGATAGCCCATACCATCATATCTTTCGTGATGCTGACCTATGCAGGTTCGCACATCTTGTAGAAATTCAATCGGCTCTAGAATTTTCATGCCGATAACAGGATGCTGTTGCAATTCACGGATATCTTTGGGGGTTAATTTACCTTCCTTGTGCAACAAAGACAGGTCAATTCCTATTTTGCCTATATCATGAAGTACAGCGGCGCGTTCTAGAACCTGCATACGGTTACTCGGCAGGTCCATACGACGACCTATTTCTACACAATAACGGGTGACCCTTTCGGAGTGGCCTCGTGTGTAGCTATCGCTGGCTTCTATAGCGGACACGAGGGCCTGGATGGTATTGAGATAGGTCTGCTGTTGTTCTTCATAAAGAGTGGCATTTTTTATGGCAATTGCAGCCTGGGCAGCAATTGTGCAGAGCATGTCCAGTTCATCTGATACAAACTGCGAGTCATCGACCTTATTAACAACACTAATAGTACCAATAATTTCTTCTTTGACCATCAATGGGGCACAGATCAGCGTTTTTCTTTCATAGCCTAATTCGCTGAAGCGATCAAATTGCGGTGTGTGGTTTATATCTGTCACCAGAAGAGGCTGCCGATTTTTTATGACCCAAGTAGAGACTCCCGAATCTTTCATGGGAATGGATCTGCCAGCGGAGGTGGCTTTGCTGCTGCCAATCAGGTTGGTGACATTTAGTTTTTGTCGTTCGGCATCATAAAGGATAATGTAGCCGATCTGTGCTTTAAGTGTGGTGGTGGTTGTACGAACAATCAGATTAAACAGGCGGTCAATATCAATAGTTGAGTTAATAGCTAGGCCAATTTTATATATCGATGACAGTCGCTCCACAGCCTGCGTGAGATGGTTATTCTTTTGATCAATTTCACTGGCCATATCTGCGACTGTATAGTTGGCTTGTTCAATTTCATCAATTCTTTCTTCAAGAGAAAGGTTTAAACTTTCGATTTCTTTTAGCTGTTCTTCCAGTTTTTGGTTCATTAGTTGTGTTTCTTTATGATGAATCAGCTTTTCCTGTGCCCTGATCAATTCTCGTTCATGCATTACAGTGGTTGACATTAAAAGGTTGAGCTTGTTGACCATCAGGTTGAAATTGGTAGAAAGCATTTTCATTTCATTGCTGCTGGAGATGTCGGTGCCGACTGAAAAATCACCTGACTCTACTCTTTGCATAGAGCTAATCAGTGAATGAATGGGACGATCAACATAATAAACCAGAAAGATAAACAACACTGCGACAATCAAGGTAATAATGGTAGCGGATGATATTATTGATTCCCGTTGTTCCCGTTGGATGTAGTGAGCAAAATTTTCCAGATACAGATCTGTTTCCAAAAATGCAATGGAGGTTTGTAATGGTGAATGGCAGCCATGGCATTCAGGAGAATTGGGGATAATTGAGTAAGAGGAGAATATATTTCCAGTATTGGTAAATATCGAATGATCTTTAACTTGTGAGGCTAGCAGCTTGCGTTTTTCAACAGAAACAAAACTTCCGATTTCTTCCTTTTTGGTAGAATGAAGTATTTTGCCGTCAGTACTTACAATACGTAGTGCATTTATGTATTCATGGGTTTTAATCCGTGAAAGGATTTTGGTGACCTCATCAGAATGCCCGAACTGCATGGCGTTATTTATGCTGGAAAGGATGCTTTCGGTGAGTATAATAGAACTCTTCTCGGCCAGATTCACCAAGATCTGTTTTTGATTTCTGAAATTATGCCAGGAGGCAGTAGATATGATTACAATAACTATGATTGCAACCAGTCCACCTATTTTCAGTTTTAAAGAATTTAAAAACAATTAGTCTTTCCTAACCCATAGAAATCATTAATGCGTCGTCTGCCGCAATGCCATCCGTCAAATCGCGAACCAATTTTATTTTATGTCAAATTAAAGTAGCTTTCAATCAATAAAGGAAACATGCAATGCACAGTAATTAGAACATTATTGCTTGAAAAAGCTAGAGGTTATACATTTTTTCTTTAAAAGACACTTCGACCACAGTATTACAAAGTCTAACTTTTATAAACTCATTAATTCATTAAGTGTGCCAATAAAGCAAAGGAGGTCGTGGTAGATTATAGAGATTGACATAAACCCTTTATTTATGGTTTTATCAACGAGTTTTGCGCATTCTAGTGATGAACATATTTGTACCGCTTGTTTTGGTAATTATTATAGTTTTCTCGGGCTACAGGACCAGGAAGGTCGTTGCTGCCCCTTCACAGGAAACAATACGAGTTGCTATTGTCAAAAATGCTGCCGCCGTTACTATCGATGGAGATGGCATTTTAGCTACGCGTGAAAATGGTTCGGCTGTTGTTTTTTCCTTGCCTGTGAGTATAAAATCAACGACTGATGGTATTGCGGTCGATGGAGTCAATTATCGTCGCTTAACCTTTTCGGCTCCGTCCGCTGTATATATCAACTCCAAACCTTATCGCGGCTTAGCTGAGGTATCTTTTGGAGACAAGGGTTTACTGGTGGTAAACGAGTTGCCGCTGGAAGATTATCTTGTGGGACTTATCAACTGTGAAATTTCTTCAGCCTGGCCAATCGAAGCTATCAAGGCTCAAGCCGTAATTGCCAGATCCTACGCGTTGAATCGTAAGCAACTCAGACATGATGCTGTGTATCATTTAGAATCTAGTGTAATCGATCAAGTTTATGATGGGTGCCTGATCGAGGATAGCCGGGCACGCCGCGGGGTTACTGAAACAGCTGGAGAGGTATTGGTATTCAATGGTGCCATTATTCAAGCTTTTTATCATTCAAACTGTGGAGGCAAGACTGAGGCTGCTGAAAATATATGGGGTGCATCTCTACCATATCTGAAGGGTGTCGATTGTCAGTATTGCCTAACATCGGCTTCCAGCTCATGGGAACAGAAACTGACATTAAAGCAAATTGAAGAAAAGCTCAGGGCAAGCGGTTTTTCTGTTGCCGGTATCAGTGAAATCAAGGCTGGAGTTCGAAATAATCGTGGTCGGCTTAAAAATGTAGTCATAGGTTCTATGCGCGGTGAACTGGTAGTTACAGGAGAACAATTCCGAAAGGCTTTAGGATATAGTGTCATCAAAAGCACCAACTTTAATATAAAAATCATCAATAAAGAGGCTGTTTTTAATGGCCTGGGTAATGGTCATGGAGTAGGCCTGTGCCAGTGGGGCTGCAAGCAGCGCGCCCAGGACGGTTTCAGCTATGATGAGATTCTTTCTTATTATTATCCCGGTACAACCATAAATCAGTTCTCTGAAATTCGTTAATATGCTGGTCACTGATTTTAATTTTAATCTTCCAGCAGAGCTCATTGCGCGCTTTCCGGCCAATGAACGTGATGCTTCTCGTTTGATGTTCCTGAATCGTCTGACGAACAATATTGCAGAGAATATTTTCCGGAACATTACCACCTACCTTGTCCCCGGTGATTTATTGGTGATGAATGATACCCGTGTTATTCCGGCGCGTCTTTTTGGTTTCAAGGAGTCTGGTGGTAAGGTAGAGATATTTTTATTGGGACGTGATGATGGTGAAGATGAGAGTTGGTCTTGCCTGTTGCGCGCCTCAAAAGGTTTTTTCAAAGATCAAATAATCACTTTGCCTTCTGGCATGTGCGCAAAGGTACTTGGAAAAATAGATGAAATTACGTGGCGGATTGTGTTCTCGGGTGATGAATGTTTTGAGGATTGGTTGGAGCGGGAAGGGCATATGCCACTCCCACCTTATCTGCAGCGTGAAGACAATGTTCAGGATCGAGAACGATATCAAACTGTTTTTGCCAAAAATGCCGGCGCGGTTGCTGCGCCGACTGCCGGTCTGCATTTTACTCAGGAACTGTTGATCAGTCTGCAAAAAAAAGGAGTTGAAACTGCTCACCTTACGCTACATACCGGATTAGGTACTTTTCAGCCAATGCGGGTTAAGCGGGTGCAGGATCACCGGATTCACCGCGAACGATACTTTATCCCTGCTGTGACTGCTGATGCAATTCGCTCCACTAAAAAGAATGGAGGCCGGGTCGTGGCTGTAGGTACCACAACAGCCAGAACCCTCGAACACGCAGCAGTTGATAAGGTTAGTGTCAAAGCCGGTAATGGTGAGGCGGATATTTTCATTATTCCTGGGTACGACTTTAAAATGGTGGACGCCTTGGTAACAAACTTTCACCTGCCGGAATCAACTCTGCTGATGCTGGTTTCGGCTTTTGCCGGTCGTGACTTTGTTTTGAATGCTTATCAACAAGCCGTTAGCCGGGAATTTAGATTTTATAGTTATGGCGACGCCATGCTGATTGTTTGAGAGGTCAAGTGCCGCAAAATTTTACAGTAATTCACAAGGATGCCTCTTGCGAGGCTCGCCTTAGCTCTTTGAAAACAGCCCACGGAGATATTGAGACACCTATTTTCATGCCGGTCGGGACAAATGCCACGGTCAAGGCTATGACGCCGGAAGATCTTGGCGCTGTCAGAGCCCAGATCATATTGGCGAATACTTATCATCTTTATTTGCGGCCGGGACACAAGCTGATTGAAAAATTGGGCGGACTGCATCATTTCATGAATTGGCAGCGACCGATTCTGACTGATAGCGGGGGGTTTCAGGTTTTCAGCCTGGGAGATCTGCGCAAGATCAGTGAAGATGGTGTCACCTTTCAATCCCATCTAGACGGTTCTACTCATATTTTAACTCCTGAACGGGCCATACGGATTCAAGAAGCGCTCGGCTCTGATATTATTATGTGTTTTGACGAATGTCCTCCCGCAACAGCGAATTACGAGTATGTGAAGCGCTCGTTGGAGCTTACCACCCGCTGGGCCAAGCGTTGTAAGGAGACCCATCAACTTGAAAATCAACAACTATTCGGTATTATTCAGGGTGGCATGCATTATGATTTACGTGCTCAAAGCCTGAATGAGATATGTTCAATCGGCTTTGATGGTTATGCTTTAGGCGGTCTTTCTGTAGGTGAAGAAAAGGAGCAGATGTACGGTGTGATGGAAAGCTGCTCTCCGCTGATGCCAAAGGATGCCCCCCGTTACATTATGGGTATAGGTGCCCCGGAGGATCTAATTGAGGCGGTATGGCATGGTTTTGACATGTTCGATTGCGTCATGCCGACCCGCAATGCCCGCAACGGGATGTTATTTACTAGCCAGGGCAGGATCAACATCAAAGCTAAAATCTATGAAGAGGACGACTCGGCCCTGGACCCGGAATGCGCTTGCTATGTCTGTCGCAACTATTCGCGTGCTTACCTCCGTCACCTTTACCGATCCGGTGAAATTCTGGCATCGCACCTTAATACGTATCATAACTTGTACTACTATTTGGATCTTATGCAACAGATGAGAGAGGCGATCAAAGAAGACAGATTCTCGAAATTTCGACTAAACTTTTTGAGCAAAAAAGATTATCAAACCAAAATCCTAAAGGAGGATGTTTAAATGTTAGGTTTAGCTTTTGCAATGGCAGGACCACCGGGTGGTGGCGCTCAATCTGGCGGCATGGCGGCATTTTCACAAGTTATTCCGCTGGTGTTCATGTTTGCTATTTTTTACTTCCTGTTAATCCGCCCTCAGCAAAAAAAAGCCAAGGAACACAAAGTTTTGCTGGAATCATTAAAAAAAGGTGATAACGTCATTACTGCCGGTGGTGTTCATGGCAAGGTGGTTTCAGTGGATGATTTGTTAGTTAATCTTGAGATCGCTACCGGCGTGGTCATTAAAATTAGCAAAGCCTATATCGCCACAGTCAAGAAAGATTAAAAGACAGTTCTTCGGTGAGCTCGAATTTAGCCGCAATATTTCTAGTTTGGATTTAATTTATTATCGAAGGGAGACCGAGCTTCATGCCTAAAGGAACCGGCTGGCGCATTAGCCTTATATGCATCTTCGTTCTTCTGTCATTCCTCTACCTGGTCCCGACCCTGGTCACCAAGCTGCCAACATGGTGGACCGGGCTGCTCCCCAAGGACAAAATCCACCTGGGTCTTGACCTTCAGGGGGGAACTCATCTGGTCATGGAGGTGGATACACAGAAGGCGGTGGAAGGGTCGCTGGATATTGTTGCCACTGATCTGGAAGAGACACTGAACAGCAAAAGCCTTCATTTCAAACGGATTAACCGGATCAACTCTGATCAAGTATCGATTCTGCTGTACGAAAAAGGAACAGCCGATGCAGTTCAGAAATTGCTCAAGGATAAATACCCCGGTTATGAACTTAGTCCGGCCCATGATGACGGAGGTTTTGTTGCTCTTACTCTGCGGATCAATGAAAAAGATGCCCAGGAGCGCAAGGACAAGGCTGTTCAACAGGCCCTTGAAACCATTCGTAACAGGATAGACCAGTTCGGAGTTTCCGAGCCGATTATTCAGCGCGAGGGTGTCAATCATATTGTTGTCCAACTGCCTGGTATCAAAGATCCACAGCGTGCTATAGATCTTATTGGCAAAACAGCACGTCTGGAATTCAAGATGGTGCGCGAGGATATTGCCCCTTCATCCACATCAATTCCAGAGGATGCTGAATTGCTGAAGGAGAAGACCGTTGACCAGACAACGGGTGCTGTCAGCGAAGTGCCCTTTGTGCTGCAAAAGAAGTCGCTTATTACCGGTGATCTTTTGACTGACGCCCAGGTGAGGATCGATTCTCAATTTAATCAGCCTTATGTTGCCATTGAATTTAATTCCCTGGGAGCCAAGCTGTTTGATCAGGTGACAGCTGCCAATGTCGGTAAACGCTTTGCTATAGTACTGGACAACACCATTTATTCCGCCCCGGTTATTCGTGAACGTATCTCAGGCGGCAGTGCCCAGATTTCCGGTAATTTCACCGAAAAAACCGCTGCCGATCTGGCCATTGTGCTGCGAGCCGGTGCTCTGCCTGCTCCGGTTAAGATCATTCAAAACGTTACAGTAGGTCCTTCTCTCGGGCAGGATTCCATCCATAAAGGATTAATGGCCGGCCTGATCGGAGTGGTACTGGTGGTCCTCTTTATGGCGGTCTACTATAAGCTATCCGGTATGGTGGCCAATCTGGGAATGGTTTTGAACGTCATCTATCTCATGGGTGCGCTGGCAGCCCTCGGTGCCACTCTAACTTTGCCGGGTATTGCAGCTATAGTTCTTTTGATTGGTATGTCGGTTGACTCGAACGTCATTATATTTGAACGAATTCGAGAAGAGCTTAAATTGGGTAAAGCACCCAAGGCTGCCTTGGATGCCGGCTATGACAAGGCCTTTCTGACCATCATGGACTCCCACATCACCACTCTGATCACTGCGGCAGTTCTGTTCCAGTTCGGCACAGGTCCGGTAAAAGGTTTTGCCGTTTCCCTTAGCCTGGGTGTCATTATCAACCTGTTCACATCTCTGATCGGCACCAAGGTGACCTTTGACCTGCTCCTCCACAAGGGAACAGCCAAAAAACTGAGCATATAGGGGGAACATCACATATGGAATTATTGGGCAAGACCAATATTGACTTCATCGGCAAGCGTAATATCTCTTTTGTCGTTTCAGCAATTATCTCGATCCTTGGTTTAATCGGGATAATTCAAATCTCTCGCGGGGCCGCCAATATGGGAATCGATTTTTCCGGCGGTACCTCAATGCAGCTCAAGTTTGAAAAACCGCTGCCGATTGCCGAGGCGCGCACTGCGCTTCACAAAGGCGGAATCTCAAAGGTTGATCTGCAAGAGATCAAGGATGGCAACAAACTGCTGGTAAAAATCGACAGAAATACCAGCGTATCGCTTGGCAAATCAGCCGAAGCTGTCCAGGCCGCATTTAAAAAAGAACTCAAGGATAATGCCTTTGTAGTAGAAAGCTCAACAGAGATCGGACCATCTATTGGTGATAAACTCCGCAAGGATACCCTGATTGCTGTTTTAATTGCCCTGTTGGGGATTATCCTCTACATTGCCTGGCGCTTTGACTTCAAGTTCGGTATTGGTGCTACCTTGGCCACAGCGCATGACTGCCTGGCAATGTTTGCGGCTTTTTACCTGTTGAATAAGGAGATCAACTTGCTCTTTATTACTGCGGTATTAACCATAGCCGGTTATTCATTGACCGATACTGTGGTTGTTTTCGATCGTATTCGTGAAAATCTTCATAAGAACCTCAAGGGTGCAATGGATACTATCTTCAACCAGAGCATCAATGAGGTCCTATCTCGTACCATCGTCACTTCACTGACTGTTTTTCTTGCCGCTGCCTCGCTGTTTTTCTTTGGCGGTGAGGTTATTCACGATTTTGCGTTTGCACTTCTTGTAGGCGTTTTGGTAGGTACTTACTCATCCGTATTTGTTGCCAGCCCAATCGTCGTGCTGCTTGAAAATCGCGCACTGTCAAAGCAGGCGCAAAAAGGTTGATCGACTTTAGATTATAAAGGAGACATCAGTTGAAAAAAGAATCTGTTCTTGTTGCGGTAGTAGCAATGATAATCGGCCTGCTGGGCGGTTATCTGATTTTCAGTTTGAGTACTGCCGGCAAAAGCCAGCAGGAGGCTCCTGTTATTCCTTCCGGGGCAGGCTCCCCTACCGACTATGTTCGCCGTATAACCGAGGCTGAAAAAATTGTGGCTCAAGATCCAAAAAATTTGAATGCCTGGATATCTTTAGGTAACGATTACTTTGATACCGAACAGGCTCAAAAAGCTATTCACGCTTATGGCAAAGCCCTTGAAATCGAGCCCAACAACCCGAATGTACTAACCGACCAAGGGGTCATGTTTCGCAAGGTCGGCTGGTATGACAAGGCCCTCAATAACTTCGAAAAAGCTCTGAAACTAGATTCCAAGCACCTCCAAAGTCTGTATAATATCGGGATAGTCTATGCTATAGATATGAAGCAGCCTGAGAAGGCAATACCTTACTGGAATCAATATCTGAAAATAGATTCCAGTAGCGCCACAGCCAATCAGATCAAAGGTTTGCTGGGACAGTTTGGATCAGGAACGCCGCCAGTTGGAAAATAATTAAGAAAATCCCTCGGAAACGGGGGATTTTTTTTTACGTAAATTAATACCTATGATGATCGGATTAGCAAAGATGTCGAAAAGATGGGAAATCAAGGATAAAACCTCCCAAGTAGCCACTGATTGTGCTTTGGGGCTATCTATAAACCCGATCATAGCTACCATCCTGGCCGCCAGAGGAATCTGCAGTCCGGAAGAAGTGCGACAGTTTCTAAGTCCAGCCTTTTCAAGTATGCATGACCCTTATCTTTTGCTGGGAATGCACAATGCTGTAGCCCGTCTTTTGGCGGCCCGCAAAAAAAAAGAGACCGTCTGTATCTACGGTGATTATGATGTTGATGGAATAACCGGTACAGTCTTGCTGGTTTCATTCCTGCGGGTGGTGGGATATAATTGCATCTATTTTGTCCCTAATCGCTTTGATGACGGCTACGGACTTAACAATGAAGCAATAGATAGAATCATTGCAATGGGAGCTAATCTTATCGTATCGGTGGATTGTGGGATAACAGCGGTCGCTGAGGCCGATTACTGCCACAAACAAGGAGCGGACTTGATCATTGTTGATCATCATGCCCCGCACGATAAAATACCACTAGCCAGCGCGGTGATTAATCCGCTTCAACTCGGCTGCAAATACCCGTTCAAGGCCTTAGCCGGTGTTGGTGTTGCTTTTAATCTACTGGTAGCCTTGCGATCCGCGCTTCGTGAACAGGGGGTATTCAATCAAAGTGGAGTTCCGGATCTACGGGAATGGCTCGATCTGGTGGCATTGGGAACCATTGCCGATGTAGTTCCCCTGACCTGTCAAAACAGAATGTATGTGTATCACGGTTTGAAACAGCTTAATAACTGTTCAAAGCCGGGTATAATAGCTCTAAAAAAGGTTGCAGGGACGACCGGCACAGTCAATTGTGGGCAAGTCGGATTCAGGTTGGCACCACGCCTCAATGCAGCCGGGAGAATGGAAAGTGCTGTTCCGGGTGTTGACCTGTTGCTGAGTATTGATCCCGATGAATGTGGTTTAATTGCCAGAGAGCTGGATGTTGCCAATGCAGAAAGACAGGTGATTGAGCGATCCATATTCGATGAGGCGGTCGAGATGATCGAGAAATCTGGTGATTATCCCGCTTGTCGGAGTATAGTACTAGCTTCGGGTTCCTGGCATCAGGGGGTAATAGGGATCGTGGCTTCCCGTCTGGTTGAGCGTTACCATCGCCCAACGATCCTGATTGCCCTCGGTCAGGAGGATGGGCTGGCCAAAGGTTCCGGTCGCAGTATTCCAGGTCTTCATCTGTTAGAGACCCTTGTACCTTGCTGTGATCATCTGGAGCGTTTCGGCGGTCATCGTTATGCGGCCGGAATAGGTCTGAAGGTTGAAAATGTACAGCTTTTTTGCAAGGCCTTTGAAGCGGAGGCCAAGCGGGTTCTTAACGATGATGATCTGGTGCCGCGATTGGCCATTGATGCTGAGGTAAGGCCGGAGGAGATCACCAGGGAATTGGCTTTGGAGCTGAAACAGTTGGAGCCATTCGGAGCCGGCAATCCTGAGCCTGTGTTATTGATGCGCGGTATGACGGTTGTTGATCAAAGGATAGTTGGTGGCGACCACCTCCGTTTGAGGCTTTCCAAGGGGGGGATAACTTTCTCGGCAATCGCTTTCCGGATGGCCGGTCGCTCTACAGAGGGACCTTTGGACATTGCTTTTTTCCCAGAGCTGAATGACTGGAATGGTAATTCAAGCCTGCAACTGCGAATTAAGGATTTACGTTCTGCGGAGTAGATATGCAGCGAGATGAGCGATTCAATAACGCCGATAGAATCATCAGAATCGGTTTTTGGGCCAATGCGCTTTTGATGGCCTTTAAGCTTGCGGCTGGCTACTGGGGGCATTCCAGTGCTGTTTTTGCCGATGGCATCGAGAGTGCTTGCGATTTTGTGGCAATCTTCTCCACTATGGTGGCTTTAAAGCTTGGCCGAAAACCGTTTGATGAAAAGCACCCCTATGGCCACGGGCGAGCTGAAAGCCTCTCCGCTATATTTGTTTCGCTGGTAATTATAATCACTGGAATCTGGATTTTAATTAGTTCAGTCTATGTCATCAGTAATCACAATTTCAAAACTCCCAGTCTTATTGCTGTAGCAGCAGCTTTTATTACTATTGTTGCCAAAGAATGGTTATTTAGGTTTACCTATAAAACCGGATCCCTGCTTGCGAGCCCGGCTCTAATGGCCATTGCCAAGGATCACCGAAAAGACGCCATTACCTCTATTTCCACCTTGATCGGTGTAGCGGGAGCCTTTTTCGGATTCGGTTTTATGGATCCTCTGGCAGCCGGCCTGACCTCTGTTTTCATCCTGCATATCGGTTATCAAACCTTTCGGGATGCGAGCCATGATCTGATGGATGGAAGTGTGCCTCCGGATTTTATTGCCGAGGTAAAGCGTATGGCCGAAAGTGTTGAGCTTGTTGAACATGTCCACGATATTCGTGGACGCCGCTCCGGCCAGTACATGATCATCGATCTTAAATTAGAAATGGACCCGACCATGACTGTGAAAGAATCGCATGATGTTGCTACCCGAGTTAAAAAAATCATCTTTGATGGCTTTCCTAACGTTGGTGATGTAATGATCCATATCAACCCCCATGAAGAAGAACATGAGGATCTCACACGGCTGTGAAGACTAAATTTCTCCCGATCCACGACATTCTCCCCGAACTGCTCCGAACAATCCCTATTCATGCAAACACTATCCTTCAAGCCCCTCCCGGGGCCGGTAAAACCACCCAGGTTCCGTTGGCACTGCTGGACCTTTTTCCAGCTGAGGCAGGAAGGATCCTAATGCTTGAACCACGCCGCCTGGCAGCAGTTTCCGCTGCTCGTTGGATGGCAGCCGGTCTGGGGGAGGAGGTGGGACGCACTATTGGCTACTCAATCCGCTTTGACAGTCGAGTTTCTGCTGCTACCCGCATAGAGGTGGTTACTGAAGGAATTTTGACTCGCCGGATACAAAATGACCCGCTTCTGGAGGGGGTGGCGGTAGTCATCTTCGATGAGTTCCATGAACGCAGCCTGCAGACCGACCTGGGGTTGGCGCTCTGCCTGGATGTGCAACGCCAGGTGCGGCACGACCTGAAAATCCTGATCATGTCGGCTACCCTGGAGTGCGAACCTTTGATGCGGCTTTTAAATGAACCACCGCTGATAACTTCCCAGGGCAGGTCCTTTCCGGTGGAGGAAATTTATCTTGATGATCTGGCTCGTAAGCCATTGACGACCCGCATTGTGGAGACTACTATCCGCGCCCTGAAAGAGACACAGGGAGATGTTCTGATCTTTCTTCCCGGTGCCGGCGAGATCCGTTCCTGTGCCACGGCTCTGGCAGAAAACGGCTTGGCTGAGCAGGGAATATTGATTAACCCACTTTACGGAGACCTACCTTTCGAAGAGCAGCAGCAGGCTATAATGCCTGGTAAACAGCGCAAGGTGGTACTGGCTACCAGCATTGCCGAAACCAGCCTGACGATCGAAGGGGTGCGGGTTGTAATAGACTGCGGAATGTCCCGCCGCTTGCGCCATGACCCTGCCAGCGGGATGAACCGCCTGGTTACGGTACGCGAGTCGCGGGCCTCAGCCGAACAACGCAAGGGTAGGGCCGGGCGGCTGGATCAGGGACGCTGCTACCGACTGTTCAGTCGTCATACCTTCAGTGCAATGACACCCCATACTTCGCCTGAAATCCTGGAGACTGACCTGTCGCCACTACTGCTGGAACTAGCCGCCTGGGGCGCCAGTCCATTCGAGCTGGCTTGGCTTGATCCCCCCCCTCAAGCCGCCTTGGCCGTTGCCAATCAGCTTTTACTTTATCTTTCAGCCTTTGACAGCAACGGCCGGATAACACCTGGTGGCAGTGCCATGGCGCGTCTGCCGTTGCACCCCCGTCTGGCCAGATTGTTGCTGCGGTCAAATGAGCTAGGCTGTGTCGGCTTGGGTTGTGATCTGGCAGCACTTTTGTCAGAACGGGATATTATCCGCCGCCACACAGGCGGTGCCGCTGGTGATTTTTTTGATATAGCTGACCGCCTGGATCTATTAGGGAGGTGGCGCCTTGAGGGAAGTACGGGCGGTGTTGCTGATAAATATGCCCTGAAAGCTATTGATCGGGTGGCGCATCAATTGCTTCGATCAATTACTGCTGCATCCAGATCACCAGCCGATTATAATGATCCGGACAATCTCGGTCGCCTGCTTCTGTCTGCCTATCCGGACCGGGTGGGCAGGCACCGTGAGACAGAATCGGATCGCTACCTGTTAGCCAGCGGTCATGGCGTGCGTCTGGCAAAAAAAATGGCTGTCAGCTCCGCTCCTTTTCTGATTGCCATCTCTGTTAATGGGGGCGATCAGGGTGAAGGCATTGTTCATGTTTCAATGCCGGTCACTGAGGCGCTCCTGCGTGCCGAACTTGGGCAGCAGATCGTGCAGAACGATAGCATTATTTGGGATAATCGTGAAGGGAGGGTGGTGGCACTAAGGGGGGATTGTCTGGGAGCGGTACAGCTCTCTTCATCGCAGTACACTCCTCTGTCTGAAGCCTGTCTGCAGGTGG
This sequence comes from Desulfuromonadaceae bacterium, assembly GCA_036504875.1. Taxonomy (GTDB): domain Bacteria; phylum Desulfobacterota; class Desulfuromonadia; order Geobacterales; family Pseudopelobacteraceae; genus JACPFJ01. The sequence goes on from DASXUK010000045.1 coordinate 17,183, forward strand.
TACTGGAGGCGGTGCGAAATTCCTGTCTGACGTTGCTTTCCAGGGATGAGACCTTTCTTCAATTAAGGGCCCGGATAATGCTGTTGCGGAATAGTTATCCGAACGAAGGTTGGCCGGATGTTTCGGATGTGGCCCTGCTTGATTCGTTAGAGGAGTGGCTGGCGCCTTTCATCATCGGCGTCCGTACAGCCCAGCAGCTGAGCCAGGTCAATTGCGCCAATGTTCTACAAAGCCTGCTTGACTACCGCAAACGGTTGGCGCTGGACGAGTTGGCGCCTACTCATTTGGCGGTGCCGAGCGGCTCACGCATCCGGGTTGATTATTGTAATGGTGATCTGCCGGTGCTGGCAGTAAAACTACAAGAATTGTTCGGGCTTGCTGAGACGCCAACCGTAGCTGGAGGGCGGCTGACAGTGCTGTTACATCTGCTTTCGCCTGCCGGGCGGCCCATTCAGGTGACCCAGGATCTGAATGGGTTTTGGAATGGGGCTTATCACGAGGTTAAAAAAGAGCTTAAAGGACGTTATCCCAAACACCCTTGGCCGGACGACCCTTGGAACGCCATGCCGACTCGCCGCGCTAAACCTCGTAAAAATCCCTGATCAGGAATGACATATTTAGGTTTTTCTGAATCCGTTGTATCTGCAAATACGCGATAACGACGCTAGTAATCCTGAGGTAATCTAACGCTTCGGTTACCTCAGGATCAGCGGGATTAAATATTGGAGAATTTCATCTCGAGAGGTGTACCAGTTTTGGCCACAACAATTCCTCGCTCAGGATTGGCTGCCAGATGACGCAATATGGCAAAGACCGCCTCGGTTTGATCCGACTTTCCAAGTGCATCGGCAGCCTCGGCTGCGCTCAGAGCACTTTTTCCCCTTCCAAATAACTCCATAAGCTCCTTTTGTAGGGTAATCACCGTACCGGCGGCTTTTTTACCAGCTTCAACGCCAGGCTGATGATAAGCGTTTATGCCGATGAGGGCGGCGTAAAGGCCGACCGTCCGCTCGAACAGGGCAATCAAGACACCGATGCGGAAGGCATCAATGCTTTCTACGGTAATGGTCATCGAGTCGCGCCCTTTATCATATAGCGCGGTCCGGGTGCCTTGCAGAAAGCCGAACAGAAAATCTCCGCTGGTAATATTATCCTCAACCTGCAGGGAGGTGCCCTCGCGATCCTTCAGTACCTCAATAAAAGTTACAAAGAAATTCGCTACCCCTTCTCGCAATTGTTGTACATAGGCATGCTGGTCGGTCGAACCTTTGTTCCCGTAAACAGCCAGCCCCTGATTGACGACCCGGCCGCTTAGATCCAACTCTTTGCCGATCGACTCCATGATCAACTGTTGCAGGTAGCGTGAAAAGAGCAACAGACGATCCTTGTAGGGGAGCATGACCAGATCTTTTTCTCCCCGGCCATTGGTGGCAGAATGCCACATCAGCGCCATCAGGGCCGCCGGATTAGCTATGGTTTCAGCACGGCGTGTAATCTCATCGCAGGCCTTGGCGCCCTCCAGCAGGGCAGATACATCGATACCCTGCAAGGCTGCCGGTAAGAGTCCCACCGCCGAGGTTACCGATGTGCGGCCTCCCACCCAGTCCCACATCGGAAATCTATCCAGCCAACCTTCTGATCTGGCAAGTTGATCCAGTTCACTGTCTTCCCCGGTTACTGCAACGGCATAGCCAGCCAGATTTAAGCCAGCCCGCTTAAAGGCAGTGCGGGCTTCCAGCATGCCATTTCTTGTTTCCTTGGTGGATCCGCTTTTAGAGATGACTATCACCAGTGTCCGGCACAGGTCCTTGCCCAGCTCGGCAAAAACCCGGTCCATGCCATCCGGATCGGTATTATCGAGGAAAAAAGGGGTCATCGGATCGGATGCAGAGGCGAGTGCATCGGCCACGAATTGCGGTCCCAGAGCAGAACCTCCGATGCCGATGATCAACAAACGAGTAAAGGTCTCACCCTTGGGATTTCGAATCTTACCCTGATGAACGGCATCAGCAAAACTATGTACCTTGGCTATGGTAGCTTCAATTTCCTGCCTCAGCTCAGGATCGGGTGCCAAAGAAGCATTTCTCAGCCAGTAATGACCAACCATGCGCCCTTCATCGGGATTGGCTATGGCACCATTTTCGAGTTTTGTCATAGCTAAAAAAGCCCTCTGCATCTCAGGCTCCATACGTTCAAAAAAACCTTCATCAAAGCTCATGCGGCTAATATCCAGGGACAGTCCGATACTTGGGCAGTGGCAGAAGTATTTATTGAAACGATTCCATTGATCTTTTTTTACCATGATGTCTCCTGGGTGCTGCAAATATACAAAAGGCGGGGTTGCCCCCGCCTCTCATCTTTATATTTCAAGCAGTTACTTCTTCACGTTATAGAATACGTCGTGCCCCCTGAAAAGGGCACAAGTGTCCAGTTCATCCTCTATACGCAGTAACTGGTTGTATTTTGCCACCCGGTCGGTGCGACAAAGTGAGCCGGTCTTGATCTGTCCGGCGTTGACCGCCACGGCCAGATCAGCCAGGGTGGTATCCTCGGTCTCGCCCGAGCGGTGGGAGATGACCGTGGTGTAACCAGCCCGTTTGGCCATCTCAATGGCCTCCAGGGTCTCAGTCAAGGTGCCGATCTGGTTAAGCTTGATCAGGATCGAGTTGGCGATACCCTTCTGGATACCTTCCTTGAGGATCTTCGGGTTGGTTACGAACAGGTCGTCGCCTACGATCTGAATCCGTTTGCCGAGCCGGTCGGTCAGCAGTTTCCAACCGTCCCAGTCATTCTCAGCCATGCCGTCTTCGATGGAAATGATCGGATACTTGTTGACCAGATTTTCGTAGAAATCGACCATCTCGGCTGGTGTTTTGACCTTTTGGGACTCGTTCTCGAGCGTGTACTTGCCATCTTTGAACAGTTCCGACGAGGCCACGTCCAGAGCCAGCAGTACATCCTCACCCGGCTTGTATCCAGCCTTTACTATGGCCTCCATGATGACTTCCAGGGCCTCTTCGTTAGACTTCAGATTGGGGGCAAATCCCCCTTCATCGCCAACGGCGGTGTTATAGCCCTTACCCTTGAGTACCGTTTTTAGGGCGTGAAAGATTTCAGCCCCCATGCGCAGCGCCTCGGCAAAGCATGTTGCTCCGGCCGGCATAATCATGAATTCCTGGATATCGACATTATTGTCGGCATGGGCGCCACCATTGATGATGTTCATCATGGGCAGCGGCAATTCACGGGCACCGGCACCGCCGATATATTTGTAAAGCGGCTGGCCAGCCTCATCAGCGGCGGCTTTGGCAACAGCCAGAGAAACACCCAGGATGGCATTGGCGCCCAGGTTGCTCTTGTATTCGGTACCATCCAGTTCCAGCATCTTCATGTCTATACCAACCTGATCGTCGGCATCCATGCCGATCAGTTCATCGGCAATCTGATTGTTCACATTGTCAACCGCCTTGAGAACTCCTTTGCCAAGGTAACGGGATTTGTCGCCATCCCGCAGCTCCAGAGCTTCGCGCTCGCCGGTTGAGGCGCCTGAAGGAACGGCGGCACGCCCGAAGGCACCCGATTCCAGAAAAACTTCCACCTCAAGCGTAGGATTCCCGCGGGAATCGAGTATCTCTCTGGCATATACATCTACAATTTCACTCATTACTGCCCCCTTACATAAAAATATATTTTGGAGTTTTACCCCATGAAACAAATCTGATTTTGTATACCACACTAATCATAAAAATACAGCCGCTCGGGCAAAAAAAACAAGATCGGTTAGCAAAAATAGGTCTGTCCTTGCCTCTGCTCTTCACATGGAGTCAGAATAGTGCTATGAAATAAAAGAGTTTTTTATGGAGATTATGGAGATGATATGAAGGATGCACTTGACCGTCTTACAATTGATAAATCACGAGAAAACAGGTCTGATGCAGGCAAAAAAAGGTTTCCAAAGGCCATTTTACTGGCTTCCTTGATTGCGGGTGCCTTGATCATCATTGTATTGGTTCTCAAAAACCGAAGCATTTCAATCGAAACAGCCACTGTCAGTCAAGTTTATCCAACCCAGACTTTCACGCTTTTGAATGCCAGCGGCTATGTAGTGGCTCAGCGCAAGGCGGCCGTGGCCTCCAAGATTACCGGTCGTCTGGAATGGATCGGGGTGGAGGAGGGTAGCCGTGTTTCAGGAGGTGATATTATTGCCCGCCTTGAGAACCTCGACCTCAAGGCCAGCATCAACCAGGCTGAGGCTGGAGTACAGAACGCCAGGGCATCTCTTGAACAGTCGCAGGCTGAATTGGCCGACGCAGAGCGTTCCTATCAGCGCCAGAAGGAATTGTTGAGGCAAGGAATAGTAGCGCAGGCTGATTTTGATGCCGCAGCGACGCGCTACCGACGAGCCATTGCTGCCGTTAGCGGGGGCCAGGCCGGTGTTAATAACTCTGCCGCGGTTCTCTCAAACGCTAAAATTGCCTATGATTACAGCCTGATCAGGGCTCCGTTTAATGCTGTTGTTCTTACCAAGAACGCCGATGTGGGCGATATCATCACCCCTTTGGGGGCGGCTGCTAATGCCAAGGCAGCGGTTGTGACCATTGCCGACATGACCTCGCTTCAGGTAGAGGCTGATGTGGCCGAATCGAACCTGGGACAGGTCAGGCAGGGACAGCCTTGTGAGATAACCCTGGATGCCCTGCCTAATCTAAGGCTGCGCGGGGCTGTTTACACCATAGTGCCAACTGCTGATCGTACCAAGGCCTCTGTTTTGGTCAAGGTTCGTTTCATTGACAATGACCGCCGGATCCTGCCGGAGATGAGCGCCAAGGTGGCCTTTTTGGAGCGTGAGGCCAAGCCCGAGGAGGAAAAACCGCATTTGGCTGTAACACCGGCTGCTATTGTGACATCCTCTGGTCGTGAAGGGGTGTTTATCGTAAAAGGTGATCGGGTAATATTCACCCCCGTAACCAGGGGAGTAAAAATAGGCGATATGGTGGAGGTTTCAGATGTTAAGTCAGGTGACAAAATCGCTTTAAAGCCGCTTGCAAAACTGAAAGATGGCTCCAGAATCAAGCTGCCTGAGAAAAAATAAAAATGGTCACCAATCCCGATCAACAAATAATCGTTTCGATTAATGGGGTATTCAAGTCCTATCAACGCGGCAGCCAACTCGTGCCGGTGCTGGAGGATCTTTCTTTTGATATTCTGGAAGGTGAATTTTTGGCTCTAATGGGGCCTTCCGGATCAGGTAAAAGTACCCTATTAAACCTGATTGCCGGTATCGATACGATCGATAAAGGGTCCATAATTGTAGGAGGTCAGGACATAGCCTCTTTGAGCGATGCGGATCTGGCTGACTGGCGATCCGCCCATGTCGGGTTTATTTTTCAGTTTTACAATCTTATCCCGGTTTTAACCGCCTTTGAAAATGTTGAATTGCCCCTGCTGTTGACCAGGCTCTCCCGTCGTGAAAGGCGGGAACATGTCGAGGCTGCTCTGGAGCTGGTCGGTCTGGCCGATCGTATGGAGCACCAACCTTCGCAGCTCTCCGGCGGGCAGCAACAACGGGTTGCGATTGCACGGGCCATCGTTGCCGACCCGACCATACTGGTGGCCGATGAACCAACCGGTGATCTTGATCGTTTTTCCGCCGAAGAAATCCTGGGTCTCATGGCGCGCCTGAACCAGGATTTCGGCAAGACCATCATCATGGTCACTCACGATCCAAGAGCGGCTGAAAAGGCCCGCATCATCAGGCACCTGGAAAAAGGTGTGCTGACCAATGTACTTACTTAAACTGATTTATAAAAATGCCTTCCGCCACCGCCTGCGCACCGGGCTCACCATCTTTGGCATTACCATTGCCATCCTGGCCTTCGGGCTTTTAAGAACAGTGGTTGGGGCATGGTACGCCGGGGTAAATGCCTCATCCGCCAGTCGACTGATCACACGAAATTCGATTTCGCTGGTGTTTAGCATGCCGTTCTCATACCTGGAGCGGATCAAAAGAATCGAGGGGGTCAAAGGGGCTTCATACGCCAACTGGTTCGGCGGCATCTATATCTCGGAGAAGAATTTCTTTCCCAATTTCGCGATCGAGCCTAAAAGCTACCTGGAGCTTTACCCGGAGTTCGTACTGCCTCCCGAGCAGAAGCATGATTTTGTGGTGGATCGCAAGGGTTCTATTGCCGGAAGGAAACTGGCTGAACGCTATGGCTGGAAGATTGGCGATATTATCACCCTGAAAGGCACGATCTTCCCCGGCACATGGCAGTTCGTACTGCGCGGCATCTACAGCGGAGCAGAACCATCCACTGATGAAAGTCAGTTTTTCTTCCACTGGGATTACCTGAACGAATCACTTAGAAAAACCATACCCCGCAGAGCCGATCAAATCGGGGTCTTCATCATTGGATTGAAAAACGCACAAAATGCTGCTGAAACCGCATTAAGAGTTGATGCAGCCTTTAAAAATTCCCTCGCCGAAACCCTCACCGAGACTGAAAAAGCCTTTCAGCTGAGTTTCGTGTCGATGACCGAAGCCATTGTAGTTGCTATCCGCATAGTATCCTACATCGTGATCATTATTATCATGGCGGTTATGGCCAATACCATGGCAATGACTGCCCGCGAGCGGATTGGCGAATATGCCATCTTCAAGGCAATGGGGTTTCGCAGTGTTCACATAGTTGAAATGATCCTCGGGGAATCTTTATTTATCGCTATGGCTGGTTGTATTGTCGGCATACTGCTTACATTTCCGGTAGCCAGAAAGTTCGGAGAAGTAATGGGGCAATTTTTTCCTATTTTTATTATCGATCCTGCTACCTTTTATCTGGATGTTTTCTTTTGTCTGCTGGTAGGATTGGTGGCTGCCATTTTCCCGGCTTGGCGAGCCGTCAGGATCAAGATTGCCGACGGCCTGAGGCGGATTGGTTGATGGATGAACTATTATAATCAACAAGCTGTTATGGAGCTGTATTTATGAAAGCGCGAATTTTAATAGCTGATGATGAACTGAGTATGCGTGAGTTTCTAACCATCCTTCTGGAACGCGAAGGTTATCAGGTCTCATCCGCCAGCAGTGCCGAAGAAGCCCTGGACTTATTGGATAGCTCGCTCTTTGATCTGATTATTTCGGACGTGCAGATGCCTGGGTTGGGTGGCATTGAGCTTTTGGCGCGCGTCAAGGCTACCACGCCTGAAACCGCGGTACTGATGATCACCGCCTTTTCAGCGGCTGAGCAAGCAGTGGAGGCCATGAAACTTGGTGCTTATGACTACATATCCAAACCATTTAAAATTGAAGAGATTAAACTGCTTGTCAAAAATGCTCTCGAAAAAGGCGAGCTAAAAAGAGAGAATAGCATTTTAAAGCAGAACATACAGGAGCGGGATTCCTTCTGCGGCATCATCGGTTTTAGCCCAAAGATGAAAGAAATATTTGGACTGATCCAAAAAGTGGCCCCCAGCAGCAGTTCGGTAATGATCCTGGGAGAAAGCGGGACCGGCAAAGAGCTGGTGGCGCGGGCCATCCACACCAACAGCCCGCGCAAGGGCAAGCCTTTCGTGGCTGTCAATTGTGGCGCCATTCCGGAAACCTTGATCGAGAGCGAACTGTTCGGCCATAAAAAAGGCTCCTTCACCGGCGCAAGTGCCGACCGGCCGGGACTGTTCGAGCAGGCCGAGGGAGGGACGCTTTTTCTGGACGAGATCGGCGAGTTGCCGCTCTTGATGCAGACCAAGCTACTGCGTGTCCTGCAAGAACGTGAATTTCGCCGGGTAGGGGATTCGATAGTTAGAAAGGTGGATGTACGGATAATATCGGCTTCGAACCGTGATCTGAACAGCCAGGTCAAGGAAGGTGATTTCCGTGAGGATCTTTTTTATCGCATCAATGTAGTCCAGATCATTCTGCCGCCGCTAAGGGAAAGGATCGAGGATATTCCTTCGTTGGTGGAAAGTTTCTACCACAAATTCAGTTCAAACCCATCCAAAGGGGATGTAATTACCCCCGCTGCCTTGAAGTTGTTGATGAATTACCGCTTTCCCGGCAATATTCGCGAATTGGAGAACATTGTTGAGCGCAGCCTGATTCTAGATCAGACTATTATTTCTGAAAAGAATCTGCCTAAAAGTATTTTCACTCTTCAAGCAACATCTTTATGCACAGATATAGATATTCCTGAAGAGGGGCTGGCCCTGGAACCGCTTCTGGATGACCTGGAAAAACGCTATCTGTTAAAGGCACTGGATAAGACCCACGGGGTCAAGAAGAAGGCGGCCGAGCTACTTTGCATGTCCTTTCGTTCTTTTCGTTATCGCCTGGCAAAGTTTGACCTTGATTCAGGGGAAGAGTGACAATAATTGTCAACACCTGTGACAAGTAAGGGAACGTTCCCCCACATATTTTTTAGATTCTATTGCTTTTAGTACTAATTTATGGTACTTAGCCGCTTAATTAATTTTGGTGCGATTATTGCTCTTTTAAAAGTATGGATTTGAATTAACCACGCTCTCTAAAGAGCAATAAAAATGAAAGGAGAAAGACATGCTTAACAAAATGAGAAACAGAAAAGGCTTCACCCTGATCGAGCTCTTGATCGTTGTTGCGATCATCGGCATCCTGGCCGCCGTTGCCATCCCGCAGTTCTCTGCATACCGTATAAGAGGCTTTAACTCGGCTGCTACCAGTGATATCAGGAATTTCAGAACACAGATGGAAGCTGCTTTTGCAGACAATCAAGCATATCCTACTGTAATTCAATAGAAAATCAATTTTATAGAAAGGAAATAGCCATGAATAAAAATATGTTAAAAATTTGCTTTATTATTGCTCTGAGCTTGGGTGCAGCCTCCGCTTACGCTGAATCCACAATAACTAATAGCGTGTCGATGGGCGGTGGATCGTTCTCACCTTCGAATAAGGTGACAATTCGCGTTGACTCGAACGGAACTGCTTATACCGCCAAATCTAATCATGCTTCAGGCGATCGTATTGTAGCAGCTAACAGTGCAGACCCTAAGATGTGGTACAAAAAAGTTACTATTGGCACTTCAGAAGCGGCAGCGATTGCTGATGTTTTGAGTACCGCAGCCTGGACATCAATGTAATAGAATCACGGACCAGATATTCAGGGTTGGCGAAAGCCAACCCTTTTTTTTTAGGTGACATCCATGAAGCTACGTTGGCCCTTTCAGATATTGCTTCTCTGTTTTCTTGTTTTGTTGTTTTTTTATCCAACACTCAGAGCGGAGGTTTGTCTGGTCGACGACCAGGTTGTGCTGACTGATTTGTTCAATTCCGGCCTTTCCTCTTTAAAGGATATCTTTTTGCCACAGGGTGAAAAGGGAGGTTATTACCGGCCTTTCATCGGTTTGAGCTACTACCTAGATAAAGTGGTCTGGGATCTTGATGTACGCTCTATGCATCTTGACAATATTCTCATGCACCTCATCAACGTCCTGTTATTGTTCTGCATCATGCGTTTAGTGATACGAAATAAAGAAGGAATTCACGGTTACCTTCCGCTTCTCGCCGCAGTAGTGTTCGCTTTGCATCCGATCGTCACCGAGTCGGTGAACTGGATCTCGGGGCGAACTGATCTTATGGCTGGGAATTTCGTGCTTGCGTCCGCAGTTCTACTGCTAATGTACAGATCGTCCAGATTGAAGAGATATTTGGTTGCAGCAATCGCCGCAATTGTGCTTGGACTCTTCTCAAAGGAAGCATCGTTTGGCATGATCATAGCCACCTGTTTCTTACTCAGTGCGAAAAACATACGCACTGATGGAATTGAGGAGGACGGCATTCTGTTGGGAAATGATAGCAAGTCACCTTATAGAATTTCAGGCTTACCATTCATGCTGTTCGTTTTTGCCATTATCACGATTGAGGTGCTGTACGTAGGCAATTACTGGTTTGCGCTTATTGGATGCGTGTTTTATTTTGTAGCTCTGCTTACTGTACGCAGAGAGGGAAAGGTCATGATCCGGTTTAACCCCAAAACGATGCTGCTATTTTTGGGGTGTTCGAGTATTATGATAGCAGTATATTTTGCGTTGCGCAGAATAGCCTTTAAGTCGGATGTCGGTAAGATTGGGCAGACGCTTAAGCTAATTTTTCTTGATATAAATTACAGCATCTCAGTTTTTCTGGGTGCCTCGGGGTTTTACATCAAGAAATTTATTTTTCCATTACCGCTCAATTTCTTCATTCTCGAAGTTGACCCGCTTTATGACATGGCTGGTATATTTTTGCTTCTATTCTGTCTGCGGCTGCTTACCAGATTGAACCTTTCGGCGGCCTTTTTTATTGCCGGTGTTTGCATGTTCCTGCCGGCGCTTCCGTTCGCCTTCGGCACAATCGCCTGGACCGGATACGCGGAACGGTATATCTACATATCAACGGCTTTTTGGATTGTTTCGGCTGTCATGTACCTTGACGCCCATTTGCAATGGCAACCTTTGACCACAAAGGTTGCCGTAGTTGCCGTTACCACCCTGACATTGTTTTTGGGTTGGCAGTCGTATGCCAGAAATCTTATCTGGCAAAAAAATGTAAACCTGCTTAAGGATACAGTGGCGCAATCTCCAAAATCAAAGATTCTACGTGAGATGTATATGTATGCCTTCTATCTGGCTGGTGACATTGGTGAGGCAAAGCGCCAGTATGCAGTTGCCAACTCCCTTCACTCCCTTAACTATGATGGGATTGCAGATCTTGTTATGGCTGGCATTTTAACAACGGAGGGAAAGCTGGATGAGGCTCTCGTACTCTATGAAAAGGCTGTCAAAAATAGTAATGATTCATCCGGAGTTGCGATTAAACGTGTGATCCAGCATCTTACCATCATGGTTGGTAAAGAGAAAAACCAGAATCAGCAAAGGATTCTTGCTGCAAAATTGAAATCTTATAAGGATACGCTGAGTAATCTGTCAAACGATCCATTTGTATTGTACACACTTGGTCAAAATGCACTGGCCGCACACGATAATCAAGCGGCCCTCGGCTATTTTATCCGTGCTAATAGTGCATTTGCAATTCACAATCCCTATAAAGCTTTTTCTGCAAAACTGATAGATCACCTCAAGCAGCAATAAATCAATGCTGACAGATACTTCCAAAATAACCAGAATAGCAATTGAACATTTTATGGCCGGACGACTGCCTCCAGCCGAAGACGTCTGCCGTCAGATAATCGGATTTGAACCAAACAATCCTGATGCACTTCATATATTGGGGATGATAGCTCATAAAAATGGAGAAAATGACGTTGCAATTAATTTCATCAGCAAAGCTATTCAAAGCGAACCTTCGAACTATAAATACCATAACAATGCTGGTTGCATATACAAGGCGTTGAACGAAACGGAAAAGGCCATTGCCTGCCACCAAAAAGCACTCGAGATTAATCCGGATTTTGTAAATGCATACGTAAATCTTGGCCTAATTTACCATCAAAAACACAAATTCGACGAAGCTATATTCTATTATAGACAGGCAGTCGCCATTGATCCCTGTCTTGCCGAGGTGTTCAACTATCTTGGGTCCGTGCTAAAAAGCAAGGGAAAGTACGATGAAGCAATTGCCTGCTATCTGCAGGCAATCGAGATTTCACCAATAAATTTCACTGCACTTTACAGTTTGGGAACCTTGCTGAGAGACCAGGAACAGTTTTATGAAGCGGCTGCATGTTTTCAAAAGACCGTCGCAATCGAACCAAAAAATGTAATCGCACTCATCGATCTAGGCTTATCCCTTTATAAACTTGGCAGATTCGACGAAGCCATTGACTGCTACAAGAAAGCGCTCAAAATAAATCCCAACTCAACATCTGCTTACAATAATATGGGGCTAATTTACTATGAGCAGGGAAGGTTTGAAGAAGCTCTCGTATGCTATCAACAGATAGTTCGACAAGAACCAGAAAACGGGTCGGCTCAGCATTTGATAGCATCAATAACAGGCAATGTAACAGTTCGTGCCCCCAGGCAATATGTTGAAAAAATCTTTGACGCTTATGCAAACGATTTTGAGAGTCATCTGGTGCAGAAGCTCAATTATAAATCTCATGAACTTCTTACGGAATTCATCGTGAAATTTTCAACGCCTATTGACCGGAAATTGGATATATTGGATTTGGGCTGCGGCACAGGTTTAGTTGGTAAGTCGATTTCATCGATTGCTCGCCAGTTGGTTGGTGTAGATCTTTCAGCCAAGATGTTGGCAAAAGCAGAGGAAAAACATGTTTATTCTCGACTGATCCAATCGGATTTATTGGCAATGATGCAGGGTGAAGCTATTGCCAGCTATGATGTAATTGTCGCAGCAGATGTCTTTATTTATTCAGGCAATCTTTATGAAATCATGAATGCAGTAAAGAGATTGCTTCGCATAGGCGGACTATTTGCTTTCAGTGTGGAAACCCTTGGAAAAACGTCTGACCGTGTACTGTGCAATCAACGGGAGTATATTCTTACCCTTGCCGGACGTTATGCCCACTCTCGTGCCTATATAGAAAAACTGGCAACAAGCAATGATTTCAAAGCTCGTAAATTGAAACTTGCTACAACACGCATTGAAAGAGGTGTAAATGTCAAAGCATGGCACGCCCTTTGGGAACGTCGCTGATAGGCCAATTTGAGAGCCCGACATCAGGGCAGTAGGTCAAAATTAACAGCGACCACCATCCAAAATAACCAGTGACAGCAAAAGTACGTAACGGTTTTTAGGAATTAGTTATGAAACAAATCAAAGAATATAATCCAGATGAGTTGAATAGCCTCTGCGATGAGTCTGTTGCTCTGTACTCGGCTGGTCAATATGCACAATCCCTTGCTGTATATGAAAGTATCCTATCAGAGTTCCCGGAAAACCTTCGAGCACTCCATGGTATCGGAGTTGTGCTCCATAAAATGGGCAGGAGTGATGGGGGGATTGCATCAATCAGAAAAGCACTTGATCTGAAGCCGGATTTTGCCAGTGCCTATAACAACCTTGGCAACATTTACTACGAAGAGCTGAAATATGTAGCGGCAGAGGATTGTTATCAGCACTTGGTAAAACTTGAACCTGATAATGATGTTGCTTATAAAAACCTGGCTTTGGCATTGTTGAAATCCGGGCGTCTGGATGAAGCGCTTAACGCATGTGTCAGGGCACTGGAAATTGATCCGCGGCAATCCGAAAACCACATGTTAATGGGAGATATTTATGCAGGGCGAGGGGATGCAGAACAGGCCCTGCGCAAGTATTCTAGCGTATTTGAATCCGCACCTTGTTCTTCGGATGCCCATACGAATATCCTCTTTACGATGAATTTTCTTTCAAGAGTTACACAACTGGCCATTTACCGGGAAAGCAGGCGTTGGGGGAAGCTGCACGCAGCCGGCAGATATATTCGCAGGCCGCACCTAAATTCTCCTGTGCCCGGCCGACGCTTGCGAATCGGGTATGTTTCGGGTGATTTTAAGCTGCATCCGGTCAGTTATCACCTTGAACCAGTTGTTAAGTATCATGACCGGGAGAATTTTGAGATATACCTTTACAGCAATTTATACAGATTCGATGAAATGACCCGCAAATTGAAGGATTTTTCCGATCACTGGCGCAATATTGAATCACTCTCGGACGAGCAAGTCGATGAGATGATCAGGCTGGATGGTATCGATATTCTGGTTGATCTCTCGGGGCACACATCACTGAACAGACTGCTTGTTTTTGCCCGCAAGCCGGCTCCTGTTCAGGTCTCATGGATCGGCTACTTTAACACTATCGGTATGTTGGCTATCGACTATCTGATTTCCGACGCCATTACTGTAACACCCGGAGAAGAACGCTGGTTTTGCGAACAAATCGTGCGACTCCCGGACGGCCGTTTCTGCTATGAACCGCCTGATTATGCACCGGAGGTTGCACCTCTGCCGGCACTGAGCAATGGTTTCATCACATTCGGTTCGTTCAACAAGCTGACCAAAATAACGCCGGAAACCGTGTTGTTATGGTGTTCTGTTCTCAATTCTGTGCCGAATTCGCGATTAGTTCTCAAAACGATGGCGTTGGGAACTGACAGCGTAAGAAATCATTTTTTGGAGCAATTCAAGCAAAACGGCGTGGATGCAAATCGAATCGAGGTCAGGAAAGTATCGACGCATCCGCAGATGTTGGCAGAATATGGTGATATTGATATTGCGTTTGACACCTTTCCGTTCAACAGTGGCGCCACAACCTGCGAAGCCCTGTGGATGGGTGTTCCGGTTGTAACCATGACTTGCAAAACTCCCATCAGCAGACAGTCCACCTCATTGCTGGCGTCCTGTGGGCTTGCGGAGATGTTGTCAGCCGATTCACAAACAGATTTTATCCATATTGTTCAGAACCTGGCAACGAATATCGACGCCCTAGCCGAATTGAGGGCTTCGCTGCGGGACAGGTTGTCTACTTCACCACTCTGTGACGGCGCGCTTTTTTCCCGTAATCTTGAACAAGCCTATCGCAAGATTTGGCATGACTGGTGCCGCAAGCAGAAAAAAATATCTCTTTCGCGCCCTCATAACGCAATTTCTGCCGGAGAATACTATAATGCCGGCATTAACCGAATGGACGAAAAGGACTATTCCTCTGCAGTACCAATTTTCAAGCTGGCCATACGTAAAAAGCCGGATTTTGCCGAGGCACATAATAATCTGGGAATATCACTGGCTGCTCTTGGTAAGGATTTCCAACAGCAGGCAATGAAAAGTTTGAGGAAAGCAATCCGTATAAATACTTCTTTTGGCGAAGCCCATAATAACCTCGGAAGGGTGCTTACGGAGATGGGGAGGTATTCACAAGCAGTCCGGACTTGCCGTACAGCCACCGAGTTGATGCCGGGCAATCCCGACGCTTATCTGAATCTGGGTAACGCCTGTCGAGAAAAGGGGCTATTTATGGAGGCACTCGCATCTTTTGAAGCGGCTGCAGATTTAAAGCCGAAAGCTGCCGCTCCGCTGAGTCTGATAGCAGGTCTAAAACTGTTGAACGGTGACCCCGCCGGCGCAATAAATTATTTTAAGAAGGCCAGGGAATTGCAACCGGATAATCCGGATATTCAGTCAAATATACTGTTTGCAATGAACTACGTTTCAACATGCAGTCAGAAGGATATTTTTGAAGAAAGCTGCCTGTGGGACTCCTGTTATAGCGGGCACCTGTCCGGGCAGGGTTTCAGTGATAGATGCGAAGAATCGGGGCGGTTGCGCGTTGGCTATATTTCGGCGGATTTTCACCATCACCCGGTTGGCATATTCTTTCAGGCAGTTGCCCGCAATCACAACCAGCAAAATTTTGAGGTTTTTTGTTACAGCAACAAGCGTAAAGATGACGAAGTCGAGCGGGAGATTGTCAAATATGTCGAGCATTGGCGGGATATTGAGGGGATGCCTGACGACGATCTATACGCGCTGATTCAGCGTGACCGGATAAATCTTCTTGTCGATCTGTCCGGGCACACCGGCGGAAACCGTCTGCCGCTCTTTTCACGCCGGTCAGCACCTGTTCAGATGTCATGGCTGGGCTATTTCAATACCACCGGTCTTGCGAATATGGACTATGTCATCTCCGATAACGATACCGTTCCACCGGGCTGTGAGCAGTGGTATCGCGAGACTGTCATAAGGATGCCGGACAATCGTTTCTGCTATACTCCTCCTGCCATCTGCCCGGATGTAGAATCGCTTCCTGCCCTTAAAAACGGGTATGTTACCTTCGGCTGCTTCAACAACATTGCCAAACTTACACCCGAGGTCATTGAAGTGTGGTCGGAAATATTGAAAAAAATCCCGGATTCAAAACTTGTACTGAAATGGAAAACACTTAATGACGGTGCCATTCGTGATTATTATAGGATGTTGTTTTCGATGTATGGCATACCGAGAAGGCAGATTGAATTCAGAGGACAGTCGCCATTGTTTATCATGAGGGACGAATACAACGATATCGATATTGCTTTGGATCCATTTCCTTTTACCGGTGGGATCACCAGTTGCGAGGCCCTCTGGATGGGGATCCCAGTGATCACGTTGGCTGGTGAAAGGCCTGTCAGTCGTCAAACAAAGGGTTTTCTGAATATGATTGGCCTGGATGAACTGTCCTCGGCCACTATTTCCGGATATATCGATTGTGCCATACAAATGTCCGGGGACCTGGAACGGCTTGCGGCGCTCAGACAGGGATTGCGCCAAAGGATGGCATCGTCACCGCTTTGTGATGGTGTCAGATTTACCAAGAAGCTTGAGGATATTTATTGTAAAATCTGGCAATCATGGAGAGATAAAGTTGGTGCACATACGAACAGGACGTCAATTAATGACTAGTTCAGAAATCGATATTCAGTTTCCAACTGAACCCTTACCCTCGTTTCCTCGCCTGCTGCTTAGCAGCGAGGTGACTATAGGCATTTCTGCACATGGGAATCATGAAACCACGTTGAAGGCGCTCAATGCGCTTTTTTTGAGTGTGGAAGGGGACTACGAACTGATCCTTGTGGATGACTGCTCACAAGATCAAACACCTGACCTCTTCTGCAAGGCCGCCGACTACCATGCCAATACGAAGATATTCAGTTTTGATAAGAATCTGGAGTACAGCGGCAGCCTTAACGCGATCCTTTCCCATGCCGGCGGTAAGTATATAATATTTATCTCTAACGATATCATTGTCTCTCCCACCTATATTTACAAGCTTTTGGAGGTTGCACAACATGCTGATGAATTTGGTATTGTCCGCGGTTGTTCAAATTTCGTGGATAATGGCTTTCCTGAGCACAATATAACACCGGACTGGGAACTGACTAGTTTCGAACAGATATTCAGCTTTGCAGAGGAGATCAATCGGCGACAAGGGGATGAGTTGGGATTTGAAGATTTCCTGACTGGCGATGCCTTTCTTGTTTCTCGAAAGGTTATAGATGCCATTGGGACGATGGACCCTTTTTTTTATGGCTATTTCGCCGACCACGATTTTGGAATCCGGGCCAGAAAAGCCGATTTTAAGCTTGTTCTGGCACGGGGGGCATTTGCGGTCCATCACAACACTGCAAACTTTGACTATCTGGACCAGACGGAACGCAAGACCAAAAAATCCAGGAGGTGGGCACGTGTTTATGAAAACTGGGCTCGATTCAAGATCAAGTACGATCTACCGGTCGAGCAAGCATACGAGGGGGTTCGGCTGATTCCATGGAAAAAAATGATAGAGGCTACAAGCGCCGGAGAATTGTTTCAAGCGCCTGGATGCTATACCAGCCATCTCATCGTTGCGCCCGATGGCGATTTCACAAGCCTCGGATTGAATCTGGCCAACCGGGCGATGGTGTTGAAAAACAAAGCACATCTTAGCGATTCAGAACTGTTATGCCAATGGGGTCTGAAGCGCTATCCTGATCACACCTCGATCTTAACTGCCTTAGGTGGAGTAAAGTCGTCTCAGGGACTGGTTGATGAGGCGATCGCCTATCTGCAATTGGCAGTTGGTAGCGATCCAAAAAATTTCAAAGCTCATTCCAATCTATTGATGGCAATGAACTATTCCGAGCGGTGTTCGCAAGAAGTCATTTTTGCCGAGAGCCGGAAATGGGAGTCACTGCATTGTCTCGAAAGTTTCAGAGATGAGACGGATGATCTCGGAATAATTCAGCCATCTGGGTTGGTGGAAGAGCGTATTCGGGTGGGATTTGTTTCGAGTGACTTCAACGCCCATTCTGTGAGTTACTTTTTCGAGCCGCTTCTGGAATACATTGATGGAAATAGATTTGAGACATTTTGCTACGCGGGTGTTGAGAGGCCTGATGTTGTTACGGAGCGACTCAAGGGGCTGGCAGGACATTGGGTGGAAACTGAATCCTTGGATGATGTTGCCCTTGTTAAACAAATTCGTGCAGATCAGATAGATATTTTGATTGATCTGGCAGGGCATACCGGAGGAAATCGTTTGAGAGTTTTTTCTGGACGTGCGGCCCCAATTCAGACCACCTGGCTCGGATATCCGAACACAACTGGTCTTACGACCATTGATTTCCGCCTGACAGATGAGATCGCCGACCCAACTGGATCTGCTGATAGCTTGCATTCGGAAAGACTGATCCGACTAAAAAATGGATTTCTTTGTTATAGACCACTGGAATATGCACCTGAAAATTGTTTGCCGCCGTGCCTACATAAAGGATATATCACGTTTGGTTCATTCAACAATATCTCTAAAATATCTCCTAGTGTCATTGCGATCTGGGGACGAATTCTCAGAAGAGTTAAAAACTCGCGGCTATTGTTGAAATGCCATTATTTCGCTGATAAAGATACATCCCTGCGTTTTACTCGCTATTTTACTGACTTCGGTATTTCCGAAGACAGGATTGAGTTGAGGCCATCTGTTCCGAATGCAATTGAACATCTTACTGTCTATAATAATATCGACATTGCTCTTGATACGTTTCCTTATAATGGAACAACAACGACCCTTGAAGCTCTTTGGATGGGGATTCCGGTCATCGCACTGGCGGGCGACAGGCATGCTGCCCGTGTCGGCGCCAGCATCCTCACACACGTCGGCCTGCCAGAGCTTATAGCATCATCCTCGACCGATTATCTCAATCTGGCTGTTGAATTGGCAAATAATACAAAAAAAATATCAGAATTACATTTATCGTTACGGGATCTTGTCAGGAGATCTGCGTTGTCTGATGCACAAAGCTTTGCTCATGATGTCGAGACCGCTTTTCAATCAATGGTTCAGCAGAAATGTTAATTAAACAGTTCGGCTGCAGGTGTATTTACAACACCCCACGGCATCTAGGACAATGCCGAACGGTGGAGAACCCGCTGGATGGAGTCATGGACGCGTTTCTGAATTTCATCTCATTGCCCGTGCTGCTCGTATCTATCAGTATTCGGTCTTAAATGGTGGAGTATAGGGGGCAGCGATTGCTGCTAGCAGTATAAGTATGGAGCTAATAAAGATCACAGATCAGGGTGGTGAATTCTGGTTTAAGGAGTATTGACGCCATGTCGAAAACGGGGGCCGGAAAGTGTGCGGTTGGGATAAAAAGAGAGAGGCTAAAAGTTCTAAATGTCGGCGGCAACAGCAAGGCTATCGCCATACCGGACTGTTTTGACGGGTGGCGGCATGACCTGCTTGATATCGATCCGCGCGGTAAACCAGATGTGCTCTGTGACGCCCGTGAATTGTGGAAACTTCCGCCGCGCCAGTATGATGCCATTTATTGTTCCCACAATCTGGAGCATTACCACAAGCACGATGTCCGCAACGTTCTTAAGGGCTTCAGGATGATCCTCAAAAAGGAGGGGTATGCCCTGATCAGAGTGCCCGATATACGTGCAGTGATGCAGCGGGTTGTCGACGAAGTGCTGGATATTGACGATATACTTTACCAGTCGCCTTCCGGACCGATCTTAGTCAACGACGTAATCTATGGCTGGCATGTGGAGATCGAGCGAAGCGGCAACGATTTTTTTGCCCACAAGACCGGTTTTACCAGACAGTCACTGGAGCGTGTTCTCAAAGATAATGGATTTCCATTTGTATTTTCAAAATCGGAAAATCTAGAAGTGACCGCGTTCGCCTTCATGCAGCAGCCAGGGGACGAACCTCTCAAACAACTGGGCCTGATTTAGCAACACAATGGAGATAGTATGGTTATAATCATTGGCATTACGTTAAAAGGTATTTTCCGCGACCGTATCTTCCAAGGCATCATGGCATTGGCGGTAATTTTTCTCTTTATTCCGTCTGCCGCATCACTTTCCATGCGGCAGGTAACGGAACTATCAATCACCCTCTCGCTCTCGCTGATTTCGTTCATCATGCTTCTGCTGGCTGTGTTTCTGGGGGCAACATCCATCTGGAAGGATATCGAACGCCGCTACACGTTCAGTGTATTGAGTCTGCCGATAAGTCGCCAAACATATCTGCTGGGGCGTTTTTTGGGCATTGCCTTGTTCATACTGATAACAGCCCTGTTTCTTGGTAGTATGGCAATGATCTCAATCAAGATGGCGTCATTGATATATCCACCGGCTCGCCCGCTGCTCTGGTCAGCCATTGTTGCTACGATCATTTTTGATGCACTCAAATATATTGTGGTAGTAGCCATTGCCATATTGCTTGCAACTATCAGCACCTCGTTTTTTCTTCCTGTTTTCGGGGCAATCAGTATGTTTCTGGCAGGTACGGCTACACAGCAAGTGTATGACTATCTGCATACCCCATCGGCACTGGTGGCTGTATCCGCTGTTGTTCGCAAGGCGGCTTTGATGCTGTATTACCTGCTTCCTAATCTGAGTGGTTTTGATCTTAAGGTGCATGCAATCTATGCCATTCCGCTTAATATCCAGGGGCTTTTGCTGACGCTAATCTATTTCCTGGTTTATACCGGTATTGTTTTGAGCATAGGCACATTGTTGTTTGCTCGGAGAGAAATGAAATGAGTGCCGCGCATCGACCTATAATGGCTCTGCTGGTTGGACTGATTGCCTATAGAGTCATCCTTGGCCCCTTTACGGCGTATATGAAGCAAAAACCGATGGAAGAAAAACTCGGTTATCTTCCTAGTACCGATGTAATGCGGTATATGAGTGCTGACCACAAGGAACTTTTGGGGGCTTCGCTGGTCATGAAAGTCATAATATACTTTGGAGGCATTGCCGAGAAACAGCAGACCAACGTCATCGTTCAGCCACCAGACTATGCCAGAATGTCAGGAATCCTCCATGGTGCAATAAAGCTGGATCCTTACAATTTAGATGCCTATTATTTTGCTCAGTCTTTTCTGACCTGGGAGGTTAAACAGTATAAACTTGCTAATGATCTCTTGGAATATGGCATGAAATATCGTACCTGGGACTGGATGTTGCCTTTTTTTGCCGGGTTTAACAGCTCCTATTTTATGAAAGACTATGCAGCAGCAGCTAAGTACTATCAACGGGCCGGAGAGCTTTCCGGGTCCAACCTCTCTAAACTCCTTGCCGGACGTTACATGCAGGAATCAGGACAGACAGAACTTGCCATCACCTACCTTTCGGCTATGGAAAAAGGTGAGAGAAATCAAGCGCTCAAAAAAAACTACCAGACACGACTCGCAGCATTTAAGGAGGTCCGGCGAATTGAAATGGCACGGGATCGTTTTAAAGAGGCAAGAGGGCAGTTGCCAACAACGGTTGAGCAATTGTTGCAGAGCGGCTTTCTTTCACCTGCGCCGGTTGATCCCTACGGCGGGCAGTTCTACCTTGAACCTGACGGCAAGGTTGCAACAACCAGCAAGTTTGCCTTTGCTGGAGCGAAAAAAGAAAATAAACAAAATACAGGTGAACCACAATGAATGCCATTGAAATAACAGGTCTCTGCAAACAGTTTAAGGGCAAAAAAATGACCAGGGTTGATGCCCTAAAGAATCTTGATCTTCAGATTGAGGCCGGCGAGGTATTCGGCTTCCTCGGCCCGAATGGCGCTGGAAAAAGTACGACTATCAAGCTTGTGATGGGTTTGTTAACGCCAACCTCCGGCAAAGCAAGCGTCATGGGCATAGATTCAACGCTGACGGATTCCCGCCGTAAGGTCGGCTTTCTCCCTGAAAACCCTGCCTTCTACGATTATCTGAGCGCAGAGGAGTATGTGACGTTTGTCGGTTCACAGTTCAGAATGGATGCAGCACTGCTGAAACGGCGTTCAGAGGAAGTGCTGAAACGTCTTGACCTGTGGGAGGCCCGTAAGCGGCCGATGCGGGGCTACAGTAAGGGAATGGTACAACGGGTGGGTCTGGCTCAGGCGCTCGTCCACGATCCTGAGGTATATATTCTTGACGAGCCAATGAGCGGTCTTGATCCGATCGGCCGGTCTTTAGTTAAGGATATAATCCTGGACCTTAAAAAACGCGGCAAAAGCGTTTTTTTTAGTACCCACATAACTGATGATGTGGAAAAGGTCTGTGACCGGGTAGGAGTGATTGTCCAGGGGAGCTTATTAGCTTTGGATACTGTTGAAAATATTGTGCGAAGCGGCATTGAAGGTTATATCGTTCAAACCAAACGGGACCAGGGAAACCATGAATCCCTGAAGGAGTTTAAGGAACTGCGACGTAATGATTTTTTTGTGGAATATATGGTGCCGGTAGTGCGCTTTAATGAATTTACAGCGTTGGTTGGCCAGAATTCGGTTGAGATTACATTGATAGAAACAAAACGAAAGGACTTGGAAGCTTTCTTCCTTGAAATTGTAGAAAAGGGGGGGGCGTAAAAAGATACACCCCCCCCTTTTTATTTTTTGCCTTACCCTTCCATCCTCGGAAACAGCGCCTCAGCCTTGGTAATCGTACAGCCTTCCTCAAGACCGCCCCAGACAAGGCCTGCTTTATCAATTACTCCCCCGCAACCCAGACTTGCGAGCGCTTTATCAGCTGTGGCCGGCATAAACGGCGAAACGATGGTATGCACAATGCGCTGTGACTCCAGCAGGCAATACATGACCGTTGCCAGCCGATCCTTTTGGGCCGGGTCCTTGGCCAGAGCCCAAGGGGCGGATTCGTCAATGTATTTATTGCCGGCCGATACTACCTCCCATATCGCCTGAAGCGCTTTGCTGAAGGCCAAGTCATTTAAACAGGCATCCACATTTAACACCATCTCCTCAGTCTTTTTCTTCAGTGCCTGATCCTGTTCGCCCAGTTCCGCTGGCGGAGGCAGGATTCCGTCAAAATATTTAACCGCCATTGCTGTGGAACGGCTGAGCAGATTGCCTAGATCATTGGCCAGGTCGGAGTTCATGCGCTGGACAAGCGCGGTGTGGGAGAAGTCACCATCCAGTCCGAATGGCACCTCGCGCAGCAGGAAGTACCTGACCACGTCCACTCCGTACTTATCAATCAGCATGTTCGGCTCAACCACATTCTGGAGGCTCTTGCTCATTTTCTGCCCCTCGACCGTCCACCACCCATGGGCAAAGACCTTTTCCGGCAGAGGCAGGCCGGCCGCCATCAGAAAGGTGGGCCAGTAAACGGTGTGGAAGCGCAGGATGTCCTTGCCGATCAGGTGTACATTGACCGGCCAGAAACGCTGATATTCAGGGGTCTGATCCGGATAACCCAAGGCACTGATGTAGTTGGTCAGGGCATCAAACCAGACATAGATGACATGCTTGTCGTTACCTGGCACCGGAATGCCCCAGGTGAAGGTGGTCCGTGATACCGACAGGTCGCGCAGCCCTTCTTTGACGAAAGAGATGATCTCGTTGCGTTTGCTTTTGGGTTGGATGAAATCGGGGTTGGCCTCGATATGATCCAGCAACGCTTGCTGATACTTGCTCATGCGAAAAAAGTAGGATTCCTCCTTGAGCTTTTCAACAGGACGGTTGCAGTCGGGACAGCGATTGTCGATCAGTTGAGTTTCAGGCCAAAAGGTCTCACAGGGGGTACAATACCAGTCTTCATATTCACCCAGGTAAATGTCACCCTTGTCCATGATCTCCTTGAAGATATGGGCGACCCCCTTTTTGTGACGCTCCTGGGTGGTGCGGATGAAATCGTTGTTCGAGATGCCCAGTCGTTCCCAAAGAGCCTGAAAACGCTTGACCACCCGGTCGGCCAGCTCAAGCGGGGTTTCTCCGGCGGTAATGGCGGCCTTTTCCACCTTCTGGCCATGTTCGTCGCTGCCGGTCAGGAAATAAACCTCATGTCCCATTAACCGCTTGTACCGCGCCAACACATCACCAGCCACTGTTGTATAGGCGTGTCCGATGTGAGGTACATCGTTGACATAATATATGGGGGTGGTCACATAGAATGGAGGTTTCATTATTGCGCTCCTGAAGGTGGCGTGCTGCCGCTTGAATTTCCATCCGGGTTCTTACGGTGACCATGCTTGCGGAAGCGGCTTTTCTTTTTTCGCGGTTGAGCTTCCTGCTGCGGTTTGTCTGCGCCTTTCCCAGCCTCGGTGGAAGCGGTTTCAGAAATGGTCGGCTCTTTGGTCTGAGGCTGCATTTCAGGAGCTTTTCGATGTTCATGGCGCTTATCGCGCCCCCTATGAGGCTGCCGCACTGGCGGAGCGGCAGCTGGTGCCTGCGTCTTGGCCTCGCTGATTGTGCCTTCGGCAATCGCATCACTTTGCTTGACCACAATCATCTTGCCGTCGTCCTGCTTGAGGGTGACTTCACCGGTCAAGATATTGATCTTGTCTACTACACCGCTGGCCGACTCGGTCTGCATTCTTTTTCCACACTTGGGAAAATTTTTGCGCAAGCAGCAATAAGTTTCATATTCATAATCCAGGCAGCACAGCAGGCGTCCGCATTGGCCCGAAATTTTATTCGGATTTAAAGCCAGATTCTGCTCTTTGGCCATTTTAACCGAAACCGGCTGAAAATCCCTTAACCAGGAACAACAGCACAGTTCGCGGCCACAAATACCGATCCCGCCAACCATTTTTGATTCGTCGCGCACACCGATCTGCCGCATCTCTATCCGGGTGTGAAAGGAATGGGCCAGATCCTTGACCAGGTCACGGAAATCAACACGTCCGTCAGCAGTAAAGAAAAAAATCGCCTTACTGCCGTCAAACAGATATTCCACTCGCACTAGCTTCATCTGCATGCCGCGCTCGATAATGCGTTTCATGCAGAAATCATAGGCTTCCTGCTCCTTGCGGCTATTGCGCTCAAGCGTTATCAGGTCATCTGCGGTGGCTTTACGGCGGATCGGAGCAGCAGGAGAGGCGCCTTCGCTAACAGCGCGTTCAGCCGGAGCTTTGACGACTGAGGCAATTCCGAGCCCGCGCTCGGTTTCAACGATGACTTTATCACCGGGGGTAAGATCTAGATCTCCGGCGTCAAAATCGTACAGCTTGCCGGCTGTGATGAATTGTAGGGTTACTATGCGTGGCAAAGAATGCCTCCTTGCTTGATTGGTTTCAGTATGCACCGGCCATCTTGATAAAGAGATGGTCGAGAGCAAGTTTTACATTGGCGTTACGTTGAACGGCCCGGCGTGTTTCTATGACATCTGCTGTTACCTGCAGTGCCCGATCCAGATTTAGTCTCCTGGCCATCGATTCAAGCGCCGGCCGTATGGGGGCGTTGATTATCTCGTTGCTTCCAGCCACCAGATAAATGATGTCTCTGCTGATGGAGAGCAGCATATCCAAAATTTCCAGTGTTTCGTCACGATTTCCACTTAGTTCTTCAGCAGCGTTGAAAATGCTGCCAATATTTCCCACCTTTAAACCCGATAGATGTTTTAAAAGGAGTTCTTGCTTCTCAACCAGTGATTCATTGTCCAGTTCCAGTGCCCGTTGTACGCTGCCGCCGGCCATCGGAGCCAGTATGGCTGCAGATGCTGTGTCCATGCCGGCTCTCTCCAAAGCCTGCCTTACATGTTCCGGTGAAAGCGGCGCAAATCGGACCAGTTGACAGCGCGACCGGATGGTCGGCAGAAGCATCCCGGCGTTTTCCGAGATCAATATGATAATTGCGTTGCCGGGCGGCTCTTCCAGGGTTTTGAGCAAGGAATTGGCTGCATTGACGCTCATCCGCTCGGCAGGCTCGACCAGACAGGCCTTGCGGGGTGCTTCATAAGGCCGCAATGCCAGCTCCCTTTGCATTTCACGTAATTGATCAATGCTGATGTCTCTTTTATCAGGTAAAGGCTCGATGAAGTGGATGTCGGCGTGGTTGCCGCCAGCAATTTTGCGACAGGCGGAGCAGACTCCACAAGCATCATCTTCACCAAATTCACAGAAAAGCGCCTGAATAAGAGCCAGGGCGGTTTTTCGGCGGCCACAGCCTGGTGGACCTTCGAAGATATAGGAATGTGAGGTCTTTCCGCTGCGAAGGGCACGCTGAAAAACCTCCCGAATTCGCTCATGACCGAGAATGTCAGCAAACGGCACGATTCATGTCCTTGATTCTTAGCTGAACCTGCTCAGCGATTAAGGGGAAGATGTCGGCGATGCTGCCGGAGCCATCCACTTTATGGAAACGTTCCGGCTCCATTTGTGCCAGAGCAAGGTAACCATCCCGCACCCGGCGATGAAATTCCAGGGCTTCCAGCTCAAAGCGTTCCTCCCGGGGGCCGGAAGAACCTTCTATCCTTTGCCGGGCCCGCTGCAGGCCTGTTTCGGCCTCGCAATCAATCAAAATAGTAAGGTCGGGTCGAACGGATTGGCAGGCCAGATTATTGAGCGCATCAATGGTAGTACGTTCAATGCCACGTCCGCAGCTTTGATAAGCAATAGTAGCATCGGTGAAGCGATCGCACAGAACAATGCAGCCATTCTCCAAGGCCGGCGCTATAATTTCGGCAACATGTTGGGCACGGGCTGCCGCATATAAAAAAAGTTCGGTGAGGGGGTGCATACCATGGTTATCGGCATCCAGCAGGATTGCGCGGATTTTATCGGCAATTGCACAACCACCCGGTTCCCGAGTCATCACAACCTGATAGCCGAGCAATTCCAGGTGCTGGCCCAGCATTTTGATTTGGGTTGTTTTTCCGCAACCCTCAATGCCTTCGAATGTAATGAAAAAACCCACGCTATTCTCCAGGTAGTTTGCTGATTAATCGGCACGATAAAAAAAGGCTGTCAGTTGGCGCTTCCCTGCCTGTCTTCTGCATTTAATCTGAACAAATGATTAATTATAGGCAAGCAGGCTTTAATTGGCAACCTAATTTACCTTTTACGGAATGTTCCTGTTGGAATTAAACAAACATATTGGTCTTTTTATTGCCAAACCTCGGGCGCCTCGTTATAGTCAATTTTTCAAAGGGGGCGTGAGTGGGGTTTGATCTGGAGTGCCTTGAACAGTTGTTGGAATATCATTTTATTCAAAAGGACCTGGCCTTTCGTGCGCTGACACACCCTTCCTTTAAGCATGAACAGGCAGGGGATGAAGATTATCAGCGGCTGGAGTTTCTTGGTGATGCTGTATTGGGGATGCTATTGGCTGAAATGCTTTTTACCAGTTTTCCTGACGCCAGCGAAGGAGTTCTGTCGCGCCTCAGGGCCCAGTTGGCCGGCCAGGATAATCTGGCAGCCATTGCCAGGGCTAGCGGTTTGGGGCGGTTTATCCGTCTTGGTCGAGGAGAGGAGCAGACCACCGGCCGCGACAAGGATTCTATCCTGGCAGATGTCCTTGAATCTTTAATAGCCGCGGTCTACCTGGATGGCGGCCTTGAGTCGGCCCGTACAATGGTGCAACATTTTTTTAAGCTAGCCCTGAATGCAGCTGGACCTAATATAAAACTGAATGATGCCAAGAGTGAGCTTCAGGAGCTTATCTCTGCAAAACGTTTGCCTCCACCCATGTATCGACTGATCGAGGAAAGCGGTCCACCTCATTCTCGTTGGTATCGTTTTCAGGTTTGTGTGGCTGATAAAGTGGTCGGGGAGGGGGAAGGACGAACAAAAAAAGCAGCTCAGCAGGCGGCTGCTACGCAAGCCCTGGAGTGCTATCTAGAACCATCAGCAAAAATATGACCAAAATTACAGTTCCTTTCTTCATCAGCCATCACGGCTGCCCGCACACCTGTGTGTTCTGCAATCAGCGCGTAATATCGGGTGCGGACGGGGCATTACCGACCAGTTTAGAAATTCTGGCAAAGATTCACACCTGGCAAAAGACAGCCGCTGATCGCTCCGTGGAGATAGCTTTTTTCGGGGGCACTTTTACAGCGCTTCCTGTTGCCGAACAAGAGCAACTCCTCACCCCACTGCAGCCATTATTGGCCAGCGGTGAGATCAACTCGATCAGGCTCTCCACCCGCCCGGACTGCATTGATCCAGCGCATGTTCGCTGGCTGGCGGAAAAAGGTGTCAAGACCATAGAACTGGGTATTCAGTCCATGGATGATGCTGTTCTTGAAGCAGCCGGGCGGGGGCATACTGCCATAGCTTCCGAGAATGCCATCCGCTGTATCCGAGACCAAGGCCTTAAGGTTGGTGCGCAACTGATGCCCGGCCTGCCGGGTGACTCAGCAAAGATTTCGCTTGATTCGCTTGAAAAGGTAATTACCTGTGGTGCTCAATTCCTCAGGATCTATCCTGCCTTGGTTCTACGAGAAACCGAGTTGAGTCGCAGATTCGAAGCTGGTGAATATCATCCTTTAACTCTTAAAGCAGCGGTCTTGCTCTGTAAGCAGCTTTTGCTTCGAGCCATGCGAGCCAATGTTGATGTCATTCGGATGGGACTGCAAGCCGATGAAGGACTTGCCGCCGGTTCCCTGTTGAGTGGCCCCTGGCATCCGGCTTTTGGACAGTTAGTGCGCTCGGAGTTGTATTTCGATCTTATGTGCCAGCTGGCACCGGCCTGCTCTACAGCCACACAGCTAAAGCTCCGCTGCCATCCTTCCAGGGTTTCGGATGTCATTGGACAGGGGCAAATCAATAGGGTCCGCTTACTGAAACAGGGGATTCAATTTGAGGTTCAGGAGGATGTTAATCTCATGAAGGAAGAGCTTGCTTTTGATTGGTTAAATCAAAGTATAAAGGGTAATATAAAAAAAGATCTAAACTACACCAACGAGGTATGAGCATGCGCAAAGAATCTCTTAAATTTCTTGAAAAGCTCTTGGATGCGCCCAGCCCCTCAGGCTATGAACAGCCAGCTCAGCGGGTCTTTCGTGAATATGTATCTCCTTTTTGCGATCAACTGACAACAGATGTTATGGGTAATGTTTATGGGTTTATAGCTGGTAAAGGCAAAAATCTGCCACGGGTTATGGTGGTTGGGCATACCGATGAGATTGGGCTACAGGTGAAGTACATCGATGATCATGGTTTTCTTTATTTTGCCGCTGTGGGAGGGGTGGATGCCCACCTGACACCCGGAAAACGTGTTGATGTACACACCAACAATGGGCCGCTACCTGGTGTCATAGGTAAAAAACCGATCCACCTGATGGATGCCAAAGACCGGGAAACCGTGGTCAAGCTGGAGGCCCAGTACATCGATATCGGTGCCAAAGACAAGAAAGAGGCCCAGAAGCTGGTAACCGTGGGGGATGCAATTACCTTTGAAAGTGCCTTTACCAGACTGATCGGAGACCGGGTATCTTCCCGGGGTTTTGATGATAAGGCCGGTTGTTTTGTGGTAGCCGAGGTGTTACGTTTGGTTGCTGCTTCCGGCAAAAAACTGCCAGTTGATCTCTATGGGGTTTCATCTGTTCAGGAAGAAATTGGCCTGCGGGGTGGAACCACCAGTTCCTATACCGTTAACCCGGATGTCGGTATCTGTGTGGAAGTCGACTTTGCTACTGATCAGCCGGATGTCGAAAAAAAGCACAATGGCGAGGTAGGACTTGGTAAAGGTCCAATACTGACCAGGGGGGCTAACATCAATCCGCACCTGCTAGGTATGCTACTAACCGCCGCTGAAAAAGAGAAGATCGCGGTCCAGCATACCGCTATACCACGCGCTACAGGCACTGACGCCAATGTGATGCAGATCTCCCGCGGTGGTGTTGCTACTGCGTTGGTCAAGATTCCGCTCCGTTACATGCACACACCGGTGGAAACGATTTCGTTAGCTGATCTTGAAAATGCAGCTCAACTGATTGTGGCCGCCTTGGGGAAAATTCATTCGCGGGAAGAGTTTATTCCGACCTAGAATCTGATCCTAAATTTATTGGCCATGCCCCTAGTCTTTATGGTCGCAGATCTTGCTGGGGGTCTCCTCATGAGTCCCTTTTGACTTGACTTGACCTGCTGGCTGTACTAACTTCTGAAAAATTATTCTTCCGTAAGGAGTTCGCAGATGCCCTACGAGAAACTGCTGGAAGGTTTGACATTTGATGATGTCCTGCTTGTTCCAGCCCATTCTTTGGTTTTACCCCGTGATGCCAACCTTAATACCCGCCTGTCCCGTAACATCCCGTTAAACATACCGCTGGTAAGTGCCGCTATGGATACCGTCACCGAGGCGCGGACCGCTATATGTATGGCACGGGAAGGGGGAATAGGTTTTATCCATAAAAATCTTTCCATCCAGGAACAGGCCTATGAGGTCGATAAGGTCAAAAAGAGCGAGTCGGGGATGATCGTCGATCCGATCACTATGCGACCCCATCAGAAGATCAGTGAAGCTCTGGATATCATGTCGCGTTACCGGATCTCCGGGGTTCCGGTAACAAAAGCTAATGGCAAATTGGTTGGAATATTGACCAATCGTGATTTACGTTTCGAGACCGACTATGATCTGCCGATCTCGGCTCGTATGACAAAACGTAATCTAGTAACAGTCGAAGTCGGTACCACTCTGGAACAGGCCAAGGAACACCTTAAGCATACCCGGGTCGAGAAACTCCTGGTGGTTGATAATGACCGCTTCCTTAAAGGTCTGATTACCATCAAGGATATTGAAAAAGTAAAAAAATACCCTTATTCCTGCAAGGATAGCCTGGGACGCCTGCGGGTCGGAGCAGCGGTTGGCCCGACAGCCGAGATGGAGGCGCGTATGGATGCCCTCATCCGGGCCGGCGTTGACGTGATAGTCATCGATACCGCCCATGGTCATTCACAAGGCGTTATCGACTCGGTGCGACGAGCCAAATCGACCTTCCCGGGTGTTGAGATTATCGCCGGAAACATAGCCACGGCCGAAGCGGCTGAAGCGCTTATAAAAGCCGGTGTTGACGGCATCAAGGTCGGCATTGGGCCGGGATCCATTTGTACTACACGGGTTGTTGCCGGGGTGGGGGTGCCGCAAATCACCGCCATTCATGAGTGTTCCAGGGTGGCCCATAAACATGGCATTCCGGTCATTGCCGACGGTGGCATCAAATACTCGGGTGACTTGCCCAAGGCTGTTACTGCCGGTGCCGACTCGATTATGATCGGCTCCCTGTTTGCTGGTACTGAAGAATCTCCTGGCGACACCGTGCTTTATCAGGGCCGTACCTACAAGACCTATCGCGGCATGGGTTCTATCGGCGCCATGAAGGAAGGTAGCAAGGATCGTTACTTTCAATCGGAAGTAGGCGATGATGTCAAACTGGTGCCGGAGGGGATCGAGGGGATGGTGCCTTTGCGGGGACCGCTCTCTGCCAATATCCATCAGTTGCTGGGAGGACTGCGCTCGGGCATGGGTTATACCGGTTGCGCGACCATTCAGGAGTTGCAGGATAAAGGTCGCTTCATCCGCATTACCGGGGCTGGCTTAAAAGAGTCCCATGTCCACGATGTGACTATTACCAAAGAAGCACCCAATTATAGAGTAGGGAATTAAATTCAAATTTTAAAACCATTTTTTCACAAAGGCACAAAGTTCACTAAGAAAGGCTTGAGCAGTGGTTAGTTTTTCTGTTTTTCTTGGTGTGCTTTGTGAGCTTTGCGTGAACAGCTTTTTAAATTCAGTTTACGTTAGGTTCTGACAATGTCCGACATCCACAGCCAAAAGATCCTGATTCTTGATTTCGGTTCCCAATATACTCAGCTGATTGCAAGGCGAGTACGCGAATCCCATGTCTATTGCGAGTTGCATCCCTTTGATCTGGATCTAACCGCTATCCGTGCCTTTAATCCCAGTGGAATTATTCTATCCGGTGGTCCCAAATCGGTTTACGAACCGAATGCGCCGGTTGTTGCTGAAGAACTTTTCGAACTGGGTGTGCCGGTGCTGGGTATCTGTTACGGCATGCAGCTGATGAGCCGCCATTTTGGTGGTGAGGTGGTGCCGGCCGGCAAGCGTGAATTCGGTCATGCCGAATTGTTGGCTTCAAATCAGCCGGGGCCTCTGTTTGACTGTTTTTTCATTGATGGCAAAAGCCCGGTCTGGATGAGCCACGGCGATCACGTGTCCAAAGTTCCGCAAGGTTTTGAGGTGGTAGCTCAGACTACCAATGCCCCGGTCTGTGCCATTCAGGATGTTGGTCGCCGACTCTACGGGGTCCAGTTCCATCCCGAGGTCAACCACACTCCCCGCGGCGAACTGCTGCTGGACACTTTTGTTCGCAAGATTTGCGGTTGCAGCGGACAATGGACCCCCGGCCAAATTATTGAGGATGCCGTTGAGCGTATTCGCAGCCAGGTAGGTAATGATCGGGTAATTCTAGGCCTATCCGGTGGCGTTGATTCTTCGGTGGCTGCTGCGCTCATACACCGTGCTATCGGCGACAAGTTGACCTGCGTTTTTGTCGATAACGGCCTTTTGCGGCTGACTGAGGGTGATCAGGTGATGGCCACTTTTGCTGAAAACCTGGGGGTCAAAGTGATCCGGGTGAATGCCGAAGAGCGTTTTTTGAGCGCTTTGGCCGGTGAAAGCGATCCTGAAAAAAAACGCAAGATCATCGGTGGGCTGTTTGTCGAAATTTTCGATGAGGAATCCAATCGGATCGATGACGCCCGCTGGTTGGCACAGGGCACCATCTATCCGGATGTTATCGAATCTGCCGGTGCCAAGACCGGTAAAGCCCACAATATCAAAAGCCATCATAATGTCGGTGGACTGCCTGAACATATGAAACTCAGACTCCTGGAACCGCTACGCGAGCTATTCAAAGATGAAGTGCGAGCGATCGGAGAAGAGTTGGGTCTGCCGCATCAAATGGTCTGGCGTCATCCATTTCCTGGTCCGGGGTTGGGGGTTCGCATCCTGGGCGAGGTAAAGAAGGAATACGCCGACATACTGCGTCAGGCTGATGCCATCTACATTGAAGAGCTTTATTCCAGTGGCCATTATCACAAAATCAGCCAGGCCTTTGCTGTTTTTCTGCCAGTAAAAAGCGTGGGTGTCATGGGCGATGGGCGCACCTATGAATACGTGGTCGCCCTTCGTGCAGTTGAGACCAAGGATTTTATGACTGCTGGCTGGTATCCGCTGCCGTACGAGGATCTGGCCCGTATCAGCGGCAGGATTATCAATGAGGTCAAAGGCATCAATCGCGTGGTCTACGATATATCCAGCAAACCCCCTGCAACTATTGAGTGGGAGTGATATAGATTGGGCACCAGTTGCCGGTAAAGCAGGAAGCATTGCCAGTCCCTCCTGCTTAAAAAGGCGATCATTGTTTCTCGTATCACTTGAACGCTTTTGGTTTGCTGACAGGGGGCGAAAATGAAACGTTTCGCAGTTGTCTTGGGCTTTGCCGTGCTATTTGTTACGGGAGACGCCTTTGCCAAGACTCTTATGCTGGAAGGAAGCCTTAATAGCTCAATTGCGATGCGGCAGCAGATGGAATTTCATACAGATAGTGGTGCTGTCCAAAGCTTTACCTTCCGTTTTGCCCTGCCAGCTGATTTTCAGTCAAAAAGTGTTAGTCAGACAGTTGATTCCCTCTCTGCCAAGTTTGATCCGCAACCATCCACCTCGATAGTCGAACAGGATCGTTTCGGGAATCGCTTTCAAAAAGTCACCTGGAATGACCTAACCGCCAATATCCGCGTCAATTTAGGTTACACCGCCAATGTTCGCTCGGAACTGTCGGCCATGGAAAGCCGCACACCTTTTCCTATCGGAAAAATCCCGGGTAGCGATGCCCTGTATCTGAAAACGACCGAGATGGTGCAGGCTGATGCAGTCGCTATTATTGAGTTGGCCTGCCGCCTTACAGCCGGGGCTAATAATGAATATGAGGCGGTCACAGCCATTACCAACCATGTAGCCGATAATATCAAATACAGTTTCAACCCCGCTAAATATGATGCAGTTTATACCTTGGAAACAAAAAGCGGCAATTGCCAGAATTTCGCTCATCTTGATATTGCACTATTAAGGAGCGTCGGCATTCCAGCCCGGATTGTGGGCGGGATTACCCTTAAAGATGCCTGGAAGGTGCCGATCGATGCCAGAAACTCGATTGTGCAGAGCATGGGGCAGGGGGGGCACGCCTGGATAGAGATATATTTTCCCGATCTCGGTTGGCTGCCCTATGATCCGCAGCAGTCGCGACAGTTCACGTCGTCACGGCATATCAAGCAGACCCATGGGCTTGATTCCCGTGATATCAATGACACCTGGAGGGGAGCACCCTATCTGCCGCGCTATGCTGAGATGATCGAGGGGACCTTCAAAACGGATGAGATCAATCTAAAGGTGAAAAATTCCGAGAAAGATCCGCGGCCATACATCATCAGCAACCTTGTAGCTGTGCGGACAGCGTCTGTAAGTAGTGATGCTGATATAAATGCGTTAAAACCGAGTCCTAAGCCATCCAAAGAAACAGTTGTCAAACCGCCGGCAAAACCAACCGATGCAGCTATTAAACCGTCTTTAAAACCGAATATAACGGCTCCAAAGGTTGATGTTTCTATTGCAGGTGGTGGTCCTGACGAGGTGCGGATAAAGCCGCCTAAGATGGTTATCCCCCCGGCCACTCAAGCGAAGTATAAAAAACCTCTTGCCGGTTCCGCCGTAACATTCGGTAATATGGACTTCCCAAATCTTGTAAATGCTTATAATGTTCATGGCGATACCGGCACCCGCATCCTGGACAAGGAAACCTCGGAGTATGTATCCTCACAGCACATTTATGCCCAGGCCTTTTATTTAAAGGATGCGATTGCTTTGCAAAAAGTATCGTTGGCCATGCGCAAATTTGGCGGTGACGGCACCGTATATGTTGACCTGGTAAGGGATGAGGAAGGAAAACCGAACATTTTAAAAGGGCTGCGCTCGGACTTGGTGTCACTGGACAGGTTATCCCGCAAACCCGGCTACTATTGGGTTGATTTCAGTTTCCCCAAGGATGATCAAAGCAGGCTTAAACCAGGAAAGTACTGGATTGTGTTCCGGTATTCAGGGGAGGCGATCATGAACTGGTTTTATATCCCAGGCAAGCCCTACAGTGACAGTGATGACACCCGCTCCACCGCCAAGGGTTTCCAGTGGGAGGATATACTTAATTTTGATTTTGTTTTCAAGGTGGCCGGCAAAGCAATCTAAGATGCTGCCTATTAATATCAGGGAGGATTATCGTGTCATTAATCAGTTTTGAAGAAATCATGTTCACTATCATGTCTGCAACCCAGGATACCTTCAAAAGCTACATGAACATAGAGCTTCTGGCTGGTAAGGTAGAAAAACGTGTCGCTCCGGTAGATTCGGATGTGACCGGCATAGTCGGCGTTGCCGGTGACCGGGTCGGCTACATAATTATTGCCACTGACCGGGCCAGCGCCCAATTTGTGGCTAAAGAGCTTTTAATGGTGGAAGAGGCGGACGAGGAATGTATTCGCGATGCTGTGGGCGAGCTGACCAATAATGTGGCTGGAGTCTTCAAGACCAGATATCACGAGCAGTATGGCAGTGTTGCGCTTGGTTTGCCGCTGGTTATTTCAGGTCAACTCCGGACCATATCGGACCCACCTGAACCGGATGAACACTCCAGTATCAATGTGCAGTGCAAAGGGGTGACGATTCCTTTTACGACCGCTGATGGTACGGTTTCTATAAAGGTGATGGTTTACATGTAATTCGAGAAGTATTCCAGGAGTCAGTCATACAAGAGATATTAGATAGTTACGGTAAGTTGCTTGAAGAAGTGGATCAATGGTTTGCAAGCTGTGTCCAGCAGCACCAGCAACAGATTTTCTGCACCCGCGGCTGTTCCAGTTGTTGCCGCGGGCTTTTTGATATTACCCTTTTGGATGCGCTCTACCTGCGAAGCGGCTTTGACCTCTTGCCGAAACATGTTCAGCAACAGACACAACTTAAAGCAAACTCTCAGCTTATTCCGCTTTCAAAGCGCTGGCCCGCCTTCACAGCCCCTTGGATACTGAACCGGGTTCCGGAATCTGAATGGGACGACATGATGCCTGAGGATGATGAAACCCCCTGTTCGCTTCTTTCCGAGGACGGATTCTGTCTGGTTTATAGTCATCGTCCTATGACCTGCCGGTTAAATGGCATTCCACTGATAGATTCTTCCGGCAAAAAATTCTTTGATGAGTGGTGCACGCTCAATTTTGTTGATCAAGACCCTGTGGCTCTCAAAGAGCTTCGGCATCCTTTTTATGATCTTTTCTCTCGGGAATTGCTGCTGTTTCAGGAAATGACCCGCCGCCATTTGGGAGAAACCATCAGCGAGCTTGATACCCTGATCCCTGCAGCAGTTTTTATTGATCTTAAGATGGTGAACGAAGAGATACGCCTGAAATCGCGGGATTGGTGATCGGCTTATTGGCTTGAGCATTGGAGGCCAGAATAACTCGATCTCCTTTTAGGGTTATGCTGTGCGAGCTATGCTCAATTAACTCGTACAGGCGTTGGAAATTCTCTACATTTGCCGTTTGACAGGTCTTGCGACCGAAATAGGTTCCGCTTTGCGGGAAAACCTCGGTGGCTACCTGATCATCATAGATAGCAAAATCATAGGAACTGTTGGTGTCGCGACCGCTCAGATTGCTGGCAGTTGGCAGTTCATCCTTAAAGGCTATTCGCACCTCAACACCGTCACTATACTGGGCCAGCAGGATTTTTTGCACGTCAGGCTCATAAAACTCCTCCTCACCCATTACAAAAATCCGGTTTATGGTTACCCCACGCTCCAGCGCCCGCAGATTCGACTGATAGTAATTGACTAAAACCCCTCTGGTAAGCCAGCCAGTTGTGATCGGATCAACCACCTTCAATCTATGCAAGGCTGTATCGCAACACTTGGCACCTTCCAAATAAAATTCCGTCTCACTCAGCGGGATAAAACCCCTTTGCAGTAACTCTATAGTCCTTTTGATTCCGGTTAGCATCTCCTCGGCTTTACAGTGGCATTCGGGGTCGCTGATATGGGCCAGGGCAAAGGTAAGTTCATGGGCTTGGTGGTATTGGTTGGTCAGGTCGTGGCGGGTTTTTTCCATGTCTTCACGGAGTAGATAGGTGGCCACTGAAAGCAGTATCCCTATCCCAAAGATAGTGTAGGCTGCTTCGGGAATATGAAGAACTATATGGAAAAAGATGGCTAGACCGGCACCGGCCAAAAATTCTATAAAAACAGCTACATTTTGCAGTTTTATATTCAAACTCATAACAGCCTCCTTTCGCTCCGACAGGCTCAAGTCTTTGATAAAAAAAACCGGATCGCCGCTATCAGGTGATTGATAGTTCGGCGACCCGGCTGTCTCAGAGAGACCCTGTAGGTTTTCCGTCCCATCCTCGCGAATGGTTTGGTAATATCGCTATCTGGTGCATGTACTGATGATGATTCAGTAAGTCTATCCGGAATGGCGATAATGTCAATTGAGGCTGCTTAATTTGTGCTGTTATTTATCTCCTATTTTTCTGCCGCCCTGACCATCAGTTCACTAATCAAGCGCGTAAAACGCAATGGATCCTTGATCGGTGACCCTTCCGTCAACAGGGCCTGATCAAACAGCAGATCGGCATAATCGGCAAGGACAGGGGTCTGTTTGTCTTTTTCGTAAAGGGTGGACATGGCCTTAAGAATAGCATGGTCAGGGTTCAGTTCCAGGACCCGCTTTGAATCAGGAACCGGCTGATTGAGCGCTTTCATGATACGTTCCATATTGGCATTCATGCCATACTCTTCTGCCACCAGACAGCAGGCGCTGTCGGTCAGACGGTTGGAGAAGCGGACTTCTTTTACCTTATCCTTCAGTCGGTCGCTTAAGTATGTAATCAGGTCAGAAAACTCTTTCTGGGCTTCTTCGCGCTTTTTATCCTTCTCTTTCTTTTCTTCTTCGGTGTCAATGCTGATATCGCCGCGATCGACCGCCTTAAGCTGTTTTTCGTTGTACTCGGTCAGGGATTGAACTACCCACTCGTCCACCGCATCGGTCATGAAAAGAACCTCATAACCTTTGGCGCGGAAGGCCTCCAGGTGCGGAGACTGTTCAAGCGCTTCACGACTTGTGCCGGTGATGAAGTAGATCTCCTTCTGGGATTCCGGCATGCGATCGACATAGCCCTTTAAAGTCACAAAACTGCCTGCTTCGGTAGTTGTGCTCTCAAACATCACCAACTCCTGCAGTTTTTCCTTGTTGGCGAAATCAAAGTGCAGACCTTCCTTCAGTACCTGCCCGAATTCCTTCCAAAACTTCACGTATTCGTCAAAGGATTTGTCTTTAACCTCAACCATGGTCGAGAGAATTTTGCTGACCAGACCCTTCTGGATACGCTTGATCTGGACATCCTCCTGAAGGATCTCGCGGGAGACATTCAGCGGTAGATCGGATGAATCAACCACCCCTTTGACAAAACGGAGATAGTCCGGAATCAGCTCCTCGCATTTATCGGTGATAAAGACTCGTCGCACATAAAGTTGCAGACCTTTTTTACGGTCCGCCATGAACATGTCAAACGGTTTTTTGCCCGGTAGATAGAGCAGGGCTTTGAATTCGCTGGTGCCCTCGGCCGAGAAGTGGATAGTGCGGAAGGGGGTTTCAAAGTCGTGGGAGATATGTTTGTAGAATTCGTTGTATTCTTCTTCGGTAACGTCACTTTTGGCCCTGGCCCAGATGGCTTTCATCGAGTTCAAGGTCTCTTCCTTGGTGGTCTCGATCGTGCCGGCCCCTTCGATCTCCTTGCCGTCCGGCCCCTTGGGTACTTCACTACGGGTGATGTCCATCACTACCGGATATTGGATGTAATCAGAGTATTTTTTCACGATCGAGCGGATTTTCCACTCATCCAGATACTCCTTGAATTCCTCTTTCATATGCAGGGTGATTTCTGTGCCGCGCTGTTCACGACTGCACTGTTCAATGGTGTAGCTTCCGTCGCCGGTGGATTCCCAGCAGCAACCGGCTTCAATCGAGCCGGCAGCGCGGGTATAGAGTGTAACCTTATCCGCAACCATGAAAGAGGCATAGAAACCTACTCCAAACTGGCCGATCAGCTCCGGGTTCTGGCTGTCAGCTTTGTCTTTCAAGGCCTGCATAAAGGCCTTGGTACCGGAGCGGGCAATGGTGCCGATATTTTCTTCCACCTCGGTCATAGTCATTCCTATGCCGTTATCACGGATAGTCAGAGTACCGGCTTCTTTGTCAGCCGCAATCTTGATTTTCCAGTCAGAGTTGCCCTCCAGAAGCGCTTCCTGAGAATGGGCCTCAAAACGGACCTTATCGATTGCATCGGAAGCATTGGAGATCAGCTCGCGCAGAAAGATATCCCGGTTGGAGTAGAGAGAGTGGATTACCAGGTCGAGTAGCTGCTGAACCTCGGTCTGGAACTGTTTAGTGGTTTTAGACATTATTGTGCGGTCTCCTTTTGGAATAGAATTGTTACGCAAAAGATAATCATAGGGGAGAGATTGTTCAAGGGGGAGAGGCAATAATTTAGCTCTCCCAAAAGATCATTTGGATAGTTTTTTTCTGACCGCTTCAACTACATGATAGGCGTCATTGATGGCGGTGTAGATCAGATTAGGGTGTTTTGCCTCTGCAATGGCACCCTCGCTGATTTTCATGTAGGAGGGGGAAATGGCACCACCGATCACAAAAACACCTTTACGGGTCGATTCGAATTCAGAGGTCAAAAGTACCAGCCGTTCGCCTTCCTTGGCGATCTTGCAGACGCCCGCAGCACAGGC
Organism: Desulfuromonadaceae bacterium; assembly: GCA_036504875.1. Classification (GTDB taxonomy): domain Bacteria; phylum Desulfobacterota; class Desulfuromonadia; order Geobacterales; family Pseudopelobacteraceae; genus JACPFJ01. Next base: position 56,698 of record DASXUK010000045.1, read on the forward strand.
AATCATCTGGATGCCGAGTTTGTCGTAGATCGGCATCGGACCCTGTGAGCCGATACAGGCGATGACATTTTGCATAGGAAAACTCAGGGCGTGGTAAAGGTCGATGCCATCTGCTTGCTTGAACTCGTTGATGCGGATTACCAGACGATCGACACCCTCTTCGTCCACCTCGCCGATACGGGGAGTGGCGCCTGGCAAGAGGCGGATATTGCCCCCTAACAGGATCTCCTCGCCCAACCGTTGGGCGGTTTCCTTGTTGACATCAAATTTTTCGGATTTATGTGCCCAGTAGACCGGCTGGGTATCATGCACTTCGCGCTTGGCCTTTAGTACGGCGATGACCACGTCGGCTGCCGTATTACCGCCCCCGATTACAAGGGTCTTGACGCCGATATATTTACTGGCGTCATCGACATTCTTGGCCACCATTTTGGCATCGCCATAGACCGACAACTCACGCGGAATGCTGCTGCCGAAGGCCAATACCGCCTTGCGACCATTAAAGATACCCTTGTCAGTTACAACGGAAAGAATATCACGCTCTTCACGGATGTCCTCAAAGGCCACCTCGGTCTTCACATGCAGATTTTCATGCTGGACAAAATGCTGGACGTATTGAATATAGCTCTCGACTGTGACCGGCTTGTCGGGCGGACGCAACTCCTCCACCAGAAATGGTTCAGGCGCGTCTTTGGGCTTGGATGCATAGACATGCTTGCCTTCGGGATAGGTGTTGGCAATACCCTGAAAAACTGCCTTGCCGGATTCAAGCACCAGATAATTAAGGCCATGCTTGTGGCAGAGATAGGCGGTCGCCAATCCGGCCGGCCCACCGCCGATAATTAATAAACCTGAGTAGTACTAATTTCCCGCTTTCCTGCGGGTATGACATATTGTGACTGATGCCTGCAGTATCTTTACGATATCCCAATCACTGGAGGTACACCGTGAAGATGAGTCGAATTCAATTGCAGTCAGGTATGAGCCT
>DASXUK010000046.1:0-135366 GCA_036504875.1 Desulfuromonadaceae bacterium
ACGGACACCCTTGCCGTCCGGCTATCGGTTCCCACCATCAGGGTCCGAAGAGGACTTGCACCTCCAAGTCACTGCTTGACCACCATAGCCAAACAGATGGCGCTTGCGCGCCACGCGCCATGCCTGGCGCACACAATAAAAGGCCGGAGAGGAAACCCTCCAGCCTTTTGTTGTTTTGTAACCGGATTTGTTGCTGAATAGGTTATTTTAAAAGCGAATCTATTTTAGCTGTTTTCTTTGTTTCAGTTAAAAAAGTATTAACCGCGGCTGATATCTTCTGACCCTTCAGGAATTCTTCGATTTTACCACGAACCTCTTTAAGGACGATTGTTTCGGCCGGTTTTTTATCTGTCACTTTGATTATGTGAAATCCGAACTGGGTTTCAACAATATCGCTGATTTCTCCTGGCTTGAAAGAAAAAGCACTTTGTTCAAAAGCAGGCACCATCTGGCCTTTACCAAAGAAACCAAGGTCGCCCCCTTGCTGACTGCTTGGACAGGTAGAGTTTTCTTTGGCCAAAACAGCAAAATCCGCCCCACCCGCAATATCCTTCCGCAGCTTTTCTATTTTATCACGAGCTTTTTTCTTTTCTTCTACGGAAGCTTTTGCATCCACACCAATCAGAATGTGGCTGGCTTTAACCGATTCCGGTCGGTTAAATTTATCCGGATTCTGCTCGTAAAACTTTTTTATATCTTCTTCGGTAACCGTGATCTTAGGAACGATAGTCTGGTCAATAAAATTAGAGATAATCAGATCTCTGCGGGTATATTCACGCAGTTCAGCCTCAGTCATCTCAAGTTCTTTAATGGCCTTGGTAAAATCTTCCGGTGTCGGGAAACGAGTTTTGCTTTGGGCAAGCTTGGCATCTACCTGCTTTTCAATGTCATTGATCTTCAGCTTTTCACCGGCCTGGTAAAGCAACTCGGCCGATATGATCTGGGATAGTGCCTGTTGGTCAAACTCCTTCTGGCGATCAGGCGGGATTTGCATCCCAGGCTGCCCGGCCATCATAACTTTTTTGGCTCGACGCAGCTCCATTGCATTAATGGCAGCCCCATTAACTTTGGCAACAACATCCGAAGAAGCCTGTGCCTGCTCCGCAGGCTTAACCGGCTCGGAAACCTGTTGTGCCTTCTGATCAGTCACTTTCTGATCGGATGCCGCCGCCACCGCCGAAACTGACCCCGCACCAAGAAGAATGGTTACGAACAGTAAAGAGACGTTTTTTGAAAGACGTGATAGGTGCATCGTGAGTTGATCTCCTCGTATATGGAATGGTAAATTTATATACCACATAAAGTTGTTTCTGAAAAGCCCAAGAACATCTTTTTGACTTTTGCCTCCGTTTCCTATAATGTCTGAACTGTTCTTTGGTCATATGACTGAAGTTAAAACTAAAAAGACCTAGCTTCGTATATATTAGGAGGAACAACTGATGAAAAAGGTCCTTGTAGTAGATGACAGCCTTTCAGTAGCCCGTCAGCTCGAAAGAATCATCAATGAATCAGGCGAATTCACTTGTGTTGGGCATGCCAAAAACGGAGCAGAAGCCATAAAGATGAACCACCTGGACAATCCCGATATTATTTGCATGGATATGAACATGCCCGGGATGGACGGATTGACAGCCTTACGAAGCCTGGTGGTACTGGATAAGGATGTCAAAGTAGTCATGGTCACTTCATTGGGTGGCGTGGGCGACAAATTCACCGAGGCGCTTAAACTGGGCGCAAAAAACGTTATTTCAAAGCCTTTTGAGGCTGAAAATGTTTTGCAGATCCTGCGGGAATTATAATTTCATGTAAGCAAGGGGTTTAGTATGGCAGTTAAATTTTTCGGGCAGTTTCTGGCGGAAAAAGGCGTTGTAACCCGTGAGTCTATTCTTGCGGCTATTGATCTGCAGGAGCAGAAGAACCTGAAACTGGGCGAAATGGCTGTATCAATGGGCTACATCACCCAGAGCGATATTGATCGTGCCCATAATGCGCAATATTCAAAAGATATGAAACTGGGGGACTTGCTGGTTGATATGGGCATCCTCACCTCCGATCAACTTAATGAAGTCATCATGAGTCAGAAGAAGACCCATCTCTATATTGGTGAGGCACTGGTTCAGGTTGGTGCGCTTAACCATGAACAACTGCAGAAGTATCTTGAGGAATTCAAGATCGACCAGGCGCCCTACGTGTCCGATAAAATAGAGCTTCCGGCCGGGATTCCAAACAGCAGGATCTGGGAGATTACTGCCGACCTGACTTATAAAATGATCACCAGGGTACTTGATCTTCAGTTTCGCGCTGAAAAATGCCAGATCGTTAGCTCACTGGGGAGCAATTTCATGATGGCTGCACTGGATATGAGCGGCAATGCCGAAGCTCGCTATATCCTGTCAGTTTCTGAAAATCTGCAAAAGATGGTGGCAAAGGCCATTTTGAAGGAAGTCTCGGTTGATAATGAACCGGCAGAGGTTCTGGAAGATACTGTAATGGAATTCATCAATGTGGTCTGTGGCAATGTGGCTGCCAAGGCCTCCCAGATGGGTGAAATAATCAATATCAATCCACCGGTAACAATTCGTCCTTCTGCTGACGGGCTTCCGGTTCCTGATGGCCATCTCGCGCTATGTTTCCCGATTCATATTGGTGAAGAAGAAAAAATGGAACTGTTTCTGCTGATCAAAAAATAGTTTTTATTTAACAATATTCTAAAAAGGCGCTTACCTCAAGCGCCTTTTTTTGTCCATTGCCCCCATCCAGAATCCGTTGGCACTCCAAGGTATACTCACCTTTTCTCTCATAGATAATCAGCGGGGGCAGAATTGCGGTCGCACCCTTCCTTCCTTTGACCAATTCAACCAAAAAAATCTTGGCGGGAGCATCGATAAAGCCGTGCACCATCCGTAATCGCAAAATAGTCAATTTTAGCTCAGCAGCTTTGTGAATAAATTCCGGCAAACGATCCGCGAGATAAACAAAAAAAATCCGGCCGGAAGGCTTAACCAGATATTTGGCAACCGCCAGAAAGTCTGTTAAGCCGGCGGTTGATTCGTGCCGGGCCTGATCACGACCCGGTTTTGGGCTGAGCTTACCGCTGAGCGGGGAACGAAAAGGGGGGTTGGCGACTACTCCGTCAAAACAAGATACCTGATATTGCGTTTTTAGATTAACAACATCTGAATGTTTGATCTTGATCCGATGCGCTAGATCATTATTCAATATATTTGTCTCGGCCAGCTTCACGATGCTGCTGTTACTGTCAACACCAGTAACATCGGAGGAAGAGAAACGACGGGCCAGAATCAGGGGTATTATTCCACAGCCTGTCCCCAGATCTATGATACTGGCATCATCACCGGACCGCACAAAATCCGACAATAACAGTGCGTCCAGAGAAAATCGATAGCCATCAACCGGCTGGGAGACTTGTAACCCATACCGGCGCATCCCGTCGTTGGTATGCCCCGCTGATTCCGGCATCTCCCCTACCCTGCCTGAATAGGCACCTGCCCGCGCCTCCGCAAGAGCCACTCCCTCACCAGCAAGACTACGAACAGAGCAAAAGATCCCAATGTGAGATATTTGCCAATTCTAAATGCCAATGGATTAAATCTGAATTCAACATTGTGACTTCCGGAGGTCAGGTAGACTCCCCGTAACACATGATTAACAGGAACGATTTCGGCTTGCTTACCATCAACAAAAGCATACCAACCCTGAAAGTATTTTTCCCCCAGCACCAGCAGGGCGTTTGTAGCTGCATGAGCGGTCACATCAATGGACTCGCTGTTGTATGTAACAACCTGCACTTCTCCGGGAGGAACAGCGGGCGGCGCGTTCGGGTCTGCAAGTTGGATAGGAGACACTCCTTCGACCAGAGCAATCTGGCGCGGGTTAAACATCGTGCCGCTCAGGATGGCCAGTCTCTGATTTTGGTCAGTGATTGCCACAACCGAAGGCACCAGCCACGCTTTAGGAAGAACAGCTTTGTTCTCCAGTACAAACTGACCCCCTTCAGGCGATCGAAATACCGGTACAAATTTATTGCCGAACTGCTCCCTTTCTTTTTCATATTGCTGAGCACTAACCAGCAGGTATTTTACGTTGAGCATGTCCGGCAGGATAGAATTTACGTTAAATACATCCAGCATTTCCTGCCATCTTTTCTGCTGGACCGGGTTTGAGGTAAACATTACCGGGATCTTGTTGCTCGCGAACTGCATGGGATCACTCCCGTCCATTGGCAACACACGGTATTTCTTCAGGTCCTTGAGCAGGAAGTCCATCACAGCCGTTTTTTTGCCCTTGACATGCTCCGGCACCGGCACAGTAAACATGAATTTTGAGTTGACGCGAGCAAGGTCGCCAACATACAGCGCCACCAGGATCAGCGCAACCGTCAACGCACCCAGCTTAAACCGGTAACGGGCATACAGGACAGCGGCACACAGCGCTGCCAGCACTGCAGCCAGTGCAGTTTCATTAACCAGGTTTTGCCAACGCTGCTCGATCAGATAACCACCCTCTTCGTAGCGGGTGGCTTGGGCAATCTGGGGCAGCAACAGGTCCACCGTGAAACGCGGGGCAAACCGCTCCACGACGAACATGATACCCAGCAAACCGGCAAGTCCGCTAACCCCGTAAAGATATTTGCGAAAGACGGAACTTTTCAGCACGTCATCGTCCCCCAGAATGTCAACACCACGGGCTGCAAGAATCCCCATTGCGAAAACCGGAATGAACATCATCATCTTGGGAACCCTGAAGCGATTGATGCCGGGAAAATGGTCATAGAGCAGATTGTAAAAGGGGGTATATTTGCCCATTGAAAATAGCACCCCGAAGGCGAGTACTATCAGGGCGATCTGGGTTACACGGTCTCGACGAAAAAGGAGTGGTAACGGCAGAAGCAGCCAGGGCAGAAGTCCCATGTAGGTCAAGGTCTGAGTAAACACCATTCTCCCCCAGTAGTAGGCGGGGATGTTGGTTGGGTTCTCGCCAGCTTCCTGGCGCGAAAAGCCGTACATGCCGGGCACGATGAAGGCAGCTGTCTCTTCAGGCGGCATCGACCATGCCATGGCCTCCTCCCGATCAAGGCCGCCTTTGCCTTGGTTTGCACCGCTCTGCGCCCCACGATTGGTATCCTTCGACCAAACGGCAAGCGGCGCCAGCGAGATGGCTACACAGCTCAGAAAAAATACTAGTGTGATCACATTCAAACCAAGCATCCGGGCGGTAAATCTTCCCCTGTTCCTTTGCTGATCAAGCACCAGCCAGATGCTCCGCGCGATCCCATAAACCGCCAAGGATAGACAGGTATAAAAAGCTATCTGCCAATGGATATTGAAAAACTGGAACGCCAGAACCACTGCGGCGGTGAAAAAATAAATCGGGCGCAGGGTACGATAACCACGCTCCATGAAATAAAAAGCCCAGGGTGCGAATGAGATAGTAGCTATTTTCAGCACGTGTCCCGCATTGATCAACGATGCGTTTTCTGTTGAAAGGGCAAAGACAAGACCTCCCACAAAACTGGCAATCCGGCTGCAGCCGACAGCTCGGCAGTAGCAGTAGGTGCCGACAGCACCAAAGAAAAGGTGCAGCGCCATAAACCAGGCAACGCTGGCAGGTGGGGAAATAAACCAGTATATCAACCGGTGGTGCAGCAGAAACTGCATCGAAGCCATGCCCCCCAGGTTTGTAGAACCGCTGTTGATATATGTATCCCAGCCGGCAGAACTTAGATTGAAGGAGAAAAGGCTTTTTAGCGTGGCCTGGCCGCTGCCGACAACCCCCCAATAATATTCATTTATGATATCAGGTGCGCGAATTATCTGATCGGTAAAGAGCACTCTGGAAAAACAGGCAACCAGAACGGAAAACAGTAACATGATAAAAAGCAGGTCTTTTTTTCGATCGGTCATTATGTATCTCCGAAATTAACTGCGGGGAATCGTTTGTCGGTAGAATTCAGCAAGCTTTCTCACCAGGATCGCCCATTCAAAATGCTGCTGCACATACTCCTGAGCCGCCTGTCCAACAGAACGGCGCAGAGAGGGATCATTCAGAAGAGCGGCCAAACGCTCCACCAGTTCGGTGTCCGTGCTGAATCTGGTAGCAGCCTCATCAGCCATATACTCAGCAGCCTGTCCAATCCGGTCCGCCACCACCGGTATTCCGGCTGCAAGCAGTTCCGTCAACTTGGCCGGACATTTGGCACGGTTGATAAGCGTATCATCAAGAAGATAAAGAGCCACATCCCCAGCCGCAATGTAATCCGGGATATCACCCGGCTCTATCCAGCCGGCCATTATGAGGGAATCTGAAAAACCGCGTTCGCATGCAACCTGCACCAATGCATCCTCTTCAGCATTTGGCCCTTTTCCCACAACAAGGATGCGACAGTCGGGGACTTCCCTGTTCAAATTTTCAAGAATCGAATAGAGACGCTCTTGGTCGAACTCAAAAAAACGGGTGTATAGCAGTAGAACAGGGGCATCATCTGCAATCCCCAAACGCCTTCTGACAGCTGTCCCGTCACCGGAAGACTGGCCGCGAAATATTCCATTAGGGAGATAATGGCAACATTTTGTCTCAACACCTTTGTGCCCCATTTCGGCTTGCAGCATGCGACTGGCCACCGTCACACCCTGAACATGCCGGGGTATGAAACGCTCCTGAACATCGAAGAGAAGGCGCTCCAGGGTTCGATACCCCTTGAGGTCGTTCATCCCCCCCTTCCCTTCCAAATCATCACAATCCACAAACAGGTGTGGTGTCGTCCTTCCAGAAGCGGCTATCAATTGCATCAGCATGACTGCAAGCCCGCCATAACCCTTGGGCTTGAAGAGATGAACCAGATCAGGGCGTTCGTTCATGGCAGCCCGATACATCCTCCATGCCATTATGGGTGCCCCCATTCCCCCTGGATAAGAGAGACGAATATTTACGAGCCGTATCCCCATAACGGTTTCCACACGTCCTGAGTCTTCAGGATTTGTGTAAGGAGGAGCAATAATGACCACCTCATGCCCACTGCGCTCCAATTCAACGGCCAATGGCAGCATGCGGGCGATAAGCGTGCCCTTGGGTCTGATACCGAACGGTGCAAGAAAGACGATTTTCATGGCGGACTTACGGTGTCAGTGCGCGAATGCCGATGCATTCAAGCAGTTTGCGAAATGTCAGAAACGCGACGGAACAGAGTGCCACTGTCAGGCCATAATTTTTTCTGACAACCATAAAGTTTTCACAATGCTGCTTATCGGCACTCACACCTCCCGGTTCGGCATAGCCGATGAGAGCAGGATCATAAATATAATTGGCTCTCATTTTCAATAGGCGCAGACTGAAATCGTAATCAGCATAGACACTAAATTTCAGGTCAAAAGGAGGTTCCATGTGCAAGCGCTTTGGAATCAACAGCGCCTGATGGTGGATCGTATTGCTGAATCTGAAACGATAATCAGCGACGCTATGAAAGCGGCGCTCTCCGATCATGACATCACCATAAATGATGTCCCTGTCGGAATACTGTTCGATATTATCTGGAATAGAGAGCAGCTTGTCGCCGGCGCCGAGGAAGAGGATTCTATTCTCCGCATTGGCCATGGCCCACCCCTTGTTCATGGCGTCATAGATACCGCTATCAGGCTCGCTGATCCAATAGGCCAGATCCTCCTGATATCTCTCAATTACCTCACAGGTTCCGTCACTGGACTCGCCATCTATTATGATATATGAAAGCCTGTTGCCGCTGAACGAAAGAACACTCCGAATGGTCTCTTCAAGCTGCCCGACCGCATTGTGGCAAACCGTGATTACGGTTATGGATGCTGCATCGTTAAATGTCTGTTCGGATCTCACCGGTTTTCCTTCAACACTCATCAAAAACGATTCATGACATCTATGACCTGCAAGATGTCATTTTTCTGATGATAATAAGAGATGGGAAGACTGATTATGGTCGCATGGATTTCAGTGGCAAGGGGGTAGTCATTTTCATCCAGCAGCCCTTGCAATGCTTTCTGGCGGTGCGGAGGAACGGGGTAATGAATCTCGGCCCCTATCCCATTTTCAACCAGATATGCCTTGAGGCGGTCTCGTTCCTGATGCCTGACGGCAAAGATATGATAAACATCTTCAAACCCCTCCTGCTCAAACGGCTTGATAAAGTCGTCTTTGAGCCCATCCAGATACAGTCGGGCCAACTCACGCTTATGCAGGGTTATATCATCCAGCCTGGCCAGCTTGACTGAAAGAAATGCTGCCTGGATTTCATCCAGACGCGAATTATACCCGACCATGTCATTATGATATTTAATGGAGGAACCATAGTTCCGCAGGCGGGCGATATGTTGAGCCAGTTGGGAATCATTGGTAGTCACTGCTCCCGCATCGCCAAGAGCCCCCAGGTTTTTGGTAGGATAAAAGCTGAATGCCCCAAAACAGCCAAACCCGCCTACTCGCTGGCCATGGTAGGTGGCGCCATGAGCCTGGGCGCAGTCCTCGATCACCTTGAGAGAGTGGCGTTCGGCAATTTGCAGAATGGGATCCATGTCGCAGGCTTTCCCATATAAATGAACCACCAAAATGGCAACAGAACTCTTGCTGATTTTGTCGCAGATTTTTTCAGGATCGATATTGTAGGTACGCAGAACCGGCTCAACCAGAACCGGCTTCAGCCCAGCGTGAAGAACGGCAAGGATTGTTGCAATATAGGTATTTGATGGAACTATCACCTCTCCGCCGGGAGGCAGATCGAGAGCCTTCAAGGAGAGGATGAGTGCATCAAGACCTGACGCAACCCCAACACAAGAAGAAGTACCACAGTAGGCGGCAAATTCCTTTTCAAAATCTGATACTTTTTTACCAAGGATATACCAACCACTCTGCAGAATTTCGTCAAACCGTTTGCGATACTCTGCAACAAACGGTTCATTAAGGCGTCCAAGATTTTCGTATTCTATCAAGGGTATTCCTCATCTATATAATCGTCTCGATCGTAGGGCTCTGAAGCAAGTACAAGCAACATAGCATCAGGTGTAAAATTATACATGGTATGCCAGTCTTCCGGCTCCATAATCAGACATCTATCAGCAGAATCAAGCAAGTAGTTCTCTTGTGTCACCCCATTGTTCACATAAATATTGCACGCCCCACGAATGCTGACCAAGGCTTGGATGTTCTTCCGATGACGGTGACCGGCCCGTACCTGGTCGCCAGGGACGTCGTAAATATAGTAGATCCGCTGAACCTTGAACGGCAGTTCGCGATCCAGAACGGTCAAGCTTCCCCTCCCGTCTTTGAATGTCTTTATCTCAATCAGATGTGCCATGCTCTCTCTCCTTGATGCACGAATAAGCATAGTAGTTACCATTCAACCGACGCCGTATGCGCCCCAGGAATTCACGCCAACCAGGCTGTGGGGCAGAAAAACCATGAGGGTCGAATGAACCGTCTAATTTTCCCAGAATCTTCCCGGCCTCGAAAAGAGACTTCAGGTAGGGTTTATACAACAGTCCCCGCGCGTCGGCAGTCAGCATGTAATAGCCCAGGTCAAGATAACCACCGTTGTTGAAACGCAGGTTGTGGAAATGGTAAAAGACGGCCCTGCAAAGGGCACCCCTGTTGACATTCGATGCAATGAGGCCATTTTGCTCCCGCGAGAGTTTGTAGTCGATGATATTCCATGGGGCAAGCCCCCCACCTTCATGCTGAAGAATATGAATCCCCTCAAAACGTTCCGGCCAATCGTCGAGATATTTCTGATCCCCGAACTTTCCTTCCTCCACTCTTGCATAACACCACTCCAGACAGCGTTCCTGCCACCAGGAGAGCACTTCCATTCCACGCTCATCGTTCTTGAAGGTCATAAACTGAACACAGTATATTCCATGCACTACAGCTTTCATGTATCTGGCGGCGAAACGGTGGCCGGTAATCAGGACCGATCCTCCCGACTGTTCAAACTCCTGCAGCAGGAGAGAAGGCGAGGCAAAAAAGAATAGGTCTGCATCCAGATAGGTCACCTGAAGTATCCTGTAATTATCCAGCACATGTCTGATAACATGTGGCGTACAGGTCCAGCAGTACTCAGCTTTCGAGCGGGAGGCTTTTACAGCAAGAAGTTCCTGTGTCTCGAATTCACCCAGAGAGATAGGAACTACCCCCGGCAGATGCATTTCCGACAGCAAGCGATGCACCCGGTCATCAAAACAAAATACATATAAGGTAAAATAATCATGCACGGCTGCCAGAGATCGGTACATGGCAAGACCGCGGGAAAAGAAATTTGAGTCGAAGAGGGTGCAGAAGTGGTTCATCCAGCAGTTCCCATTATTCGATTTAAAAATTTAATTGCTCCACGGATGAGATACGAAGGAAATTTACTGTATTCGAGTTTGATACTCCGCCACGTATATTTTTGCATTTCATCAAAAATTGGGTCAGGGAATCGGGCTGAGGCGTGCTCAGCAATCTCCAAAGCAAAGCCATAGTGCTTTTCTATGACAGCAAAAATCCAGCCGAGAAGGTAATCACGTTTATCAAGATAATCAGCGGTCTTGGAAAATGTATTTATATAGGTTACCTCCCCCCATCCTGGCGCAATTTTCATCAGATTGCCCAGCAGTCTCTGCTCAATTGGTGATAATCTGTTCTCAAAGGTGTCTCGCTTCATGCGTTGTGTGCCTTTAATTTCCAAATCACTCATCCAGAAAGGTTGATCATCCATGAATGTCATGAGACTACGGAGTTTGTCCTCACCCTTATAGGCATCTATAATACCAGGCTCAAACTCCGCCACCAATACACGTCTGATAAGACCATCTCCGAGGCTCCTGAACAATCGGAGATCAGTTCCTTGGGAATCTGTCTTAAACCAGTCAATTTTACCTATGCCAAGCTTTTCCAATACCGATTGCAAGGTGACTGTTTCAAGGCTAGCCACTCGGTCAACTTCAAACAGACCACCGAAAGCCCATTGATCAAGACTCTGTTGATCTGGTTTGAGGAGACTTGAGCAGTATGGGGACTTTGTCAGGTAAAATTGCGCTGTAGCAGATGATTGCGCCGTGACAATCCTGTTGATGATGTAAAGCTTGCGGTAACCTTTCGTCTCATGAGCAGCGAACCCCATCTCCCTTTCATCGGCATCAAAAGCAATACAGACGGAATATGGAGCAATGCGACGCCATTTTGGATGGATAGCGCCCGATGCACCGATATCTACAAGAACTGGAGGATTGCCACTGAATTCTTCGCGTCGCAGAATTTCATCGATTATGTGCATAGAAAGTCCTTGAAATTTAATTCGAGATTTAGTCCTTAAGCCTGAAAATAAAACCTTTGTCATGGGCTAATTTATCACCAAGAAAAATTGAACCGGCCAAAGCGTCAAAATTAAGAACCAATTCATAGTCTTTTTCAAACATTTTTAAAAGCTTATCCCTTCCCAAAATCCAGGCAGGGTAACGCGCATCGTATATCTCGGCAGGGACGTGCTGGACAGTCAGACGGTCTTTAACTCCATCCAGGATTGGTGTTCTGTCAATCACAACATACGCAATTTTCTGCTTTATAATGTGCGCTAAAAGCTCATATGGGTCTTTTAGATACGGTAGCACACTTGATAACAGAATCGAATCTGGCTGACGCACTTCCAGACATTCTTCAATCGTGAAGTAAAACTTTAAAAACTGATCTTCAAAAAGCTCCCTGCCGCAAAGGACAAAAGCTTTCTGCTCTACAACGCTCCAAGAGAATTCATCCAGATGGCCTAGTAACGCACGATTTTGAAAGTAACTGCTCCCGAGTGACCCACCAAAATCAAGAAGATTGAGACGATTGCCATTACAGGAAGCTATCCATAATAAACCAGCCAGAAGCGGCCAGGAATATTGAATCTCATCAAAAAGAACCGAATCCCGCTCGTAGACTGCTTCACCATTCTTTACCTTAATTAGAGAGTCTCGCACTCTCTGCAATATCAGATCACTGTCATAGCCAGTGGAAGCACTACAGGCTTTATCCCACCCTGAATAGTTACCAAAATACCCGGACTGAACTATCCAACGCAGATAAAACCTCCATACAACAGAAGGAATGAATTCGGAAAGTACCTGTTGTTGTATACTTCGCACCGGTTATCTCCCTACCCTGCATTTATAATCGTGATTCTACGGAAGGCAATTCATAGCCAAGAATGGTAGATACTTGGGTCTGACAGGCGTCTTAGCATAAAGGTTCTACTGTCAGCCCCAGTTATTGGAGTCCCATGGCGGCAAGTTTCCGAGATTCCAATTCCAGTTGGCGTAATTCGTAATCCTGTAATTGGTGATTCTGTTCTGAGGGCGAAAGCTTCTCATAAACTTCGGCTATGGACTTTTGCTGCCTTCCCAAGCCTAAGATATTTTCCCATACCTTTTTGCCATAGGCTTTTTCTTTTTCAAGGAAATAGATTTTCTCCAGATTCTCTCGAAAATTAATCACAGTTTTCACCGACATCGCGGACATATTGACGACATGGTTCCAGTCGCCCACACTGTCGGAATTGAAATAACGGTTATAGAAATCCTGGTCGTCCTTTAAAAGACCCAGTTTGAATATTTTTTGATACAATGGCGAGCCTGGGAAAGGGGTTGCGATTGTAAAAGCATACTGGATATTGGGGTTTTCGCGGACAGATTGGACCATGAGTTGCAGCGACTGTTCGGCGTCTTCCACCGTTTCGCTGTCTTGTCCAACCATGATAGAGACCGTCGGAAGTATGCCGACATGTTTCAGCCTCTTAAGGCCGATGAGAATTTTTTCTGCAGTTGTGTTCTTGCCAATGATTTTCAGTATCCGGTCAGATCCTGATTCGATTCCAAGCCCCATTATCCGGCAACCAACTGATTTCAACTCAGAAAGTAGTTCGTCGTCAATTTTTTCAAGAATGTCAAAACGGGTCGAGATGGAAAAAGCGATGGGTCGAGGCAGCGTACGTATACGTGAGATCAAATCGCGTACACGCTTAGGATTGGCAATTACAAGATCATCTGAAAAATAAAGCATATTAGCGTCAAATCGAAGCAAGTTTTTTTCCGCTTCATCCATCATAACTTGAATGTCGCGGTAACGCGGCTTGTTGTGATGGTAACAAAAATTGCATTTAAATGGGCAACCTCTCCCACCATGGACATTGATGACGCGGTCATTGAAACGCCAGTGCGGCTGGGTTGGTATATTTTTTGTGTACCACCTTCCGATCCGAAGCCATTCATGTGTGGGAAACAGTTCATAAGGTATTTCAGGCAATTGCGACAGGTCGGCTATATACTCGCCGCCAGGATTCACGGTCACGCGGCGGCCATTGCGAACGGCCAAACCACCAATTTCAGAAAATGATCGTGAGCCTTTGATGGCTTCAACAATTTGGAAAATGATTATCTCTCCTTCGCCTACCACCCCGAAGTCCGCACCGGTAATCTTTACGCTGAATTCCGGTATTGGAGAAACCATTTGGCCGCCTACCGCGATGGGAAAATCACGCCCCAAGACATTGAGTTCATAAACGATGGAACGGATTTCTTCAATTTCAGGGTACAGACTCCCAAACCCGACAAGTATAGGGTTATGTTTGAGAATTTCTTTGGCAATTGACCGCGCACTTCCCGTTTTGAAGACAATTTTTACTTCGATACCGCGGCTCAGGAGATACCCTGCAAGATAGCCATATGATAGAGGGAAGGTAAAAGCGATGGGTCTGGAAACAAAAACCACTGGACCGTCAGTTTTCCTGATTTGATCGAGGCTAAAGCGGTTTATTCGGTCAAATGTGTAATCTAGATAAATATGAGTTAGATGTCGTCGGATCCATTTTAACCGTAAATAAATCTTGCGGAGGAATAATACTTGGGACAGATAGTCTTTTATGAATTGAATTAGTGCTGACACAAATTCCTCACTTATCGCTTCTTTTAAAATTGAATTATCAATCACAATAGCAGCGCCAGTTGGCTTTATAGACGTTGCTTGTTATTTTGCTTATATTGAAGTGCAGACACTAATTGGCTGATTAGCAAGCAACCTCTACTAGTTCTCCCGCAATTGCCAGGATGCAACCAGAAAAAAACTTTAGACCTCGGCTTAGCATCCAGCAACCACTTTTAACTTGCGCAGTAACCGCATGTAAAAAGGAAGTCGTATTGAATTAAAGTAATTTTGAAAGATAGTTAAGGCGTTTTTATCCTCTTCAGGCCTCAAACGTACTAAATTAATCGGTTCCGTAGCAACACCCGTGCGATAATTATTTGTTTCGCCGCAATGTATGCCGCTGTTGTCGGTGCCTATGTTCTGTACCAGAGACTGTCCTGGATTCAGGGTCAATTTGTCGTTAAGCAGTGCTGATGCATACCACCTGACAGCCCAAGAATCATTTTTACCGGTAATCTGCTCCTTCAACATCCGAGTGTAATTATATGTACCGTTAAAGTCGAATCGTTGTTCAAGCTTTCTGGCTTTTAGTTCGTGCAATAGCTTAGTTCCATCCGCTTCAAATAAATTCCAGCCCTGTTTCCATGTACCCCACCCCCAGCAATCAGCACCTTTTAAGAAAAATGTCTCCGGAAGTTTTTCCTTTACAGGATAGCTATATCCATGGATGCTAATCACATTTTCTTCGTTCTGATATAACTCCAGCGCTTCATTCATATAACGCAGAAAATAAGGCGAAGTAACTATATCGTCTTCCAAGACAATGATTCGGCCATATTTGTTAACTACCGTCGTGACCCCATCAATAATGGAACGCGCCAGCCCAAAGTTTGATTCTCGTTCAATAATTGTGACTGACTTGAAACCAACGATCTGCCTTATGTATTGCCGAACTTCGCGCACCTTTTCTGCTTGAGCCTCGGACTTGGGGGCATCAGAAAAGACAGTCAGATGACTCTCTTCGGAAAGTAAGTTTTGTTTCAAAGCATCAACAGTTCGATGAGCGTGATCTGGACGGTTATAAACAAATAGAACAACTGGAGCGCAAGTCACTGATGCCCCCTTGAAAATGTTCTAAGTCGGCTATTACCCATTTTGTGTGAAAGCCTCATTCGCAACGAAGAAATAAGTATTATACGTCTTGGCCAAAGCACGATAATTATGTCGAGACAGCATCTTTGCAGTGGGATGACTTTCTAGATTTTGTATTTCAGTATTTAGTAGTTCCACCAGAACCACGCGGGGTCGATACATGTTCCAATCGTTTGAACTAACAACTTCGTGATCGAATCCTTCCGCGTCGATAGTCATAAAATCAATTTGCGTTCCACGCGGCAGGTTTTTATCAAGAATTTGCTTTAGAGTTACTACGGGAATCTGGAGCGTATTAATAATATGATATGGTGGACAATCTTTCTTTCTAGCCTCATGTTCTGAAAAAGTGTTCAACGCTGATTCATTGAAAGCGAAATATCTCAAAGCCCCTTCTTGCGCTCCAACTCCACATTCTATAGTTATGTCTCTTGGTCTCATCCGCTGGAACAATTTCTTCGTTCCTGGCAACGCATCAACATTGATGCCGCGCCAGCCCCGACGATAAAAATAATAGGTATTTGAAAATCGAGTCGGATGATGGGCACCGATATCAACAAAAAAGCCCTTCGATATTTTAAGCTCATCGAGAATTCGCACAAGGACCAAATCTTCACCTTCCTGTGAATAGGAGAGGCGCCCATTTGGTAGACGATTACGAATTAAAGTTTTGAGAAAGTTAATTGCCTTAGATAACATTATGCTCCATCCAGATTGGTCAAAGTTTAAGCAAAAGTGGTTTGTAGAGTATATAAATCTCGATACAGCTCACACCTATTTAGCAGTTCAGCGTGCGTCCCGCTATCTTCGACATGTCCATGAGCAATGACGTAAATGCGATCACAATTAACGACTGCCGGAAGACGATGAGAAACCATCAGCATAGTTACCTCTCCCCGCAACTTCTCAATCTCATTAGTAACTTCCTGCTCAGCATGTGCATCCAGCGCACCGGTGGCTTCATCGAAAACTACGATCTTCGGCTGTCTATACAAGGCACGTGCAATCCCAATCCTCTGCCTCTGCCCACCGGACACGTTCATGCCGTTTTCTCCAACTTTGGTGTCCACACCGAGTGGAAGTACGCTTATCATTGTATCCAGGTTGGCCATTTTAATCACGCGCATAAGCTGTAGCATGTCAGGCTCATGATCAAAGGTGATGTTATAAGCGATGCTCTCGTCCAATAAGGTCAACACCTGTGGGACGTAACCGATAAGCCTTTCCATAGATCTACTCGTAAAGGGATCGAATTGTTTTCCATCGCATAAAAAAACTCCTTCAGAAGCAGGCTGAAGACCCGTGATTACATCTAAAAGGGTAGTTTTCCCAGAGCCTGAGACTCCTACAATACCGATAAACTGCCCCCGCCCTATTTCAAGATTGATGTTATGAAGAACTATCTTGTCCTGATATCTAAATCCAATCCTTTGCAATTTAATATTGTGCTCAAAAGACAATGAGTCCTCCAACCGCATATGCCTGAGAGCAGACAGTCGATTCCGGATGTAAATCAAACGTTCCACAAACGTACTATAGAACTTATAGGAGTTTACCGACGACATCAGCCTCAAGAATGCGGGTACCGTTCGTAAGGATGCCATAGCCACAACACCTATTACCGGGAGCAACTTTTCAGCCGATACACCTGTTGACACAACTACCAAAACAGAAACAACCAATCCGATGAGAGTGACTGTTTCCACCAGCAACTTGGGTAGTTCACTGTTAAAGTTATAACGCCAGGCTATCCCGGCATATTGAGCCGACACCTCCTTATTTTTCTCATCAAATAAGTGTGCCAACCCCATAACTTTAATATCTCGAATAGAATTCACAATTGAGAACAGTAGCTTATATCGTTTAATCTCAATATTTTCTTGCTCTTTGCCTAACAGAGTCGTTGGGCGTATCACTAAAAAAAATAGCGCAGCAGCAACCAAGACCAATATAACTAATATAGTCAAAGTAGCTAATGGCCTAAATATCAAGAAGCATATAATTAGAATGGAAAGAAAACAGAATTCATTTCCTATATTTATCAAGGCTCTAAATACCAAAGTCGCATGTACCGTATTTGAGTACGCCACTCCAGCTAATTCTGATCCTGGAATTTCCTGGAACAGGCCATACCTCGTAATTAAAATTCTATTTACGGTATCGTCTGTCATTCTCGCGGTAAAAAAGGCAAGGCGACGATGCTGATAGCGAACCAGCATTCCCTGCAAAATAACCTTGCACACAAATAGTAAGACCAGAGCAGCACTGATAACTAAGACTTGCTGCTCCTCGTCAATCCATCTCACCCAATTGAACAAATTGTATGTTTTGTTGGTTAGCAGAACAGGATTGGTTACGATTTTTATGTAAGGAAAAATTACTGCTATTCCGATCAGATCGAGAATCGAAACCAGAACCATCACCAACAACAAGAGAATGGCCTCTTTCTTACCAGCAGATTCCAGTATAAAACGCACTACATTATTATCCAGACGAGTATCTTCAGCCTTCATATCACCATTTCCGATCCCGATTTTGAAGTCCCTGAGATAGTTCGCGATTGATTTCAGCACAACTTTGAACACTTGAACAAAATTTAGGATTTTGCAAAATCTCGTAATCTCTTTGCTAAAGGATTCAGACAAGTGCCGTTGGCAGTTTCTGGATATATACCATCAACCAGGCGTTGTACCTCTTTTTTCAGGTAACTTATTTCTTCAGTTTCCGTGGCAAAATAATCTTCCAGATCCATGTCCAACGCTGAATTCAATAGGGATTCAATAATAGCTTTAATCTTTCTTGAATCTGACAACTGGATTGCCCTATTACGGCAGTCCAGTTTTTGCATACGATCCGGAGATATGAACTTCAACAAGAAATTGAGCCCTCTAGTAAAAAATGGCAGCTCTTTCTGATATTCATTATAAGAGAAACTTTCGGATATGTTCAACAGAGAGTATGCATATTCCATCGCACTCCATCTATATACCTTGCGAATCCATTCCGGACTCCAACCATCTTCAAGAGCTTGTTCTATTTTTTGAAAATACTCCGTTTCTGTATTTCCGACATAATTCAGGTCTGCAGGGTAAAACACGAGTTTATCAGAAAACAGAACAACCGGGATTCCCAGCAAGGCCATTTCCTTGCCGGTACTTGACCATGCATTTACAAAGACATCTGTGACAACCGCAAGATCGTAGAGTGAAATATTATCTGTCGGCCAGTTTACCCGGACATTTGCGGGAAGTCTTGAAAACTCTGTTTTCAGTAATCTGGCGTGTTCAGAGAGAACACTCTCACGTTTATTAGGAAACTCTCGAGGATGCACCCTGATAATTAAATTTAAATCTGTTCGCTTTGAAGCATAACTCACAAGAGCCTTGATCCATTCAATCTGGGTTGTAAAGGTTATGTCGGGAATGTTAAGCGGGAAAGCTTCTACAGTGCCTGCAGCAAAACGTTCATCATAACTACTCATCGTTGCGCATATTACTTTTTGTTCATCATTTATTCCGAAAAAATGCCTTAAATTGACGCTGCTGCCTTTTGGCGATGAAGAGTAAGCCCATACGCTCCTTCCCCTTGTTACCTCAAGATAATGATCGGTAACATGTTTCAGGACGCTTGCAGTGCATGGTCGATATTTGACATCATTCCATTTTTGAACCATTTGTCTTAAAAGATGAAAACCATTTTCCTTCGTAAGCATCAGAGTGCTTAGACGGTTCGATAAAATATTTCCAGCATGGAGCATATAGTACGGTATATCAAATAGTTTTGCGTAGCTACATGCAACATTATTAACTGAATACAGTGTATTGTAAGCAATAACCCGGTCAGGAATGGACATTTTGAATAGCTTTTGCATTCCGCGCAGAACAATTATAGAATTGTAAAGGGCCGCCTGATATATTTCCCATTCAACCGAAGTGAAATCAAGCGAACTCTTTTTAGCATTAAGCAATAATTCAAAAAGGGTGATTCTTCCAATCGGGATTTCTTCAATAACAAGTTCGAGAAAATTATCCGGACGAATAGAGGATACAATATTATCTGCATATTCCTTGTCAGATTCCGTGACTAAATCTATGAGGTCTGGTCCTGAAAAAGCGAAGTTTGAGCGCAATAGTTTTTCATTCTTTATACATTTACTGCAAATACGCTTTTTTCTGGAGCGATCGTCTCCGAAATGGATTCCGAATGCGCTCATTGATATGCAATATTTATCCAACACGCCGCCACAGCCGATATATGTAATTTCATGTCCTTGTTGTGCCAAACTTTCGGCAACCAACGCTTCAGGAAAAGCATGTATCCAAATTGCAGCATTTGGGGAAAAGAACATTATTTTCATCTTCTGGTTATTCATATTTTCTCCGCCATAATTAATTAGAGGATTCCTTCATCAGCAACTCACAAAGCTTTAGATCAATTATGCTGTCTATATCCACTGACTTTTCCTTTTGCATGACGTAGCCGAAGATATTATTCGAAATTAGAAGGGTCCGTTCACTCAAAAGACGTTCGATATTACATAAATAAATGGCGCCATTAAGCCGGTAACAAGTTTCAAGATCCTGACTCCGTTTGTTTTTGACTTCATCTCGGATAAAACCAGCCATCGACAAATCGTCCGGCAGTACATTTGCCCAAAGCGGACTGTGATCAGTTTCACAAACGGAAACAATTGCGTCGGCATTTTTTTGAACAAGATATTGTATAGCATCATCAATATCTTTGGATGTGCGCAAAGGAGAGGTTGGCTGTAATAGCAGGACAATATCGTAACATTTCAGCAATTCATTTTTGTAAAAACCGATTACGTGTTCAATAACGTCAAATGTCGTAGCTGTGTCAGTAGCCAGTTCCTTTGGACGCAAAAAGGGAACAGTTGCACCATGGATATGAGAAGCAGTTGCAATCTCATCATCATCAGTAGTAACCATAACTTCATCAACATACTTTGAGCCGTTTGCAGCTTCGATTGACCAGGCAATAAGAGGCTTACCGGCCAGCAGAGCGACATTTTTCCGAGGCAAACGTTTACTTCCGCCACGCGCAGGAATAACGGCTAAAATAGTTTTACCTTCGATCATTCGAACACCTTCGCAAAATCTCCTTGGGCCTGGTCAAAATCGTCCATACGGCCGACATCTAGCCAATATTCACGAACTGGGAAGACTGCGGTTTCACTCTGTTGGTCTACCAACTTTTCAAACAGGGTCGGCATGTCGAAATAGTCGTCACGCGGAACCAGATCAAGGACTTCCGGCTCCAGCACATAGATACCGGCGTTGACGAAAAAACGCTGAATCGGTTTTTCTTCAATGGATGCAATCCGATGCCGATCGAGCTTGACAACCCCATAGGGTACCTGGAAGTCGTACTCGCGCACACACATGGTGGCAACTGCCTTGTGTTCCAGATGAAAATCAAGCAACTGCTGGAAGTTGATCTTGGTCAGGACGTCGCCGTTCATAACCAGAACCGGTGAAGTCGGTTTATCGGGAAGCAGCCCCAACGCTCCAGCAGTACCAAGCTTTTTGTCCTCGCGGAGATACTCAATACGAGTGCCCCACCGGGACCCGTCGCCAAAATGCCCTTCAATCAGTTCCGACTTGTAATTGACCGAGATGAAAAAACGGCTGAATCCCTGCTCGATGAAGTTGGCGAGAATCGTCTCCAGGATCGGTTTGTCACCGACCTTCAACAGCGGCTTGGGAATATCCTTGGTGAGGTGTTTGAGACGGGTCCCCAAACCACCTGCCATCAGCACGACCCAGTTATTGAGCAGTGGAGGAGCCAGAATGGTATCAATTTCCTCCAGGCCGACCAGAATACCGGCATCATCGACAACCGGGATCTGGTAAAGCTGCTTTTTGCGCATCAGGGTAAGTATCTTTTCGCGGCCTTCGTTCTGGGCAACCACGGTCGGAGTCAAGTTCATAACCAGTTGCACCCTGTCTTCCAGGGAGAAACCCTTCAGAATGCCGCGCCGGACATCACCGTCGGACACCGTTCCGAGCAGGCGGTGATCTGGATCCACGACCAAGGCAATCTTGAGAGCGCCTTTGTCCATAATCCGGATCGTCTCCCTGATCGAGGTTTCAGTCGATATCAAAACATTTTTCCAGTCTTTCATTATTTCACCACGACGTTATTCATGATCAACCTGTAATATCTGCGATTTGTACATTTCAAACATTCCTGTTCGCAAATCTATAGCAGGTTTATAATCGAAAGTTTCTACTGCCTTTTTACAATCGAGATCGAAAAGAGTTCGGGTTTTATCGCGTTGTTCAGCGTGAGGCAATATTAGTTTGCCGCTATTAGCGATCTCGATTGCATTCTTAGCAATTTCAATCAATGAATATGATTTGTTATAGCCAATATTATAAACGCCGTATGCGCTATTATAAACAGCATCGAGAGCCGCTGAAGCCAAGTCTCGAGCGTGAATAAGGTTGAACGATTCGTTGATAGGTGGAGCTAATTCAATGGCCAGGTTAGCCTGTGCATTATAAAGCATTTTAGCGACCAGTTTTTCTTTATTAAGCCCTGATCCATATATTGAAGAAGGTCTTAAAATAATTAGTTTCAATCCTTTTTCAGCAAAATACTGTAAAGTCTGTTCCGCAAGCAACTTACTGTATCCGTAGAATCCTCCGAACTCACCGGTTGATTTTTTGAAGTGTTCCTTAATACCCTTTCTATAGGGATCGGCATATACGGTTGAACTTGATATATAAACAAATGGAATATTTCTATTCAAAGCCCATTCAGCAAGGCATGCACATGCCCTGACGTTCACATCCATGATGATCTGAAAAGAGGAATCATTAAAGCTTGTGGGAACATATGCCCCCAGGTGAAATATTGCCTGTGAATTTTTAAAGATTGCATCCAACTCATGATTGGGCAACCATTTTTTCAAGTCCCATTTACTCCACTCTACTTTGCTCCCCTTGATTGCGCATGCAGACCTAGATGTGGCAACAACTTCGATGCCCTGTTCACATAATACGTCGATAAAATGACGGCCGGTCATTCCTGATGCACCGGTAAGCGCCACTTTTTCTAAAACCATTTGTGTACTTCACCTTTACCAAAATATTTTTCGGCAGCCTCAGCCGAATAATTATCAACAAACACCTCTTCTAGATACCTAATTGCCATACCCTTGGTAATCAAAGGTGTTTCCAACTTTGCGCCAAAGAAGTAATTGCGAATTACCATTTCTGGCTCGTTAAAACCGAAGTGGGCACGAATCGCAGTAGTTCCTGAAAAGCGGGCGTTGAACTCAAACGGGATCGGCCCGGATTCAGACATCATCAACTGAACATTTAGAGAACCCATAAATGGCAACTTGGAACCGATCTCCATAAGCAACGGTTTTAATTCATTAAATTCATTAACCTCCACCAACCAAGAGCTGCCACTTCTAAGGGTTCTGCGAGCAGCAAAAGGACCTAACAATGCACCATCCGCGCACTTGAAAACACTGCAAGTGTATTCATGGTGCAATTTATCCTCTGGCATCCTGATGATTCTCTGCATAATAGGCTTATTGATTTTGTCAAATGAGGTCAACAAGTCTTCTTCGTTTTCAATAATGAATACTCCACGAGAAGATGTCCCTTCTCGAGGCTTGATGATGAACGGATAATGCCAGGTTTTCGCTATATCGAATGCTTGTTCCAGAGACTCAGGGATTTCAGATTCCGGAAAAGGCAAAGAATTTTCCTTCAAAAATTTTACCGTTTTCCATTTATCGTTGGAAATCTCTACGGTGGCCTGTGGCGATGCAACAACCAGAGCTCCGGTTTGTCGTTCAATCAAGTTTTTGTTTATCGAAAAGAATTGCAGATCAAATTCTGAACCAATTAATACAATATTAATTTGATTGGTATTGATGATTTTAATTATTTCATTAATTGCGTTACTCGATTCAACTTTGGGGAAGATAATTGCACTTTTTGTTCTATACAACGCTGCATTCAATGGTGATATATCGGCACTGACAATCTCGCATTCCAAAGATGAAATGTTTAATGCCTTGATTATCCCCTGTCCAACGCCACTGCCAGCACCGGTCACCATTATTCTAGGTTTCATCATATCTAATAAACCTCTCAATAATTTTCATCGCTTCTCCAACCTCATTACACGAGTGTGCATCAGAACCGAATGAAATCGGTGCGTTATACTTGTCGCAAATGGCAAGGATCTTGGATGGATCTGTCCAATACTTGGTATTAATCTCGACAGCAATGCCTTTTTTTTGAGCTTTCTGAACGATTGTTCCCAGCATTTCATCGGTCGGCGAAATCCCAAATCTGGACATACTAACCCCAAAAGGATGCCCGAGAATATCAACAAGTGGATTGTCTAGAATAGCAAGCAAAAGCTCGAATTCTTTCAAAAGGGCCGACTCCTTGTCGAACGCATCGAATGACAAGACTTCACCACTCTCGCCAGGAAATCTGTGCACGCTGCATACGACCATATCGCAAAGAGATAAGATATCGGATCCTAGATTTATATTGCCATTCCAATCTACAACTCTTGCTTCAACGCCGACATAAGCCTTGCACGGCACACTAGGCAATGCTTTTACCTCTTCGGCAAAAGTACCGAACCACTCGGAGCTTGTGCTCCTTGCATGTTCGCTAAAAAGAATAAAATCAAGCTGCATTTCGCAAGACCTGTCATACATCTCTTTTACGCTGGCTGTTCCATCTGTCCAGTTTGTGTGCAGATGAAAATCTATTCTTGGAGTTTTTATTTTTATTTCATTCATCAAATATTTAAAAAAACATAAGTGACGTCTCATTTTGACAATCGATACATTGGGTAAATATTATCAGGATTTATGCCATGAAATGACGAAAGAAATTCTTTGATCTGATCATAGTAGGTCATAGCGGAAACAATCACCCTGTCGATTTTCCTATAATCTTTACTCAAGGAGTTGGCTATTGGCATATTCAGCATTGATATAAACTTGCCGGCCTTGCTTTCGTCAGAATCGAACAACCGTACGTTGTCAAGATCAGAACTGCTGAAATCTGATAAGGCCAGCATGTTATGCAGCCCGTTGCAAATTCCATGAAATGCGATTACCTGCCCATTATTTAATGATGGTTCAATAAGATCATTGAAATATTTAATATTTTTTTGTATTTGAACTGCACATTCGATCAACAGCTCTGAATCACAAGAGTGCGCGGATGTAGATGCTTTGCAAGGTTTTAACATGCAATACAAAGTATCGTCCTGAATGTGTGATTTATGAAGTTCCAGGCCGCAACCTGCGGCCAGTTTCCCGAAGGTGGATTTCGTAAAATAGCTTAAGTGCTCGTGCAAAAAGACATTCATATCACCATTTTTTAACTGTGTTTCTGTTTCTGGGAAGAGTAAAAAAGCTGTACCGTTACTACTAATAATTATAGATCTGATCATTGATAAAAAACTACTCGGATCAGTAACGTGTTCAAGACACCTGAAACTTAGAACCAGATCGAACATTTTTGCAGGACATGTTGATGGCGAAAAATAATCTCTGATTATCTCTATAGCAACATTATCAGTGGTTTCAGAAATGGCAGGATCTATAATGGTATATTCGCTAACACCATATTTTGTAGTCAGTATTTGACCAATATAAGTTGACCCTCCTCCAATGTCTAATACCCGTTTACCTTTTAACGAGCCAAAGTGTTTAACTACAAATTCAATCGCTTTGTCCCCAAAACCATTACTCCATGAAGAGCAACCAGGCGGAGCGGTGATAAAATCGTATTCATTTGAATATGCATTTACAACATAGTCCGTAATATGAGAAGGAGTTGTTTGAGTAATAACACCATCATGATTAAATCCTACTTTAAAAGGTAAAAAGATTGGATCAACGTGCTTGTTTTGTGTGCCATTCCAAAAAGGGAACTTGTCGAAACCAATTTCAACATTCATTTGAGTAACATTATTATGCATGAGAACATCCCCCCATGATGTGGCTTTGAGTTTTTCAAGACTAAGGTGTTATTAATTCGTCCATGAGATACTTCTTGTTTGAGCGTTTGCCCAGATGATCCCAGTAATACATGGGAGATATCCCTGAACCAGGGCGTTTAGTGGTTAAAGATTGTTCCGTGAAGATGTCACCCTCACAAATGTTAGTTGAGGCGACGATACTCTTTCGAGCTATTTCCATGTTATGGATTTCCGAATCCGTAGGGACTTTGACCGGTGAACCGAGCGCGGCTTCAATATTGCGAACAGATGATATTAACGAAACGAGTTCATGAGGTTCTAATGATGCCTTATGATCTGGACCTTGAAGATTCCTGTCAAGCGTGAAATGCTTCTCAATAATCACTGCACCGCGCGCAACTGCAGCAATCGCAACTTCTATACCAAGTGTGTGGTCCGAAAACCCTACAGGGAGGCAAAAAGCCGATCGCAAAGTGTCCATATTCCGCAAATTAACATCAATATATGGCGCTGGATATTCGGTGGTACAATGGAGAAGAGTGACCATGTTGCGAAGTGATTTTTGACCATTTTTCGAATAAAAAGCTCTTTTAAACGCGCTTAAAGATGGAGGACTCGTCGCTATATCTTCAGTGTAACCGAATGCAAGTACCCCAAGCGCTGCTTCTACATCACCCAATGTGCTCATCCCCGTTGAAAGTATTACTGGCCTCCCATATCGCGCAATCTTAAGTAATAATGGGGCGTTTGTTATTTCTCCTGATGACACCTTGATTCTGGCGAGAGACAAATCATTCACCAAAATGTCTACACTTGCTTCATCAAATGGAGTTGATAAAAAATCGATTCCGAGGCGTGTGCAATGCTCAAGCAGTTCAATGTGATCATGCATGGAAAGCTGTAAGCGCTTTATCATATCAAGCTGAGTTTCGTCAGCATCTGTTGTGATCTTTTGGTAATCTGCTTTTGGAGCAATAGAGCTGACAACCTTTTCAGCAATAAATGTTTGAAATTTGACTGCATCCGCTCCTGATGCGGCAGCAACTTCGATTAACTGCTTTGCGACGCTCACTGAACCGTTATGGTTCACACCAGCTTCAGCAATTATATAGACGCAATCTCTGCCATGCACCGTCATACCGTCACCCCGTGAAAATGTTTCATCAATAACTGTTTTGGATTAGAGACTGTCTTCAATACCGCTATGATGCGCGGTGTACTATTTCCGTCACCGTAAGGGTTAGCTACAGAACTCAAGTCCATAGTTAAAGAACTGTTGATTGCCCGCGAAATTTCATCTGCTACTGGATTGCAATTAAATACTGATTCTGCTTGAAGACGTCCTTTTTGACGGTTGCCGATATTTATAGTTGGCTTTTTGAACGATGGCATCTCGTAAAGCCCGCTGGAAGAATTTCCTACAATTGCGTCAACATGGGAAAGAGTACTAAGATAACGAAGCTGTCCCAACGAAGTGAATGCTTTTGCATTAGGACGAGTGGCAACAAATTCATCCATCATTTGAATAAGAGCCTTGCCGCCGGTGTCCGCGTTAGGTTTTGTGAAGATAATACCTGTTTTTGGCCCAAAACTATCGAGAGCAATCAATAATTCATGAAACTGAACCGTTGAAGATTGCTGATCCAAAGTGACAGGATGAAAGGTAACCAAAAGATTGAGCTGTTTGAATTCAAATCCGAGAGCCTGTTCTAGCTCACTCCTACCGAGTAACCTTAAACGCCTGATTTGATCCAAACCGATGCCTCCAACTTGATAGACAAGTTCAGGAGCCTCGCCTAGCTGCCGAACCCGCTGTGCAGCTACCTCGTTTGTTACAAAATGAAGGTGAGACATTTTAGTTATGCTGTGACGGATCGCCTCGTCAAAAGCACCCTCTGTGGTATCTCCGCCTCCAACATGGGCAATAGGAATCTGCAAAACCAACGCCGCCTGCGCCGCCGCAAGTATCTCAAAACGATCACCATACAGTATCAATATGTCCGGGCACAAACGTTTCAGGGCTTCAGCACAACCTATAATACCAAGGCCGATTGATTTTCCGATACCCACCGGTGTGTCGCTCGAAAGTAGTGTCTCAACTTTTGCGTCAATCGAAAAACCATCTTCTTCGATCACACGATAAGTTGAGCCAAATTCCGGCGAGAGATGCATACCAGTGACAATAAGCTGGAGTTCAAGATCCGGATCTTCTTGGATGCCTTTCATCAGCAAGTAGAGCAGGCCGTATTCTGCTCTACTGCCGGTAACTACACAGATCTTACGCATTGGTCACCCTACGCCAAGCATGGCACTACTGGGAATGTTGATCAATCTTCTTTCCAGCGACTCCGCCACTGACAGATCCATTCTAGGAGAATTAGTAAACATAGTCATTTTCTGCATGAGTGTCCAAGCCGGGCGCGTCATAATGCCGGCCTCGTTGGATACTCTCAACAAGGCATTCCTTTGTCCTGCATACTCCTCGTCAAGCAACAGAGTATTAAGCCAATAGTTACTCTGGCAGTTGGCTGGTTCAGATAAAAAGCGTACACCTGGGATATCGGTGAATGCATGACGGTAGCGCTCTGCCAGGGCACGCTTGGCAGCCAGAAAAAGAGGAAGTTTTTCCAACTGGGCACAACCTAAGGCAGCATTTATATTTGGCATTCGGTAGTTATACCCAATCATATCGTGATTAAATTCCCAGAGATGGGGAACCTTTGCAGTGGTGGTGATGTGCTTGGCAAGTTTTCCGAGTTCTTCGTCGTTGGTCAGGATTGCTCCACCTCCACCGGTGGTGATCGTCTTATTGCCGTTGAAACTGAGAGCCGAAAGCAGGCCCCATTGTCCCGTATGACACCCCTTGTAGAATGAGCCGAGTGATTCCGCAGCATCTTCAATCAATATAATGTTAAATCTCTTGCAGACATCCAGGAGCGGATCAAGATCGACCGGATGGCCATATGTATGCATAGGCGCTACTGCCTTTATTCGGCGACCGGTTCGACGATTGTAGCAGCCATCTGCCCGTTGCTCTGTAATCTCTTCCAGATAGGAAGCCAGATTGTGTGGATCAACACCTAATGATCGTTCTTCGCTATCAATAAAGTGCGGAATCGCGCCACAATAGGAAATTGCATTTGCTGTGGCGATAAAGGTTAAAGCAGGCATGAGAACCTCATCACCAGCTTTTACATCAGCCAGCAGCAGGCAGACATGCAACGCCGCAGTGCCATTGACAACGGCAATAGCCCGCTTTACACCGGTGTAAGCAGCCAAATCTTCTTCAAAACGGTCAACAAATTTGCCAATGGACGACACCCAGCCGGTATCGAGACATTCCTTCACATACGACCACTCGTTGCCGGCAAAGCTCGGCTCATGGAGCGGTACAAACCCATGTTCCGGCGACAACACCGATTGCAAGGCCTTAAGCACGGCCTCTATATTGAATCCGGTGGTCATATATTGTACCGATCTGCCTTGTAGCGGGCCAGATGCGCCGGGTCGGCAAACCATTCTATGGTCTCGGCCAAGCCTTTACGCAGGCCATCCTTGCCGGCATACCTGGGCTGCCAACCGGCAAGATCAAGT
This sequence comes from Desulfuromonadaceae bacterium, assembly GCA_036504875.1. GTDB lineage: Bacteria > Desulfobacterota > Desulfuromonadia > Geobacterales > Pseudopelobacteraceae > JACPFJ01. The sequence goes on from DASXUK010000046.1 coordinate 28,660, forward strand.
GCTTTCCGGTTGTCTGCCCAGAGACGTTCAACTTCGCTCTTGTCTGGACGCAGGCGGATATCATCGGTTTCGATCTCGACAGCCACTCCCATGATATCGGCAATCAGAGCAACTGTTTCGCCTATGGATATTTCATAATTGCTGCCGATGTTGATCACTTCTCCTATGGAACGTTCCGTTTCCATTGCTGCAATAAAACCGGCTACCGTGTCGGCCACATAGTTGAAATCTCTGGTTGGGTACAATGAGCCGAGTTTGATCTTGCGGATACCGCTGGCGATCTGCGTAATGATGGTCGGGATCACGGCCCTTGCCGACTGCCGGGGACCATAGGTATTGAAGGGGCGGACAATTGCGACAGGGGTCTCGAAGGAAGAATAAAAAGACATGGCGATCTGATCGGCGCCGATCTTTGATGCTGAGTAGGGTGACTGACCTTGCAGCGGGTGTTCTTCGGTAATCGGAACGAAACGGGCAGTTCCGTAGACTTCGCTGGTGGAAGTATGGATTACCTTTGACACACCCAACTCACGGGCAGCTTGCACAATATTGAGGGTCCCCTTGACATTGGTGTCTATATAGGTATCGGGTGAGTGGTAGGAATAGGGAATGGCGATCAGTGCCGCCAAGTGCAACACAACATCACATCCCTGCATGGCGGTCCTGACACCATGGGGGTCGCGGATATCACCCGCAAAAACATCCAGCGATTTTCTGATGTCCGGATTGGCATGATCAAGCCAGCCCCATGAATTGAACGAATTGTAATATACGAAAGCGCGAACATCGCATCCCCGTCTGACCAACTCCTCGGTCAGGTGCGATCCGATAAAGCCATCCGCACCGGTAACCAGTATTTTACGATATTTCCAACTCATGCTATTCTCTCCTACAATCAAGCTTTCCATGCTCGATCTACCTATGGCATGTACCTACAAGCTGCCTAAGTTTTACGGCCAATTTAATCTGGTTTATATATGGTGTATCTATTCAATTTATTTTCTAACCTCATTTTTAATTCACTAATATTGCAGTTTTTGTTTAATATCGACCCGGCATCAAGCATTTTAATCAGTATATTCATGTATACCGCTTCACTACCATGGAAACCATCAAGGGCTTCGTTGTCAGTTGAACCTGTACTAGCGATGGTAGTGAAATCATAAAACTCGAATCCATAGCGATTAAAAATGGATCCCAATTTCTTTGGTAATAGGCTGATATATTTGTATTTTCCTGATGAAATCATCTCAGTGTAAACTTTATCTGCTAACGGCGGTAGAAATGCAACAACACAAATATTCTTTTTTTTGCAAATATCTAAAAAATTTTCTAATTGATGTATTGATGCTGTATCAACTTCACTTCCGTATTGGAATCGTGCACTTCCAGTGCGAATGCGATTAAAAGTATCTTCGAAATTGTAATCATTTGCAGTTTTGCACCCTGATATTAGATCAGCTATTTGTTTACCGTAATAGATACTACCGTCATTTAGAAAGCCCGTGGAATTAATATGTGCATTAAATCCTATTTTTTTACATTTAAACTCACTTATATCAGGAGCTAACTCAGATTTATAGCTATCAAGCATAGTTGCAATACTTAAAGTTCCATTATATATATTTTTGTATATTTTAGGTGCGGCTGACACAAGTGTATTAAAATCAAATACATTTAAATTAATATAAGAATTTTGGTGCAATTTCCGAGTGTCCTGTGTGTATCTTGTATTAAACATCCACTGATCAATACCAATAATTATGGTTCCAGGGACTTTGTCATTTGGTACCAATGACAAGAAGGTGCTAAAATCATCAATAGTATCTACTGTATATCCAGCATTATAAAAACTACTTTGTGAGAACATTTTATCTCGAAACGTAAGGACACGTGACGAACCAATTGCTACAATGTCTTGCTTTGGAAGTGATGCTAATGTTTTAAATTTTAAGTATCTATAGGGAGTTTCATCAAAACCAAGTCCTATCAAGTATCTATTACCTTCGGTTACTTTGAGTATTATTCTATCTAAATCGAGATATAATTCATTTGTCCCAAGTATTACAAAAAATGGTATGGCAAAATACAATGCATATGGTGCCACCAATACGGTTATTTTTATAATTAGTTTCCACATTAGAAATTAAAGTAAATGAAACTAGTTGTAGATTTATATTGCAGTAAAATTACTGATAATAACAAGAGGTTGTAGCAAGTCCATCTAACTAAGCTGTACCTATCCCATAAATAATTAATTTTTGCATTACACTTGACACTATTAAACACGAGAAGGCAAAATAATGAAAATAGCGCTATAATTAAATCTTTTTTTCCTTGTGCTATTAACAGCCCAAATCCTGTGCTGTTAATTATATTCATCATGTTTGTTGCAATATATTGTGCATCTTCAATATTACTCGCCCTAAAAAACACCCACGCAAAACTCACCAAGTTAAACGTCACCAGGATTTGCCAGATTTTTAACACTCTGGATTTCTCTATCCCCAGTAATTTGTGCAGTCTCTTCTGGTAGGGCTTATAAAAAACTGAGCATGCCATATACAGACCATGCAACCCACCCCATATCAGAAATCCCCAGCTTGCGCCATGCCAGATCCCTGATACGCAAAAGGCTGCAATCAGTGCCGTGGCATTGCCCCAATTCTTCCAGTTTCGCAAATGCATCTGTAGCGGCTTGAATATGTAGTCCAGTATCCAGCGCGAGAAAGTGATGTGCCACCGTCTCCAAAAGTCGGCTACTGATGTTGCAAAGTAAGGACTGTTGAAGTTTTGGGTCAGATTAATGTTAAAGAGTCTCGCGCTCCCCAATGCCATATCGGTATAGCCGGAGAAGTCCATGTAAATCTGTAAGGCATAGGTATAGGTGGCCATCAGCAACGGCAAACCAGTGAAGGCGTGAACATCATTATAAACTACATCAACATACAGACCGAGGCGATCGGCAATCACAACCTTTTTGAACAGGCCCAAGACGAATAACAGCATTCCAAAGCGCATGTTGTCATAATTGAACCCATACTCGGTTTTGAGCTGCGGGAGTAAATCTCCTGCTCGTTCAATCGGGCCCTGCAGCAGCTTAGGAAAGAATGCCAGATACAGGGCAAAGTATCCGAAATGCCGTTCAGGCTTCTCTATATCAAGATAGATGTCGGAAAGGTAGGATATGGCCTGGAAGATATAATAGGATACCCCAATCGAAACGAAAACCTTGATCGGTTGAATTTGAGCATCTAGCGAAAGTAAGTTTGAAAATGTCTTCAAGTTTCCCGAAATAAACGGTAGGTATTTAATGATAACCAGAATCAGAATGTTAGCCGCAATACCACCCCACAACAAAGCCAGTTTTGCCTTTGTAGATTCTGCTTCATCTAACCATATCCCGAATCCGTAGGTCGCCATCGCCACTAACACCAACACGATTAGCAGATACGGCATATTCAGAGTTGCATAGAACAACAGACTTGCTGCCAGCAGAACAAACCAACGCGCACGATCGCCTACAGAGTAGAAGAGCAAATAAACGACTGGCAGAAACAAGACGTATTTAAGTGAATTAAAATACATTTATAATTTTGTCGGTTGAAAAAATAGGGCCTGGTATTTCAGTAATAACCCCAAGCAATTGCAAAGCATTAACGAGCGATGGATTCATGATTAATACATTGAACAAGCATTCGGAGCAACAACTACGCCAAGGCCTATAATAGACTCATCTCTAACCCCTAGATCCAGTAAGCTCGCCTTGAGCTGATCCGAGCGCTTCATTGAGGTAATGATTATCTTTGGGCTTCCTGCCAGCAGGCCTTGATTAAGGCTCACCACATTATAGCCCATGAAATCGCTGCCGATATTGTGGTCATCCATAACCTCCGATAAGCCTAACCCGGCCTCGCGCAAGGAGAGCCAGGCGATCTCTGCAACTTCATCAACACCACAGAAGGCTACGCTCGTGATACCACGTTCAGCAAGCCCCTTGAAAAGAGCAAGATAATCCTGGCGCGTGACAGTGTACAGATTAGTAAAGTAATGGGCATGTTGATAGGCAAGTCTTGTTTTCTCGGCTAGACCGTGTGGAGTTAATAGGTAGCCGTAACGATTAGGGGGATAGTTTTTTATGCGGAGATAGCCTTTGGCTACGAAATTCTTAATGTAGGAGTTGACCAGGCCGAGTGCAACTCCTAAACGAGTTGCCAGCTCACGCTGCGTGATCGGCTTTTCGTCTGCCACTTCTGAAAGTAGTTGAAAGGCTTTCAGATCATCGGTTGTGTTGAGATGCCGATCGTTCATTTTATGAACATAATCGATTTAGACAACAAAATCAAGAGGCAATAGAATAACAAGTGAAAATTTTCTTACTCATCCTGGAGTTTTTTTTGCTGCCTTGCCTGCTTTAACTCTTCCTTTAGCAAGGCATTTTCCTGGGCCAAATTTTTTATTTGATCAGAATGTTTTGATATCCTGATCGAAAATTGCATGGCAATCAGGATCAGAAAAAGATTGGCACAAAGAAACAGTGTGGTGGTGGGCAGGCCAGCGCCGATCAGATTTGTGATTTTCACCAAAAGGTCGTATTTCAATACCAGAACAAACATGAGAATACTTGTGCATAGCCAGAGAACCGAATATTCCTCACGCAGACGCCGCTTTCTGACCATGTTCACGGTAAAAGCGAATACAAACAAACAAATCAAAAGAGAGAATAACTGCTGCTTAATCGGCATTATTTTCCAACCTCCCCACCCCAGTGTAGGCGATTCTCTTCCGCAACAGCGTCACAGCTATCGAAAGCAACATCTTGAATATGTAATACAGCGGTTTTAAACCGCTATGCATAGTTTTGCCATCTTTATTGGCGTACATTTTAACAGGCACTTCAGTAATTTTGAATCCTGCCAGACCTAATACCAGCAGAACATCTGCGTCAGGATAATCACAAGGGAAAGCATCACTGGTGAAAAAACCGAGTACAGAACGGTTAAAAGCCTGAAAACCAGAGGTAGGATCGCTGACGCGCCGGCCGATAATAAAGGAGATCAAACTCCCGAAAAAAACGATTCCTGCGCGGCGGATCAAAGGCGGCCGATAGCTGGTTTTATCGAGGAAGCGGGAGCCAAGTGCCAGATCGGCTGATTCATCCATGATCGGTTTCAGTAAAGCTGGAATAAAAGCTGGGTCATGTTGTCCATCACCATCAATTTGAATCAGATATTTATAGCCCTTGGCAAAAGCATATTTGTAACCGGTCTGAATGGTAGTGCCGTACCCCATATTAAAAGGGTGCCGAATAACAACGGCATCCGCCCTGGAAGCCAACTCGGTAGTGTTATCACTAGAGCCATCATCGATAACTACTATATCGGCGATCTTACCAACAACATCCTTTACGGTTGCAATCAATTTTGCTATTGCTCGTTCTTCGTTGTAGGCTGGAATAATTATTAATATAGCTTTTGCAGCTGTCACACAATTGCCCTCTGTCTCACAAAATAAACACAAATTTGAACGAAATAAAATAACGGCCATTGCAACTATAATTTAGTCGCAATGGCCGCAATTTCTAACATTACGAGATCAATCTCTCCGGCAAAGAAATTATGGTTTATTACCCCATTTTGGAGTTCTCTGGAAATGGCAGCTTACGTTGTAACAGGTGCCGACCAAGTGATTAGAGCCGCCTAGTCTGTTTGAGGAATATTTATGTTGGATCGTATTATTAAATTTTTTATCGGGCATGCTAACCATGACCTCCTCAAATTTGGTAACGGTTAGGTGATCGCTCTCGGCATGGCACTTGTTGCAGTTAGCCCATGATTCTGAAGGGTTGGCAGATGGATCCACGTGACCTTTAACTATGTGAGAGCCACCGGAACCGGAAAGGTTTTCGAAAGGATTGGGATCAATGTGGGCACTGCTATAATTATTCTGGCCTGTTTTATATTTTTTAGGTACAGGCGGATAGCCATGACATTTATTACATACGCCAAACGGGAAGAATGCATAAGTACCTTCTCCCGGGGGAGGAGTGTGCGGGTGACAGGATAAACAATTCATACCTACACCCATTTTTGTGTGATTCACAAATGGCTTGCCAGCCACACCTGTAGTAGGTCCAGAATCTTTTTCACTAATGCCGTTTTTAAAATGCTTGGTGTTTACATGGCAGACCTGACAGAGGCCACGATTGGTGGTAAGATCTATAAATTTAAAGAATCTTTTCTGGTCTTTCTTTTTGACAACAGTCGAGTCGGCCGACGAATAAGTAATAAAATAGGCTGAAGAGTAGTTTATAAAAGCAGATAAATTCCTAAATACGACCTTGTTTCTGACCATGTGACCGCCATCGGAACCATGAACATTGTGGCATCTTGAACAAGCCATGGTTGGGGTGCCATTCCGCGCCTCGCTCAGAGAGGTGACATGGGTAAACATAACCTTTTTCGCAGCCGATTGTCCTTCCCAGTGACAGCTGTTGCAGACAGCGTTACCAAGCCTTCTGCGACCAGTGTAATTGCCAAAAGTGACAAAAGTCGCAGATAAATTACTGTAGGTTTTCAGGCGCGAGCTATGTTCACCAGCAGCAGAAGGTCTGATATGCCCACTGTTCTGATTATGGCAATCGCTACAATCAATTTTTTTAAGAGTATTTTTATTTTTGAATGGCACGGCACTCTTGCCGTGACCGGATGCAGAGTAGTTGATCTGCTTAGGCGCCAGAATATTACCGATGCGTGCTGCCGAGTAACCACCCCAAGTGGGATGGCATTGGGTACAAGCAACGCGTGTTTTTTGTGACCAAACTAATTTATCTGAGCCCCCTTCAGGTTTGAAAGCACCTTGTTGCCAGCCGCCATGACACTTATAGCATGGGCTATTTACCCTGGTATCACCAAATATAGAGCCTTTGACATGTTTCTCTTCAGCACCGCCGAAGAGGGTGTGGCATCGCATACACGCTGTGGGAGCATCTTCCGGCAGAGGACCGACAGTTTTTAAGAGATTGGGGCCATAGACACTGGATAGATGTCTAAAGTGAGCATTGGAGGTCATCATACCAAATGTTTTCGTAGTCTCTGGTCCACGAACCTCATGACAAGTACCGCATTTACCGGTACTTGGGTCATCCCACTTTGGCGTTACTTTAGTAGGATACTTATTTTTTCCGTTACTATGGCAGTAAATATTGCCGCACTGTTGGTTGTTGGCATAGTTAACCGGGCTCATGGCGTAATCAAGGTTGAAGTTGGTCGGAAAACTGTATTTAACATTCTTTACACCATTCACATGGTTTAACGCTGGATATACAAGACCTGAATTGTTATCAAAACCACCACGGAGCGTTGCACCATGACAGTTCTGGCAGGTAAAGTTTGCTTTGCTTAAGGCGGCATGACGCTGGTGAGCACCACTTAGTGCACTAACGCCAGTTGCAGTCTCAATATTTTTCTTATCCCCATGGCAAGACTGGCAACGATTGTTACCTTTTACAATTGTGTCCTTGCTATTTTTCCAGGTAACGGTCTTGTAATCGCCCCCACGACCATTACTATGACAGTAAATGTTTGTGCAATTATAGCGTCCATCAACGCCGGTCGTGCTGTATTGTACGAAGGCACCAATATTGCTCGCAGTAATAGCCACCTTATTGATGAATACCTGCCTGTAATTGTCGGTCCCGGCATTGTGTGTTTTGCCTTTATGACACTCCTCACAGCTAAGGGCGTAGAGGGTTCTGTCAGCATGGGTGGTATGGGGCGTTTTGGACTCATCTAAAAAACCAAGAGTTTGTGCATAGGTATGTTTGGTCGGAGCATTTGCAGAAGACCAGAAAGCATAGCCTGGTTCAAAACGAAGGGGATTCGAACCAAGAATGGGAGTTCGGCCCCTTTTGTTCACGCTAGGTGGATAGCCATGACAGTTGCTGCATCCGCCGCTAAACGACCCACCGCTGTGAGTATGACATGAGTTGCATTTTTTGTGGTTTATATCTACGTTATTTGCCTTATTCCCACCCCTATGTTCATTTACAAATTTTACCGAATCATTATGACATCCCTGACAGACACCAAGGCCCGAGACTTCCCGAAAGAACTCTTTTCCATCTGTACCGGGATCTTTATTGGGATTCTCTGAGCCGGTATACCGATAAAATGTCCGTACTTTTCGCACTGCTCCATATTGGGTGGAGATGTTCATGTAACGTCGGATCATGTATTTATTCGGAGTTTTTTCAGCCGCTGTAAAAGCCTGCGGATCGTATTCAACGTGTCCGGAATGGCAATCATTACACTGAATGTTCTGTTGTACGATCTGATCATTATGTGACATCTTGCCTTTATGACAATTGGTGCAAATGTTTATATCCTCGGCATTTTTACCACGTGCATTGGTTCTAAGCAGCATACCCTTAGAACTTGAAAGAAGATTCAGAACAGCAGAAGCTGCGGTGTGCTCTCTACCGCTTCTTGAATCAGTATAGTGAAGTCCGTGACAGGTAGAACATTGTACGTTGCCATTAATCAGTTTCATCTTGTTTCTGGGGTCACTTGCTACAGGTGGATATGCGAAAAGTTCAGGTTTTTTTGCAGCTATTGTCGAATATTGAAGATTAATAGGATGGGTTCCATCCATATGTGATGATCTATCACGTCGCGTATGACAGTCGCGACACATCTCGTCGTTATTGTTTTTCATCCTGAGGAATGGCCTGGAGACGGTAGCGGATGAAATTGGGCCATGAATATTGTGGCATCTTACACATAATAGGTAGCCCCCCGTGTTCGAGGTAGTCATAGCTGGATTCATTGGCGGACTGGCACCGGCAGCGGGATTGGTGTCGGGGCCTGCCCAATTGTGCGAGGTTTGAAAGACTGTGGAAGGAGGTGTGTTGGTATAACCATTTACAACAGTACCGTAAGGATTAGCGGCATCCTGCTCATTGAAAGGCTTGTTTGCCGCTGATTGACCGGCTGTATGGCAGGATGTACAAACATTGCCAAACTTGGCTTTACCAAGTGAAAAGTTATCATTGTGACAGTTACCACATTTAATGTTACGTGCTGCATCATGGGGCGGGTTTAATGCCCCCCCCAGTCCCTTTGCGTATAACGCCGAGGGAGCCATGAGAAGCATGAAAACAATCATAATTAATGTATTAATTTTTTTATTCATGGCTCGCTCCTGAAAAGCAAGTAATCAGCATTAAATTTTATTTTATATGACATGCCAGACATAAGGCGCTGCCGTTATTATCCCTAACCAAAAAGGGAAATCTGTCCCTGTGCTTATCCTCGGTGCCTGGTATAGCAAGTTTTTCTCGTGAACTGGCAGTTCTGCCATAGCCGTAATAAACATGCGGATTATGGCACGAGGAACATTCAACTCTCTTTTCAGGTCCAAAAAAACGAACGCCTAAATTCTCGGCAGTACCGGTCGTCGAGGCAGGCCCGGCCACTCGAAAATCACTTACTCTGGCGGCCACAACCTGAGGATAAGTAAAGCCGATGGGGTGATCATCGGTAAGGTCGGTACCTGTTCGAGATCCACCAAAAGAAATATCGCCTGTGGTTGCATCACGAGTAGCACCGATATTGGCAGTATACGCCATACCAGGACCCAGATCGCCTAAAGCGAAAGGTGTTGAATCAAGCGTCATATCAACTATATATTCTCCGCTAACAATTGGGTAAAACTGCTGATCATTGATAGAATGCAAGGCATTTATAGCAGTTTTCCCATCATGACAGCTAAGACAAAGCAAGGACTCGCTTTTAGCCGTAATTTTTGAATTACTTTTTACATGCTGAGTAAGTGAAGGTGATGAGGTGTATAATTGATAACTGTTCACATTAGGTGCATTAACTAAGGCCTTATTCCATAGCGGAACGGAAATAGATGCATTATGGGGGGTATGGCAAAAAATACAGACTTGGGTAGCATTTGGATTGTTAGCGCTTATTTGGCGAGCTTCGTCTCTTATACCTTTGGCATCGTAGGCTCCTGAGCCGAAGGGAGCATAACGCAGATTATGAAGCGTAAAATTCACTGCCGCGTATGTATTTGTGTCTATAGCAAGCACACGAGTACTGTGATGCACTGAAAACATAAGAAGCAGTATGATGATGGGCTTGGCTTTCATTTGCTTATCTTTCTTTTAATATCCAGGATTAATTCCAGGACAAGAGACCCATGGCCTTCCTTAGTATCAGGACTACGTCAACTATATCCAGCTTTCCTTTCGGATTAACTTTCCCATCAAGCAGCGGCCCAACATCGCCATGAAGAAGCTGTTGTTTGGTTGGCACTTCGTTCAGAACTACAAGACGCAGTACAACCATTGCATCAGCCAAGGTCACAGCACCGTCGCCATCTATATCACCGTATATAACTTCCGGTTGTGATGCAGGATCTCCGCCACCCGTTGTGACAGGAAAACTTATTCTATTTATAGAAACATTCCCTGCAGGATCAGTTGCCTGTGCCACAAGGGTTGCAGGATCATAAACACGACCCGAAAAATCGGCCGTCCATTTCTGTCCTGCAATCGTAACTCTGCCTGATATACCGGCAGCGTCCTTAACGACGATGCTCGCCCCGGCCTCCACAGACCCTGAGATTTGCACGGGATACGCCACAGTTACCGGCTCAACGGTCAGCGAAGGTGGCGTTATATCGTAAACTATTGTACGCACAACAGTGGTTGTGTTTCCTGCCATGTCGGTGACACTCACCGCAATGGCGTAGGGACCTTCAGCAGTAAAGTCGGCAAACAATGAGAACTCGCCATTTTTAAGCGCAACCTGTCTGTCGATCCCATTGATGGTGGCTTTTATACTTTTTATTCCGGTGTTGTCGCCTACCAGACCCTTAATGGTCATGCCAGGGGATTTAAGAGCGAGATCCTGTGGGGGGCTGGTTATAGCAACATCAGGCATTATCGTGTCGTAAAATATTGTTCTTGGCTGCCAGGCCACTGAACCATACTGATCAGTAGCTGCAATTCTTATCGTGTTCATTCCACTAGCCAATCTTATTGTGGCATTCCAATCAAGACCACCTCCAGGATTGGCAGGCACACCATTGACCGTGACGGAAGCTTGCTTGTCTACTCTGCCGGAAACAACGATGTCTCCCAGATTGGTATAGGCGCCGTCGGCCGGTGTTGCAACACTGATAACCGGAAGTGCAGGATCAAAATTAATTGTTCTTGTATTAGTTCTGGTATTGCCCAGGCTGTCGCTGGCAACTACGGTGATGATATTTGGCCCTTTATCCAATGTGATGGCGTAGCTGAAGGCGCCGTTGCTGACCGGCACCTGAGCACCATTTACAGTTACGCTGGACAGGTTGGGATCAATGGCGGTTCCTGAGATGTTTTGAATTGGAGTGGCTGAAGAACTTCCATCAGCCATCGCGGACACAGTTAATACCGGGGCAACCGTGTCAAGTATTATGGTGATAGTCTTGAAAGCTGCTGTGGCGCCGAAACGTGAAGCAGAAACTTCGATATTATTGATTCCTTCGACAAGTGTCAGATTATAAGTCCAGCTGCCACTGCCAGAGACATCTGCCTGACCGGAAACACGGGCATCGGCGTTATTGATATAGATGTATGAGCCTGGTTCCGATACACCACTCAAGGTTATTGTCGATTGCGAGGTCAAAGAGGGAAAGCTATTGATTGAAAGAGCCGCTGTTGGAGGTGAATATTGGACATTAGCGGTTTTGGTAACCGTGGTACCATAACCATTCCTGGCTATTATCGATATTTTATTATTTCCCGGGATCAAGCCATTCACTGGAATCATCCAGGAAGTAGCGGAAGAGAAACTGGCAGCACCCGCACGTCCGGAGGTGTTTACTGAAGCAGTTAAAGTACAACCCGCATCGACCGATCCTGTGAGAACAATTGATGGGGTATCCACCGTAGCATTTGGGTTATTTATTATTAAAGCTGGCGGAACCATATTAACCGGATTTTGTCCACCGTCGATACCAAAGCTGACCAAGTTGCTCCATCCATTGGCAACCAGCAGCCGTTTGTTAACCTGGTCGAATTGCACATCGCTGGGGGTTATCAGTTTGCCGGCATCGTTTCCAAGACTTCCAATATTGCCTAAGAAAGAATAAGAAACCGCATCAATAGCCTGAACCTGTCCAAGGTACATATCAACGACATAAATACGGAAAAGCGCGTTATCTTTGTACTCAAAGGCTATTCCAGAGGGATAATAGAAATATAATGGTCCGACAATACCGCTATTTAAACCGGCCCCCGGGGTGCCTATAGTGCGCTGATGAACTCCGGCTGCATCAAAAACTTCAACCTTGCCCCCCATAATATCAGTAACAGCGACTCGCACACTGCCTGACTCAGTGAAAATTCCGATTCCATTGGGAAGTTTAAATTGACCACTCCCGAATGGAAAAGAATATTTGCCGGAAGAGTTGAAAACTTTAATTTGATTGGCTCCGGCATCAACAACGTAGATGTTGCCATCCGGGCTAACAGCTATGCCGGCTGTCTTGACGAATTGGCCGGCGCCTAACCCTAAAAGAGCGATCTCCGCACCTTCCGCATCCAGCACGGCCACTCGATCGCCCAAAGCAGCAATATATTTCCCGCCACTTATGTTGTTGTTGCTATTAAGCAAGGCAACCGAGGTGATTGGTTTTGAGGTCGGTAAAACCTTTACCAGCTTACCATATTGATTAACCACAACAATTCCGCCAGATCGCGGATCAGCAACGCATAAATCACCATTGGTATCGATCACAAACTTAAGTGGTGTGCGCAAGCCATCGACTATTGGCTCCAGTGTCGCGACATCCATGGCTTTTGCTGCAAAAACGTCACAGCACAGTGATATCACCAGGGCGAGCAATAATCCCAGGAGGCTTTTATTGTATTTATGGTATATGGAAAGCATCGCTATTCCTCCGTAATTACTGGAGATATCTTCTTAACGACTGATCATCATCGTGTTTTTTATCTAATTCTTATTATTTTTATTGCAACTATGATGCCACCCGATCCCTTGTTTTATTTTAAGTAGCCGAACTTCTTCATTCGATAACGAAAGGCATCTATACCTAAACTTAGTTTTTTAGCCGCCTTTGATTGATTCCATTCCGTGCTTTCCAAAGCCTGCCTGATCAGCTCTTTTTCGACCTCTTCGATGTCAACACCCTCGGGTGGAAGACGGAATGCAGACATGGGGGCGCCCGCCTGAGGCGAAGCCTTGGCCACTATTTCCAGCGGCAGGTGTTCGAGCAGAAGGGTTTCATCGTTGCCAAGAATAATTGCCCGTTCAATTACGTTTTTCAGTTCGCGCACATTGCCTGGCCAACCATAATCCTGCATGATTCTTTCGGCCATGCCGGCAATACCCTGGACTTTTTTGTTAAAATCCTTGTTGTATAACTCGATAAAATGAGTAGCCAAAGGAATGATGTCTTCTCTGCGTTCACGCAGAGGCGGAAGGAAGATGGGGATAACCTGCAGCCTGTAATATAGATCGTTGCGGAAGATTTTCTCCTCGATCGACTTCTGAAGATCCTTATTGGTAGCGGATATGATCCTGACATCCACGGTAAAAACCCGGCCACCCCCGATACGCCTGAAGGTGCGGTCTTCCAGAAAACGCAGCAGCTTGGCCTGCATCCCCATCTCCATATCACCGATTTCATCAAGAAAGACAGTCCCGCCGTCTGCCAGCTCAAATAATCCCTTTTTGGTAGCCTTTGCATCTGTAAAGGCGCCTTTTTCGTGGCCGAAAAGTTCACTTTCCAGCAAAGTGGCCGGTACCGCAGCACAGTTAATAGCGATAAAGGGCTTATCAGCGCGATTGGAGCTGTAGTGAATCCACTTGGCTACCAGCTCCTTGCCTGTCCCTGACTCACCCTGCACCAAGACCGTAGTAGCCTCGCTTTTGGCCACTTTATCAAGCACTTCCATCAGATACTTCATATGCCTGCTGTCACCGATGATGTTGGGCGCAGATTTTTTGGTCTCTGAACGCAGTCTGGCAACTTCGCGTTTGAGATCAGAGGTTTCCAGGGCTTTTTTAATGATAATGGATAACTCATCAAGGTTGAAAGGCTTGCTCACGTAATCATAGGCTCCCAAACGCATCGCATTAACGGCTGTTTCAAGCCCGCCGTGCGCGGTTACCATTATCACGAGGATATCTTCATCATTATCCTTTAGCTTCTCCAGGGTTTCTATTCCGCTGATACCAGGCAACTGGATGTCCAAAAGCACAAGATCAGGCTGTTCCTCACGAGCAAGCCGCAACGCATCCTCGCCATTGCCGGCAGTGAGTACTTCATATCCCTGTTTCTTAAGGTTTTGTTCCAGGGACCAACGAATCAGATGCTCGTCATCAACAACTAATATCTTGCTTCGCTTCATAACCTCTCCTTGTTTCCATTTCATTTACACAACACGCAGGCAGTTCAACGGTAAAAACAGTGCCATGCTTATCATTACTGGTAACGCGTATTGCCCCGTTATGCATGTGAATGAGCTTACAGCAAATGGCTAGCCCAAGTCCTGTACCCTGGGCTTTAGTAGTAAAAAACGGTGAGAATATTTTTTCCAGAATTTGGGGGGGGATGCCGGGACCAGTATCGGCAACATTAATCCTAACAAAAGGCCGCTCCTGGAGCATGACAAGAGTGGTGGAAATAGTGAGTATCCCGCCACTATTCATAGCCTGAAAGGCATTTAGAATTATATTAAGAAAAACCTGTTGCAGTTGCTTTCCGTCAGCGTAAACAGTTGAGATCTCGGGGTCAAGCTCCAGCCGCTTTTCAATATTGGATACACCGCGGTGCTGCGAGGCAAAATTGAGGGTTTTTGTAATGATATCGTTGATATCAATACAGGCAAGCTCCGGCATGGAGGGCTTGCCAAAGAATAGCAGATCATTAACCGTTTTATCCAGCCGCTGAACCTGTTGAAGAACCTCGCCAAGGATTTCGTTGCGAGGGTCGACAGTACTAAAATCATCCTTAATAATAGTCACCGCGGCCGAAATACCTGCCAAGGGGTTTTTTATCTCATGAGCGATTCCAGCCGCCATTTCACCGATAGAGGCCAGTCTATCAGCTTGTTCCAGCTGATTGAAGTGATGCTGTTCAAGCTCCTTCTTTGCAGCATCCAGCCTGTCGACCATCGAGTTGAAGCTCATGATCAGCCTGCCGATCTCGTCCTTGCCCCGGCATTTGATGCGAACGCTCAAATCGCCTTTTTCAACCCGGGACATTTTGTTGATAATGCTGTCCAAAGGGCGTTTTACAAATTTAAATAAAATAAGCGAAATGGTAAGTGCCAGGAAGACAGTGATCGCCACCGAAGAGACGATAAAAATACGCGATGCCTCCAGCATCTGCATCTTTGTGCGCCTAAGTGAATAGTTGATATTGAGGATGCCGATGACCTTGGTCTTGTTGCCATGACAGATATGACAGGGCGCCTCGTTGTATATAGGTTTGACCATAGCCAGGACTTCGCCATGAGGAGGGAAATCAAAAATGCCGTATTGCTTAGGCCCCTGATAAAGCTTGTAATCGCTAGGACTTACGGTACGACCCACTTCGGATGGGTTCGACGAGCGCATGATCATGCCGTGCGGATGGAATATCCTTACACCGACCAGTTGATTGTGTTGGCCGACCATGGCCAGAATAGATCCCACATCCTGCACATTGCCCAGATGCATGGTATTGTAGATGCTGTTCTCAACCGTATGCAGTAGAAGCTCGGTGCTTTCCCGGGCTGTATCAATAAGCTGGGCTTGCTGTTGTCGGACGTTGAAAAAGGTATACAGAAATATGCCGCAAACCAGCAGTGTTATGGTGGTAATTATGATTCTGGTTGTAAGGCTCTTGAACATTAAGCTGTAACCCCGGTATCTTGGTTTTGGCAGTGCCATGGCTAAGGTGTGCCCATAACTCCACGCGGATTTGTCGCACCACCCTGCGTCCCGGTAGCTGCTGCCCCCCCCGGTCTTCCTGGCTGACCCTGAGGTGTAAATTGAAACAACCACTCGTTGTAACGCTGCTTACCAGACAAATCCTTCAGATCATCCGGAAAATCGCCTATTTTTAAAGGCTGCTTCTCGCTTGTACTGGCCACACCGATAATACCCCAGGTTGGATCAGAGATTGTATGCCACTCCTTGCCGGTGAGCGGATCGGTATAAAGGCGGCGCAGATAACGGACCGTAGTCAAGGTACGCGGATCCTGTAGCAGGTCTTTCAGGTCATTCAACTTGGTCCTTACGTGATCCCCCCTGACGGTGTTTGGATTGTGCCAGCGCTCAAGCGCAGCCTTATACTGTCGGCCCCGGAAAATCAACTCTTCCTCCCGCTCGCGCTGCATAATGCTTTTCCAGGATTGACCGATGGCACCCAGCATGATCCCCATGACCATGACCAGCATCAAGGCGGTCAGATAGGTGAAACCTTTGCAGTTAAGACTATTTTTCATATGCGCCAAAGAAGGTCAGTATGGCATCATCCAGACTGACCGCTTCTTTCGCTGCAATATCTTTTTTAACTGGCTGTTCTTGTACGGAACCGGATGTTTTCAGGGTAGGTATATCAAAAAGTAAGGAGATATCGGATTTGGAAGGGGATTGATGTAGAGAAGATGATAAGGAAAAAAGGTCGGCAATAGGATCGGCAACCGGTTCTGGAGAGAGAATTTCATGGGTTCCCACGGGGGATGCCGGGATAGAAAAAGCCCTTTCATCAAACTCCCCGGACTTGAGGCGGCGCATCAGGTCCTTATGTTGCTCCTTCATTAACTCTTCGACAACAATGTCAAGATTTTCTATCTTTAGAATATCGGCATAACTGGTCTTTTTGGAACAAAGGATCACTCCTCCCTTGTAGAGCAAAGTGATGATATGTGGGTTGCCTACACCACTATCCTCAGTTTGCACGTGGAAGACCTCGCTTTTATAAACTACATTATGGTTAAAACCCAGGACCATGAGTAATTCCTACGTCAAATGACAGCGTTTTGAAAACTAACACAAAAGAATAAATGATAGCAACATGTTAAAGATTAATGAGACTCAACCGGTAACACCCAGCAGACCCTTGATCTTGGCCACCGCCTCCATCGCATCACGGGCATAGAGATCGGCACCGATCCGATCGGCGTAATCCTGTGTTACAACCGCGCCACCTACCATGGTAAAAGTTTTTATTCCAGCTGACTTAAGTTTTTGAATAACGTCACTCATTTCAGACATGGTGGTAGTCATCAGCGCAGACAAGCCAACAGCATCAACCGCATACTCTTTGGCCTTGGCAATGATTGTAGCTGCCGAAACATTCTTGCCGATATCAAATACTTCAAAACCATGGCTTTCCAGCAATGTGCAGACGATATTTTTGCCGATGTCGTGAATATCCCCCTCCACGGTAGCCATGAGTATTCGGCCAAGGCTCTTGAAGGATTGGCCTTTCATCTCCTCCTTCAGGCGCGCAAAACCGGCCTGCATGGTTTCTGCCGACTGCATAACCTGGGGCAGGAAAAAGATATTCTGTTCAAATCGGCGACCAACCTCTTCCAGTCCCGGCAGAAACCCCTCATTGCTTATCTGAAGCGGGGCCAGCCCCTCTTGGAGCGCTTCTTCCACCAGGGCAACGATACCATCGCGATCACCACTTATTACAGCCCGGCCCAGCCGTTCACGAATCGAGGGGGGGCTATCCGAGACAGTGGCCTGGACAGCAGCGTTGGCCTGTTCACCACGGTAGGCCTCGATGTAAGTCGTAGCCTGAAGATCACGATTAAGCAGCACCATGGCCGAACGCCAGGCATCCATCATGGTCTTCTCTTTGGGGTTGATGATGGCGGCATCCAGTCCGGCCTCCATTGCCATGGCAAAGAAAGCTGCCGAAATCAGCGGCCGCTGTGGCAGACCGAAAGAGATGTTGCTGACCCCCAGCACAGTAGAGAGCCCAAGCTTCTGCTTTACCTGCCGGATGGCTCGCAGGGTTTCAGCGGCACGCTTTTGTTCCGCACTTACGGTTAAGGTCAAACAATCAATAATGATATCGGAGTCAGGAATGCCCTGTCTGCGAGCAGCATTACGAATGCGGCGGGCAATAGCCAGCCGGCCCTCGGCGGTATCCGGAATGCCCTTGGCATCCAATGTCAATCCGATCACTGCAGCACCGTATTTTTTTGCAAGCGGCAACACCTTTTTAAGGCTTTTGGGCTCGCCGGATACAGAATTGATCAGCACTTTTCCATCGGCCGCCTTCAGCCCTGCCTCCAGTGCGACCGGATTCGATGAATCCAAAACGAGCGGTATTCCGGCAGTTCCACTGACACAGAATACTGCCCGCTCCATCGCCGACGGCTCATCGATTCCCGGAGCGCCAACATTTACATCCAGAAGCGTCGCTCCTGACTCGACCTGTTCGATTGCCTCGCGCCGAATATAAGCCACCTTGCCCTCAAGCAGTTCCTGAGAATAGGTCTTTTTGCCGGTAGGGTTGATGCGCTCACCAATGATGGCGGTTTTGTTTCCGGCGCCTACGGCCGTCCAGCCGGCGCGGCTTGAGAGAAAAGTTGCCCCGCCTGTTTCAGTATTAGGGTGCCAGTTCAGTTGTTGACGCTGTGCCAAGGCCTCTTTCATGGCTCGGATGTGTGCCGGGGTGGTGCCGCAACAACCACCGATTACGCGAACACCAAGGTTGATCAAACGGTCATGGTAGGCGGTCATCTCCTGGGGCGTACCGGGAAAAACAGTTGTTCCGTCAACCAGCTTGGGCAAGCCGGCATTAGCCTGAGAGATCAGTGGCAGTTGGGTCACTTGGCGCATCTTGCAAAGTATGTCATAAATACCATCTACCCCAAGCCCACAGTTTGAACCGACAATATCAGCTCCGGCCGCGGTCAGGGTAATGGCAGCCGCCTCAGGCGGCGTTCCAAGTACCGAACGGCCATTGTCGTCAAAAGTCAGCATAGCGATGATCGGAATGTCCTTTGAAACCTCACGGACTGCGATCACTGCTGCACGACACTCCTTAATATCCAGAAAAGTTTCCAGGCAGATCAGATCGGCTCCGGCAGAAATCAAGGCTTCGGCCTGTTCACGAAAGGCCGCCTTCATATCATCGAAAGTAACCTCACCGAGTGGCTCAACAAATTGGCCGGTAGGACCGATAGAAGCACCTACATAGGCCTTCCCCTTGGCTTCAGAACGGGCAATTTCGACCGCGCGGGCGTTTATCTCAGCCAGCCGCCCCTCAAGCCCGTAATGGGCAAGCTTGAAACGACTGCCGCCAAAGGTGTTGGTGACAATTATATCAGCCCCGGCTTGGATATACTCCCGATGTACCGAAGCCACAACCTCGGGCATGGTCAGGTTGAGTTCTTCCGGTGACTGTCCCGGCCTGAGCCCACGTTCCTGGAGCATGGTCCCCATAGCCCCGTCAAGTATCAACACCTGATTGCGGATCACACTGCGAAACGGCTTCATCTAAGTCCCTTTTTTTTGTCTGGTATGGATTCGGTCTGGTCACGGTTATCTTTTGCCGCCTGCTCAAGAGTATAATCAGGTGTCAGCGGATCAGAGAGATCAAGGTGACCCAGGACAACCATGTCCTGCCCCTCAACAGTCAGTTTTACCCGCGCAATCTGCGGGAAATTGGCACAGATTGTATCTACTATCGAATAAACCGCCAGCATTTCTGCCGAGCTGCCTGAGGCCATATCGTCAACAAAACCGCGGTTCATATCCACAACGGCTGTATCCCCATCAAAACTAGCGCTGTTAAGTACAGCACCCTCTGGCAAGGCCTCATCCAGATCGCTGACCGGTCCATTGAACAGCTCGTCAAGAACAGCTTTCAAGCAACCGCGGGCATCATCGCAGGATTCCACTTCCCGCCCTTCCCTGGCCAGCCGGGTTCCATCCGCCACAAAAAAAAGAACCACCGTCCTTTTTCCTGAGGGTAGTTGAACCTGTGGTGCCGATGGCACATTGCGACTGGCCTGCATTTTCTGCCAGATCATTATTCCGAACACCACGGCAATCACCAGAAATGGTATCAGGAGACTTATGTTTAAGCGCTTACGCTGTCCTGAAGACATATTAATCAGAGCCTTTCCTCATCATCCAGATTTACCTGATACACATCACCCAGTCGACCACCCAGGAAACGATTCCCAACCCTGATGAAGCCAGCCGGTACGTCACTGACATAGTAATGATGGTTGCCTCTCTCCGCTGCCGGGCGCATCAGGTTTTTACCGGAGAGGATCTCGACCACGGTCCGGGCGGTTTCCTCTGCTGAGTCAACCAGTGTAACCCCGGGTCCCATAACTTCGGCAATAATAGGCTTGAGCAGGGGGTAATGAGTACAGCCCAGAACCAGGGTATCCACTCCGGCTTCTTTCAACTCCTGCAGATAGGTTTCGGCGGTTAGTCGCGCGACCTCGTTGTCAGTCCAGCCTTCCTCAGCCAGAGGAACAAACAACGGGCAAGCGCGGCTTATTACTTCGGCATTGGGATTGAAACGCTTGATAGCGCGGGTGTAGGCGCTGCTTTTTATGGTGCCGGTCGTACCGATCACGCCGATACGTCCACTACTGGAGACCTCAACTGCCCGGCGGGCACCTGGCTCGATAACACCTACTACAGGGATAGGAAACTGACGTTTAAGACCATTTAAGGCTACTGCCGATACCGTGTTGCAGGCCACCACCAGCAGCTTGATATCGCGACGGACTAAAAAATTTGTAATTTCAGCAGCATAACGAATTACGGTTTCAGGTGACTTGGTGCCATAAGGGACACGGGCCGTGTCACCGAAATAAATGGTGTCCTCTTGAGGTAGCACCCTGAAAATCTCGCGTAAGACGGTAAGTCCTCCCACACCCGAGTCAAATATACCAATCGCCTGCCAGGACACAGATTGTCTTCTCCTTGGCCAAATCATCATGAAAATCGAATGGATATATATATACCTTTCGTCCAGCTGAGGCAAGGCATTTGAATCTACTTATCCGCGTAAATCAGCATGATTAGTCCTTGACAAATAATAGAGCACTGATTACTTTTGTATTAAATTTAGCACTCTACAACAAGGAGTGCTAAATTTTTGAGGTCGACATGGACGTTGAACTTTCACCAAGAAGCAAACAGATACTGGAAGCAATTATCGAAGACTACATTGCTACGGCCGAACCGGTCGGCAGCAGTGCTGTAGCGCGCCGCCATGCCCTAACCCTTTCACCGGCCACTGTCCGGAATGTCATGTCCAACCTGGAAGAAATGGGGCTTTTGACGTCGCCGCATACCTCAGCCGGCAGGATTCCTACTGAAAAGGCCTACCGTTTTTATGTCGACTCCTTGATAGCACTCCGCCAGATAACGCGTGATGAGAAAAAACAGATCATCCGGCGCTGCCGTCAAGCCGGGGGCGGGGTCTCTGAAATATTAAAGGAAACCAGCAAGACCCTTTCATCCCTCTCAAACTACATGGGATTGGTAGTGGCCCCCAGCTTTGTTGCTGATGTCTTTCGTCACATCGAATTTCTGAGTCTTGGACCTCATCGGGTACTTGCTATTCTTGTTTCCAGCAACGGCACGGTCCAAAACCGGCTGGTAGAGACCGAGGAAGATATTACTCAGGACGACCTGGTGAAAATGGGCAATTATCTCAATGAGCTGATGCAGGGACTTACCATCTCTCTGGCTCGCCAGCGCATACTGGAAGAGATGAAGGATGAGAAGGTACAGTTTGACCGACTCATGTCACAAGCACTTCAAATCAGCAAACAAGCAGTCGATTTCGAACAAGACGAAATCTTTGTCGAGGGGCAATCACGCATTTTCGACCAGCCAGAATTCAGCACCGGGCGTCGCATGCAGGATATCTTCAGGGCCTTTGAACAGAAGGGAATATTGCTGCAATTACTTTCCCGCTGTATGACCGCCGAAGGAGTTCAGATATATATCGGTTCGGAAACCCCGGTTAGCCAATCAGCCGGCGTGAGCCTGATCACCTCTCGCTTCATCACCAGCAGCAACACGGTGGGATTAATAGGTGTTATCGGTCCGACCCGAATGGGTTACTCCAGCGTGATCCCGATAGTAGATTATACCGCCAAGCTGGTTAGCCGCCTTTTAAACGAGGTATAAATAATCACAAAACTTTAGAGCCGCCTGCCACTTCACTAATCTGTTTTATCTGTAACAATTTATAGATAGGCAGAAAAAAAACAAAGGATTAGCGAAACCATGAACAAAGACGACCATAAAGAAAACCCATCAAAACCTGCAACCGAAAACGAAGTTGCCGAAACACCTTTCCCTATTGAAGCTGCGGAACCGGCCACGCCTGAAGAGCGAATCAGCCAGCTTGAAGGTATCATTGCCGCAAAAGAGGCTGAAGCACGTGAAAATTGGGACCGTTTTGTGCGCGAACGGGCGGACCTGGAAAATTACCGTAAACGAGCCAATCGGGAAAAAGAGGAACTGCTTAACTACTGCACCAAAAATCTGATTGAAGAGATATTACCGGTAGTAGACAATCTAGAGCGGGCGCTGACCCATGCCAGTGAAGACGACCTTTCCGCTGTGGTCGAGGGTGTTCGCATGACACATGGTATGTTGCTGGCAGCGCTAAAGAAATTCGGTGTTACCCCGGTAGAGGCTGTCGGCTCAATTTTTAATCCGGATTTTCATCAGGCCATGACGCAGATTCCGACCGATGAAGTCCCCCCCAATACGATTGTAGATGAACTCCAGAAGGGTTATATGCTCAAGGAAAGGTTATTAAGACCCGCCATGGTTACTGTTTCAACAGCACTGAAATAGTTTTGGCTTTTTAGATAAAGAAGTAAACTTTTTTTCTTCCGGCCCTTGTTTTTTGAATACCCGATGACTAACTTTAAAAAAGATGACCTGAAAAGGAGGATTATTATATCATGAGTAAAGTAATTGGAATCGACCTGGGAACAACCAACTCTTGCGTCTCAATCATGGAAGGTGGTGAACCGGTCGTTATCGCCAACTCCGAGGGAAGCCGCACTACTCCCTCGATGGTGGCTTTTGCCGAGAGTGGCGAGCGCCTTGTTGGACAACAGGCCAAACGTCAGGCAGTAACTAATCCGGAGAACACCTTATATTCGATAAAGCGCCTGATCGGCCGTAAGTTCGATTCAGATGCGGTCAGAAAAGACATCGCAATATCTCCTTTTAAAATCGTAAAAGCCGATAATGGTGACGCATGGGTAGAGGTTCGCGGCAAGCGTTATTCACCGCCGGAAATATCTGCGATAGTGTTACAGAAGATGAAAAAAACCGCCGAGGATTATCTCGGAACTACGGTTACTGATGCTGTCATTACGGTACCGGCTTATTTTGATGATTCCCAGCGTCAGGCTACCAAGGATGCCGGAAAAATTGCCGGTCTGAATGTTCTGCGAATCATTAACGAGCCGACTGCCGCAGCCCTGGCTTATGGTCTGGACAAGAAAAAGGAAGAAAAGGTAGCTGTCTTTGACCTTGGCGGCGGAACGTTCGATATCTCCATCCTAGAACTAGGCGATGGTGTATTCGAGGTAAAGTCAACCAATGGTGATACTTTTCTGGGTGGTGAGGACTTTGACCAGTTGGTGATCGACTGGATCGCGGATGAGTTTAAAAAAGACCAGGGAATCGACCTGCGCGGCGACAAGATGGCCCTGCAGCGCCTGAAGGAAGCGGCTGAAAAGGCCAAGTGCGAACTCTCCACCTCGATGGAGACAGATATCAATCTGCCTTTTATTACTGCTGATGCATCCGGTCCCAAGCATCTCACCATGAAGCTTTCGCGTGCCAAACTGGAATCGATCTGTGCCGAACTTCTGGCAAAACTCGACGGCCCCTGCCGTACTGCGCTCAAGGATGCCGGCCTTTCAGCCAGCGACATTGACGAGGTTATTCTGGTAGGCGGTATGACCCGCATGCCGGCTGTACAGAAGCGAGTCCAGGACATTTTCGGGAAAACGCCCAACAAAGGGGTCAATCCGGATGAGGTTGTGGCTATTGGAGCAGCTATCCAGGGGGGCGTCCTCAAAGGCGACGTAAAGGATGTTCTGCTGCTGGATGTAACACCGCTTTCACTCGGTATCGAGACTCTGGGCGGCGTTTTGACCAGATTAATAGATAAAAACACAACCATTCCCTGCCGCAAGAGCCAGGTATTCTCTACGGCCGCCGACAATCAGCCGGCTGTCTCGATACACGTTCTGCAAGGCGAACGCGAGATGTCCCGTGATAACAAGACACTAGGAAATTTCGAGTTGTCCGGGATTCCCCCGGCTCCCCGTGGCGTTCCTCAGATTGAGGTAACCTTTGACATCGATGCCAACGGTATCGTGCATGTATCAGCCAAAGATTTGGGAACCGGAAAAGAGCAGTCCATTCGTATCACAGCCTCATCGGGGCTTTCCAAGGAAGAAATCGATAAGATGGTTCGGGATGCGGAGTCCCACGCCGACGAAGACAAGAAAAAACGCGAGGCCATTGAGGCTCGCAATCATGCTGACAGCATGGTCTATAGCACTGAGAAGTCACTGCAGGAACATGGTGACAAGATTGATGCTGTAGAAAAAGGCAATATCGAGAACAAAATTGTTGAGCTTAAAAAGCTTATGGAAGGTGAGGATGCGGAAGCCATCAAGAAGGCTACCGATGAACTGGCTCAGGCTGCTCATAAACTTGCCGAAGCAATGTATGCCAAAGCAAAACCGGAAGAAGGCGAGCCAGGTGCTGCCGGTGGCCAGGAGCAGACCGGCCAATCTACTCACAAGGACGAGAAGGTTGTCGACGCTGATTTTGAAGAAGTTAAGAACGATAAGAATAAGTAACTTAATTTTTGCTGGGACAGACAGCTTCTGTTCATCTATCTGAAATTCAGCAATGGGCAGCGCTTCTTTTAAGAGGGCGCTGCTCTTTGCATTAAAAGGATATCGTTTTGGCAAGTACAGATAAACGTGATTATTACGAGATACTCGGGGTTCATCGCAACGCTTCGGAAATAGAAATAAAGAAAGCCTTTCGAAAGCTTGCGCTTCAGCACCATCCAGACAAGAACCCGGGTGATCATGCCTCCGAGGAGAGATTTAAAGAGGCCACCGAGGCTTATGAGGTGCTTTCAGATGCTCAAAAGCGCGCTCAGTATGACCAGTTTGGCCATGCCGGGATGTCGAGCGGCGGCGGTTTCTCCGGAGGATTTGGCGCCGGTACACCTTTTGGGGATATTTTCAGTGATATCTTCGGCGACATATTTGGAGGTGGCGGTGGCGGGCGCGGCCGTCAGCAGGGGCGTAGAGGCGACGATCTGCTCTACAATCTTGAGATTGCCTTTGAAGAGGCCGCTTTTGGCGTTGAGAAAAAAGTTGAGGTCCCTTACGCCAAACGTTGCGGCACCTGCAACGGTTCCGGATCAAAACCAGGCACGGATCCCAAGGTATGCCCCACCTGTCGTGGAGCTGGGCAGGTGCGTTATCAACAAGGCTTCTTCAGTGTCAGTAAGACTTGCGGCCAGTGCAACGGCGAAGGCAAGATTGTTGACAGTCCCTGCCCTGACTGTCGCGGCAAAGGCAGCATAAAAGACAGCAAAATCATTTCAGTCAAGGTTCCAGGTGGCGTAGAAACCGGCTCCCGTTTAAAAATCACCGGAGAAGGCGGTCAAGGAAAGGGCGGCCCCAACGGTGATCTTTATGTGGCAATCAGCGTAAAAGAACACCCTATCTTCCAGCGAGAAGACAATAATGTGATCTGTGAATTTCCGATCAACTTTATCCAGGCTTCTCTGGGTTGTGAGATCGAGGTGCCGACCCTGGATGGTAAGGTTTCGATGAAGATCCCCGAAGGCACCCAGTCAGGCAAGATCTATCGTTTGCGGGGTAAGGGGATACCTTCTTTACAGGGCTACGGCCGTGGAGATCAGTTGGTGATCATCAGGGTCGAAACCCCCTCTAATCTCAATAAAAAACAGAAGGAGTTGTTGGAGGAGTTTGCCAGGATCAGTGGAGAGGATGTTCATCCGATGAAAAAAGGTTTTCTGGATAAGGTTATGGATTTCTTGAGCTGAAATTCATCAAAAGCCGGGCTGATCTTGTTTTTTCTTGCCGAACCTGCCGTCATACTTTAGTATTTACGACACTAAAGTACTGAAAAGAGAGCCCATGGACAAGCAACAGCTTACGGAAAAAGCCACCGAGGTCTTTCGACCTTTTGAAACTGACAACCTGATTCATACTTTGCAGACCTTGAGCTTACAGCAGATCTTCAGCAATCCGGTTGTACTGATTGTAATCGCTCTGGTCCTATTCTTCGGCATTATAAAAAGATCTAAAACTGTCCTGCTGACACTTTTTTCTCTGATTGCTCTTATTGTAATACTCAGATATGCGATGCCGGCGCCGGGTGAGGATTTGTCATTAAAATCCTTGGTACCATTTGCATTCGGTGGGGTATTTATCGGTGGAGTTATTATCTACTTTTCGCTGATAAAAGACTAGCTACGTAAAAGGAAAATGAAATGAAAATAGACAAACGTGACTGGTTATTTATAGGCTTAATAGTAGTAGTAGTGGCAATATTTTTTGCTATTTCCGGCCGGGAAAAGACCAAACCTGTGCCGTTTGACGATAATCACCGCATCGTATATGAAACCGCCAATCGCTTGGCACCCGGTCCTGATGCATCTATTTTTAAAAGAGCTTTTTTCAAACCGGATAAAAAAGCGGCTGAGGTTTTTTGTGATCCCTGCCATAAAGAAAAAGGGGTCGCCTACCCTCCCAATCACCCTCCAAAAAATCGTTGCCTGTTTTGCCACAAGCTTAAACAAACCTCATAATAGGTTCTGTTTGGTTTCGGGGCACTTACAGTCATCAATCTTTAATCTTCACTTATTTAGTAAACCTTAAGCGTAACGCCTGTTGAGATCGACAGGAAAGGCCCGGCAAATTTCAGGAAGCTGCCAAGCCGAGCCTGCCGGATTCAGCAGGGATGAACAACCCCACTTCCCACTACCTTGGGTGGCACATATCTTTTTCTCATATCCTCTCTCCTTTCGATGATTTACTCCTATTTATCTATAAAATCGAACCAAACCGCTGCCAATTTTCCTGCAGCTAATTGCAAACCTGCTTACCACTGCCATCCGTAGTACAAATACAGGTGCCGTGATCGGGCGCAGTGGGCACGTTAAAGGCCGGTGTGGTTACCGTAATGATGTTGCTGGCAGGTGATTCGGTATTGTCATTAGCCCTGAACCCCCTGACCCGATAGGTATAGGTTTTGACAGGCTCGATACCGATGGTGTCGATATATTCCGCGGCACTTACGGTCCCCACGAGTACCCAACTGCCATTTTTTATCTGAACCTGTATCTCATAGTAATTCTCTTCAGTTGTATTGTCGTTCCACTTGAGATGGACCTTGTATGGATATTTTGATGTGCCGGTCGTAGTTGAATACGTGGGAACGCCGCCCGGGATTTCAAAACCCAGACCTGAAGGAGGATTCATCGCGGTTTCGGCGCAGGAGGCACTCGTGTAGGCTGAGGTGACGCCTGCATTGTTGCAGGCCGGCGGAGCCGCATAAGACGCAATCTGGTAGCAGTACGACGTCTCCGGGGCAAGGCCGGTGCGGCTAAAGAAGGTCGCGCTAGCGGAGGTTATCGAAAAGGGGGTTGAACAGTTTGCGCCCGGACATTCCTTCGCCAGAAAGGAGCTTTGGTTGTTCGTGCTGGCCGGTTGTGTCCAGGAGAGGTCGATCCTATTGGCGGCGTCCGGCCAGGTCTTGGCGATAACCCCTGTGGGCGGAAGAAATGCCGGTGTAACGGCGCTTGTCGTGGCATCGCTCAGAACCAGCTCGCCCGCGGCCGAACCGAGCTGAGGCCAACCAGCTTTATATGGGGCGACCTTATATTGATAGGTAGTGCCGGGACAGACGGTTGTATCGGTATAGCTGACCAGAGATGGATCAATTACGGCACTGTTGTAATAAATCAGATTCTTGATCACACCCTGATAATAGCTAACATTATTTTGTCCCACGTACATGTAATATGCCGTCGGAGGAATAGGAACCGGGGCGCTGTTGGTGGTTGCTACCTGAATTCCATCTACATAAACGGTGAGACGCGTCCCATTCCTCACAATCTTGATGCGGTACCACCGACCAGGTGAAAAATCGTTGCCGTTTACGCCATTTATGCCAACGTTCCCTAATACCGTTACCCATTGCCAACTAACATAGTCGTAGTTAAGAAAATCGAACCTGTGAGATGGAGTAGAAGCTGTTTTTATATAAAAATGCTGTTCTCCGGCAGAAGTAGATGAAGGATAAAGGTATAGAATGGTTTGGCCGCCGTATATGTTCTGATAAAATTTATAATCAAACTCCAAGGTAAAGGTAGAGTTGTTGATATTGCTGTCGTTAGTTTTAGATAACGTAGCAGAATTAAGATTAAATCCTCCATCATCATATGTCGGAGTGCCCGATGGTGTCAGATTCCGAGCATAAACTGAGCGATCTGTTAGGGTACTTGCCGTGCCATCCAGAGCGTAACTCGCCATGATTGACTGGTCAGCGTTGTGGTTGCTAGGGACTCTAGATTTGTAAGCATAGGCGCAAGCACCGCCGCCGTCACAGCGGTAGACATCATAATCTGTCTCCCCGCTGGATTTGTCGGGCCAGGTAACCTGCATGGATGTGGAAGAGAGCGGAGCCGCGGCCGGGGAGACCGGTTTGCCGTTGGTGGTGGTGGCAGAGGCGACATTCGAGTAGACTCGCCAGGCGATGCTGTTGGATGGGTCGTTGCCGTTGCCGGAACAGGTCTGTGACCCGCTCCTGTAGGCTGCGACCCTGTAGTAATAGGAAGCACCCGGGGTCAGACCGCTTACCCGGTAACTGGTGCCTGTCCCGTTGGCGATAAGATAAGGAGCGGCCGGAGAGGGAAGTAATGTGCAGGATGCCCCGCTGCTGTCGGTGCAACCGTAGATATTGTAGCCGGTCGCTGCTGAGCCGTAATATAATTGTGATCCGGAAACAGCCGTTCCCCCAAAAAAGTCATTCCAGCCAACGTCTATCGTAGATTCATCGAAAGCAGTTGCGCTCAGCACAAGCGGGTTGCCGGTTGCCAGCAGTTGAACTGCGCCAAAATAGGCCGTTCCAACGGGGCTTGTGTCGATGTAGCAGCGGACATCCACCGTCGAGACATTGCCCGGGATAGTGATGGTATCGACCGGCAATTCGGCCCAATCCTGTGTCCCGGTGACCTTGACATTGGTCACTGTCGAGGTGAACCCGGCGGCGGCATTGGTAACGTCGCACTTGGCCCACCCCTGTGTAAGAGCCGTCTTGAGATAGGCCTTCAGTTGATACTGCGCCCCGGGAACAACCGGCACCGACGGCAGCGTATACCCGGTATTCCCCATTGATACCGCTGTGACGTACCTCGTAGATGTTCCGGTCAATCTGGTGTTTGAATCCGAATTAAAATAACCGGTA
The DNA here is from genome assembly GCA_036504875.1 of Desulfuromonadaceae bacterium. Classification (GTDB taxonomy): domain Bacteria; phylum Desulfobacterota; class Desulfuromonadia; order Geobacterales; family Pseudopelobacteraceae; genus JACPFJ01. The sequence goes on from DASXUK010000046.1 coordinate 58,230, forward strand.
CCCCATTGGGTCCAGGCATTAGTAACAAAATTCCAATCGTTGATAGCATTGAGCAAACCCGGGATCACGGCGGTGACAGTGTTGACGGTAGCCTTGACCTGCAGGCCGAGGGTCGTGTTATTTCCCGCCATGTCGGGTGTGACGTAGATAGCCACATTGTTTACGGAGAGGGCAGCATTGGCATTGCCGTAATAGAGATAGATCTGGGGTACTGACGTTGCCGTAGCGGCCGCGCCACTGCCGCCGCCACCGGTGAAACCGACGGTGGGGGTGCTGGTATAACCGGATCCGACGTTAGTGATTGTTAGGGCGGTCACTATGCCACCTGTAACCGTCGCCGTAGCGGCCGCGCCAGTACCGCCTCCACCGGTGAAACTGACGGTGGGGGCCGTTGTATAACCGGTACCGCCATTTGTAATTGTTAAGACGTTTATCGGGGTCGAGCCGGTCTTCAGATTGACCGTGGCTGAGGTAGTGTTGACATCGATGCTCTGGATGCTTTGAATGGTGTACTGCAGTTCTGTTTTAGCAACAGTGTCATAGAAACGGATATCGGAAAAATCCGCTTTGGGTTCGCTGCCGTCCAGTTTGGTGAGGTCTTTGGTTATGGTGACCTGCGCTACTCCGCTGATCGCGAAATTAGAGAAGAACAACGGTCGTGCTGACATCCAGAGATAGTTGGCGCCGTTGTTGGAGAGAATCGGCATGCCTTGAGGGTACTCGGCAGCAACAATGCTGTAGGTGTAAGCATTGCCGGGACAGACAGTGCTGTCGGTATAATATAACCACTGATTGTAGGCGTCGACCGGATTTACTGCCGCCAGGAAACTGAAATCAGTGCAATTGATACCGGCGCAGCGCTTGTAGACATAATTTTGTTCGGTTGCGGTACTGGTATAAAGATTAAGCTTAGTATTAGTAAGGTCGGTTTTGTAAACCGGCCATGGCTGCGGCGGAGTTGAATACTTATAGTTCACCTGCGTTGGATTGACGGTGGTAGCGCCATACGCAGTTACTGCGCTTGCCGTGCTGCGGACGATGCCACAGGCGCTAGTGATGGTAGTTGAGACCCGGTATCCATATTGGACTCCCGGCACTATGGTAGTGTCGGTATAGTTTAAGACCCTGGTGCCGGTGATGGCGCCAACCTGCATAAAACCATTGCTGCAACTGCCGCTGGTGGCTGTGCAGCGCTCGACGATAAAGCTGTTCCAAACACCAACAGCATTAGCGTCGGTCCAGGTGATCTTGATCTGCTGCTCATTTGGGTACGTGGCCGTGCCGCTTAAAGTCGGCGCCGTGGGTGCGGCACCGACCACGATATTGCCGGTCGCAACGCTTGGTCCCAAAATGTTGCTGGAATCATTCTGGAAGTAGGCCGAAATTCGGTAGCGGAAAGTCCCGGCGCAGCCTACGGTCCCATCGCTATAGCCGATATTGGGCGGATCGGCGGAACCGGCGGCAACTGAAGCTACAGTAGTGACACCGTCGTTTTTGGTATTGCTCACGGGTGGAAGCAGCTTATATGGATTAGTGCCATCCAGAATATCCAAAGTGGTAAAGGTGCAACCGGAACCGGTGCAGCGTTCCAGCTTATAGCCGGTCTCGCCGATGGATTTATCGTCCCAGGTAAGGCCGACCTGGCTACCGGACGCAATGCCGGCCAGGTTGGCCGGGGCCTGCTGGTTGAAGGTGGTCTTGCAGACCGCGGTTTGCGAGGCGATATCCGTGGTCCAGCTGTTTGCAGTGCTGAATGCCGCCACCTTGTAGCAGTAGTTGGTGTTGCTGGCCGTGGCGCCGTCCGTGTAGCTGACCGTCGCGCCGGTGCCGAACATCGGCCCGATGGTGGCAAACAGCACCGTCGGGGTGCATGCCGGACCGCTACAACGATAGATATAGAACCCTTCCTCGGTGGCGGTGGTGTCGGTCCAGGTGAGGGTTATGTGGTCGGTGAGCGGGAAGGTGCTGGTAGCGGGGCTGGTATCAATGTTGAAGGATTGTTGGTAATCGACCAATGGGTCTATGAGCCCCACTGAATTTGTAGTACGGGAAATGGTAATCGGCTTGCGATAGAGCCATGATCCTGTTTGTCCTGTCAGGGTGTAAGGCGCACCGACTGTATCCAGAGAACCCACCGAACTCGATGGAGCGTCGGTCCCAGTGTCGGTGCTGACAGCCTTGGAAACATGAACCCATTCCCAGTTGGCGCTATAGGTCTGGTTGTTGTAGCTGTCCGAGTCATAGCGGCGTCCGATCACGATCGGCCGGGAACCGAATGCCGGAACGGAGTAAACTGGAGCGGAGCCGGTGTAATACATGGCCCAGCTGCTGTCGATATCTCTCCAGCGGGGGCTGATCCTGAGGCTGTCGGAATAGATCGGCAAATTGTACCAGAATTGGTGGGTATCGATGATCGCCGGAGTGGATGTCGTCCGGGTCAGAATCTGGGTGGAGACACTGTTGTAAGTATATGCGCCGTTTATGGAATAGTAAGCATTGGGTGGGTCCGTGGCTGTGGCGCTCCCCAGAAGATAGCCGAAGTTGTCGCTCGCGCTGTTGTAGACCCCCACCGGCACGAATCCGTTGAAATTGCTGGCGGGAAGGCTGGTAGCCTGGACATTGGCCTGAAGGTTGTATCCGGCGCCGAAAGTTTTTTTGGAGGTCAGCCTGCCGGTGGTGTTGGTGCCGGTCAGTTTGCTGCTGTTGTTGGCAATGCTGAATCCGGTGCCGTCGGTGATGGTCCACTTGGTGGTGTCGATGGCATTGCCGTCAAAATCATCGTTAAACTCGAATACCTTATTTCCGTCGGCTGTATTGGGGGCCGAAGGGTTGCCGTAATAGACGTAGTATTTCTGAGTAGCAGAGGCATTTACCGGTATGCTGGGTATCTTAGTTATCACCATCGTGGTGCTGGTACCGCATTTGTTTGTTATTTGGTATTTGTTTTGAATGTATAGAGGCAGCACGGTAGTTCCGTCGCTATCGGTGATGCGGATATCATCGCAGTTGGTGACGACTGTTGCGGCACTGTTGGCCCCTGCCAGACCAGTGGGTTTGGCGGTGGTCATGCTCTTGGTGGTGGCGGTGACAATGGTGGAGTTTACTGTTTCCCAACCGCAGGAGGCGTTCTTGTAGGCCCTGATCCGGTACCAGTATTGGGTGCCGTAGATCAGGTCGGTGTCGAGGGAGGCGCGGGGCGAGGCGCTCGGGACGTCGATGGTTTTCTGAATCGTTGTGCAGGTGGCATCGGTGCAGCGATCGATGTGGAACCCGGTCTGGTCGGTGGTGGTAAAGGTCCAAGTGACGTTGATTTGCGATTCATTTAAAACTGCGGCCGCGGGAACTGTCGGTGCAGCCGGTTTGGCCGGCGTTGTTATCGATGTTGGCGTACTGTAGGCTGTCTCTGTCCATCCGGCGGATGTGGTTGGCTGTGCAGGGCTGCTTTGGACGTTTATAAGAGAGATAACCGCCGGCAGGCTCGCGGCATAGTGGGCTGTGATCTCCTGATCGTTCAGGGCTCGGTTGTAAACGCGCACGTCGTCCAGCTTGCCTTTTACGATATTGCCATAGATCCCTCTTTGCCCTATTCCTAGCGCTTCATCATTAGTGCGTATGGTTATAAATGGCGTGTTAATGGGTGTAACTGTTTTAACACCATTGACGAATGATGAAATTTCCCCTCTTGTTCTGTCATACCTGCCGGCAATATGATTCCACTGGCCTATAAGCAGGTTAGGGCTAGTGGCAGAAGTAACGGCAGTTGTCTGAACCACTCCGAAATTGACATATTTATTGCCATTGCTGGCTGCTCCGTTAGTGTCGTAGAGGCTCAACTCATAGGTATACCAAGGAGCGCCGCCACCATCATATGGTTTGGAGAAGATATACGAATTATGTGGTGCATCGGCTGGGCAATAGTACCACAGTTCCACGGTTATAGAGCCATCCAACGAGCCGGTGACCGGACCGATGTCAAGGGACGAGTTTGCATAATCATCCACCCTTACATACCCGGTGAGACCATCAAGACTCAGCACGTTGGAGGTGCCATAGTAAGAAGTGTCACTGACAACAGCGGCGCTGTTGACACCGGCTGTGCCGACCAGAGTGCCGTTCATTCCTCCGCCGCTCTGATCGAGAGTGACATGGTTCACACTCTGGTTGGTATCACTTGTGCCTGTCTCGTTGAATGGCCAGAAACCGGCCAGCCCTGGGCCGAATAGCCAGTTTGTGTTGCTGACGGGACCGGCGGATGGGTTGTTGGAGTAAATATCAATGCTGTTATTGGCACCGGACTTGAACCAGACCGTGGCCGTGGCGGAGACACCGCTGCCGGTGATGCCCTGGATCCAGTAAGGGAGTTCCTGAGTGGCCGTGGAGTCGAAGAAACGTAAGGAATTAAAAATCGTCGCGTCACTGCCGCCCAATTGGCTTGCAGTCAAGGTCATCTTGGTTATGAAATTGGCAATGAAGCTGCTGCCGAAGTTGAGCGTGGCCTTATTGCCCCATGTACCGCCCCCGTCTCCGCTCAGTTTGCCGCTGTTGACCGCCTTTATCCGGTAGTTGTAAGCGGTGTTGTTGCAGCCCCCTGTATCGTTGAAACTGGTCGTATTGGCTGGAATGGAATTGGCCGTTACGGGGCTGTAGGTACAGCTTGAGGCGAGGCATCTTTCGAGCTGGAATCCGGTTTCGGAAAGTGTGTTATCTAACCAGGTCAGATTAACCTGGGTGGTGTTAGGCGCTGTGGCGGCCAGAGTCGAAGGCGCTGTGATGGTGGTGGCGGTTACTGTGACTGTGTTGGAAGGCGTGCCGGTCCAGCCGCCGCTCCAGCCGGGGGTAGCGCTGCAGGTATTAGCGGAGGTTTTGTAGGGGTATACCCGGTAGGTATAGGTAAAGCCTTGCGTGAGCCCGGTGTCGCTGTATGTGGAGACGCCGGAAGTGGGGAGTGTGATCGGCGCAGCGCCGGAAGGGTCGCATACAGATCCGTCGGTAGTGCTGCAGCGCTGTATTTTGTAGCCGGTCTCATCGTAGGCGCTGGCTGCCCACGCAATGTTGATCTGATTCTCCGATACCCTGGTTGCCGTGAGGTTGTAGTACGGCGTCATTGTTATGTCATCCACGGATCCGGAACCTTGCGGATAGTACTGCGGTACATTGGTGTCCGCCGTTGATCTGTTGATGTATGCCCTTAACGAGTTGGTTCCGGTGAGCGTACTGGCTGCATCCATGCTTAATTTGTCGCCGGACGCTGTGTCGTGCCAGGCATTATTGTTAAAGCTGTTGTTGAAACCGGCCGGATTGTGATCGATAACGGTCTGGTTGGACGAAGTGATAGCCTGGCTGCCCAGATTTACACTAAGCGCACCTACTGTAAGATTTGCTTTCATGGCCGCGGTGATGGTGTACCTGCCGCCTGCCCTAGTCAGTACTGGCTGTCTTCTGCCCACCAGTTGTCTCGCGACGGTCATGTTGCTGCCTTGGGCTGCAGTTGCGTTGCCATAGTAGACATATATCCCGGTGGCATTGGAAGGGGTCTTGAACCAGAACGTGGTCGAGGTGATGGAACCGCTAACCAGCAGGCACGGCAGTTCAGCATGGCCAATGCTGTCGTAGATGCGGACATCCTGGAAATTCACCTGCGGTTCGCTGCCGTCCGTGATTGCACTGTTCCTGGGAATGGCAATCGCATAGAGCGTATTCACTGCCAGCACGGCAGGTGTGGTAACGCTGATCAGCTTCCTGCTTTTCCATCCCGACCCATCGCCCAGGCTCTGGAAGGGGGAACCGTCATTCAGGGTGCTCCCTGTCACCGTGGCCGAAAGATTTGTAGTTATGGCTGTAGGGGCAGTAAGGATATTTTTCCAGATTGAGCTGCCGCCGGTGACGGCGCTGTTGTCAATGTTAAACATCAATGCCTTGGGGTGGCTGCCGTCAACACCGACAGTGCCGCCATAAAAATATGGGGGGTTTGAGCCGACCCTGCCCCACCAGGTCATGGCCGGGTCGCTACCCTCAAAATCACCATCCATTATCGGGTTGTCGACTGTGGGAAGCATCACCCAGGTCGTGGCCGAGAAAGCCGATGACCAGACGGCGCCAGCGGTGGTATTTTTGGCCTGAACCCGGTAGTAATAACTAATGCCGGGACAGGCCGAGGTGTCGGTATAGCTGGTTGCGGTTGCCCCTGACACAGTTGTGGGAAAAGGGTTGCCATCGCTTACGAAAGTAGTGAGGCAGCTTGGACCAGCGCTACAACGATCAACGACAAACCCGGTCGGAGCTGTTATATAGGCCGGGATGCCCCAGGTGAGTAAAACGGAGGTGGTGCCGGTAGCCACGGCGCCATAGCCTGTCTCGGCGGTTTGATTGGAGTTCAGGCGGGCAACAACCGGCTCTGGAGGGGTGCCTGTTGTTATCGTGGTGTTCATCCAGCGGGAGTAGGTCGATCCATTCTTGGCCCGCAGGCCGTAACAGTAGGAGGTGTTACTGGCTAGGCCGGTCTCGCCCCAGGTGAGGGTGCCGATGCCCAAATTAACGGGGGTGATGCCGTTCCAGTCGTAGTCAAAGGAGGGGCATGCGCCGTCCTTTCTCGCCACCTGAAAGCCGTCGCTCTGCCGCGAGTTGTTGCTCCAGTTCAAGGTAGTAGCGGTATAGGTCGAGGAGGCAGAGGTTATGGTGGGGACCTGGAGAGCATCGCCATCGATCTTAAGGACGATATAATCGGCATTGCTGCCGGACTGGGTCATCCCGGCCACGAAGATCTCGCCCAGATAGTTAGCGGCGATACCGTAGGGCCTGTCGGTGGTGTTAGCTGCGCCGTACAGGGTGGTGTTACCGATTATGTTCCCCTGCCAGTCAACCTTGAAGGCCAGGATGTCCTGGTTTTCGCCGGCGTCGGTGGTCTTGGCGGTGATGTAAACGTTGCCAGACCTGTCCAGGGTCATCTCGGACATATCCTCGTCGCTCGCCTCCCGCAGCAGGGTCTTCTGCCATGCCACATCGCCGGCATTCACTGTTGTACCGCTGTTCAGCGTGCGGTCGCTGGTATAGTAACGAATCAGGTGTATGTCGTGATTACCGGTGTCGGTTAGCTGGTTGCCGCCAACTACTACAGTTTTGTCAATGGGATCATACTTGACCGACACCGCCTCGTCGTTGCCCCCGGCAGGGCCATTGTATTCCCTGTGCCATTGCAGAAGGCCATTCGCATCATATTTGATGGTAATGAAGTCCGTGTTCCCTTGGGCGTTGGTCATATAACCAGCAACATAAATATTTCCCTGCTCGTCCACGGTCAGGTCGTTGGCCTCATCGTCATAATGCACGCTCCCGCCAATACCCCCTTCATTCACCCCGTCAAAGGTATGTGACCAGAGCAGTGTACCGTTGGAGGCTGCAAATTTGGCGGTATAGATATCGTAGTCGATACGCCCTCCGGTCGTATTCTTGGTAAAACCGGTGACGATCACGTTGCCCTGGGGATCGAAGGCAACCGCGATCGGTTCGTCATCCGCTCCATTATCGATGCGCTTTTCCCAATAACCGCCGGCAGTGGGGCCGCCCGGCGTACCCGATGGATAATAGAGGAGATAGATGTCATAATTGATAGCGGCATTAATTCCCCTGCCGATGACGGCAACATTGTTGTTGGTATCCACGGCCATTGCAATTCCCTCGCTGCCGTGGTCCGAACTGCCCGGGCCGTTGTACTGGTGTTCCCACTGCTCCTGGCCGGTCGTAGGGTCGGAGGCCGGGTTGGATTTGTATTTGATGGTATACATGGACTCCGCGTATCCTGAAATGCCGGGGTCATAAAGCCAGGAACGGCCGGAAACGATGACCTGGTTATTCTTGTCCACTGCCACGCAGGCCGCCACGTCTGTCTGGTCGTCGCTGTTGTAGCGCTGGCTCCAGAGCTTGCTCATGTTGCCACGATCCATTTTGATGGTGTAGTAGTCCAGGTCTCCGGCATTGCCGTTGTGAACGGCAATGCTCCTGCCGGTCACCAGCGGGTTTCCGTCGACCGGGCTGGTGGTAATGGCCAGGGCATAGTCCTCACTGTTAGCCACGCCATTGTAGCGGTAGGTGTAACCGGGGGTTGGATCGGCAATGGTTGTGCTGGAAACCAGCTGCGTTATGGCGTGGGCGGTGTTGCTCGGATACGTAACCAGGGTGGCGTTGCCGAAAACATTGTCAGGACCGGTGTAGGCCTTGACCCGGTAGAAGTAGTACTTATCCGGGGCTAGGCCGGTATCGGTGAGGCTGACAATCGTCTTGCCGCTCACCACCGAAATAGAGATGACGCCACTCACCACATCCGGATTGGTGAAATCGCACGCCGTTACGTGATCGCCGGGCGTTGCACATCGCTCGACGCGGAAGTAGTGGGTGGGGGTGGCTGTGTTGTTGTCCTGCCAGGTCAGGCTTATGGAGTTGTTGGAAGCGGCCGTGGCAGTCAGGTTGCTCGGCGTTTCCAACTCCCCCCTTTCGTATTTGACCACATAGTAGTCGTAGTCGTCCTGGTCAAAAATATAGTAGTTATCGCCGTTGGCAGTGGCTATGCCGTTGAATAGGGTGAAGGTATAGTTGGTTTTAGAGTTTGCAGTTATCCTCTGAAACAGGCCACTGCTGCTGCCGCTGGTCATCATGATGTAATAGTTTTTCCACAGATCGTCATTCCAGCTAATGCTGCCGTCCCGGAGTAGCTTTTCACTCACTGTCGATGCGGCGGTCGTATGGGAGGAACCAAGCGGCCCGGTTTCGTTTACAAAACCGGCGACGTAGGGTTGGCCGGTGGCGTCGAGGCCGATGCCCACCGCTTTGGAATAAAGATCGGCAACACCATGAAAGTCACTGGTCCAGAGCTGATAACCGGTACTCTTGCGGTATTTTATGGTACGGAATCTAACGATATTGGTAACGCCAGCGCCGGGATAGGTCGAACTGCCGGTGACAAACAGGTTGTCTTGTCCGCTGATGCTTGATCCTATGATGGCGGCGGGTATGTCCATATTGTTGCTGCCGGAGCTAAAGAGCGCGTCCCAGCTTTTCTGAGGTGTACTTACGGCTGCATTGTAACGTGCAGTGTAGATCCTGTATTTGTAATCGCTGTCGAGTGCGGAGCCGGTGATGTAGACGCTATCGTCGGCCTTGTCGATGTACAGACCTTTGGGCTGGGCGTCATTGTTTAAATAAATCTGTTCCCAGAGTTTATCGCCCGCGTTCTTGCCGCTGCATGGTCCGGCGCTGCTGGTGCAGTATTTGACTGTGTAGATGTTCTTGGATAAGCCTATGGTTGCGTTGCTGTTGCCGGAGTAGCCGGTCGCCACGATGTGACCCTGGGAGTCAAGGCCCACGTAAAGGCCGCTGTCGTTGTATGAGTACCCCACAGGAGGGCTGGCAATGGCATATTGCCAGCTCCGCACGGGGCTACCGCTCAGATCGTACTGGACGGTCTTGAAATACTGCTGGGTTTGGTCAGCGCTCTGCACCTGGCCGGTCACGGCCAGGATGCCCTGGGCGACGTCAACAACAATAGATTCCACCTGGCCCTGGGTATTGTTCAAGGCGGTAGGTAGCTGCCATGCCGGGGTGCCATCGGAACATTTGTATTTGAGCAACATGATACATTTCTTGCCGCTGTATACGGATGAGCCCCCCACGTAAACATGATAGTCACTGCCTTCAGGGTGGTCCTTGTGAATGGAAATAGACGTGGCAAGACTGTCCGCTCCTGCTACCACGCCGTTAAAGGTCTGCGACCAGCCGCTCGCGCTGTACGGGTCGCTCCCGCTCTGGGCGCTGTCGTAACGCAGGGTGAAGACCATAGGGCTGGGGTAGCTGATGACACCGGTAACATAGACGTTGCCGTCTCCATCCACCGCCACCGCCTTGGGAGAGACGTCGAAATTGGGAATCTTGTAGGCTTTGCGCCATATTGGAGCACCGCCGGGAGATACCTTGACCGTGTAGCACTCTGTGGTGGCGCTGCCGGGCAGGGTTTGGTAGCCTGTTATGATGGTGTTCCCCAGGGAATCCATTACCGAGGCGACCGGCTCCTGTTTGCCCGGCATCCTTCCCAACGACGAGGACACGTTGCGGAAGACGCTGATCTGGTCGCCGCCATTGACAAAGGCCGAGGAAGGAGTTGGCAAGAGCAAGAGAAGGGCAAACAGGGCCGCAAGAAGAAGTTGGCTTTGTTTTATATCATTGCGCATGTCGCTGGGGTTGGTTCCTTTCATGGCCTCACTCCGGTCATCATAAATGTGAATATTGATCCTTCCAGCTCCACTATTGCTACCATGGCGTTACCTTGTTCCAGTAATTCGAATTCGGCCATTGTGACGGAGCCTTGTCGTTACTGTCGTTCCAACTATTACCACTATCATAATGAGGCCACATATCCTGCGCGGGAATAGTAGGCCTGGTGATATGACAGGCTGTATCCGCGGCTGGAATCGGATAAGTTTGACCAAAATAATAGGTGTTTTGTCCTTTCGTGTCCGCCCCGTATATCGAGGCGATCGGATAGCCGCGCAACTGATCGTTCCAAACCTGATAGGAACGAATACCTACGCCGTCGGCAGGATAGGGAGCCGATAACGTCTTCCTGGAAACCCATGCTTCTCCGCCGCTTGACCGCCCCGCGCGATGGTTATAATCCAGGCAGCTAGTTTGCATCAGCCGCGGCAGCCCTGAATTGTGCGGCTCGTGGCACTTGGAGCAGGTGAACGAGTGCTCCTTGTTCGTGCCCCACCCTTTGTTCGATGCGTGGACCCGTGCCACGCTCGACCAGCGGGCCTGGTTCGGACGATAGGCGCTGGTGCCGTTGATATTGCTGGTGTAGCGCCCCATCAGGGCCGTCTTGGCATGGCAGATCATGCAGAGCCCCGCAAACTGCGCGTCGCTCTCGGATATCCTTTTCACGCTGCCCCCCCTGCCGTAACCGGTGGTACTGCTGGAAGTGCCGAAGGTATTCCGGTCGATATTGTAGGTGACTGGCGGAGCGTTAACGGTGGTGTTACTGTTGGGGGAATTTCGCCATTGGCCGCTATTTCCCGCGAAATGAGCGGTACCCCAGGCACGATTGGAGCCGGTGGTAGGGCTCGGATGGCTGGCAGTATCTGCATTGGTCGGATCGGGCGGCGGGAAGTCATCCTTGTAGGGTGACGAAAGCCAGGTCCCCTTCAGCATCGGCACGCCGTATTGCCGGTTGGCCCCCAGGGTCGGGCTGACGCCGTGCGGATCGTGACAGGGGGTGCACAGGCCATTGATGCTATCTGCAGGGGTAGTGGACATGGCACTGGTTTTATGCATGTGCCCCCCCTGGATATTCTTGTTCTGTTTAAAGGTAAAACTATTTACGCCGCCGCCCAGTTTGTACACCGCCCCTACTGTCGGATCGGTATAATTACGGTCGCCGAAGCGCCAGCCATCCCGGTAGCTCTTGATCGGCAGGCTGGCGCCGAAGGTTGATTGGTATCCCCAGGGCGTGCCGTTGCCGGAGGCTGCCTTGACTGCCGTCATATGACAGTCGAAGCATAATCCGGCCCCCTCATTGTACGGGTTGATGATCGTGCTGTTAAAAGTCGAGGTTCCGCCTGCCGCTGGAGCGTATTTGACCTTGTAACCTGCAACTCCCCTGCTCGTCTCCTTCAGGTTGCCCCCTCTGGTGCCGCTGTAGGAGAGGTAACTGGAGGTGATCCCGCCTGCCTTTGAACCGTGGGAATTGTGGCAGTCGAAGCACTGCACATTCTGCCGCACGCTGCTCATGCCACTGAATCCGCCTCGAGAGTTGTTGATGTTGGAATCGGTTCCAGTGTTAGGGTCCCAGCCCCCTTGGTTATTAGCGGCATTGCCATGGGCCGAAAGCGCTTTGGTGACCCGATATTTCACGTTTACATTCGGAAAGACAGAGGGATCGTATTTGCCCCACTTGGTTACATTTTGATTGCTGTAGCGGGCAGCGATGCTCTGCCGATCCCAGGCGTACTGGCGGGGAGTCTTACAGTCGCCAAAAGGTTTGATTAAATTATTCTGGTCGCTGTGGCATCCCAGACAGTGATTGGTGACTTTGGCGGCTTCCCTGCGTTCGGTATTTATGTATTGGCTGGACATGTTAGCGGACACGAATTGAACCGCAGTGGCCCGGCCGACAGCAGAGGAGACGGTGCGGTAGGTGGTCGGCCTGACGCCGGAGCCGTAGATCACCAGATCGACCTTTTTACCTTTCTGGGAGGTGTAGGTCTTGAAGCTGTACCCTTCGTGGTAGTCCGAGTCGACCGTCCCGGCGCTGGTCGCCTCCCAGTGACATTGGTAGCAGACCTTATTGGTGACCGTTACCCCCTGGACATGGTGCGATTGCCCCCTGAACTGCCCCAGGACATCTGCGCGAGAAAATAAAACTCCAACATGGCACTTGGTGCAGTCAACCGGCAGACCGAAGGCGGAATGTCGCGGCACCGGCTTGTTTTGATGGCAGGAATTGCAGGACTGGCCATCGGCGTGGCTGTCGGTAAAGCGGTGCTCGTGGCATTTTGTACAGGCGGTGCCGCTGTTGTGACCGTCGCCGCTGATGCTGCCGGAAGTCGGGTTATAGTAGTGACCGGAGGCATGGCAGACATTGCAGATGCCGTCCACCGTGGTTGCGCCGGATCTCTTGCTGGTCAGGGCATAGTCCAAGCCGGTAACCGTCTGCCTGAAATACACCAGCGACTGATTGTAGGTCCCGTTGACCTTCTTCGTCGGTATCCCGAACTTCCCGTCCGACTCGGTGGTGACCTTGTCGTGGATCATGTAGATGTTACTGTCGCCATGGGGGTCATGGCAGTCCCAGCAGAACTTACCCCCCTTCCATTTGCCCTGGGCGGCGCCGGTCATGTTGAGCCATCCACCAGATTTAAGGAAGCCTTGGTAATGCTTATGGCCGAAGTGAGCCGAGGAGGCTTTAGCCTTCTGCGGCTTGATGTATCCGGTGCCGGGATCGTAACCGAGCTTGTATTTTTTGGGGATGCTGATGTTGGTGAAGGTAGCATCTGTGTAAACTAGATTTCCGCTGGCATTTTTTACACCGTGACAGCCGGCGCACTTGTTGTTGCTGTCATCGTCATGACATTGCAGGCAGACTCCCATCATCTTGTATTGGTTCTTCACATCCGCCTTCTGAGTATTGCTCCAGGTAATGTCGGAACCGGTGTTGTGGGTCCAAACATCACTGGGATGGCAGGGGGTCGCCTGGTTAGTCAGGCAGGAAGTACCTGAAAAACCATTGTGAGGGGGACGGTTTACTATTGTTGTCCTGTTAGCCCATGTTCTTAATCTATTACCGGTGATGTTGGCTAGCTGCGGCGCCATGGAAGGATTTAAGGTACCCGTGATGTTGTGGCAACTCAGGCACTCCGCATTGGTCCTGGTCATATGGCAGTAGACGCATTCCTTTTCGAAGCGATTGTCGAACTGCTGGTGCAGCTTGAGCCGGAAGGGATTGCTGCTGTCCTTATGCAATACGTTATTGTCGTGGCAATACCAACAGGGATTGCCGGGGGGGGTAGAGGTAGGATTGGGAAAGTTGGCGGCCGGATTGCCAGACGGATAGGGTGTTCCTGACCGGCCGTGGCCGTTGACTTTCCATTGGGTCATATTGATTTTGGCCTGGGTGTAGCCCTTGAAACTGTATATGTCCGTGTCACCGTCATTGATTGTATGGCAGGTAAAGCACATGACACTCGTGTTGATCGATGAGCCCCAGACCGGTGCAACGCCGGAGTGGCAAGCGGTGCCGGAGCAGGTCCTCGCCGAGTAGTCGTAGCTGCCTCCCCGGTTAAAATTCACATCCTTCTTCTTGTTGACGTGAAACTCAGCCACCAGATGAGAAGCCTCACTCATGGTTCCCAAGCCGCTATGACAGATCGTATTTCCGCAATCACCGCCGGTGGCAATGGTTTTCTGGTGGCAATCAATGCAACTGAAGTTGGTCTGCAGGTGGCGGGGATGGGAGTTGGCCCGCGGCTTGCCGACCCCTTCGTTGGCGTACATCGGCATGGCTGATTTCCACTCCTCGCCCGGTTTCCAGGTGGAATAGGGCACCAGCACCGTAGGTACGTTGCTTATGAGGAATTCTTTGGCTCCGTCATGACATCCTTTACAACCGCCCAGTGGGTGGCCGTGACAACTGTTGCAATTTGATCCGCGTTGGTTCCAGGGGAACGGCTTGACCGGATCGGGGTTGCCGGTGCCATCACTGTGACAATAGAGGTTCGAGCAGACCTTGGTTACCGGGTCGTAGCTCGCCGTGCTGTAGCGCTTATTTACGCCGGGGATGTTCCAAAAGCTGTTGATGCGGATGTCCTTGCCTCCGTTGACGTGTGCGCCGCTATATATGATGAGTTTATTTTCGTCATCAATCGGGGGCAGGTTAGTTCCCTGGGACTTGGCCCGAACGGTTGCACCGTGGCAGAAGGAGCATGGATATTTGCGGATCCAGCGGTTGTCGACCAGTTTTCTATGGCCGTTGGAGGTCATGTTGAGTAAACCGTCCCCCCTGAAACGATGGCAGGAATCACATTGTGTGGTGGAGGTTGATGACCACGAAGGTATGACATTGGGTGCGTTGAAGGGGGGAGCGTTCCTCAGACCGTCGCTGTGGCAGTAGAGCTCGGCGCAGCTGCCGTTGCGCTGTGATTCCAATCTCTGGCTGGGGAGATAGGCGTTATATTCATGCCGCCTGTTGTTGGCGGTATACCCGGAGTAGATTCCACCACTTTGGGTAAATCTCGTAAACTGTACCCTAAGGGGACGTTTGCCGGCGCTGGTGGCATGGGCGAATTCGGGGAGATTTAAGGGATTATGGTCGGAATGACAATAGCTGCAGCTGTTGATACCCGTGCCATAATATTTACCATGCTTGGTCGTGCTGCTGGGATGCTGTCCATCTGCCGGCGGCACGGCGTGACAGAAATTACAATCCCCTGTGGACGCTAATGAAGGACTTCCCCAACCAGTTATACCATTGGGTAGATCTTTGGTCTCCTTTTCAAAATGACAGTTGACATTGTTGCATGTGCCTAGGTTAGGTGTGGAAGTCTGAGGCCAAGCCGAGGTGATATTGTTAAAGGCGGTGTGGGGATATTGGGTGATGCTCGGTGAATTATTTATTTTGGAGGAGAGCTTGATGCTTCCATCCCGGTGCGAAGAGGGGTAGCTGTCGCTGCCGGGGTGACATTTGGAGCATGTCGCGGCTGTCGAGTCCGACCTCATATGGGTGCGGTGGTTGCCTTGAAAACCTCCGGTTTGCGGGTCTCTGGAATCAGCGTCCAAAGGCCGCATGTCTCCGCTAATCCCGCTGCCTGTCCCATGACAGCTGAAGCAAGCGAGCTCCGCATGGGCTTCTCCACCCATAGGCAAAATGATTGCCGTAAAAACTAACAGCAGCATAACCACTGATAACTTGCCTTCTATTCTGATGGCACTCATCTGCCCTCCTGAAAAACCGCAAAACATAACTCATCGAGATAACTTGACGGACTCTAACTATTTCCACAGTGCAGGTAAGGGCCGCCATGCAAATGTCAATCAAATTAAAAAAGAATTAGTTGGGGGTAAAAGAATTATACTCAGCGTTAACGCTAGAATTATTACCTGAAAATACGCCTAAAGACTTATTCAGAGCCACAAAACCAAATGAATTTAAGATAAATATATTAAAAATAATAATTATGAATATTTAGCAATTAACATTCCAAAATGTAAAACTGCTCAATGATCCATGCAAGTTATTTTTTATAATATGTTTTAGTTAATTTATAAGGGAGTAGAAAATAAAAAAAGCCTGGGGATAAACGCCCCAGGCAAGGTTGGCTTAATAGCATGTTGTTGGCGAAAAGCTAAAGTGACCTTCAGCTCTTGTGGTTCAAACTCTATTGTGTCTGTGACCTCAGTAAAGGTCGTACTTGAGCAGCCTGCATTCAATCGGTCCGTTAAAAAGCACATAACGTCGGGAGGCTTTAAGTCCTACATACTTCGCCAGCTCAAGGTTCCCGGTCAGGACAAATCCGGTCCAGCCCCGACAGCGTTGCTTCAAGATATCGCCGATCCGGCAGTAAAGCTCCTTTAGCTCCTCTTCTTCCCCCATTCTTTTCCCATAAGGGGGATTGATTATCACCACCCCTTTATCACCTTCCGGCTTGAAATCTTCCAGGGCAGTGTGAAAAAAATGAATCTTGCCTGCGAATCCGGCTGCATCTGTATTTCGTCTGGCAAATGCAAGTGCCCGGCTGTCACAGTCATAGCCGGAGACCAGACCTACCGACAGGGGCTGGATTCCCTTGTCGGCCTCCTCTAAAAGCCGTTCCCAAAGTGCAGCATCAAAATTCCTCCATCTTTCAAAACCGAATGATCGCTGCCGGCCAGGCGCCATTCGAGACGCCAACAGCCCCGCCTCCACCGGAATGGTGCCTGATCCGCACATCGGATCAACCAGCGGGATCTTACCATCCCAGCCGGTCTGAATAACTACGGCAGCAGCCAGTGTTTCCCTGAGCGGAGCCTCGTTTCGCTCCAGCCGGTAGCCGCGCCGATCAAGCGACTCACCGGAACTGTCCAGGCTGAGGGTACAGAAATTTTTTGCCAGATGGACGTTAATACGTACATCCGGCGAGGCGGTATCGACATTTGGGCGACTGCCACAGTGTTCACGGATACGATCCACAATGGCATCCTTGGTCTTAAGCGCCACAAACCCGGAGTGGGTCATGGCTGAATCCCGTAAGGTACAATCAACCGCCATTGTCATGAGCGGGGTTATCAGCTCGTGCCAGGCAATGGCATGCACACCGGAATAGAGTTCGTCCGGTGTAGAGCAGGAAAACTCGCTCAGCTTCATCAAGATCCGGCTGGCTGTGCGCAACCAGAGATTGCAACGATATAGTCCGGCCTGATCGGTGGTGAAGGAAACACCCCCTCTGATCGCTTTAGCCCCCTCAATGCCAAGCTGCGAGAGTTCGGCCGCTGTTATCTCTTCAGCACCGCGCGGTACAGCGGCAAAGCAGTTCAGGGCCCTGCTGACAGGATTTTTCCCACTCACCCGCGGCCGCAATATGTGAGTCTTTTTTTCATTCATTCAATGATCCTATCTCTTTGGCCCAAATCTGAGCCAGAATTTTTCGGGTTTGTTCGGGGCTGCCGCTATTATCGATAACTATTCTGCCGTAGCGCTCCTTCTCGGCAATAGGCATCTGACTGGCAATCATACATTCAACTTCATCCTGGGAGATTCCATCACGAGCCATCAAACGCTGACGCTGAACCTCGGGCCGGACCGTTACCACCCAAACCTCGTCGACTCGATCGGTCGTTCCGGATTCAATCAGCAGGGGCGCCATGTAAAATACCAGGCCATGTCCTTTGGCTGCTTCAACAGCAATTTTTTCCTCAGCCAGCCGTTTTACCTCAGGGTGGACTATCTGCTCCAATTGACGCCGTTTCTCCGGATCAGCGAACACTACTCTGCCCAGGCGTTTGCGATCAAGATTGCCGTCCGGTAGTAGCATCTCGCCGCCAAAAATATCAACAATAGCCTCTAACGCCCGGCTGCCGGGACTGACAGCCTCGCGCGACAGTTGATCGGCATCGATAACCACCGCGCCCTGTTCCTCAAAAAACCTGGCTACCGTGCTTTTGCCGGTAGCTATACCGCCGGTCAAACCAATAACACGAATTCCTGCCCTGGTCATTTTAGGCCCTTGATTTGATGGAAGGCTCGTTTGAAGTTGACTTCAAAAAAGGATTGGAATCCGGGCAGAGACTCGTATTGCGGGAGAGAAAACTGACTTAGGGCCACCTCGACTGTTAACCCCTTACCGATAAGCCGCAAGACCTCGGTCGTGAAATCCTTAAAAAAAGTCTGGAATTTAAGGATTCCGGCGGTATTGGTTACTTCCCCCAGCCCCGGCACAACAGTGGTTGCGTCAATGGAACCGAGCAGATCCAGCATCTCGATCCAGTCACGAAAATACCCGTCCCCCATATAACCGGCCACATCATTGAAAAAAAGATCGGAGGTAAAAAGAACCTTTTCTTCCGGAAGGTAAACAAACACATCTCCCTCGCTGTGACCCCGCTCGGTATTGCTCATGACAATCAGAGTGTTGCCGCGTTTAAAGGTCAGCCCGCGATCGAAAAATGTGACCTGGTTTTTGATCTGCCGGAACTCACTCTTAAGCGCCTGCCAGGTTTGGCCGGAGGCAATAATCTCGACATTGGCGGGGAGATCAAAATCAATATAATTGAAACCGCGGTGATGGTGAGTCAAGATTATATAACGCACCTGCAAAGGGGTGATGGTCTTGATATAATCTAGCAGTTCCTGAGTGGTTTCCGGCACGAAATGAGCGCCAGCCAAAACCACCTGATAGTTGGTGACAATAATCAGACAGTTGCTGGCGGCCTTTCCACCAGGTTCAGCCAGCGCAGCATATATTCCTCCTTTGATCTTTTTGAACCTGAAATTAGAGCCTTCGGCAAGTGCAGGCAAAACCAGAAAAAATATTGCGACACCTATCAGGGCATGTTTCATGGAAACCTCCGCCGAACATTGTAGCAAACCGACCAACAAAATAACAGATTTTTGGCTTGAGTTGCATGTCTGGTTAATGCTAAAGTTAAAAGTCGTCTGGCGATCAGTAGATGATGGAGATATACGGGCGGTTAGCTCAGCTGGATAGAGTACAGGCCTCCGAAGCCTGGGGTCGTGGGTTCGAATCCCATGCCGCCCGCCAATTTTACCCCTCGGGGACGTCCAGTCCCCTTTGTTTTTCTACAGGAACAGCCTATGCTCAGACGAGTTCCAGCGGCATTCTCCGATCTCTTTTCATCCCGAAGTACTATAACAATCATATGCATTAGTCTTATTTCAATACTACTATTAGGATGGCTTGATTTTTATACAGGCGACTACTCTTTAATTATTTTTTATCTGGCTCCGGTCGCTCTTTCAACCTGGTTTGTAAGTAAACGCTACGGTCTCTTGTTTTGTGTTTTTGTTTTAATGATCAGATTGGCCATTGATCAGGCAACCAGTTTTAATACTCGCAGCACGCTTCACTTATGGAACTTGCTGGTTGAATTCATCTTCCTGGTGATCATGAGCCTGCTTTTTTCGGCTCTCCGCAAGACCCTTGAAAAAGAACGCAGCCTGGCCAGTATCGATCAATTGACCGGCGCCATTAATCGTCGGACTTTTTTTGAACTGGCCGAATATGAGATAAACCGCTCCCGCCGTTATAAGCGTCCCTTTAGCATAGCCTATATTGATTTGGACAACTTCAAGGCGATCAATGATAAATTCGGCCATCACGTCGGCGACCAAGTATTAATTACAGTTGTTGCCACAATCAGGGCCAATTTAAGAAGCTATCAGATTCTCTCACGCTTTGGCGGTGACGAATTTGTCATATTGTTGCCTGAAGCGGATGAGGAGGCAACCTTATTGTTTCTGGCAAAAATCAGGGTGCGATTGCAGCAGGCGATGGATGCCAGAAACTGGCCTATCGGCACAAGTATTGGAGCCGTTATCTATCTTGAACCGCCGGCAACAGTCGATGAAATCGTCGGCAAGGCCGATGAACTGATGTATAATGCCAAGCGTAGCGGTAAAAGCAACATCCTGCACACTGTTATTGGGTAGTACTAATCCGACTTGCTACGGAGGGATCATGGCAAAGGGAAGTTTTGACATAACCGATCAATTGGCACCTTTGATGCTTCGGATACCACTGGGGCTGATCTTGATGGCGCATGGATCACAAAAGCTTCTGGGGTTATTTGGCGGTCAAGGTTTAACAGCTACGTTCAAGCTTTTTGAAGGCAAGCTAGGGATTCCACCGATATTCGCCCTTTTGGCGATCATCGCCGAATTTGGCGGCGGCTTCGGCGTTCTGACCGGTTTTTTAACCCGTCTTTCGGCTGCAGGCATCGCAGGGGTTATGCTGGTAGCCATTTACAAGGTCCACTGGATGAATGGTTTTTTTCTCAACATTACCTGTGCTGCCGGACGCGGCCATGGGATCGAATATAATATTGCCCTGCTTGGTATGGCGCTATATCTAGTCATTGCAGGTGGCGGCCAGTGGTGTCTGGACCGACTTATTTTCCGGCGCTAAGCCATTAATCCGGAATAATTCAGCTTATTTCTCAGGCGGGCTTGCCCCGCCTTTCGATTGCAAAAGGAGCATAATTAAGTGCAGAAGTATAATCAGCAGGAAGTCGATAAACGGCGAACCTTTGCCATCATCAGCCATCCGGATGCCGGCAAGACCACCATCACCGAGAAGCTGCTCTTGTTTGGCGGCGCCATTCAACAAGCCGGCGAGGTACGCGCCAGGAAAAGCGCCCGACATGCTACTTCGGACTGGATGGAGCTGGAGAAACAACGTGGCATCTCGGTTACCTCTTCGGTAATGAAGTTTTCCTATGGCGGCTGCGAAATAAACTTACTGGACACACCCGGTCACAACGACTTTTCCGAGGACACCTACCGCGTGCTTACTGCGGTTGACTCGGTTCTGATGGTGATCGATTCGGTCAAGGGGGTTGAAACCCAGACCAGGAAACTGCTGGAAGTCTGTCGCCTACGCCATACCCCGATCATGACCTTCATGAACAAACTTGACCGCGAGGGACAGGAACCGCTCGACCTCCTGGATGATATCGAGAAGAACCTGAAGATGCAGACCGCTCCGGTTACATGGCCGGTTGGAATGGGTAAGCGTTTCCGCGGCACCTATCATCTTTACACAAAAGAGCTGTCCTTTTTCGATGCCGAAGCAGCCAACGGTGTCGGCCGGATATTGAATGTTGCCGGACTGGATGATCCGCTTCTGGATGAATTGTTGGGCAGTCAAGTTGATGAACTACGCCATGATGTTGAGCTTCTGGAGGGTGCGGCCCACCCATTTGATCGCGAGGCTTACCTGGCCGGCCATCAAACCCCGGTTTTCTTCGGCAGTGCCATTAACACCTTCGGAGTACAACAGCTTCTGGATGCGTTTGTCGAACATGCACCGGCGCCACTCTCCCGTGAAACCGCCAGCAGAAGCGTATCCCCTTACGAGGAGAATTTCAGCGGTTTTACCTTTAAGATTCAGGCCAACATGGACCCATCCCACCGTGACCGGATCGCTTTCTTTCGCATCTGTTCCGGCAAATTCACACGCGGCATGAAGGTGCGTCATGTGCGGCTCGGGCGTGAGGTACAGATAGCCAATGCCACGATTTTCATGGCCCAGGATCGCACTAATGTAGAAGAGGCCTGGCCGGGGGATATTATCGGCATCCACAACCATGGCACCATCAAGATCGGCGACACCTTCACTCAGGGCGAAGATCTCAAATTCACCGGGATCCCCAGTTTCGCACCGGAACACTTCCGTAAAGTGCGCCTGCTTAACCCGATGAAATCCAAGGCCCTGGAAAAGGGCCTGGTGCAGTTAGCCGAGGAAGGAGCCACTCAGGTTTTCAAACCTTTGATGGGTGCTGACTGGGTAATCGGCGCGGTGGGCCTTTTGCAGTTTGAGGTGGTCATGCACCGCCTGGAGCATGAATACAGCGTTAAGGTGGCTTTTGAACCGGTCAGCTACGTGACGGCGCGTTGGGTCACCGGTGAGAAAAAAGATATTGAGGAATTTGAGAAAAAGGAAGCCATGCATGTCTATATTGACGGCGAGGGCAAATTGACCTACATGGCCGGCAGCCAGTGGCGCCTGGACAACACCACTGAGAATTGGAAGCAGCTACAGTTTCATGAAACCAGCGAGCACAGCTGAAATGGGAAAATCAATTCCTGGTGAACAGAGACACGCAGAACAACGGGGAAAGATGTCTTTGCAATGTACCTGGAAAGCGATCTGTCATCTCCCTACCGATCACTTCCCTCTTCTTTTGCCCGGCGTTCATCCCCTGGCCGCTTTTTTCATTCTGCGGCGGCTTAAACATTTGGGGTATTCAAGCTGCAAGGTACAAACGAGCCCAACCGGACTCGTTGTCCATGCCCACCGTTAACAAAAAAGGCGGCCTGCAAGGGTCGCTTTTTTAATGCCAAACATCTTATTCCACTGCATCACCCAGCCAGCTTGGAGATCTCGAACCCGATCTGTCCCAACGGCAATACCTCATCTGCCACTCCCCCCTCGACACATGCCTTAGGCATGCCATAGATGGTTGAGGTAGCCTCATCCTGGGCAATCGTGACGCCCCCCTTGCTTTTCAAAAGCTGCATCCCCTTAAAACCGTCGCTGCCCATGCCGGTCAGGATCACACCCAGCATGGAGCCGTTGGTGGCTTCAGCCATGCTGGAAATCATCAGATCTACAGAAGGGATATATACGTACTGCGGGTAGGCGCTGGTTGGTACGATCTTAACAACGACATTGCCACCCTGGCGAACCAGGCTGGTATGCATTCCACCCGGTGCGATCAGCGCCAGTCCCGGCTTGAGAATATCACCATCTACCGCTTCACGGATTGTCAGTGAGCATTTAGCATTCAAACGATCGGCATAAGGTCCGGTAAAGGCCTTGGGCATATGGATACCGACCATGATCCCGTAAGGAAAATCAACCGGGATGCGCGAAAGCACCTCTTGAAGTGCTACCGGTCCTCCGGTGGAGGCCCCGATGCTGACATAATTGATCTTTTTACCAGCCAATATTCCCCTTGAGGGGCGCTGTATCGGTGCAAACGCCGGGCGAACAAGTGGAGCAGCAACACCGCCAACAACATGGGATCGGACCGCGCCCTTGATTTTATTAAGCAATTCCTCTCGAAATACTTTCTGGGCATCAGCTGAATCGGTGACATTTTTGGGGATATAATCTATAGCGCCTGCATCAAGCGCCTCAAAGGTTGACTTGGCACCTTCATTGGTCAGGGTCGAGACCATGATTACTTTGGTGGGCGCCTTAGCCATAATCTGTCGCAAAGCGGCAATACCATCCATCCGCGGCATCTCAACATCCATGGTAATAACATCCGGCTTGAGAGCAATCGCCTTTTCAACCCCTTCCAAGCCATCGGCCGCTGTACCTATAATATCAAAATCTGGTTCCTTGGAAAGAATGCCACGGATAGCCATCCGCATGAAGGATGAGTCATCGACAATCAGAATACGTGTTTTTCCTGTTTGGGAAGGAAACATTATGACCCCGTTATTCCTTTGAATTGGTGAAAATCGAGCTCACCAGAGCCTTTACATCAGGTACTGCGTCATCCAATTCATAACAGAAACGTTCCACATCCAGCTTTGCCAGGCTGGGGGACTGATTTTTCAGTATTTGCCAGGCCTCTTCCTCAAATAGGTTGAAGCTGACCCACTCCCGTCCGCCGTAGTTGAGTTCACGTACGCTACAGAAGAGATCCGACAGGTTGACAATCGCGCACAAGACCGGATCAAGGGTCGCCTCCGCAGGTGTATGGTGCAGTGCGATTACCTCACAGTAAACCTCCGGAAAGTTCCACTTACGAGCCATACACAAGCCAATTTCGCAGTGGCTGGTACCAAGTTGCTGCGCCTCTGCATCCACCAGCTTTAACGGCTTATTCTTGATGCTGTCCAGCACCTGCTGGAACTCATCACGCATGTAATGACTGAGAAAGACCTCGCCTAAATCATGGATTATCCCGGCTATGTAGGCTTTTTCCAGATCCTGATAGCCGATTTTATCGGCAATTATCTTAGACACCATCCCAACCCCGAATGAATGTTCCCAGAAACTGCTGATTTCAAACGCTCCTGAACTAACGTCAAAGGCATTGATGACCGAAGTCGTTAAGGCAACTTCCCTGATATGACGCAAACCCAGATAAACCAAAGCCCGCTTGAGTGAGGTGATCTCATTTCCAGACTTGTAAACTGGAGAGTTGATTAACTTCATCACCCTGGCCGTCATGACCTGATCAGACAGCATCAGGTCAGCCACTTCCTCGATACTTACATCAGGTTGATCCAGAAGCTGCAAAACCTGGGTGGCAACCACCGGGATGGTTGGCAGGTCATCGATCTTCTCCACCATCTGTTCCGCTTTGGCCAACATCGCAACTTTATCCATATATATAGTACCTCTTACTATTTTTTGTAGGTAAAACCGCCCGGAAAATGGACGGTCTTGAATTTATCATTTACTCCGTGCAAAGATTCGGATTGGCCGACAAAGAAGTAACCGTAAGGCTGAAGGTTGTTGTAAAAATGTTGAACTACTTTGGATTTCGACGCGGTATCGAAATAGATGAGTACATTGGCGCAAAAGATGAAATCAAAGCTTTTCATGAATATCATCTTTGAGTCATCGTAAAGATTAAGTTTGTTAAAGCTGACAAACTTCTTTACATCGGCAGATAAAAAGAACTTGCCATTGTCCTCGCGGATATATTTACGTTTGTACAAATCGGGAATGTTACGGACCGAGTAAGCATTGTAAATGCCTTCCTTGGCTTGGGAGATAACGGTTTCATTTATGTCGGTACCCACAATCTCAATGATCCAGTCTTTAAGCAGAGTAGCCCGTTTTTCCAACAGAATCATTGAAAGTGTATAAGCCTCTTCACCAGAGGAAGAACCTGCGCTCCAGATTCGCAATTTGCGAAAACCCATCTTGTTCTTGGCTTCAATGATCTCAGGCAGGAGTTTGGTCTCTAAAGCATTCAATTGAGGGACATTACGAAAGAAATAGGTTTCATTGGTAGTAATCTCGTCCATCAGGTACTTTAACTCCTCAGCCCCCCTGATCGACTTAAGCAGCTGATAGTAATCCTGATGTGTTTTTATTCCGGTAGCCTCCATTCTCCGCAAGAGCCGGCTTTCCAGGAAATATTTTTTTGTCGAATGAAAATACATTCCGCACAGGTTATATATAAAATCACGTAACTGCTCGAAATCTTTATCTGATATTGACACTTTCTTTCCCTTCGCTACTATTTACAATTTAATGCGAGCTAGCGGCTGGAAGCTGCTTCTCCGCTGTCAATCAATCCAACCGGATCAACGATCAGGGTCACCCGGCCATCACCCAGGATAGTTGACCCTGCAATACCGGGAATATTTGCCAGGTAGGAGCCGAGAGATTTAATGGCGACCTCCTGCTGCCCGACCAGCCGGGTAACTACCAAGCCCATGCGTTTGTCAGCAGCGCCGACAACTACTACATAGCAGAAGTCATCATTCTCATAGCGTTGTTGGACGTTGAAGATCTTTTGCAGGCGCATCAGGGGCAAAACCATATCACGCAGCTTAAGCACCTCCTGGCCACCGATCAGATGGAAATTGCGCTGATCGACCCGCAGGGTTTCCAGCACCGAAGAGAGCGGGATGGAATAGATTTCGCCCTCCACCTCAACCAGCAGCGATTGAATAATAGCCAAGGTCAGCGGCAGGCGCAGGATGAATTCAGATCCCTGGCCTTTTTCACTTTTTATCTCGATTATTCCGTTCAGTTTCTTAATATTGGTCTTGACCACGTCCATGCCAACGCCACGGCCGGAAAGATCGGAGGCTTTTTCCTTGGTTGAGAAGCCCGGCAGGAAGATCAGGTCAAAAATTTCACGCTGGCTCATAGAAGCAAGCTGTTCCTCGCTTAAAAGACCCTTTTCAACCGCCTTGCGTCCGACTCTCTCGGCATCAATTCCGTTACCATCGTCCTTGATGCTGATAATGATCTGGTTACCCTCGTGAACAGCGGCCAACACCAGGTTGCCGACCCGCGGTTTACCGGCTGCAACACGTTCATCAGGCGTCTCCAGACCATGATCCATGGCATTGCGGATCAAGTGGATCAGCGGATCGCCAATCTCATCGACGACCGAGCGGTCCAGCTCGGTTTCCTCTCCGAATATCTGCAAATCGACTTCTTTGCCTAAATCGCGGGCCATACTGCGTACGATGCGGGGAAACTTTTTAAAAACCTTTTCAACCGGCAGCATGCGCATCTTCAGAACCTGCATCTGCAATTCAGAAGTTACAAAATTCATCCGCTTGGTTAGCTTGCTGAATTCTTCGTTAAAGTCAACGTCATTGACATCACCCTGCTGAAGGTTCTGGTTAATCTGGATCATACGATTCCGCTCCAGGACCAACTCACCCACTTGGTTCATCAGATCGTCAAGCCGTTTGACATCAACTCGCACGGTTGTGTTATCGGAAAGATCATCCCCCTTGCCATCAGCTGGTTTAGGGGGTTGGGGGGCCTTCTTGGGCACAACCTCCCCCCCGGTCTTTTGCGGAGGTGCAGCCGGAACTTCCGAATTGGATTCGGCCACCGGAGCGTCAGGAGGCACGACTGTTTGTGCCGGCTGAACCGGTTCGCTTGCCGGCGCAAGGGCCACAGAAGCCTGCGCCGCAGCAGAGGCTGTTTCAGACAAAAGCGGCAACAGCTTTGCAATGGTGCCGTCAATCTCCCGTTCCTGTATTTCACCGGCCTTAATATCGTTTACCAGTATTTTGACCAGGTCGGTGGCCTCAAGAATAACGTCCATGATCTCGGGATCTACGATTAATTCGCCTTTGCGGAGACGATTAAGAACATCCTCGGTCTTATGAGTCACCTTGACCAGCAGATCAAACCCGAGAAAACTGGAGGCACCCTTGACAGTATGAATCGATCGGAAAATGCGATTAAGCAAATCAGCGTCTTCACTGGACTTTTCCAAAGCCACGAGATCGTCATCAAGTTTTTCAAGTAATTCGGCAGTTTCAGCGAGAAAACCTTCTAAAAGCTCCTGGTCTTCGCAATCAATCGGCGGCATTGCATTCTCCTTATGAATGTCTCTGTGTTATCTTTACAGCGAGCTGAAAGCACTTTTCTCATCCTGAGAGAACATCTTTTCCAGGTCGAGCAGTACAAGCAGGCGCTCAGCCTGATTAATAACACCCGCAATGCATTCCTGTTCAATTCCGCTGGCGACAACCGCCGGAGAAGGTTGAATCTCGCTCCCCGAGATCCTGATGACCTCAGAAACAGCATCCACGATAAAGCCCATGAGCTCACCATCAACATCCATGACCATGATGCGGGTTTGTTTATCGTTTTCAACTTCCGTCAGGCCAAACTTTTTTCGCATGGAAATAATCGGGATAACCTTGCCCCGCAGATTAATGACCCCTTCCACATAAAGTGGGGTGTTAGGGACCCGTGTTACAGTCGGCATGCGAATGATCTCGCGAACCTTCAGAACATCGACGCCGTACTCTTCCTGATCAAGATTGAAACTGACCAGCTGAATCAACTCCCCGCGCGACTCGTCGGCCTTAACCGGCACCAGTGCATTATTCATCGATTCCTCCTCAGTTGGAGATAAGCTCCTGTCATAGGAGTTAAAATTTTAATGTGCGAATCTATCATGGACCTTTGACTTTATCAAGCGAGATTACTCAACTTAAGTCAGCTATAAAACAGACTTTCTGTTTTATATTTTGCTAATAAAAAACCTTCCAGTATTAGAAAAAATTAAATGTCATTTTCTTGACTTTTGCCGAAGGATGGAACTATTCTGTCGGCAGATTTACAGTCAAATAAATTTTAATATGGTAAACAATGCTTAATGACAGCAAGATCATCCTTGTCGATAATGACAAAAAAACCGCTGATCTGGTCTCGGCCTTCTTGTGTTACCAAGGTTATCATGTAACCAATTTCAAAGATGATATAGAACTATTTGATTCCATACGAAAGCAGCGCGAGCTTATAATTATCGCCGACGTGCTTTTTTTGAAATCGATCGCCGCCGATTTTATAGAAAAAGCAAAGCAGATTAATCCTTTCTTGATGTTTGTAGTATATGGCGACAAATCCCAAAAAATTCTTCACTCTCATGATGATTTTGTTTTCTTTCTTCCAAAACCACTTAATCTGGATGAAATGGAAAGTCTTGTTATGCGCGCCTGTGAATCCCAAGCTATGAGATTTCATGATCAGGCCAGCGCCTCTTCACGTCAGGTGCTTAATGCAAGTATCATTGGCAGAAGCACGCCCATGCAAGCCTTGTACGAGATGATTGAAAAGGTGGCCGCATCCAATGCCACAGTTTTGATTCAGGGAGAGTCGGGCACTGGCAAGGAACTTGCGGCTCGGGCAATACATCAATTGAGCAGCCGAAATTCAAGAAATTTTGTACCGGTCAATTGTGCAGCCATTCCTGACGACCTGCTGGAAAGTGAGTTGTTCGGCCATGTGAAAGGTTCCTTTACCGGCGCCTTCGCCAACCGGGCCGGACGCTTTGAGATGGCTGACAAGGGCACTCTTTTTCTTGATGAAATCGGTGATATGAAGGCAAATCTGCAGGTCAAGCTTCTGCGGGTGTTGCAAAACAGAGAATTTGAGCCGGTCGGTTCTTCCAAATCACAAAAGGTGGATGTCCGTATCATTGCCGCCACCAATAAGAATCTGGAGGATCTGGTAATAAGCAGGGATTTTCGTGAGGATCTTTATTACCGGTTATCAGTTATACCGATAGTAATTCCCCCTTTGCGGGAACGTGGAGAAGACATACCACTATTGATCCATAATTTTCTAGGGCGCTTCAACAGCGACCGGAAACATTCTGTAAAGGGATTTTCAAGAGATGCCCTGGAAACCCTTTGCAATTATAGCTGGCCGGGCAATGTTCGGGAACTGGAGAATCTGGTCGAACGAATGGTAATTATGAAGGACAGTGGCTTTATCACTCCTGACGATTTGCCGGAAAAATATCTCTGTTTTCGTCCACCAGTTCAAGCGCCGTTATTGGCAGTCGGTAACAAACTTCCGCCAAAAGGCATCTGCCTTAACTCAGCTGTTGATGAATTTGAAAACGGTTTAATTCTGCAGGCTCTGTCACGAACCAGGGGAAACAAGAAAGAGGCTGCTTTGCTATTGAACCTTAAGCGGACCACCTTGATCGAAAAGCTTAAAAAGAAAAACCTGGTCTACGGAGAGGATTGTATTCCATGACTATCGCTGTGATTGATAAACCTAGCCTGCCAGGGTCACTGCTCTCCAAGGATTCCCGGATATCTGCTGAAGCCGGCCAAACCAGCGATGCAAGTCGCCTGTTTGCCGGCAAGCTCGACAGCATCCTCTCAAATGACAGCAACGCCCCCTCCCAGCTTACCAAGGCACAATCACTGGCAGAAGCCTTAAATCTGCAAATGTTCCAGACTACCCTGTCGCTGGCAACCGATACGCCGGCCGAGACAGCATTCCCGGCCATGATTAACCAGCAGTCTCCAAATATTCAGGCTTTAATCAAGGCCTATGGAGAAAACCTGCCCGCGACTAACATTCAGCCGGAACAAAACCCTCCAGCACCAACCCAACTGCAGGAATTGGCTGAGCCTTCCCCCCTTTCCGCTTCCCAACCCTCGGCTCAAAAAGAAGCCGGATGGCTTGAGCCGATAATCGCTAAGGCATCCCGGCGTTACGGGGTTGAAGTGGGGCTTATCAAGGCGGTTATCAAAGCCGAGAGCAACTTCAACCCAAACGCAGTCTCACATGCCGGAGCCCGCGGCCTGATGCAACTCATGCCTGCTACAGCCCGTTCATTAGGTGTCAATGATTCCTTTGACCCGGAACAAAATGTGATGGCCGGCACCAGATTTTTAAAGGATCTGCTGGATCGTTATAATGGTAATCTCGACTCCACCCTGGCGGCTTATAACTGGGGTCCCGGAAACGTTGACAGACGGCCGGAACACTTGCCGCGCGAAACGCGGGAGTACCTGGTGCGGGTCAAACAGCTTTATTCTTCTTATACCGGTTGATCCGTACTTCCTCAGCAGCTATACCTGTTTCAACCAAAACACATTGATCAAGCCAAGGGAAAATAATGGCACCACTGTACATCGTCGGCACCGGACCCGGTGCAATCTCCCATCTGACTGACCAGGCACAGCAGGCCATCTCCGATTCAACCGTTATAGTCGGTTTTGATACCTACATACAACAGATCCTGCCTCTTCTTGCCGGAAAAGAGATCGTCGCCACCGGCATGATGCAAGAGATCGATCGCTGCCGGGAAGCCATCCGCAGGGCCAAGGCCGGTGAAGCCGTAGCCTTGGTATCGGGAGGTGATGCCGGAATCTACGGCATGGCCGGTCTCGTACTTGAATTACTTGAACTCGATTCCTCCGGGGACAAGAACATAGAGCAGCCGGACATCCGTGTCATACCCGGCATTTCGGCCATTCAGGCAGCGGCCTCGGTACTGGGCGCTCCCATAATGCACGACTTTGCCGTGATCTCCCTCTCGGACTTACTCACCCCATGGGAACTTATAAAAACCAGGCTAAAGGCCGCAGCAGAGTCCGATTTCGTTATTATCATTTTCAATCCTCGCAGCAAAAATCGCGTCACACAGATCGAACAAGCGCAGCAAATCATACTTCGGGAAAGATCACCTGAAACGCCGGTAGGTATCGTTCGCAATGCCTGTCGTCCAGGCGAAGAGGCCACAGTCACATCCTTGGGCGGGATGCTTGAACACGAGATCGATATGGCCACCGTAGTAGTCATCGGCAACGCCAGCAGCTTTGTGGACTGCCGGGGTCGAATGGTAACACCACGCGGATACGCCAGTAAATTTAACAGTAGTCCTGCCGACAGTACTGCTCCACTGAGCCCGCTAGACAATTCCGGCGCAGTCATGTTCTGCGGCACTGCCTCGGATGTTGGCAAATCAGTTATCACGGCCGGATTTTGCCGCTTGCTGGCCATGCGGGGAATCTCGGTAGCGCCATTTAAATCGCAGAATATGTCATTGAACTCGTTCGTTACACCCGAAGGGGGAGAAATCGGCCGCGCTCAAGCGCTGCAGGCGCAAGCCTGCGACATCAGCCCCCATACCGATATGAACCCGATCCTGCTCAAACCCAATTCGGATACCGGCAGTCAAATCATCGTCCAGGGGCGGGCAGTCGGCAATATGAATGTCAGCGAATATGACGCCTACAAGCCGCTGGTGTTTGACAGGGTAAAGGAGAGTTTCGAGCGCCTGCGGGACGCCTATGAATTTATTGTCATTGAAGGGGCCGGTAGCATCGCAGAGATCAATCTTCGCCATAATGATATTGCCAATCTGAAGATAGCGCTAATGGCGCGCTGCCCGGTTATTTTGGTAGCCGACATTGACCGAGGCGGAGTTTTTGCGCAGATAGCCGGTACCATCGACCTGCTGGAACCCGAGGAACGCGGCTTTATTCGCGGCCTGATTATCAACAAATTTCGTGGAGATGCTTCCATTCTCGCTTCCGGTATAGAGTTTATTGAAAATAGAACCGGGCTGCCGGTATTAGGAGTGGTTCCCTGGCTGCCGGACCTCTGTTTGCCGGCCGAGGATAGTGTGATGTTGGGGCACCGCTCAAAGCTGATTAATATCCTTAACAGCCATAAACACATCCATATTGGTGTGGTGAAATTGCCACGTATCTCAAATTTCACCGATTTTGATCCGTTGCAATCAGAGCCGGATGTGGTGCTGAATTATGTGGAGATGCCGGAACAACTTGAGGGCCTGGATGTAATCATCATCCCTGGAAGCAAATCTACGATTGCCGATCTGTATTTTGTCATGGAGCGCGGACTCTATGATGCCATCAAGGACTTCAAGGGGCGAATTATAGGCATCTGTGGCGGCTACCAGATGTTGGGAGCAAAGATCTATGATCATCTTTCAATAGAATCATCGATCAAGGAAGCTGTCGGAATCGGAGTGTTGGCAGTAGAAACAGAGATTTTAGCGGAGAAGGAGACCCATCAGGCGCTGGCCCGCCTGGAGGCATCCGGATTGCGGGTGGCTGCCGACTGCACTGAGGTCATAACCGGTTATGAGATTCACATGGGCAGTACAACCTACACCGGCCCGGCCCGGCCCTTTGCCCGTATCTTCCAGCGCTGTGGATCCGAGGTTGATATTGAGGACGGATCAGTATCCGCCAATGGCAGGGTTTTTGGTACTTATCTGCATGGGCTCTTTGAAAACGCGGAATTTCGCGATAGTTTCCTAAATAGCATACGAGCTGAAAAGGGGCTGCCCCTCAGGCAAGGCGAGCAAATGCAGTATGACCCCCTTGATCGCCTGGCCTTACATCTGGAGCAGCACCTTGACATGGCACAACTCCTTGATATCTGCGGGTTGGACAATGCTGGTTCCTGACGCGAGCATCCTGGCCTGTGCGCTCCTGCTTGACCTTGCGCTGGGCGATCCCCGGTGGTTGCCTCACCCGGTGGTCCTAATCGGCCGGCTGATCAGCCTCCTGGAAAAAGGTTTAAGGAAGGCAGTTCAGCATGAGCGGACGGCCGGAATATTGCTTCTGATTTTCACTGTTTCCATCGCCATGACCGTCACCTGGCTGCTGTTGCGCTGCACCTCCTATCTTCATCCGCTGGCCGGCATACTGTCCGCCATTTTCATCTGCTCAACCTGCC
Organism: Desulfuromonadaceae bacterium; assembly: GCA_036504875.1. Taxonomy (GTDB): domain Bacteria; phylum Desulfobacterota; class Desulfuromonadia; order Geobacterales; family Pseudopelobacteraceae; genus JACPFJ01. The sequence goes on from DASXUK010000046.1 coordinate 90,671, forward strand.
TGGCCGCCCGTTCACTACATACAGAATCAGCATTAGTGGTAACCGCGCTGCGTGCCGGCGATATTGATACCGCACGAAAAAATTTGGCTTATATTGTCGGACGGGATACTACTGGACTGGAAGAAAACGAGATCTGGCGCGCTTTGATTGAGACGGTGGCCGAGAACACCGCTGACGGTGTTGTTTCGCCCCTTTTCTGGCTGACCATTGGCGGCCCTGTCGCAGGCATCGGCTTTAAGGCCATCAGTACCCTTGATTCCATGGTCGGCTATAAAAACCCCCGTTATCTGCATTTTGGCTGGGCCTCAGCTCGGATAGATGACCTGGCCAACTACCTGCCGGCCCGCCTGACCGCTCTGCTGATGATTATCTGCTCCCCGCTGGCCGGGCTTTCCCTGTCAGGTGCGGCCAGGATCACCCTGCGGGACCGATTGAATCACCCCTCCCCCAACAGTGGTCATCCTGAGGCCGCGGCGGCCGGGTCTCTGGGTGTGCGCTTGGGAGGTGCAGCTTGTTATGGCGGCCAAACCTCCTGGAAGGAATATATTGGTGATCCTGCCCAGCCGATTGATGAACTGGCCTACCGTGGCATGCTCAGACTTATGTATATCACCACCTTTTTGATGGTGACAATCTGCATTGCTGTCATTTTATCTCTGAGAGGCGACCATGTCTTCCAATTTTGATCATGGCGGCAACATCTTCAGCCTGGCCTGCCGCATGGGAGTGCCCTTTGATGAGATCAGTGATTTCTCCGCCAGTATCAATCCGCTGGGTTTGTCCGATCTAGTCAAAAATTCCCTGATCGCGGCGCTGGATAGCCTGGTCCATTATCCTGACAACAGTCATTCTCAGTTGAAACAGGCGCTGGCTCATTATCACGGCCTTTCTATTGATAATTTTTCGATTGCCAACGGCTCCACTGATATTATCTACCAGCTGCCGACCTTGCTTAAAGGGCGAAAGGCGCTGATTGTCTCGCCATCATTCAGCGAGTATACGCGGTCGCTAAGCCAGCATGATTGGGTTGCGCAGCACTTTCTGCTTTCGGCGAAGGACAATTTTGAGCTTGATACGGCTGCACTGGAGCGCTCTCTGACAGAAGGCTTTGACGTCCTCTACCTTTGCAATCCCGGCAATCCCAGTGGCAGTCTCTATCCACGCCACATCCTCGAAAAAGTTTACCGCCTCTGTGCCGCCTCCGGCACCTTTCTGGTGCTGGATGAGGCTTTTATGGATTTCTGCGAGCAAGCCTCCGCCAAGCAGATGATCATAACCGGTGACCTGGGTATAATCCTGCGTTCGATGACTAAATTTTTCGCTATCCCTGGTCTGCGGCTAGGTTACGCCATAGCCAGTAGAAGTCTCATCGAACGACTGGAGGCCGGCTCCAGACCGTGGGGTGTCAATACTCTGGCACAAGTAGCTGGTGAAGCCGCCTTGAATGACAGCGAACACAACCGCCATACCCTGCAGTTGATTGAGCTGGAACGAAATTACCTGCTGGAGCAGCTCTCAGTGTGTCCGGAATTCAAGGCCTACCCATCTGCCGTAAATTATCTGCTAATTGAAATTAAAAACGGAATCAGTGCGTCTAAACTTAAAGAGCGCCTGATGGAACAGCGAATATTAATCAGGGATTGTTCGAGCTTCAAAGGGTTATCGCCTTATTTTTTCCGCATTGCCGTGCGCACCAGGCAAGAGAATGTAAGGCTGCTTGAGTGCTTGAAAAAAACTATTAAAGAAAACGGTTAGCTCTCTCTGGCGTCCGGCTCGTGACAAGTTGGTGATAAAAACCACCGGCAAGGGACCAGTAATAAAAAAGCCCCGCTTCCTGAAACAGGAGCGGGGCTTTTTTGCCTGGAAACTGGCAAACTATCTACGGTTACCCACCAGCCGCAGAAGCATGAGAAAGAGGTTTATGAAATCCAGGTACAGGGTCAGTGCACCCAGAATAGCCGGCTTGCGACCTTCGGAACCGGCAGCAGCCATGGCCTTGATCTTCCAGGTGTCATAGGCGGTCAGGCCGGTGAAGACGAGCACCCCTACGGCCGATATGATCCACGAGGCCGCATCGCTGCGGGTAAAAATATTAACTATTGAGGCAATCACTATGCCGATCAGTCCCATAAAAAGAAAGCTGCCCCACGAGGTCAAATCACGCTTGGTCAGGTAGCCAAAAGCGCTCATGGCGCCAAACATACCGGCAGTGATGACAAAGGTGGAAGATATGGATTCAGCGGTATAAACAGCAAAGATCACCGACATGGTTACGCCGTTCAGGGCCGAGTAGAGCAGGAAAAGCATTGATGCCATCCCGGCGCTCAAACGGTTGATGGCGCCGGAGATAGCGATTACCAATCCGAGTTCGGCCAGGATCAGAGCGTAAAAAACCAGCCGGTTGGCGAACACGGCATTAAGCAGCACCGGCGACGAAACCGTGACCATGGCCATGATTGCCGTAACCAGCAGTCCGCCTCCCATCCAGGCATACACCTGGCGGAGCAGGCTGTTTTGAGCAACCACTACCTGGTTGGCGGTGCGCGGGTAATTTATGTTGAACTGGTCCATGTGCGAATCCTTTCAAATCGTGTTTCTTCTAAAGTGTGGTTTGTGAACGGAAAAGTCAAGGGCGAATCATTCCGATTGTTGCTCTTTTCTTTGACTATAAAAACCGATCAGAAAATCGGCATCCTTGGGTGACAGGTCAAATTTGAAAATAGCTTCGTGAACAAGCGGCAGTACCGGTTGGCAGCTATTATCCAGAAGTTGGCCCGAAACCCACTTCACTGCGCGTCTCAGATCCTCTCCTTCCGGTAATATATTAGGCATGGTGTTATGCTCCTTTGATGCGGGACAAGCTCAAACCCGCAATAACTGACTCACAGCTTTAAAAACCTACATAGTTGACCTCTTCCTGTAACTCCACCCCCATCTTCTCCCGCACTTTCCGCTTGACCAACTCGGCCAGATTGAGCACATCAGTGGCGGTAGCCGCTCGGTCATTGATCAGATAATTACCGTGCTTTTCGCTGATCATTGCGCCGCCAACCCGCGTACCGCGCAGGTTAGCCTGATCGATAAGCCAGCCTGCCGGAATCATGCAGTTGCGGCAGCGGATCTGCCGGTCTGTCTCAAATTTCTTGATCAAAAGATCATCACTGGGAATCGGATTTATGAAATACGACCCCACGCTTCTTTCCTTTTCCGTAATAACACTGCGCTTTTCCAGGGTATGTTTTACGTTCTGCCGGATCTCTTCCAAGTGCCCCTCTGACAAGGCTAGATCGACCGCCACCACGACCATGCTGCGCTTGCTTTTGAAGATGCTGTTGCGGTAATCGAATTGGCACTCATCCCTGCTGAAACAGAGAAGCTCAAAGGTTTCAACATCAACAACAAGCACCTTTTTTACAAGCTCTGCGATGCTGGTGCCGAAAGCGCCGGCATTACCGCGAACTGCACCACCTACTGTACCGGGTATACCGGCCAGCGACTCGATCCCGGAAAGTGACAGGTCAGTGGCCCGCTCAACTACCCGCCCCAGCTCTGCTCCGGCTTGGGCGGTAATTACATTGCCCTCATGATCGACAGCGTCCAGGCCCATCTTGATTACCAATCCATTGAAGCCTTGATCGCTGACTAGGATATTGGTACCACCGGCCAGGATAAAATGAGACAGCCCCCTTTGCTGTACAAAATACAGCGCCGCCCGCAACTCCTCGGCATTGGATATACTTGTAAAATAGCGGGCCGGGCCCCCTATGCCGAAGGATGTGAAAGGTGCCAGCGGGACATTTTCCTCAATCACAAGCGGAATGTCTTTGAAGTCGGGGACGATCATTAAAACCTCCTGCGGGAATTCTGTGCCCGTTTTCAGGGGACATATTAATCAAGAAAAGCGTTTACCGTAGAGTTCGCAGAGGTTCGCAGAGGGAAAACAGGAAGATCGGTAAAAAGAAAAAACTACTCCTGGTTTTGCAGATTATAATCTTGGTTTCCTCTGCGTCCTCGGCGGTTAAACCGCTTTTTTAATGGTAACATTGATTGTACCGCATTGCCAGTTTGCGCGGCGACTGAAAAACATCCATGACACCCGACTTTTGTGAATATTGAAAAAGCTAAAGAAAAGGGACGACCGTTTCCAGTCATCCCTTTAATATTCTCTCCGCCCTGCCGTCAGCTTAAAGGACCTCCGGCGAGTTCCTTAACAGGTGGGCGACCATGTACCGTTTCAGGCAATTCCCGCACAATGGGGCAGCACACCACGGTAGCTAAAGTCTCCCGTTCATTTATTTATTCCGCCCGGGCACAACAACCAGCGCACAAAGCAGAGAGAACATGATAAATACTACACTCCTGATTTAGCATTTTCAAGACTGTTTTATGGTTTTGATCAGGCGTTGCCCAGATAATCTATCAGACGCCGCACGTCGATCATCAACTGTTCAAATCCGGGGAAATTTAGCGATTGCGGGCCATCCGAAAGTGCTTTTTCCGGTTCGGGATGCACCTCGACCAGAACACCGTGGGCCCCGGCCACTAAAGCCGCCAGAGTCATGGGAGGCACCAGGCTGCGCTTGCCGGTTGCATGGGAGGGATCGACCATGATCGGCAGGTGCGACAGTTCCTTGATCAGTGGCGCAACCGCCAGATCAAGGGTATTGCGGGTAGCAGTCTCATAGGTGCGGATACCCCGCTCGCAAAGAATAACCTGTTGGTTTCCTTCAGCCAGAATATACTCGGCAGCTGCCAGAAATTCTTCGATCGTGGCGCTCATGCCACGTTTGAGCAACACCGGCTTACGAATCCGGCCTACTTCACGCAGCAGATCAAAGTTCTGCATGTTGCGGGCGCCCACCTGCAAAAGGTCGGCGTATTCAGCCACCAGCCCCACGTTATCCGGACTCATTACCTCGGTCACGATCGGCAGCCCACTCTCTTTTCCAGCCCGGGCCAGAAGTTTCAGCCCCTCTTCGCGCATCCCCTGAAAGGTATGTGGTCCGGTTCTTGGCTTGAAAGCGCCGCCGCGCAACATATCGGCACCTGCTTTTTTCACAAACAAGGCGGTTTTCATGATTTGTTCTTCGCTCTCGACCGCGCAGGGCCCGGCTACCATGACAGGCTTGCAGCCTTGTCCGACCCGCACTCCGGCTACATCGACAATGGTATCCTCAGGATGAAAATCCCGCGACACCAGCTTGTAAGGCTTGGAAACATGAATCACCCGTTGTACTCCCGGCAGTTCCAGAATTTTGCTGTCATCCACATAGCCGTGGTTACCCAGAACACCGATGGCGGTCCGTTCGCTGCCTGGAATCGGGGCGGCTGTAAAACCCATTTCCCTGACCACTTGGGTAACCGCATCAACATCGGCTTGGGTGGCATTATGATTCATAACTATCAGCATATCATTTCTCCGTTTCGTGGCGCTCCGAAAGCATTTCCAGCTTATCCATCCGGTGGATCACCACCCGGCTCCCCTGCACCTCGATAATGCCTTCTTCTTTAAGTTTGCGTAATGTGCGGGAAATGGTTTCACTGGCGGTGCCGAGCCGCGAGGCCAGCTCACCTTTTTTAACCCCCAGGTCGATGTAGGTAATCCCGCCGAATGTGGTGGATTTTTCAACCGCTCTTCTAACCAGAAAGGAAGCTAAGCGCGAGGTCACATCGGCAAAAGAGAGCTCCTCAATCTGGCGCGCAAACTGCCGCAACAAAAGGGATAGTGACACCACCAGGTTAAGGGTGAAACTTGGGTTTCTATTCATCAACTCCAGAAAACCTTGCTTGGGGAGATACAAAACTTCACCCGGCGAAAGGGCACGGGCCTCGGCCGGATATTTGCCGTCACCGAAAAAAGCCGCCTCGGCAAAGGTTTCTCCCGGCTGAACAAAATGCAGCACCTTTTCCCGTCCCTCCTGGGATATGCGGCAAAGCTTGATGCTTCCAGAAACCAGCAGGTAAAAGCCGGTCGCGTCCTCCCCCTCACCGAACAAGGTTTCCCCTTTACGGAACTTGCGCCGCACAGTGATGGTCGCAAGTTCAGCCAGATCGCTCTCCTTCAGACCGGAAAAAAGCAGGGGTTTTTTTAACAGTTCGATCAGTTCCATAAATATTATAAATCTTTCTTTACGTAAAGCTCACAAAGACACAAAGAATGCACAAATTGATTGCCTTTGTGTCCTTGTGTGAGCATGGTTGTGTCATTTCTTCAAAAATGCCGCTATTTTCTCTGCCACCTGTGGCGCAGTAAAGCCGAATTTCTCAGCCAAAACTTTATCCGGAGCAGAGGCGCCGAAGTGTTCAATGCCGATGAACAGACCGTCACAGCCGATCAAACGACCCCATGACTCGCCACGACCGGCCTCGAAGGCCACGCGCGGCACACCGGCCATGAGGACCTCGTTCCGGTAGGACTGCGATTGCGCCATGAACTGCTCCACACAGGGAACTGACACGAGCCTGGCCTGGATCCCTTGTGCCGACAGAGTTGCTGCTGCTTCTACGGCCACATGCACCTCTGAACCGCTGGCCATAATAATCACGTCCGGTGTTCCTTCAGGCGAGGAGATCACATAACCACCTTTTTGAACATCAGCCTGTCCGCAGCCGCTGGGACGGGCAATAACCGGCAGTTTCTGACGAGTGAGGACCAAAATAGTCGGGCCCTGAGTATAACGAAGCGCGGCATCCCAAGCCAGTGCCGTCTCAACCCCATCCGCCGGTCTGATCAATTGCAGGCCGGGAATCATCCTCAGCGAAGCAACATGTTCGATCGGCTGATGAGTCGGGCCATCCTCTCCGACAAAAAAGGAGTCATGGGTAAAGATATAGATCGCCTGTTGTTTCATCAGGGCTGAAAGACGGATCGCCGGTCGGCAGTAGTCGGAGAAGACCAGAAAGGTGGCGCCATAAGGGATAAAACAACCGTAGAGCCCCATGCCGTTCATGACCGCACCCATGGCATGTTCACGAATCCCGAAATGGAGATTGCGTCCGCCAAACGAGCCGGGCTGCACCGAAGCGGAACCTTTGATATCGCTGTTGTTGGAAGGGGACAGATCGGCTGAACCGCCCGCCAGCGCCGGCACCAGAGCAGCCACCTTTTGCAGGACCGCCCCGGATAATGCGCGAGTGGCGCCATCCTTGTCGCCGACTACTGCCAGCAGTTCCTCGGCCAGAGTCGCGGGAAGCGACTTATTCCACATCTCATCCCACAGCTTGGCTTTTTCGGGGTTGGCTGCGTGCCATGCTTCAAACCCGCGTTCCCAGGAGGCATAGCGTAATTTCAGTTCATCCACCCGGTTGGCGCAGATCTCACGCACCTCTTCAGGAACCTCAAAAGGGCCATACTGCCAGCCCAGGTTGGCCCTGGTGGCGGCGATTTCGTCCGTACCGAGCGGGGAGCCATGCGCGCCGGAAGAGTCCTGCTTGGCAGGGCTGCCAAAGGCGATATGGGTGGTGGCAATAATGATCGAAGGTCGCTCTTTTTGAGCTTTGGCCGCCTTGATGGCAGCTATGATCTGGTCATAGTCGTGGCCGTCGATCTTCTGAACATCCCAGCCGCAGGCAGTGAATCGCCCGGCTACATCTTCCGACCAGGCCAGATCGGTCTTGCCCTCGATGGTGATGCCATTGTCATCGTAGATATAGACCATGTTACCCAGTTTCAGGTGACCGGCCAATGCAGCTGCTTCATAGCTGATGCCTTCCTGCAGGTCGCCATCCCCGATCAAGGCGTAGATGGTGTGATCAATCGGTTTGAAATCAGCGGTGTTAAATCTTTCAGCAGCCATCTTGCCTGCGATGGCCATGCCAACACCATTGGCAAAGCCCTGGCCAAGAGGCCCAGTGGTCACTTCAACTCCCTCGGTATGGCCAAATTCGGGATGACCAGGTGTCTTGCTGCCCCATTGACGGAAGTTTTTCAACTCCTCCAGAGGGAGATCGAAACCGAACAGGTGCAGAAGCGAATACAGCAGCATCGAGCCATGACCGGCCGAGAGTACGAAACGGTCACGGTTGGGCCAGCGCGGATCAGCCGGGTTGAAATTCAAAAAATTCCCCCACAGGGCAAAGGCACAATCAGCAGCCCCCATCGGAAGGCCGGGGTGACCTGAATTGGCTTTTTCAACTGCGTCAACAGAGAGGAAACGAATGGCATCGGTACAGAGCCGGGCCTTTGGTGCTGGAATAACTACATGCTGCATTGCTGCTCCTTTCGGGGGTGCATAATATCAAAAAAATCGATCACCAACCCGATGTTATCAGGAAAGCGATTCGTGTTCAGTCCAATATTCGCAAGACAATCCTTTTATGAAAAATGTGTGAATCCGGATACTTCAGGAGTGTAGTGGCTGCCATCGGGCCAGAGAACCGTCACACCAGGTCGGCTTGTTACTATACCAACAGGTAAGGCCCCAACGCCACATTTATTCATGAGATGGTGAATTTTTTCCCGATTGGCCGGAGATGCCGTGAAGGCCAGTTCATAATCCTCGCCGCCGGCCAGGACAAGGTGATACGGGAATGCCGGGCGGTTTTGCGTAGCAGTACGGAAGGCGTTTGAGATGGGAAGTGCTTCAAGCCGGATAATACCGCCGACTTTGGATTGCTCGGTAATATGACCAAAATCTGCCACAAGCCCGTCGCTGATATCTATCATTGCTGTAACCAGACCAGCTTCGGCCAAGGCTCGTCCAGCACAAACGCGAGGGACAGGGTCGAGCAGGCGGGCCATGACCTGCTGCTGGGCAGCTTCATAATCATCATTATTATGGATTTCCCCTTTCTGTAGGGAGGGAGCGGGAACGCTCGCCTGCAGCAACTCAAGGCCCAGAGCGGCATCTCCGAGTGTACCGCTCACCCATATGTCGTCATCAGGCCGGGCGCCACTGCGCATTACAATATGCTCGGGAAGCTGTTCTCCCATAATAGTAACAGAGAGGATCAGGCCGGATTTGGATTTGCAGGTGTCGCCGCCAATCAGGGTAATCCCGTATTGTGAGGCGATATCCAGAAATCCGTGGGTGAATTGATCAAGAAAATCAAGCGGACAATCAGCGGGGATGGCAATTGACAATAACGCCCAGCGGGGTCTGGCTCCCATGGCAGCCAGATCGGAGATGCTGACCGCCAGCGATTTGCGGCCCAGGCGCCAGGGATCATGCCAGTCCAGCCGGAAGTGCACCCCTTCCAGCAGCATATCGGTCGAGGTCAATAATTGCATGTCGGGGGTTAGGGCGGTCACAGCAGCATCGTCACCGATGCCGGTGATAACTCCTTCAACAGGAGAAACTTCTGCAGCGATACGGGAGATAAGGCCGAATTCGCCCAATTCTGAAAGCGTATTTGAGAAGGGATTTGTCACTAGATTGGCCTGAATTAGTTTATCCGGGAAGCAACCGCTTCGGTACTTTTGGAGCGAGTATAATAAAAAGCATTGAAGGGAACAAGGATAAAGACCCAAAACCTATTCTCAGGTCTTCTAAACAGTAATAACATTATAATTAGATAAGTAAAATTATTGACAGCTTATTATGACAGGACTAATGTAAACAAAATTTTTATAATTTTATCAGGAGGTAAAAAGTATGCGATTAAACTGGCGTTTGTTGAAATCCACGGTATTGCTTGCGGTTACGGCATTGATCTTTACCGCGTGTGGCAGCGGAGGGAGTGCTCCTCAATCTACTCAATCCGTTTCGGGTGTGGCCGCCGCTGGCGCGCCTCTGATCGGCAAGGCATGGCTAAAAGATAAACTGGGCGTGGTCCAGGGGCCTGTCGACATTGACGATCATGGCAACTTTATTTTTCCTGATGTTAGCAAATTGACGGCTCCATTTCTGATTCAGGCTGATGGTGCTGCCGGTGGCCTAGGTTACCGGCTGCATTCCGTAGCGACCGGCGCCGGAACCGCTAACGTGAATCCAATTACAAACATGATAGTGGCTGCTTCTGCTGGCGGCAAGGACCCGGCAACCGTCTTTGGCTCCCAAACCAGCGGTAATCTACCTGACGCCAGCATCGCCAACATCAACCAGGCCAGCGTAGAGGCTGCCATCGCTGCCATCAAACAGATGCTTGCGCCGCTGTTGACCCAGTTCAGTGCTTCTGACATAGATCCACTCAAGGGCGCCTATGTTGCCGACCCGACGACCAACAAGCTTGATGCGGTATTCGAAGCGGTAAAAATTACTGTTATACCATCCACGACATCAGCGGCACCAACCTTTACAGTCAATAACAAAATGACCGGGGTGTCAATCGCTACAGGGACAACCACAACCACGAACATTACATCAATGACAACCACCACAGCGGCAATTCCGGCTGCAACCATTACCACAGAGATCCAAAATATCTCGACAATGCTGACGAACTGGGTCACCACACTCAACAAAGGTGCCGCCCTTACTGCAGCCGATCTGGAATCATACTATGTCGGAACGTCATCATCCCCGGCGGCATATGACTATAACAATGGCAGGAATCGCAAAAATATAATTGACGACATGGTCATCGGCTTTACCCAAAAAATGACCAGTTTACTGCCGATCATTAAAGCAAGTAATTTCTCGCTGAAGGGTGATGTCACAGCCAACTATACGGGTATGGCCAAGGTCTACGAAATATCTGGCATGGTCACCTTTGCGTCAGGCAACACCGGCGCCCCAGACGGCGGCCTGTACGTAGCCCAAGAAACAGCTGGAGGAGCCTGGAAGTTCATCGGCAACCGGCGTAAAATTGACGCCGACATCCATCCGTATGCCCATAAATACTTTTCTCCTACCAGTACCACCCCATCCTATGAATCCGGACAGTATATATTCTTAGATGATATCGGGAATATTGGCTACAAGTCAGCCCGGGTATCCGGCCCCGGTCTGCCGGCAAGCGGCGTGACCTTCAGCACTGCAGCAACGAACATGCAAAGCGCCACGCGCATGTCCATCGATCCCAATCAGGTCACAAGCATAAACATGGGTGACACTTGGAGCAAGTACCCGCTCAGTGATTCAGTAATAACAAGTAGCATTGCCACCCCCTTGACGGCAGGCCAGAAGCTGGAATACACGGTTGAGCTCTACACGACGGCCTCTGCGGGCGCAACCGGCACATCTGTCCACTCATTTAAAATTGCACTTAACGCGCCGCCGGTTACACTGGCGAATCTTCAGAGTGGCAGTTACTTCCCGACCGTCACCATAGCCAATCTGACGAATGGCTCTATCGTCAGTCTGGCAGCCCTCTTCGGTACCAACATGACCTACACCATTACCATGCCGACCTCATTTACACCTTCATGGGCTACGCTGAATGCAAATATCTGGAGTCAAATGGGAGGATCGGATGATTGGAAAAAAAATATCCCTTTAAATGTTCTCACCGGCACATTCCTGATACCGAAGCCGACAAGTTTCACCGCCACCAATGCACAGCTGTCCTGCGAGCTGAATGACCTCGCAAAACGGGAATTTAGAGTTTTAGCGCAGTTTCAATAGACTCTAAAAATCGCTATTCTACATGATTACAATTAAGCGGGGCCTTGTGCCCCGCTTTTTTTATGTTTGCATTCACAAGATTCATTCTCGCATTGACCTCAAGCATCTCACACTTGAAACGTAGACTAACCGGCAAAAAAAGAGGGTATGATGTGCGATCATGCAACATCATACCCCCCTATTTATATTCAAGCAAAGAAAGCGTATCCCGCCAATCAGCCCGGATTCGTCGAGATCGTCATGCTTCTCACCTAAACCTCTGCAACTAAACCCTTGCGCTTTTTGGATGTTTGAGCAGCAGATTTTTTCACAGTTTCTTTGGGCGCAGGGAGTGGATATTTTTCCAACGCCAGTTTGAGCACTTCGTCGATCATCTGTACCGGAACGATCTTGACCTTCTTAAGAATCTCGGCCGGGATGTCCTCCAGATCCTTCTTGTTCTGGAAGGGGATGAGAACGGTCTTCATCTCGGAGCGGACAGCCGCCAGGATCTTCTCCTTAAGACCGCCGATGGGCAGCACCTTACCGCGCAGGGTGATCTCTCCGGTCATGGCCACATCCTTCCTGACCGGGACACGGGTGATGACGGAGACCAGCGCCGTGGCCATGGCCACTCCTGCCGAAGGACCATCCTTGGGAATCGCACCGGCCGGGACGTGCACGTGGATCTCGTGCTCCTGGAAAAATTCCGGTTTGACATACAGTTCGTCGGCATGGGCGCGGATGTAGGAATGGGCCGCCTGGACCGACTCCTTCATCACATCACCCAGCTGCCCGGTCAGGGTCAACCCGGCCTTACCCTGCATCAGGGTAGCCTCGATGTGCAGGATCTCGCCCCCCACCGGAGTCCAGGCCAGGCCGTTGACCACCCCGATCTCGTTCTTGTCCAGGTCTTCCTCGCGCAGGTATTTCGGTGCTCCCAGAAAGGTCGGCAAGCCCTTGGCTGTCACCTTGACGTTACGCTTGGAACCTTCCGCCACTTTGCGGGCCACCTTGCGGCAGATCGTGCCGATCTGGCGTTCGAGATTGCGAAGACCGGCTTCGCGGGTGTATTTGGCGATGATTTCGCTAATGGAATGATCATCGAAACTGATAAGTTTTGCCTTAAGCCCGTTTTCCTTGATCTGGCGCGGAACCAGGTAACGCTTGGCAATTTCCAGTTTCTCCTCTTCGGTATAGCCAGCCAGATTGATCACCTCCATGCGGTCGCGCAGGGCCGAGGGAACCGGATCGATCTGGTTGGCTGTCGCGATAAACATGACATTGGACAGATTGAAGGTCTGATTGATGTAATGATCCGAAAAAGAATGATTCTGCTCGGGGTCCAGAACCTCCAGCAGGGCCGAGGAGGGATCGCCCTTGTAATCGTAGCCCAGCTTGTCGATCTCATCCAGCATGATGACCGGATTGTTGGTGCCGGCCTGCTTCATGGCCTGGATGATGCGTCCCGGCATGGCACCGATATACGTACGGCGATGCCCGCGGATCTCGGCCTCATCACGCACTCCACCCAGCGACATGCGCACGAACTTGCGACCCATGGCACGAGCAATGGATTTTCCCAGAGAGGTCTTGCCGACTCCGGGAGGACCGACGAAACAGAGGATCGGCCCCTTCATTTTCTTCTTCAACTTGCGTACCGCCAGGAATTCAAGGATTCGTTCCTTGATCTTGTCCAGGTAGAAGTGATCATCATTGAGGATCTTTTCGGCCCGGATGATATCCAGGCTGTCACGGGATGATTTGCTCCAAGGCAGCTCAACCAGCCAGTCCAGATAGGTACGTATTATGCCCGCCTCACCGGCATCCGGGTGCATGTTTTCCAGGCGACCAAGTTGCTTGAGCGCTTCCTTGAGTACATTCTCCGGCATTTTGGCAGCCTCGATGGCTTTGCGGACCTCAACCAGCTCCTCTTTTCCCTCACCATCGCCAAGTTCTTGCTGAATAGCGCGCAACTGCTCGCGCAGATAGTACTCGCGCTGATTTTTGCCCATCTCTTCCCGGGCAGCAGTCTGGATTTTGGCCTGCACGCTGAGCAGCTCAACCTCGCGGTTAAGGAACTCATTTACCTTGGTCAGTCGCGAGAGGGGATCGTTCATCTCCAGCAACTGCTGTGCATCGGCCACTTTAAGCCCCAGGTTGCTGGCAATAAGGTCCGCCATGCTGCCGGCATCCTGGATGTTTTCCAGGATGACCATAACTTCGGGTGAGATCTGTTTGCCAAGTTCGATCACCTTGCTCAACTGCTCACGAACGTTACGGATCAGGGCCTCGGTTTCCAATGATACATCCACCAGCGGAACGTCCGCCATCCGTTCAACACGCACTGTGTAAAACGGTTTTTCAGAGGTGAATTCAACAATACGGGCCTTGGTCAATCCCTGAACCAGGATTTTTACCCGGCCGTCCGGCAGCTTAAGCATGCGCATGATCATTGCCACGGTGCCGACACTATAGATCTTGTCCGGGGCAGGGTCTTCTTCACTGATCTCGTGCTGGGTTGCCAGCAGGATCATGCGATCGCCGGCCAAGGCACTGTCAACCGCCTTGACCGACATCTCACGACCAACAAAAAGAGGAATGATCATAAAAGGATAGACTACCACGTCGCGCACCGGCAACAACGGCATCATCTCCGGAATCTTCAGCTCTTCAGGCTCCTGTTTTTCAACCGGTTCCTGATTTTCAATTTCCTTCTCTTCTTCACTCAATCGAAATCTCCTTTATAGGTACCTGCCGATCACTACTTTTGGGACATGTGACCTTGAGCACACCAAGCCGGTAACTGGCGGTGATCGAACAGGGGTCAATATTCCCGGGAATGTGAACGGCATGGTGAAAACATCCGTAGCTGCGTTCCATACAGATCAGACTGCCATCAACCACTTCCCGCGGTTTATGGGCCTCCAGCACTAATGTAAGTCCATTCACCTTGAGACTGATATCTTCCAGTCGAAATCCCGGCAGATCGAATTCCAGAATAATCCCCTCACCATTCTCATAGATATCCATGAGAGGGCGATTTTCGGTTTCATCCAGTTCATCCCGCATCTCAAGAGCCTGTAACAGGCTCTTGATCTCATCAACGTGCCGGCTGAATATCTCGCGGTGGTACGGTTTCCTGCCTGAAAAGCGTGGCATAAGAACCCTTAGTTACAATGAAAATAAGAAAATTATTAATCCCCTTGATAGTAAATGATTTAACCATTCCTGTTGCTGTTGTCAAGGTTGACGGCAGAGCAGCACCCGGCAACATAAAAAACGATTGACACAGAGGCGGTATTGCAGGATATTTTTAGGTCTTTTTCTTTTACACCCCAACCCTGTTTCTCAGTCAGCAAATTGCAGAGAAGGGTTACCACAAATCGAAAGCCGGGGGAACTGATATGGAACGCTGGTCGATACAAGATTCCGCCAAGATATATAATCTGGACAACTGGGGCGCTGACCTTTTTTCGATTAACAAAAAAGGGAATATGTGCGTGCACCCTTCGTCCAATTCGAAAACATCCATTGACATGCGCGCCCTGGTTGACGATCTGATCAAGCGCAAGATCAAACCCCCAATCCTGCTGCGCTTCATGGACGTACTACAGGGACGCATCGCCAGCATCAATCGCGTCTTTAAAAGCGCTATTGCCGAGAATGATTACCCTGCCAAATACCAGACTTTTTACCCGATCAAGGTCAATCAACAGCGTCAGGTGGTCGAGGCGATTGCCAGCTATGGCAAACGCTATAACATTGGCCTGGAAGTCGGCTCCAAGCCTGAGCTGGTGGCGGCCATCTCGATCTCGACCGGTAACGGCCTGCCGATCATCTGCAACGGCTATAAGGACGCAGAATATATAGAAACCGTGCTGTATGCCAACAAGATCGGTTACGATATAACCATAGTCATTGAAAAATTGTTCGAGCTCGAGAAGATCATCGAGATCGTCAAAAAGACCGGCATCAGGCCCAAACTGGGCATCCGGGTCAAACTTTCATCCAAGGGTACCGGCAAATGGGCTACTTCGGGGGGCGAAGACGCCAAGTTCGGTCTGCGCATGACCGAGATCATCGCAGCTATCCGCATGCTGGAAGAGCAAGGATTGCTCGAATGCGTCAAACTTCTGCATTCCCATATCGGCAGCCAGATTACCAAGATCGACAAGATTAAATCAGCTTTGATCGAGGGAGCCCGCATCTACACCGAGATGAAGAAGATGGGGGTCGGCATTGAGTACCTGGATATCGGCGGCGGCCTGGGAGTGGATTATGATGGTTCCAAATCCAGCTATTTCTCCAGCGTCAATTATACTATCGAAGAGTACGCCAATGACGTCATCTATCAGATCAAGAACATCTGTGACGAAGCCGGCGTAGAATGCCCCAACATCATCTCCGAATCCGGCCGGGCAACCGTAGCCCATTACTCGGTGCTGGTCACCAATGTACTTAATACCAATACCCAAAACCTGATGCCGGACTTCGAAGAGATGCTGGCCCAGTCCGAAAAGGTGGCCCCTACGGTCAGGAAGCTACTGGACATCTACAAGAGCATCGACCGTTATTCACTGCGCGAGGATTACCACGACACCCTGCAGCTGATTAACGAGGCGGTCAGCCTGTTCAATCTCGGCTATCTGACTCTGAACGACCGCGCCATTGCCGAGTGGCTTTACTCGAAAATCATCAAAAAGATCAACAGCATCGTGGAGAAGATCAAGCCGATTCCTGAGGAGCTGCAGAATTTCCAGCTGCTCTTGCGCCAGACCTACTTCGCCAACTTCTCCCTGTTCCAATCCATCCCCGACTCGTGGGCCATTGACCAACTCTTTCCGATCATGCCGATTCAGCGCCTTAACCAGAAGCCGGATGTGATCGCTTCCATTGCCGACATAACCTGCGACTCGGATGGCGAAATCACCAGCTTCGTGGGAGAGCACGGACGCACCAAGTCGCTGCCGCTGCATAAAATCCGCAAGGATGAGGATTACTATATCGGCTTTTTCCTGATCGGGGCCTATCAAGAGATCCTGGGGGACCTGCACAATCTGTTCGGTGACACCAACGCAGTGCATATCACCTTCAACAAAAAGACCGGCTACATGATCGACACGGTCATCAACGGCGATGCCACTTGGGAAACCCTGAAATATGTCCAGTACAAGGGACCGGAAATATTGAAGCACGTCCGTGACAATCTTGAAAAGAGTGTGGCCTCGAAAAAGATCTCCATTGAGGAGAGCAGCCATTTTATCGAGCTGTTGGACAAGACGCTGCTTGGATATACCTATCTTGGGGAATAACTCAACTACATGCTTTCATAGTTCGGCTGAACTGACTTTGTGTCTGGCTGACTTTGTGGTTAAATTGTCTGTAGGTCGAGGCAAACAATAGGAGATCAAAAATGAGCAAAGTCCTAATCATCGGCGCTGGCGGCGTCGGGCAGGTTGTGACCCACAAATGCGCCCAGCGCCGCGATATCTTCACTGAAATCACCCTGGCCTCGCGCACGAAATCAAAATGTGATGCCATTGCCGCCCAGATACCAACACCGGTCAAAACGGCTCAGGTTAATGCCGACAATGTCCCGGAATTGGTTGCGCTGATAAAGGCTGAACAGCCCAGTCTAATAATTAATGTTGCCCTCCCCTATCAGGACCTGACCATCATGGATGCCTGCCTGGAGACCGGCGTCAATTACCTCGATACTGCCAACTACGAGCCGCTCGATACCGCCAAGTTTGAATATTCCTGGCAGTGGGCCTATCAGGAACGCTTCAAAAATGCCGGAATAATGGCCCTGCTAGGCTCCGGATTTGACCCGGGGGTGACCAATGTCTATACCGCTCTGGCCGCCAAGAAATACCTGGATGTGATCGAGGAGATCGATATCATCGACGCCAATGCCGGATCTCACGGCCAGCCCTTTGCTACCAATTTCAATCCCGAGATCAATATCCGCGAGGTGACCGCCACCTGCCGCCACTGGGAAAACGGTCAGTGGGTCGAAAGCCCGCCCCTCACCACCAAGCACTCCTTTGATTTCCCCGAAGGAATCGGGCCGATGAACATCTATCGCCTCTACCATGAGGAGATGGAATCGCTGGTCAAGCATATTCCGACCATCAAGAAAGCGCAGTTCTGGATGACCTTTTCGGATAATTACCTGAAGCACCTGGAGGTGCTTCAAAATGTCGGCATGACCCGCATTGACGAGGTGGATTTCAATGGCCAAAAAATCGTGCCGATTCAATTCCTGAAGGCGCTGCTGCCGGATCCCGGCAGTCTCGGGCCGCTCACCAAAGGCAAAACCTGTATCGGCGTCATTGCCCGCGGCCTGAAAGATGGCAAGCCAAAGCAGGTTTACATCTATAACATCTGCGACCATGAGGCCTGCTATAAAGAAGTAAAATCGCAGGCCATCAGCTACACTACCGGCGTACCAGCCGTGGTGGGTGCGATCATGATGCTGAGTGGTAAATGGCACCAGCCGGGCGTCTGGAATATGGAGCAGTTCGATCCCGAGCAGTTCCTGGATGTGTTGGGACCGATGGGACTGCCGACGGTGGTTGTAGAAGGCGGCGAGTGGCCGGAACTTTAAAATCAAAATCAAAAGCAAAGGTTTCGCATTTGATCGGTATTGATATTGATAAAATTCTTGAACTAGCCCCCTCTCCCGCCTACGTCGTGGACCTGGGCCGACTGCGCCATAACCTGGCGATCCTGGATCATGTTCAGGAGCTAAGCGGCGCCAAGATCCTTCTGGCACTCAAGGCTTTCTCGATGTGGAGCACCTTCCCGATCATCCGTGAAACCCTGCACGGGGTTTGCGCCAGTTCCCCCTGGGAGGCCCGGCTGGGATATGAGGAGTTCGGTCGCGAGGTACACAGTTTTTCCGCTGCCTTCAAGGAATGCGACATAAAAGAGCTGCTGCAGACCTCCAATCATCTGGTTTTCAACTCCTTCAATCAACTGGAACGCTTCCGCCCTTTGTGGGAAAAAGAACGGAGCCACGTCTCAATCGGCTTGCGGGTTAATCCTGAGCACACCGAGGGACATACCGCCATCTATGATCCCTGCGCTCCCAAGTCACGCCTGGGCATTCCTCTGGTCGAGTTCGAAGGAAAGTCTCTGGTCGGCGTGGAGGGGCTGCACTTCCATACTCTGTGTGAGCACCTGTTCGAACCGCTCGAGCGGACTGCCCGTGTATTTGAAGAGAAGTTCGGGCACCTTCTGCCGCAGATGAAATGGCTGAACCTGGGGGGCGGGCACCACATCACCCGCGAGGGTTATGACATCGATGGGCTGGTGAGATTAATCAAGTACTTCAAAGACAAGTATGCTGTGGAGGTTTATATCGAGCCGGGTGAGGCGATTGCCATCGGCACCGGCATATTGGTATCTGAGGTGCTGGATGTTGTCCACAACCAGATGGATATCGCCATCCTGGATGTCTCTGCCACCTGCCATATGCCGGACATCCTGGAGATGCCTTACCGCCCCGGTATTGAAGAAGGCTATGATCCCGGGGAAAAAGCTCACACCTACCGATTGGGGGGACCTTCCTGTCTGGCCGGGGATGTCATCGGCGATTGGTCTTTTGAAACCCCGCTCCAGCCGGGCCGCCGCTTGGCCTTTCTCGACATGGCGCATTATACCATGGTCAAGACCACCACGTTTAACGGCATTCAGCATCCGGCCATCTGCACCTACGAGCCCAAAACCGGTCAACTGAAAGTGGTGCGCGGTTTTGAATATCAGGATTTCAAAGGGCGGCTTTCCTAGGATCGAGCCACACATGAAAAAGCTTTATTTATTTCAACGAGGTAAAAATGGAATTAAAAACCAAGATCTGGATGACCGGCGCCCTGGAGTGGATCGCCTTTATTGACGGTGAGGAAGTTTTTCTAGGCAAACGGGAAGTTCCTGCGCCTCTTGATGAAGGTGACCAATGGATTAATGAACTGGGTGACATGTTCAAGGTTGTGGAAGGTGAAATCCGACTGGTTGGAAAAACCGAGCCACCAAAAAAATATTGGTAATCAGATGAATTTCTCTGAGTCTACCGGGAGATAAACCCAGGCTACCTGGTCACGTCCGGCCGCCTTGGCTCTATACAACCCGGCATCGGCCCTGCTCAAAAGGTCGCTCAGCTTGCGATCCTTATCACTGAAACAAGACATCCCTAAACTTACAGTGACTTTTATCTCTTCAGTACCGATCAAAAAAGGCTTTCGAACTGCTGTCATGATACGGTCCGCCACAACCAGGCATTGCTCGAAGGTCGTATCAGGCAACAGCACCAGGAACTCCTCACCTCCATATCTACCGATGATGTCATAGGGGCGGACACTTTCTCGCAGACGCAGAGCCAGTTCGCGCAGCAATTCATCGCCGGCCAGATGCCCTTTGGTGTCATTTACGAGCTTGAAATGATCAACATCCAACATGATACAACTCAGAGCCGAGGCAGGCAGTGACTTGTCTATATTGCGCCGTACACGGGCAAAGGCCTTTTCGCCATAGTTCATCACGTGGCCACGATTTGATAACCCCGTAAGCATATCGGTTACTGCCAACATCTCGAGCTTGAGTTGAACCTCCTTCAACTGATTAACACCCCGCCTGATCAGAAAATATGAAAACAGGAAAACGGCATCCAGGACAATAATTAGAATGATTGTAACGACCGCCACGCCTTTTGTGATCTGGTTTTTATATTTGCTGATGTTGACATAGGTCTCAAAGCATCCGACTGCGTTGCCGCTTCTATCGGTGATCGGCACATAAGTTACGATCATGTCTACATTGAGAGGCGGTTCTTCAGCAAGGCCATGCGGCTTACCCTTGCGAACCAGTCTTGATTCGGTTTTTCCGGCCAATGCATTTTTAAGCTGGGGATTATCAGGGTCGCTTTTTCCGATCAGGGATGCTTCAGTGCTGTAGATAATACGGTATGAAGCATCATAGATTTTTACCTTTATGATCGAAAAAGGAGCCAAAAACTCGCGTATATATTGATCCAGGTAATATAAGAAATCTTTATCGATTGCCAATTCCAGACCTCGGCCTGGAATTTTTCGAAACAGGGAAGGCTCCTGCTGCTCGACCAGGAGACGACAGATTTTGACGGCATCATCTTCTGCATTAGAGACCACAAAACTTGAAAAAACCTTATAGAAGCTGAAAAAACACAAGAAGATAATTATTATCACTGAGATACTCGATGTAACCACAAAGAGCCTCAATAAGCTTTCCGGGTTTTTCTGCTTATCGATATGTGAAGGATATAATTTCATATAGTTCCTGCCGCTGCGCAAGCGTCACGCCTTAGAAAAACCGGATAATTAAATAAAAAATTTAAATTATATTACATAAACAAAATAAAATACTATGTTTTTTTACTTTATGCTATCTAGACACTTATACTTATATTATAGAAAAGCCGAGCTTATGAGCGCATCACACACAATGTCCCTACCCAAAATGACTATAGAGGTTGCCGTACCGCTGCCGCTGGACAAGACCTTTAACTACCTTGTCCCGGTTAATCTGCAGCACCGGGTTGGCCCGGGCAAAAGGGTTTTCGTCCCCTTTGGCGGGCGTAAACTAACCGCTTACGTACTGGCAATTGTTGAAAACGATGACAGCCTTAAACTAAAGGAAGTCTGCGAATGTCTCGATGAAGAGCCCTTATGGACTGACGTCGAGCTGATTTTTTTCCGCTGGATCGCCAGCTATTATCTCCACTCGCTTGGCGAGGTCATCAAAACCGCCCTGCCCGCCGGGATCAATATCCAGTCTGGCAAGAAATCAAACCAAGCTACTGTCACAGGCGGCCGAACAGTACGTCATGAGACACATTATCGAGTCACAGAGGATATTACCACCTCGCGTTCATTAGGCAACAAGGCGGCCGAGATCCTGGACGTAATCAAAGCCTCCGGCGAAATTTCAGCTACTGATTTACGCAGGCGTTTTGGCCAGTGCTCGACCCAGCTTAAGCGGCTGACGGAACTAAAACTGGTAACTCAGGAAGAGCGGGAAATTTACCGGGACCCCTTTCGCGAAGAAACAGTCGAACGTGATATTCCCTTGGTTCTCAATCCCCATCAACAGGCCGCGCTTCAGGCGGTTAACCGGGCAGTAGCAAATCGTGCTTTCAGCCCATTTCTTTTGCACGGCGTGACCGGCAGCGGCAAGACCGAGGTTTATCTGCAGGCTATAGCACAGACCCTGGACCAGGGGAAAAATGCCCTGGTACTGGTTCCGGAAATCTCCTTGACCCCGCAATTGGTGCGGCGTTTTAGAAATCGTTTCGGTGGCGGCATCGCTATTCTGCATAGCGCCCTGTCCGAGGGGGAGCGCTATGATGAATGGCGCCGCATACGGCGAGGACTGGCGCGGATTGTTATCGGAGCCCGATCAGCTGTTTTTGCTCCGCTTGAAAATATCGGCATAATAGTGGTGGATGAGGAGCATGAAGGTTCTTTTAAGCAAGCCGATGGCCTACGTTATAATGCGCGCGATCTGGCACTCGTTAGAGGTAATCTGGAGCAGGCGGCTGTTGTACTCGGATCGGCCACACCGCTGGTAACCAGCCGGTATGCCGTGGAACAGGGCAAGCTCGTGCTGCTCACCCTGCCTGAGCGCGTCCGGGGAATACCGATGCCGATCATTGATGTGGTTGCAATGCACGGTGTAAAAGCAACGGTTTCAGTGCAACTGCAGGACGCCCTGGCTGAAAACCTGGCGGTCAACGGCCAGGCCATGATTTTTCTTAACCGCCGGGGTTTTGCAACTTTTCTGGTCTGCAATGATTGCGGCTCTCCGCTCACCTGCCCAAACTGCTCGGTAACACTGACCTTCCACCGGCAGCGGCGCCAGAGTATCTGTCACTACTGCGATTATGCGGTGCCTGCTCCAGGTACCTGCCCGGCTTGCGGTTGTCTGGAATTACAGGAACTAGGGGCCGGTACCGAACGCCTTGAGCATGACCTGCGTGAACTGCTGCCAACGGCCACCATTCTGCGCATGGACAGTGATACTACCTCCGGCAAAGGAAGCCATCGACGCATTTTGGCAAGAATGGCCGATGGCAGCGCCGATATTCTGATAGGCACTCAAATGATTACCAAGGGCCATGATTTTCCTGGTGTAACCCTGGTCGGAGTGATCAACGGCGAGTCCAGTCTCAACCTGCCCGACTTCAGAAGTTCCGAACGCACTTTTCAGGTGCTTTTACAGGTCTTTGGCCGAGCCGGCCGTGGTGACGCACCCGGAAGAGTCCTGCTGCAGGCGCTTAACCAAAATCACTATGCCATTCAATGTGCCATCAACCATGATGCTGACGGTTTTTACCAGCAGGAGCTTGAATTTCGGCGGGAAGCCGGATATCCACCTTTCACCTTCCTGGCCGGTCTGCTCTTTTCCGGCACCGCCGAGACAGCAGTTAAAGAGCGCGCTGAACTGGCGTTCAATTCATTGTTGCAAATCAAGGGCGAACTGGCGGCCAGGGTCGAGATTCTTGGTCCGGCGCTGGCACCGCTATATCGCCTGCGCGGCCGTTTCCGGCGCCAGATCCTCCTCAAGTCACCCACCAGGAAAGACCTGCGCCGTCTGTTAGCAGCCTGGTTAAGCTGCAAACAGACAAATTCCTCTGTACGTGAGATGATTGATATCGATCCAATCGACATGATGTGATTTTTGATCATCCTCAACTAATTATATTCCCTGACCGAATTTACGCAATATTCTATCAAATAGCTGTTGCACAAGCTAAATGTAGTTGCTATTATAATAAATTATTTTTAATATTAGGCAGAGGATTCACATGATTAACAATCAGGATCGGGCCGGCATTTCAATTCTGTATATAGAGGATGATCACACTACCCAAAAACTGCTTTCTCCTATGCTCAAAGCGCAGGGTTACACTTTGATTCTGGGAGAGAACGGCGTCAGGGGACTGGAATTATTCCGGGAACACCTGCCCGACATTGTTTTGACCGACTTGAAAATGCCCTTGATGAACGGTCTGGAAATGTCACGTGCCATACGAGT
The DNA here is from genome assembly GCA_036504875.1 of Desulfuromonadaceae bacterium. Classification (GTDB taxonomy): domain Bacteria; phylum Desulfobacterota; class Desulfuromonadia; order Geobacterales; family Pseudopelobacteraceae; genus JACPFJ01. Next base: position 114,229 of record DASXUK010000046.1, read on the forward strand.
AGGTATGGAGGCGCCCGAAGCCCAGATCATAGTCATGACTGCCTTTAGTGATACTGAATACCTGCTGGATGCTATCGACGTTGGTGTTAATCAGTACGTCCTGAAGCCGATTGATTTTGCTAAGCTACAGGCTGCTATTGATCATTGCGTCAAGACAATCCAAATGCAACGATGCCTGCGAAAACAAGCCGAGCGCATCCACATGCTCACCAACGCCCTTGAGCAGAGTCCCAGCATGGTTATGGTAACCGATATTCAGGGAACCATCGAGTATGTAAACACAAGGTTTAGTGAGACCACCGGCTTCACTTCTGAAGAAGTAATCGGCAAGAATCCTCGTATTATAAAATCAGGAAACACCCCCGACACGGTTTATAGTGATTTATGGAGCACGATACTTGCGGGGAAGGAATGGCATGGTGTACTGGAAAACCGTTCCAAAAATAATACCGGCTTCTGGGAAGATATCAGAATCTCGCCGCTCGTATCCAGCGATGGCAGTATCAGCAAGTTCATTAGCTCGGCTCGAGATATTACCGAGCAGCGAAAGCTTGAGGCAGAAGTACTGCAAATCAGAAAACTGGAGGGAATTGCCCTGCTTGCCGGCGGGATGGCACACGACTTCAACAATCTGCTACAGGTGATCCTGGGGTATATTGCTCTTGCCAAACAAGACACCGAACCAGACAGCAAGGCTCATAAGATGCTGGATTTGGCCGAACACAACTCCTGGAAGGCGAGTGAACTGAGCCAGCGACTGTTGACCTTTGCCAGCGGTGGAAATTCCGGCAGACAAAGCTCATCTCTTTGCGAGATCATCACCACCTGCGCAGATAATGTACTTAACGGAACAGAAATTAAAAAAGAATTTTATTTTGATTCAGTTTTGCCTGAGGTAGTTATCAATGCAGAGCAAATGCAAAAGGTTTTCTCCCATCTTTTTAGCAATGCGCTCGAAGCGATGCCGGATAACGGGATAATAAAGGTTTCTGGATGTGCTTGCAGTATCTCCAAAGAAAAGGGGCTACCATTAAAACCGGGCAAATACCTTCATATCAGCATTCATGATAATGGCAAAGGTATTGCTCAGGAAGACCTGGTCAGAATTTTCGATCCCTATTTCACAACCAAAGAGACTTGGAACCAAAAAGGGCTTGGCCTGGGTCTTGCTATCTGTCATTCGGTCATCCGCAACCACGATGGGATTATCTTAGTGGAATCCAAGCCGGAAGAGGGAACTACCTTTGATATTTACCTACCAGCTACAGGCAGGAGTGGCGCTTCTTGTAAAAACAAAAAAGCCCCGTAATAAAAGGGCTGCCTGCTAGATGCACCGGACACGAAGTAGCTACCTTTTCTGTTTGCCAAGAGGCTTGTCCAACAGCTTCCTTACTGTATTGAGAAAATCATAGGGGATCAAAGGTTTGGGTATGAATGGGCAATCTGGTGGCAGACCGGTTCGATCGAGCGTATCAAAAGTATAGCCACTGGTAAATAAAACCCGCTGCACAGGATTAATCTTTACAAGCTCCTCATACACCTGTCGGCCGTTCATCTGCGGCATCACAACGTCTATTATAACCAGATCGAATTTATTTGGGTCAGCGCGAAAAATTTCAAGCGCCTCTGTGCCGCTACGGGCAGGAACGACCTGATAGCCGGATTCTTCAAGCATATCAAAATTTGCCTGGAGTACCTGTTCATCATCCTCAATCAGCAGAAGATGCTCGGCTCCGGTGCGCAATATTTCCTGCGGTACCGGTCGCACAACCTCTTTATTCGCAGCAAGTGGAAGATAGATTGTAAAGGTACTTCCTCCGCCAACCACGCTCTCAACAGAAATCCACCCTTTATGCTGCCTGACGATGCCATAAGCCATGGATAATCCCAAGCCGGTTCCCTTGTCGACCTCCTTGGTGGTGAAAAAAGGCTCGAAGATACGTTCCAGCTCCTGGCTGTCAATGCCGATGCCGGTATCGGAGATTGTCAAGACAGCGTAATCGCCGGTTGCCACTGAACCGTTGTCGAATATATGGCCATCCATCGGTTTAACAGCGGTTGAAATGGTTAAGCGGCCACCCTCCGGCATGGCGTCGCGCGCATTGGTGACAATATTCATAACAACCTGTTCGATCTGGCCTGTATCGGCTAAAACAGGGAGCTCTCTGTGATTTAAATCCATCAATAGCTCCACATCCTCGCCAATGATTCTCTCCAGAAAAGAATGCATCTGGTTGATCAACTCGTTCAGGTCAATCGGAAGGGTCACTATCTGCTGCTTTCTGCTGAAGGCCAGCAGACTTCGGGTAAGCTTGGCCGCCCGTTGAGCCGAAACAAGAATCTGGTCAACCAGGGCCAAAGCCCGCTCCCGCTGATCAAGCTTGTTTCGCAACATCTCTGAGCAGCTCATTATCACCGTGAGGATATTGTTGAAGTCATGCGCCACCCCACCGGCCAGGGTGCCGATCGATTCCATCTTCTGCGACTGGCGCAGTTGCGCCTCCAGGTTACGATGATTAGTGACATCGATACCGAGACTGGCAACACCGATTACAGATCCAGCTACATCGCGAAGCAGGGTATTGTCCCAAACTATCAGGCATTGGCCACCGACACGGGTTAGGATCGAATTTTCATGATGAAAGGGAATTTCTCCGCTGGATGTACCTCTTTCAAATATTTCCAGGACTGCATCCCGTTCTTGAACCGGAATGAATGTTTCTATCCAGTTCTTACCCACAACTTCCTGGCGCGACCAGCCGGTCAACTCGAGCAGATAATCGTTGCAAAAGATGATATTGGCATTCTTGTCGAGCATGACAGCAATCATGTGGGCTCGCTCCATAAGTTCCCTGAAGCGGCGCTCTGATTCACGCAAGGTTTCCTCGGCCAGCTTTCTTTCGCTTATGTCCCTGACATATGAGCAGTTGAACTCCTTGTTGCCATACACCATATGGCTGGCAGTGATCTCTACCGGGTAACACTCTCTGTTTTTCTTGCGGTGGCTGGATTCGAATCTAAGGCGCTGTCGCGAACGAAGCTCCTCCCAGTGTTGTAGCCAGGTATCTCTGTTATAATTAACGTCTATATCCGAGATGATCATCGACGTCAGCTCATCGGAGCTGTAACCCAGACCCTGGCAGGCGGCCTGATTAACGTAAAAAAACGACCGTCACTGTCCAACCAAAAAATCATGTCGGCTGACATGTCGATAGTAAACTGGCTCAGAAGCAGCTGTTCCTTTTGCTGGGCAAGTTTTTGATTGATCTCCTGCAAACTGGCGACATAGCGGTGAATAAGAACGTACAGCAAGATCGAGGTCACCAGAATAAAGACCCAGCCTTTCAGCATTCCAAACCGGGCCATCAGATGCGGGTCTTGCACAAGAACTTCCAGCAGCATGTCCGAAAAGTAGATCCACAAGCCACTGATCAAGGCATACACGATGACGATCTTGCTGGGGATCAACCGGGGAGTTTTTTGTTCTTCCTTGATCTGGTTCATCAATAGCCTTGCGTATAGTTCTTTAAACTGAAATTACCACTTTTCCGAAATGTGCACCACTTTCGAGGTGTCTAAAGGCCTCGCGGGCCTGATCAAATGGGAAAACCCGGTCAATCACCGGGTGCATGCCGTGCAGGATGATAACTCGGTTCATCGCCTCGAACATCTGGCGGGAGCCCACGTAAATGCCATGGATACGGATCGCCTTCATAACTGCCGGCAAGGGATTTACCTCGCCACGCTGCCCTGCAAGAACGCCAATCAGGCTGATATGGCCCCCCATGCGGGTGGACTTTATCGACTGGACCAGGGTGCCGGCTCCGCCAACCTCAACGACAATATCAACTCCCTTGCCGTCAGTCAGTTCAAGCACGCGTTTCTCCCAGGCCGGCTCCTTACGATAATTGATCACATCCGAAACCCCGTATTCCTTAAGGCGGGCCGCCTTGTCATCGCTGCTGGTAGTCGCGATCACCCTTGCCCCAGCAGCAAGAGCCAGTTGCAGGGCGAACATCGAGACACCGCCGCTGCCCATCACCAGCACACTGTTGCCACAGATGAGGTGACCGCTATATAGACAGTTCCAGGCGGTGACACCTGCACAGGGCAAGGTAGCACCCTCTTCGAACGAGAGATGGGACGGCAGAGCGACCAGTCCCTCCTGGTCAAAAACCGCATACTCTTGCAGAACGCCGTTAAGAGCCCCGCCCAGCGCCGAGGCCGGCACATCCTTGGTTATTCCACCGGCCGACCATCTCTGGAAAAAGGTCGGAATCACCCGGTCACCACTCTTCCAACGGGTTACCCCTTCACCAACCTCGACCACCTCGCCGGCTCCATCCGAAAGCGGCACCAGCGGCAGGTTCAGATTCCTCGTATAATTGCCGGTAACCATCAACAGATCGCGGTAATTAAGTGATACGGCTTTAATCCGCACCAGTACCTGACCAGTGGATGGACGGGGAATTTCCGTCTCTTCCTGAAGAAGCCCTTCAATACTGAAATCCCCATTGATCGTATAGCGCAGCATTAGTTATCTCCAAGGTTAATTTTGAAAACTATATACCAGAAAGATTAATTGTCCTAATACAACCTATATTTACAGCTACAAAAGAGGCCGCCCCGTTCCGGATAAGGCGACCTCTTTTAAGAAACTGCAAATGCTGCATAGAACCGCCTGCTAAAAGAACATCATCACCATCTTTGAGTCCCATGGCATGAGTTTGAGCAGGAACGGGTGGTCGCATTCCAACCTATGGTAGTAACGATATTCTTAACGCCGTTATTGTGCGTGGCAACGTTTATGGTTGTATTACTGTAACCGGTGCCGTGACAGGTGGCGCATGAGCGACTGCTGTGCTTGGAGTGATGGCCTGTAGATGGCGGCAGCGCATGACAGCTTCCACAGGCCGGTGCCGGCGCCGGGGTTGGCAAAGGAGTCTGGGCAGCCAGAACTGTAACAATCGCCTGTTGGCCAGCCGTTGTCAGACTGGATAGATAACCCATACCGCCGACATTTCCGGTAATAGCGTTCTGCAGACGTGCCAGAGTAATACCGGCCTTGCCGGAGGTCGCCAAAGGCCCATGACAACCGGCACAGCTTATGGTATAAAGCGCCGCACCATCAGGAGCTGGTGTAGGGCTAGGCGCAGGCAACGGGCTAGGTGTCGGTGTCGGTGTCGGCGTTGCAGGGGTAAGGGCAGTTACAATTGCCTGTACCTCGGTCACCGTCAATCGCGAGAGAGATCCCATATTACCAACGTTATTGCTGGTGGCATTCTGCAGCCGGGCAATGGTGATCCCAGTTTTGGTGGATGACCCGAGGGCACCATGACAACCGGCGCAGTTGGTAGTGTAGAGCGCGGCGCCATCAGGAGCAGGACTGGGTGTAGGGGCTGGAGTCGGCGTAGGTGCAGGAGTGGACACCGAGTTGAGAACCGTTGCTATGGCCTGAATGTCGGCGCCGGTGAGCCTGGAAATAAAACCCATTCCGCCAACATTACCGCTGACGGCATTCTGGATCCTGACTACTGTTGCGCCTTTCTTGGTTGATACACCCAAAGCCCCATGACAACCGGCACAATTGGCTGAATAAAGAGCTGTCCCATCCGTTGCCGGTGCAGGCGTTGACGGGGTTGGCTGGGAAGTAACAGGGGCCGACAACAGGTCGCTTAGTGCCTGAATATCAACCTGGCTCATTCCTTTAAACATGCCCATGCCACCCAGATTTGAGCCGATGGCGCCCTGAATGGCTGCAACATCAGCCCGGCCTTTTAAATCAGTATATGCAAAAACGCCATGGCAACCGGCACATTTCGAGACATAAAGAGCATTAGCACTATTGGTTGAAGCCGAGACTGGAGGGGCGGGCAGATTGGCGACCAACAGGTTTCCAGCGGCCAGGTTGCCGCTCGGACCAGTGAAGATAACAGTGCCGGCCCCTTTATTTGTTATCGTGACACCGCCCCCGACAACTGAAATATTGATTGCATCCAGCAGTGCGTCCATTCCGGTGTGATTGGCATTGAACTGGCCGTTCATGATATTGGTGGTCACGCCAAACGAGTCCATCAAAGGGGCCAGCGCCGCTTGGACTGTGTTGACAGCCTCATCGAGTCTCTTTGCAGCAGCATTAATGTCTGCCTGAACATGTCGATTGTACAGATCGTCCAGATCGACGCCCCCGGCGGCCTGAGCCAGCACCAGCGTGGTAAGCGGCGTAATATTGGTGATGCCGTTGTCATTGGCAAGCGAATAAAGGTTTACAGCGCCTGTTGTGGTTTTGATGATAAAGGGTGGCGTAAGCCCGTCGGTGCGAAAAGCGAAGGACCCGTCACTGGCAGTGGTGGCGGTTAGCTGCACAGTGGTTACAGAGGAGTCTGAAAGATAGATAGTTCCAACCACCGGAGCGCCGACAGCAGCCACGCCAGTCACCATTTTGGCTGCCGCCGGGGCCGCCCCTGCACCGGAACTGGAACCGCCGCCACTGCAACCTGCGGAAAAAGACACCATAATCGCTGACACAAAATAAACGAATGTCCTGAATGAACCCATAGATGAACCTCCTTTGTCCGTTGCGCCCCTGATGCCAGACAAAAAAAGAGCCGGGGCTTGGTATCGAGTGATCGATATTTCGGCAACCCGGCTGTCTCGGTGAGACCCTTAGGCTTTCCGTCCCATCTTTGCAGATGGTTTAGTATTATCGTGTATCTATGTGCCTGTTGCACCTATATTTTAATTAACGATAGCCATCCCCACCAAATAAGTCAACAAAAATTATCATTAAAAAAACAGAGCAATATTGAACTGTGGAGAAGGCACTGAGACAGCCTTTCACTTATTGGCCAAATCTGTTATCGTTTTTACTTATCAACTGAGCTCGTTAGAGGTTGCCATGCATCACGGCGGAATATATGAAGAAGAGATTGCCGGCAAGGCCTATGACACCCGCATTTTGATGCGTTTTGCAGGTTTTGTGAGACCCTACCGCTTGTCAATGACCGCGGTGCTGATAGTTCTGCCACTGATAGCGGCCTCCCGACTTGCCCAGCCCTGGTTTATAAAAATAGCTATCGACAGGCATATCACAACCGGCCATTTGACCGGTCTGGAAGGTGTTGCGCTGTTGTTTTTGGGTGTCCTTATATCGGAAGCCCTGCTTTCCTATCTACAGGTTTTTCTGCTCCAATCCATTGGGCAAAAGGTGATGGCCGACATGCGTAGCAAGCTTTTCGGCCATGTCATGCAATTGCCGGTGGCCTGGTTCGACCGCACCCCGGTCGGCAGCGTGGTTACCCGACTTACCAGCGATGTGGAAGTCTTGGGGGAGATGTTCTCATCGGGGATCGTCACTATTATCGGCGACATCCTGCTCCTGGTGGGAATCGTGGGGGTCATGCTCTGGATGAATCTGAAGCTGTCGCTGGTGACTTTTTCGATCCTGCCGTTACTGTTTTACGTGGCCTGGGCCTTTCGCAGCAGAATGCGCCAATCATTTCGGGAGGTCCGGGCGCGCCTGGCCAGGATGAATTCGTTTCTGGCCGAGGCCATTGGCGGCATATCAATTATCCAGGCCTTTAATCGACAAAAGGATGAAGAACTCAACTTCAGCCGCTTGAATGCCTCTTATCGAGATGCCAACCTGCCGGTAATTTTCTGGGATGCCTCACTGTACGCCATTGTGGAAGCGCTTTCCTCTGTAGCAGTTGCACTTTTGATCTGGTACGGCGGTGGCGAGATCGTCCGAGGGGCACTGACTTTTGGTGTGCTGGTGGCCTTTATCCAGTACATCGAGAAGTTCTTCACCCCGATCCGTGATCTCTCGGCCAAATATTCGGTCATGCAAGGCGCCATGGCTGCCCTGGAGCGAATCTTTGCTTTTCTCGATACCCCTTCAGGCTCGATCACCGTTCCTGAAAAGGCCGAAGAGAGACAACCGGCGACCGGGCAGCGGGCCCATCCTCTTGAAAAAGCGTCCCCCCTGATCGAGTTGCGCAACATCACCTTTGCCTATCGTGAGGGTGAAAATGCCCTGGAGGATTTCAGTCTGTGGGTCAACCGGGGCGAGCGGGTGGCGCTGGTAGGCGAGAGCGGGGGTGGCAAGACCACCATCACGCGCCTGTTGACCAGGCTCTACGAGATCAATCGCGGCCAGATACTGATCGACGGCCTGGATGTGGCCGGCCTGTCGCAACAGGAGCTGCGCCGCCGCATCGGCATCGTGCTTCAGGACCCCTGCCTGTTTGCCGGCAGCATCGGGTTCAACATCTGTCTGGGGGATGAGGTTGCCCGGCAGCGGATCAGGCAGGCCGCAAAAGTGGTCGGAGCCGACCGCTTTATCGAACGGCTCCCTAAAGGTTATCAGGAAGAGGTCCGCGAGCGCGGCAACAATCTGTCGGTCGGTGAAAAACAGCTGATTTCCTTTGCCCGCGCCGTGGCCTTTGATCCGGAAATCCTGGTACTTGACGAGGCCACTGCCAGCGTTGATTCCACCTCGGAACAGATGATCCAGCAAGGGCTGAAAGGGCTCATGCAGGGTCGCACCTCAGTGGTGATTGCCCATCGTTTATCCACCATTCAGGATGCCGACCGGATCGTGGTTGTGCACCGCGGATGCAAGGTGGAAGAGGGTACCCATCAGGAATTGCTTCGTGCCCAGGGTCTCTATTATAAACTCCACCAGTTACAGTTTCGGGGGACTTAGGAATCTGTCGGATCTAGGGAACAACCGGCTCTTAATGTATACATCTTTCTTAGCCGCGGACTGTTGCATATCATTGTAGAACCTGATAATTTGGCAGTAATTTTAGTCTGGAACAGGAGTATTCATGTGCACCACCTGCGGCTGCGACCCGAACGACCACGACCACGACCACGACCAAGATCATGAACACACAGATGATCATAACCATGATCATAAACATAACCACGATCACCATCATAAGCACAGCCATCAGCAGACCGGAGAAACCAAACGCAGCTCGATCGTGATTGAAGAGGATATTCTGGGGAAAAACAACCGCCTGGCGGCCCTCAATCGGGCCTTGTTCCAGGACAAGGGGCTATTCGTCCTCAACCTGGTAAGCTCCCCCGGCTCGGGTAAAACAACACTTCTGGAACGTACTTTGCGTGATCAGTCCGACCGGGTCGGCTTCGCTGTCATCGAGGGTGACCAGCAGACCGATAACGACGCACGGCGCATAGCCGCCACCGGCGTGCCTGTCAAACAGATCAACACCGGCAGCGGCTGCCACCTGGATGCACATATGGTAGCGCATGCCAACCAGACTTTTGATCTGGAGCGCCTCGACATCCTGATGATCGAGAATGTCGGTAATCTGGTATGTCCGGCCTCTTTCGACCTGGGCGAACATCACAAGGTGGTCATTCTTTCGGTTACCGAAGGTGAGGACAAGCCACTCAAATATCCGCAGATGTTTCGCAATTCGACCATCATGCTGCTTAACAAGATCGATCTGCTCCCGCACTTGGATTTTGATGTTGAGAAGTGCAAGGAAAATGCTCGCAAGGTGAGTCCAGGCATTACAATCTTTGAAGTTTCGGCCCGTACCGGAGAAGGAATGGAGCGGTGGTATCAATGGCTGAACAGCGGGATCAAGCCATAGACCGTAACCATCTTGTCATCTCTGGCATCGTGCAGGGGGTCGGTTTCCGGCCATTCGTGTTTCGTCTGGCCCGACAACTCAGCCTGACTGGCTGGGTGCGTAATACCCCGGCCGGAGTGGAGATCGAGATTCAGGGCGAACCGCAGGGATTGATCGATTTTGAACAGCTCCTCTCAACGCAAGCCCCCCCCCTGGCCGCAATCAGCTCCATTTCCTCTCAGAAAATCCCCAGCTCGCATGATAAAGAGTTCCTGATCCTCCCCAGCGCCGGCGGAATACCCGCTATACAGGTAGCACCTGATTCGGCGCTGTGTGAAGATTGCCGCCAGGAGCTGTTCGACCCTAGCAACCGGCGCTATCGCTATCCATTCATCACCTGCACCAACTGCGGTCCCCGTTACAGCATCATTACCGGCATCCCCTATGACCGCCCCAACACCACCATGTCTGCTTTTCCTCTCTGTCCTGACTGTTTGAAGGAATACCACGACCCCAGTGACCGGCGCTTTCATGCCCAGCCCAATGCCTGCCAGGTCTGCGGACCACAGCTGCAATTACTGGATAAGAGTGGTGCTATTATGGCTGAAAGGGATGCAGCCATCAGCAGGGCAATAACCCTGTTGCAGGAGGGTGCGATCTTGGCGGTCAAGGGTATCGGCGGCTATCATCTGGCGCTAGATGCTTGCAATAATGCGGCGGTTCAACGTCTGCGGGAGCGGAAAAAGCGCGATCAAAAACCGTTCGCCGTCATGGCAGCCGATTTGGCGACCGCCCACAGACTGGCGCTGTTCAACGAGCAGGAGGAGCGGCTGCTGATCTCTCCCGAAGCCCCGATCGTCATCGTCCGCAAAGCTACCAGCTGCCCGATTGCGCCGCTGGTAGCGCCCGATAACGGCTGGCTGGGGCTGCTGCTCCCCTATGCGCCCCTGCATCACCTGCTGCTCGCCCCTCACCCGGCCTTTGGCCACCCCCTCCCAACGGGAGAGGGTGAAATGAATTCCCTCGCCCTCGGGGAGAGGGAGAGGGAGAGGGCAGATGCCCCAACCTTTCAAGCCCTGGTAATGACCAGCGCCAACTGCTCGGACGAGCCGATAATCTATCAGAACGTACAGGCCTTGCAAGGCCTCTCCGGCATCGCCGACTATTTTCTCACCCATAACCGCCCGATTCACATCCGCAGCGACGACTCGGTCATGCGTGTCTTTCAGGGAAAGCCGCTCTTCTACCGCCGCTCCCGCGGCTATGCCCCGCGCAGCATCAGACTGCCCTTTGAAATACCGACCATTCTGGCCGTTGGCGCGGAGCTCAAGGGAGTGGTCTGCCTGGCAGGCGGGGATCGCGCCTTTTTAAGCCAGCACATCGGTGACCTCCAGAATAGCGTTACTTGCGACTCATTTAGTCACACCATTGATCATCTTGTTAACCTGCTGGAGCTTAAACCGCAAGTTGTTGCCTGTGATATGCACCCCGATTATCAGTCATCAATCTATGCCGCAGGTACCGGCCTGCCGGTGATCCCGGTTCAGCATCACCACGCCCATATGGCTGCTTGCATGGCCGAAAATGGCTTAGAAGGTGAGGTAATCGGAATTATCCTGGACGGCACCGGTTATGGTAGCGATGACACCATCTGGGGGGGCGAGTTCCTAGTGGGGGGGTACGCCGGCTTTAAACGAACCGGACATCTGCGTTCGCTACCGCTTCCGGGGGGCGACCAGGCCATACGCGAGCCGTGGCGCATGGCCTTGGCCTACTTGTTCCAAGCTCTTGGAAAACAGGCCCTGGTCCTTGATCTGCCGATTAATGGCTATCTGACAGATCAGGAGAAGGAGCTGTTCTGTGTCATGCTTGAAAAGCGGCTTAACTCACCCCTGACCTCAAGCTGCGGTAGACTGTTTGACGCGGTGGCCGCCCTGCTTGATATAAGACATATTGTGTCTTATGATGGACAGGCCGCCATTGAGCTGGAGGCCTTGGCCGAGACCGTGGAGGATGTCGAGGAATACCCTTACCACCTCCGCAAGAATAATCTTTCTTATCCATCGGGCGCCCCAGTCATAGATGACGCCCACGGCTCAGAGGAAAGAGACGAGGTGCGCCTGGTGCTGGACTTCTCTCCGCTCTTCCCGGTCATCCTCAAACACCTGGCCGCAGGCCTTTCCAGAGCGATTATTGCCCGACGCTTTCACAACACTATCGCTACTGCCGCCTGTGAGATGTGCACCGAGATGTCAAAGCTAAGCGGCCTTGAGCGGGTTGTTCTTTCCGGCGGTGTTTTTCAGAATCGCCTTTTGAGCGAAATGATATATACTGGCCTGTCCAGTCACGGCTTCCAGGTGTTCACCCATCGCCTGATTCCCCCCAATGACGGCGGTATTGCCATTGGTCAGGCTGCGGTTGCCGGATCTAGAAAAAATGAACCAGAGAGGTAACTAAGATATGTGCCTGGGCGTACCGATGAAGATTGTAAGCAGAGAGGGCGACACCATCATTGCCGAAGTAGATGGTGTGCAGAAGGAGGCCAGTGTGATGCTGCTGGCTGATCAGGTCGATGTGGGCGATTATGTAATCGTCCATGCCGGTTTTGCCATTTCGCGACTGGACGAGCAATACGCCCTGGAGACCCTGCAACTTATGCGAGAGGTTTTTTCGCCCGAGGATATGCAATGAACTTCCAGGATGAATTCCGCGACCGGCACCTGGTCAAGATAATGTCCGACAATATCCAGAACATGGCCAAGGGCTTGAAAAAGCCGGCCAGCTTCATGGAGGTCTGCGGAACCCACACCATGTCGATCTATCAGTATGGTATCCGCTCGCTTCTGCCGGATAATGTTCGCCTGATCTCCGGGCCGGGCTGCCCGGTCTGTGTGACACCAATTGATTATGTGGACAAGGCCATCGTCTGCACTAAAGATAGCCGCAACATCGTGACTACCTTTGGCGACATGCTGCGCGTTCCGGGCAGCTCGTCATCATTGATGGAGGAGCGGGCCGGGGGAGCCGATGTACGGATTGTCTATTCTCCTCTGGATGCGGTCAACCTGGCGGCCGCCAATCCTGACCGTCGAATTATCTTTCTGGGGGTCGGCTTCGAAACCACGGCGCCGGCCATTGCCGCCAGCATCATGGAGGCGGCTCGTCGCAACCTGGGCAACTACTGTGTCCTGGCTTCGCACAAGACCATCCCGATACCGATGGAGGTGCTCTCGGCTGATCCCGAGCTGGCGCTGTCCGGCTATCTCTGCCCGGCCCATGTCAGCACGGTTATTGGCGGCAATGCCTATAAGCGGCTGGCTGAACAGTTCCACATTCCCTGCGTGGTAACCGGATTTGAGCCGGCCGATGTGATGCAGGGAATTGAAATGCTGCTGGCCCAGGTCCTATCCGGGGAAAATCGGGTGGAGATTCAGTACAGCCGGGCCGTGAGCTGGGAAGGTAACCCGAAGGCGCGGGCCATCATGGACATGGTATTTTCCCCTTGCGATGCGGTCTGGCGTGGCCTGGGAATTCTGCCAAAAAGCGGGCTGGCCATACGGGCCGAGCTGGCCGCCTTTGATGCCGAAAAGGCACTTGGTATTGTAGTTCCCGAGGGCCAGGAAAACCCGGCCTGCCGCTGCGGAGACATCCTCAAGGGCAAGCTCTCCCCTTTTGATTGCCCCCTGTTTGGCACCTCCTGTTCACCCGAAGTGCCGCTGGGCGCCTGCATGGTCTCCAGTGAAGGCACTTGCGCTGCCGCATTCAAGTATGGAAGATGAAAAAGAACAGAGCTGATCGGTATGCGATTGCTTTTGAAGAATGCCGATCTCTTTACATATTTTGGGAGAACCTATGATCACCATGTCTGAACTGAAAGACCATTACTGTTTCACCGACGATGACGCCGAGCTGCTCAAGTCGCTTCAGCCGCTGGCTTCCCAGAACCTGGTGCGCTTTTCAGAGGAGTTCTACGATTACCTTTATGGGCTGCCCGAGACCGCCGCCATTCTGAACAGCCACAACCGTGACCGGCTGCGGGAGATGCATGACCGTTGGTTCATGGCGTTGTTCAACGGCACCTATGACAATCAATACCTGAACAACCTGAAAAAGATCGGCCACGCCCATGTTACAGCCAGGCTGAATGTTCATTTTGTGAATGCGGCCATGAACCAGATCCGTCATTTCCTGCTCAACCTGATCGACAGCAACTACTCCGATCGCGAGCAACGCCGCATTTTGCGCGAAGCAACCGAGAAAATGCTCGATATGAACCTGGATGTCATGAGCAGCTCCTACCGCGACGAGGAACTTAAAAAAGTCTTTGTATCCCGCAAGCTGGAGTCCTTCCTTATCAAGTTGACCGAGCGCTTTACCTACGGTCTAAACCTGGTGCTGGTGCTGGCCCTGGCCGGCGTTTCGCTTTCGGTCGTTTCACTGTTTATCTGGGATATTGTCCATATCTTTAGAGGAGACGTCGAAAAAGGCATCCTCAGCGCCCTGGGAGAGCTTTTGATCCTCTGGATGATGATCGAGCTGATGGATAATGAGATCAAGAACCTCAAAGGTGGTCGTTTCAATATCCTGGTCTTTGTCGGGGTCATTATAGTGGCGATGATCCGCGAGATCCTCATCTCGACCCTGCGCCACGATGACCTCGCCACCCAAGGTTTTCTGACCGGTACGCTGCTGGTCCTGGGTATCATCTACTACCTGGTCTCCCTGGCCCAGAAGAATCAACCCAGGATCTAGCCGTGGTACCCTTTGCACATATATTGGCAGGCTTTAGCCTTGGTTTCAGGTTTCGCCGCACACTGGCCGAGATCCTTGGCTCAACGCCGGTTGACAACTCGATCCACAGTCTTGATCCTTCGGCATTGAAAGCCACTGGCATTGCCGCCCTGGCCCTGGATTTTGACGGCGTGCTGGCGCCGCATGGATTTGAAGCGCCGCTGCCGGAGGCTGAAGAATGGCTTTCCCGCTGTGTGACAATCTTTGGTGCTGATAATATCTTCATCCTCTCCAACAAGCCCACCGAAGCGCGCTGTCTCTGGTTTTGCCGAAACTTCCCGGGTATTCGTTTCATCTCCGGCGTACCCAAAAAACCTTTCCCTGACGGTCTAAACAAGATAGCGGAGCTTGCGCGGCTCCCCCTGTCTGCTGTACTGATGGTTGATGACCGGCTCCTGACCGGCTGCCTGGCCGCCATCAATGCCGGTGCCCGCCCCTGCTATGTCCGTTCCCCCTATGTTTCGTTCAAGCAGCGCCCCCTGATCGAGCTGTTCTTCATGCTGCTGCGGATCGGTGAACGCGTTTGCGTCAGGCTTTTAAGCTGATTTTAGAGAACCACGGCCTTAATTTCAATCCGTGCCGGCCCGGCGTTCCACTGATGACAGCCAATAGATTGCTGTCTCATGCAGATACTTTTGTTTCCTGCCATTTCTGAATTTCCATTACCCTCTTCAAACACAAAATCATTCGCCACCAAATGGGTTGTCCGATCTGCATTCATGCGGCTTTAAATTTTAATCTTGACAGCTCTGCGTTTTTTATTGTAAATGATTATCACTTTCAATATCATTTTCAGGAGCAATCATGGCTTATTCAGTTGCAGCTGCCGCAAAAGACCCACGACCGCTATGGTCAAGGCTTGCCGAGCGCTTTCCCAACGAAAAGGAGTGCCTGGCCGCATATGTTGCACTGGAAACAGCCGAGGTCCTGGCCGAAGCCAAGCCAGCCTCTCTGCTCAGCATCCCCAATCGCGAACGCGCCTGCGGTCGCAACCTCTATTCCCTTTGGAAAAACCACGGTCATGAACTGCTCGCGGACACACCTCTGCAGGCCTGTGAACTTGTTGACCGCGGCTCATCGCTGATGATCCTCTTCAGCCATAAAATCAACTTTAAACAGCATCTGGCCCGCCGCGACATCACCGCCCTCCTCAACCGGGCCGGTCACGGCAGCAGCTTTACGCCCGATGAGATTCTTCAAAAGCTTACCGAACAACTCCAGCAGGGACATTTCCCGCACGAGATCGGCCTGTTGCTGGGCTATCCTCCCAAGGACGTGGCCGCCTTCATGGGGCTGATCGCAATCCCCTTCACCTGTCAGGGGCCGTGGAAGATCTACGGCAATCCCGGCGAGAGCCTGCGCCTGGCGGAACGCTTCCGGCATTGCCGCAATCTGATGGCCGAACAGCTTTCATTGTGCGCCTCGGCTGTCCAATGCCTGGACGGCCTTGCAGGCGCCACTAATGGCCTTTTTGTGCACGCGTATTGATAAAGAATTTCGTTATCAGCAAAAGCCGGGTATTCCTGTCGGCATGGACAAGTCGGTGTTGACCTGCGTCTCTTTTAACGGGTTTGGAGTTCAGGATCGGCTCCAAAGCAAAGAATGTGGACACATGTTGCCTTCATCGACAAGATTTCGCACCGGAGGAAAAACGAGACGGTGACTGTGGCAAAGACATCAGATATCGCAATTTTCATTCAGACAGGTGCGATTCATACGTGTGAATCGCACCCTGATCATACAACAAATAGGAGGGACAAAAGATGTTTGTAAGGATGTTGGTATTGCTCTTTATCTCGATAATGGTGACTGGTACGGCACTTGCCAACGAGGGTGAGAAAAAAACGGATAACGATTTACATGCCGGGCACAACCATGAAGAGCACGGCGGCGCAAATGATGGTGATCGGCAGATTCCCGAACAGGTAACCAGCGAGCACTGGGCATACCAAAAAATTGCGGAGCTGGTACAGAAATATGCGGCGGAGAAGAAGCTTCCCGAGAAGAGGTCCTGCTCCAAAGGCGACTTGGCCGAATGCCTCCTCGCGGTAATGGTTAAAATCGTTGAAAAACACGAAAAAGAGGGGGTCCAGGCAATTCACAGGGAGGACTTGGAAAACATTGCCACCCTCCATGTGGCTCTGGAGGGCGAATTGGCCCGACTGGACGGGTACCGCTTGAGAAGGAAGGCCATCGAAGAGATACTGGTCCTGATCGAACCCGAAGTGCCGGCATTCGAGTACAAGGCCGGCGTGAACGGTTTTTTTAGGAGTGACGTAGCGGGAAACTTCAGGCTTCCCAATTTGAGCTTTACTCACGATCGCAGCGAGGGACGTTTCCTCTACCGGGTAAAGCCGTATGTGTATTGGCACCCCACCGACTACCTGGACATTCACCTGGAAGGGCAGGGATACGGCTTTACCGGCGGAGACCAGTATTCGGGCAAGTTTTCCCTCTACCAGGGGTTTGTGGAAGCAAGGCTCCCCGAAAATGATTGGCTCGCCCTGAAGGGAGGACGGCAGGAATTCAACTATGGGAGCGCTTTCGTGCTGGGAACTGATTCATTCTACAACGGACTGGCCTTTGACGCGGGCAGGCTGAGGGTGAAGCCGCTAAATACGGTTACGGTTGACCTTTTGGGCGGAAGTTACGCAGCCCCCTTTGCCGACGGTGTCAAGGGGGACCTGCTGGGAGCCTATGTGACCTATGCCCCTTCAGAAGGTAACTCCATCGAGGCCTACCTGTTCCGCGACACCGGCTCTACCGAGCGCCATGCCGGAGAGCACCTGGATACCTGGGGGCTCCGCAGCACCGCCAAACTGGGGCCGCTCACCCTGGAGTTCGAGCCGGTCTACCAATCCGGGAGGATATTCAACTCCACTACCGGCGCCAAAGAAGACATTAGCGCATACGGAGGACATATAGATCTGACGGGCGCGGTCGAACTGGGAGGCCACAAGAACACTGTCTTCCTGGGTTATGCCGTAGGCTCCGGCGACAAGGACGCGGCTAACGGACTTGGATCTAGAAAAGAGTTCCGCAATCCCAACAATGACACCTCCCTGATGGGTGACATGAGTGTGGTAGGGGACCTTTCCGGCATCAACGTCGGAAACCACCACGCCAGCGGTATCCAGATCTACACCTTGGGGTGGGGGATCGACCTCGCCGACAACCTGAATTTTTCCGCAACCGGCCGCAAATTTACAGCCAATGCAGTTGAAGAGGGTTTCAGCCGAAGACTGGGGGTAGAGACCGATTTCACCCTGACCTGGAATATAAACAAGGACTTCTCGGCCATCATTGGCTACGACCATTTCTTCACTAATAAATTTTTTCGGGACGCCTCCGGCAGCGACAAGGACATCGATTACGGCTATGCCATGCTCGTCTTCAATTTCGAAAAGACCAAGCTGAAGACACATAAAAAGTGAAAAAAGGGCCTCTGTTAAGGGCAAGATATCTATCTGAAAGCATCAACTCAAAAAGGAGATTCCGGACCATGATACCCCTCGGATTGTTAAGCCCCGGCGAACGGGGCGAAATACTAGCCATCAGGATCAAAAAGAAGACCCTCTCCGACCAATGCTGTTCGGAACGGGAAAAATGCGACTGCCGGGTAGAGGATATGGGACTGCGGGTCGGCAAGTTCGTGGAGATGTTGACCAACGGCGGCGGTCCGGTGCTGGTCAGGGTTGATGAATCAAGGATTGCGGTAGACCGCGGCCTGGCAATGAAAATTATGGTAAGGAGATAAAACAGATGAATCTGGCAAAACTTAAACCGGGGGAAAAGGGCACCATCACCGCCATCGGGTCTATCGGTCCGCTCAAGCGCCGACTGATGGACATGGGGGTCCTGGTAGGGGTAGAGGTCAAGGTGCTGAAGGTCGCTCCCCTGGGAGATCCGATCGAGGTCACCGTCAAGAGCTATAACCTCTCACTGCGCAAGAAAGAGGCTGAGGGAATCAGCGTGGAGGTGGCGGGATGAGTACTCAAACTGATAATGCAATGGAGATGGAACAGGAGAGCAGCGCAGGGTCCAAGAGCAGACTGCACCCGGTGGAAAAGCGTGTTATTACTGCGGCGGTGGCCGGCAATCCCAACTCGGGCAAGTCGACCCTGATCAACGCCATTGCCGGAACACGGCTCCACGTCGGCAACTGGGCCGGGGTAACCGTGGAGAAGAAAGAAGCCCTCTTCGAGTACGACGGCTGCCGGATTCGTCTGATCGACCTGCCCGGCACTTATTCGCTCTCCCCCTATACCCAGGAAGAGATCATTGCCCGCGACTATCTGGTCCACGAACGTCCCGACCTGGTCATCAATGTTGTCGATGCCACTAACCTGGAGCGTAACCTCTATCTGACGGTTCAGATCATGGAACTGGGCATACCGGTGGTAATGGCGCTCAACATATATGACGAGGCGCAGTCCAAGGGTTATCGAATCGATGTGTCCGGCATAGAAAAGATGCTGGGGATCGCAGTTATCCCGACCTCGGCAACTAAGAAGAACGGCCTTGATGAGCTTCTTACGAAGGTGTTGGCAACTTCCGCTGACCTTGGCGCCCACACACCTGCCCAACTTGGCTACGGAGTAGATATTGAGGCAGCCATACGGACGGTATCCAATGAGCTGAAGTTTAACCACGCTCAACTGGCTGGAAAATATCCCCTGCGCTGGCTGGCGCTAAAGCTGGTCGAGAAGGATGCTCAAGTTCTTGAAGAGTTAAATCTAGGCAACATGAGCATCTTGGACGAGGCGCTTCATCACCTGCGGGATGCCCATGGTGAGGACATCGAGGCCTTGATGGCCGATGTCAGGTACTCCCTGGCGGCCGGTCTGACCCGTGAGGTATTGGAAAAGCCGGAGCTGCGCAAGATGGAACTGACCGAGAAGATCGACCGGGTCGTTCTGAACCGTTTTGTTGGTATCCCGATCTTCCTGGCGGCGATGTGGATCATGTTCAAACTTACCTTCGACATGTCCAAACCTTATTCGGACTGGATCACGCAGATGATTTCCGGTCCCTTCAAACGCTGGGCCGAAGTCTTGGTCGGGCTGCTCCACGGGCCGGACTGGACCGTCTCGCTGGTCACCGATGGCATCATCGCCGGGGTCGGCAACGTGCTGGTCTTTGTCCCGGTCATCTTTGCCATGATGTTCTTCATCACCTTCCTGGAGGGGAGCGGTTACATGGCGCGGGCGGCCTTTGTAATGGACCGGGCCATGCATTCCATCGGCCTGCACGGCAAGTCCTTCATCCCGATGCTGCTCGGTTTCGGTTGCAACGTACCGGCCATTTATGCCACCCGTACCCTGGAAAACCAGCGTGATAAGGCACTGACCGCCCTGCTGATCCCGCTCATGTCCTGCGGCGCCCGCCTGCCGGTTTACGTGGTCTTTATCGGCGCTTTCTTCCCGACCCATGCCGGAACGGTGCTCTGGTCACTGTATGTGTTGGGAATTGTGCTGGCGATCATGATGGGCATGATCTTCAAACGGACCCTCTTCAAAGGCGAGGCGCCGATGTTCATCATGGAGCTGCCCCCCTACCGAATGCCCTCCTTCAGAAGCCTGATGATACACACCTGGGAAAAGGGCAAGCACTTCCTGATCAAGGCCGGCACCTACATCCTGGCGGTCTCGATCATGGTCTGGTTCCTGCTCAACCTACCCTGGGGGGTCGAGCACAAGCGCGATTCGTACCTGGGCCAGGTCGGCCAGGCGGTGGCCCCGGCCCTGGCGCCGCTCGGCTTCGGAACCTGGGAAGCCAGTTCTTCACTGGTGGCCGGCCTGATCGCCAAGGAGATCGTGGTCGGGACCATGGGCGAGATCTACGTGCAAAAGACAGGGGAGAAAAAGAAGGAGGCTACGCCCGCCTTCAGCGAGGATCTCAAGGAGGTCGTCACCTCCTTTGCCAAAGCAACCAGGGACTCTGTTGAAAACGTCGTCTCCACGGTCGGCATCACCACCATCTCGGCCGAGGAAAATGCCGAAAAGGCGGCCGAACGGGCGCCGCTCAAGGCGGTCCTGAAGAGTCAGTTCACCCCCTTGTCGGCCTACGCCTTTATCGTGTTCGTGCTGCTCTATATGCCGTGCGTCATTGCCGCGGTAGCGATGGTGCAGGAATTCGGCACCTGGAAATGGTACGGGATTGCCTTTGCCTATCAGATGGTGCTGGCCTGGGGAGCAGCCTGCCTGGTCTACCAGGTCGGCAGTCTGCTCGGATTGGGGGTTTGAGATGGGAATTTCCGACATGATCATTGCAGCCGTCATACTGGGAGGAGCCTTTTGGCTCCTCTACCACTCACTCTGGAAGAAGAAGGGGCATTGCCCGGGAGGCTGCAGCGGCAGCTGCGGGAAAAAGTAAGGGCAGGAAACAAGCAGTCGGTGCATTTCAGCATCGGCAAGGTTGCCCTTGACTGGTAAATTCGGGGAGCTGTGGTATCTTTTCAGCAGGATGTCCAGCCTATACCCGTAAGGGATTATTGAAGGGAGGAATTATTATGCTGAGCAAGGCCATGATTGACAACCTCAACGAGCAGATCCAACTTGAGAGCTATTCGTCCAACCTCTATCTGCAGATGAGCGCCTGGGCGGAAGTCAAGGGGTTGGAGGGGTGCGCCGCATTTCTCCGGGCGCAGGCCCAGGACGAGCTGGCGCACATGCACCGGCTCTTCAAGTACGTTTATGAAACCGGCGCGCTCCCCATTATCGGAACGATCAAGGCGCCG
>DASXUK010000047.1:0-97213 GCA_036504875.1 Desulfuromonadaceae bacterium
GGGGTATGCATCATCTTCAGATAACCATTACGGAGGAAGTCGCCAGAACCGCCCAGGCCGTTGATCATACGGGTACCGCCGACCAGGGTGGAGTTGGCGTGGGCGTAGATGTCGATCTCGACCGGAGTGTTCATGGCAATACATCCCAATCGGCGGATCGGCTCCGGTGCATTGGAGATCGAGAGGGGACGCAGGGTGATCTTGTCGAAATACTTGTCCATGTTAGCGAAGAATTTGGGGAAGCCTGGCTCAGCGGAGAGCGAGAGCGAACAGGAAGAGGCGTGGTCCAGTTTGCCGGAGTCAAACAGGTCAAGCATGGTATCCTGTAAAACCTCGGTAAAAACAGTCAGATTGGTGAAAGGACCCTTGGCCAGGCCACCGATAACGGCGTTGGCGATGGAACCTACACCGGACTGCAGCGGCAACAAGTTCTTCGGCAGACGACCAGCTTTGACCTCCTGGGTGAAAAACTCGATGACATGGCCAGCGATCGCCTCGGAAGTGTCGTCCTGCTCTGCAAAGGCGCGCCCTTGGTCACGGAGTTTGGACTCAACAACGGCAATGATCTTGCTCGGATCGCAGGGGATCGAGGTCGAGCCGATCCGGGAACCGGCCTTGGTGATATCGAAAACCTGACGGTTCGGGGGAGTCAGCGGGGTTATCAGGTCGTGGATTCCTTCGAAAGAGGGCTGGCCGGTGTTGACCTCGATAATAACCCTGTCACAGATCATCAGAATCTCGGGGATGACGCCGCAGGAGGAGGTCGGAACCAGGCTGCCGTCTTCCTTAATGGCGGAGACTTCAATTATAGCGAGATCGAGTTTGCCGCTCTCCGAATCCTTGGTGTAGAAACCATAGCCCAGGTCCTGGGCGAACAGTGAAAGGTGCTTGTCGCCCATGCGGATGCGGCCGGCGTTGATACCGGCGGCGATGTTCTTGCCGGTCTGATAAGGCCAGCGGCGGTCGATCATGTCGTTGACTGCCCAACGGTCCTCGGTCTCAGCTCCGACAGAAGCGCCGATGAAGAGGTTGAATTTCAGCTTGCCCTGCAGGCTGTTCTTCTCGACGTGCTCAGCTAGGGCAATCGGTACTACCTTCGGGTAACCGGCGGGGGTGAAGCCGGACCAGCCCAAGTTCATGCCGTTCTTGAAAAACGGGATAGTCTGCTCGGGGGTCATAACCTTGCTCAAAAGGGACTTACAGCGTACGCGGTCTTGCAGTGTGCCGTACTCGGACATTTTCTTCCTCCTGTTTGTTTATGATGTCTACAGGCATATTCCATCCTGAAAAAATCGATTAAAAAGAGCATGTATCAAGAGAAAATAATTAGCAATTACGAGGATTTAAAGCGTATACACTATGGCATCTTTGAGTAAAACCGGATTTTACGCAACAGGAGGTAGTTAGTCAAGTTAAAATATCTAATTCTCTATACGCCTGTTCATTTGCTGAACTTAATATTAGTTTTCGAAGTCAACTGCCAAGATAGAAGAACAGAGTGACTTCATCAAGGGCACTACCTCACCGGCGTGGTAGGAGTGAACCTGGTAGGCCTGGAGGTCCTCGAGGTTATCAAACCTGGTTATCAATGCCACGTCGTAAGACCGCTCGGAGCGGATCAGGTCGCGGCCCGCTTCGAGATGACGCAACTGTTCAATTTTGCCTTGCATGCTGAGAAGCTTTGCATGGACTAAATCGATGTTCTCACTGGTAGGGTTGGTAAGTTTGAAAAAAACAACGTGTGTAATCATATCTAGATACTCCTCATTTTTAAAGTGATCGTTCTGTATACATCCCGAATGAATGAGTGTCAACACCCTAGCGAGCCTTTGACAGCTTGCAACTGGACAGGACGGGTTATATAATTAGCATTGTCTAATTGATTAGAATGAACTCCAAGGAGGGTGCCATGGCTGAAAAAAAACTGATACCGTCAATCGACATGCGGCTTAGTTCTTTGTTAGAGTTCAATCGAAGAAGAGAGTTGGAGCTTGAGGCTAAACGCACTTCCAGGATAGCCCGACCTACAATCACCATCTCCCGCGAATTCGGCTGTGAGGCATATCCCATGGCTGAGCGTCTGCGTGAACTGCTCGAGAAAAAGAGCGATGAATCCTGGGTCTTGATGGATAAGGCACTTTTGGAGCAGATTGTCCACAATCACAAGCTTTCAGAGAAAATACTGAGCAATTTGGGTGAAAGATCCCGTTTTTTAGACGAAATATTGGCGACCTTTTCATCACGCTGGACAACTGAAAAGGACTACTTCCGTCAACTTTGCCGCCAGATAGTCTCGCTAGCCAACCAAGGAAACGTGATATTGGTTGGGCGGGGTAGCTCCTTCATAACCCAAAGTTTGCAAAACTGTCATCATTTTCGTTTATTTGCCTCAGCGGAGTTCAAGGTAAGATCAATTGCTCGACGCCTGGATATCTCTAGAGAGGAGGCCGAGAAGCTGATTACCAAAAAGCAGCAGCAAAGGCACAACTTTATTAGAGATTTCCTTGACAGAGATGATCGCGATCTCAGCGTTTACCATCTAGTATTCAACAATGATAAGAATAAAGCTGAAAAGATAGCCGCAACAATCATGGAGTATGTGCTGACGAAATGAACAGCAAATTGATAACGGAAACCCGGGGCTGCCGCTAGGCGGCCTCTTTTTTTCCGAAAAAAAGGATTCCTGCCAAAGCACTATTCTGGTACAAATCGTATTTGAGGAATCATCGTGAAACGAATTATTACCTGGATCGTGCTGGCGCTTGCCGGTTATTCTGCCTACATTGCCATCTCTCTGGCATTTCTGCCGAAAATTAGTGAGCTCGCTGCCCGCAAATTCAACATGACCATTCAAGTCAGGGACTGGCAAGGGAATTATCACCCCTTTGTGGTCGGGCCGCAAAACCGTTACTGGACCCCGTCCGGACGCATACCGCCCGAGATGAAATGGGCGGTTATACTTGCTGAAGACAGCAATTTTTATAAGCATGAGGGTTTTGATGTAAATGCAATCAAAGAAGCTATAAAATATGATCTTGAAAAAAAGAGCTTTGCCCGGGGGGCATCCACCATCACCCAGCAGGCCGCCAAAAATCTCTTTCTGTCGCGTGAAAAGACAATTACCCGCAAAGTAAAAGAGCTTTATCTTGCCTGGCGCATGGAGCAGGGTTTAACCAAAGGGCGTATCATCGAGTTATACCTCAATGCCGTTGAGCTGGGGCCAATGGTTTACGGGATCGGTCATGGCTCGCGCTATTACTTCAACAAGCCGCCTTCCAGCCTCACTCCTCGTGAATGTGCTTTTCTGGCGGCAATGCTGCCTGGTCCGCGGCTGGCATACAATCCATATAAGAACCTCGGCCGTGTGCTTAAGCGATCAGAAATGATCATCAAGCTCCTGCGGCAAAAAGGGGTTCTTTCGCAAGACGAATATCAGCTAGCCATGGCTCAGTCACCCAATATAGGTCGTCTGCAGCAAAAGGTGGATGAAAGCATCAAGAAGGAGGAGGCGGTATTTGTTTCCTCTTCCTCAGCCAGGAAGGAGCCGGTTGGACAGCCGGTAAAAGATCAGCAGAACAATACTACGGGTGAGGATAAGGATATCTCCCCGGAGCAGCAGCCCACAAACGGTGAGGCTGGCCCATTGATCGCTCCTGCAGATGCGACGCCGGATCACAAATCACCGGCTGGACAATGATAAAAGATTGAAAGGGACACAGGTATAAATAGAAGCAAATGAACAAAATTGACCTGAAAAACCTGTCTCTCCCCGCCCTGGAAAATTTTCTTCAAGGCCAGGGCAAAGAGCGTTTCCGCGCGACACAGATCTTCAAGTGGATCTACCAGAAGGATGCCAACTCATTCGAGGAGATGACCAATATCTCCAAGGATCTGCGTGCGGAGCTGAGCAAGACTTCCTTTATCAGCAACCTCGAGCCTGAGGCGGTGGAGGAGGGGGGCGATGGGACCCGCAAATATCTTTTCAATCTGGGAGATGGAAATTGTGTAGAAGCGGTGCTGATCCCGATCGAGGGTCGCAATACGCTGTGCATCTCGTCCCAGGCAGGTTGCGCCATGGGCTGCGAGTTTTGTCTGACCGGAACCTTCAGGCTGACCCGCAACCTGTCCACGGCCGAGATCATCAATCAGATCATGGCTGTAAAGCGCGACCTGATCAAGAATCCACCTTTCCTTTCATCAGGCGAGGGCGAAGGTCACGGAGATTTCGATCAAAGCGACGACGGCGAGGATGATCTTCCACCATCGCCGGCCGAAATCCGCAATATCGTCATGATGGGAATGGGTGAGCCGTTGCATAATCTGGACAACGTTATACCGGCCATCCGGATCATGATCGATGGCAATGGCCTGCAGCTCTCCAACCGCCGGGTAACCGTCTCCACCTGCGGCCTGGTGCCGGAGATGGAGCGGCTGGGGCGCGAGATTCCGAACGTCAACCTGGCAGTGTCACTGAATGCCACCACCGACGAGCTTCGTAACCGGATCATGCCGGTCAACCGTCGTTACCCGCTCAAGGAGCTACTCCGAGCCTGCCGTGAATTTCCGCTTCCCGGCCGCCGCAAGGTGACCTTCGAATATGTTATGCTGGGGGGGGTGAACGACACGCTGGAGGATGCCAAACGCCTGCTGCGTCTGATTAGTGATATTCCTAACAAGGTGAACTTGATCCCCTTCAACGAGCATGAAGGGTGCGGTTTCAAGACGCCGACCCGTGCGGCCATTGATGTCTTTCACAAGTATCTGATCGACCGCCACGTGACGGTCATCACTCGCGACAGCCGAGGAGGTGATATCTCCGCCGCCTGTGGCCAGCTCAAGGGACGATTGGCGAATAATTAGTTAATTATGCGGAAATTGATTTCGCTCGTGGCGAAATCAGCAAAAAAAAGACCTCCCAGGTGTGTTAAATCTGGGAGGTCTTTTTTTTACGAAAGTTGTTTCAACCTACTAGGGCTTGTTATGGCCGGTCTGTGCTTCGGCGCGACGGGTGCGATATTCCACCACCGGCTGCTGTGTGGCACTACGCTGCGGACGGCCGGCTCCCGGTTTTGGAGTATTTCCCCAAGACTTTCCCTGGCCTTTGGCTGCAAATGGTTTGCCATTTGTTTTGGCACCCGGCTTGGCATAGCGGCTGCTGCCCGGCGCTCCTGGACGCTTGGCGCCATTGCCGCCTGAAATCCGGCGTAGGATCGACAGCGGTGCCAGGCCTTCAATATTCTGTTCCGGTAATTTTTTGCCGATAAAACGTTCGATCCGCTCCAGGTAGTTCAGTTCGGATGATGATACAAAAGAGATCGCAATCCCGCTGGCCCCGGCGCGGCCGGTACGACCGATACGGTGAACATAGTCTTCGGCAAAGCGCGGCAGATCAAAATTAATGACATGGCTGATGCCGTTCACATCCAGGCCTCTTGCAGCCACGTCGGTGGCAACCAACAGGCGGATAGAGCCGCGGCGCATGCGCTCGATGGTCTTGTTGCGGGCAAACTGGTTCATATCGCCATGCAGCGCTGCTGCCTGATGGCCGCTGTTAGTGAGTTCTCTTGCCAGCTCATCGGCATCACGCTTGGTAGCGGAAAAAATAATCGCTCTGGTCAGGTTGCCGTCGCTGATCAGATGGCGCAACAGTTCCTTTTTATGGTGCAGGCTATCGGCCACGTGCAGTCTCTGTTCGATCAATGCATGGGAAGAGGTGCGTACTGCCAATTCAATCCTTTGCGGGTTGCGCAGCATTTTCTCGGCCAGCTTAACTACGGTATTGTCCATTGTTGCCGTAAACATCAGGGTTTGGCGATCCGAGGGCGCGCGGGATACGATTTTTTCCATGTCCTCGCTGAAGCCCATGTCAAGCATCCGGTCCGCTTCATCCAATACCAGCATTTCGAGTCGGTCGAGACGGACGCTGCCTCTCTCAAGGTGGTCCAGCAGCCGGCCGGGTGTGGCCACGATCAGGTCAACCGGAGCCGATAGGAGGCGCAGCTGTTCACGGTAAGGCATGCCTCCCAGAATTGATCCGCAACGGAGTTTAGTGCCGCGTCCATAGGTGCGGGCGGCGTCCATGACCTGACCGGCCAGCTCGCGAGTTGGAGTCAAGACCAGAATACGAGGCCCCTTGCTGCGGATTACAGATGGTACCGTCAGGCGCTCCAGGGCCGGCAGTACAAAAGCGGCGGTCTTTCCGGTGCCGGTCTGGGCGGTGGCAATCAGATCATGGCCGGCCATAACGAGCGGTATGGACTGTTCCTGAATCGGGGTAGGCGTGGTGTAACCGCAGTCGGTGATTGCCTTGAGAGTGGCCGGACTTAACTTCAGCTCTTCGAAAGTCATTTTGTTCCTTTTTGGGCGGTGTCGAGATGAGATAAGAGCGCGCGCGGGCCGCGGGATCAAGTCTATGATCCACGGACAAGGACGGCATTCCGCGTGTGCAGGCTGTGCACTACCGCGTAATGTCAGAAAACTGGCATTATGGATGACTAAGCGGTAGTAATCTTCGCCTGCCAAACGTACTGCCGATTTCAAGAATGGGAATTGAGAATCAGGGGTCGGAAAGCGATGATGTAAATGAAAAACGACGGGCACCATGCCGCCGTTTCGTGTGACAGTCTACCGGTAACCATAAAGATGTTTACCGGTAAATGCAAGTTTTAATTTTACGTCAATGATGAAAAGACTGTTTTTTCTGTGGATCCCCTGGAAAATAAGTATTGAACTTTACGCTTAAATCCCTTAATGTTAGCGATCTTTTATACCGATCTAAATGTCTATGAAAGGAACTGAAAAATATGACTGATGCGGCAATTGGCGTTATCGGCGGCAGCGGCCTTTATGATATGGAGGGAATGGAGGATGTCAAGCGGATCCGCATTGAAACCCCTTTTGGAGAACCTTCCGATGAATATATCACCGGGAGCTTAAATGGGGTGCGGATGGTTTTTTTGCCTCGTCACGGGCGGGGTCACCGCTTACTTCCATCCGAAGTGAACTATTGCGCCAATATCTACGGTATGAAAAAGCTGGGAGTTGAACAGATCATTTCTGTGTCGGCGGTTGGTAGCCTTAAGGAAGCCATTGCGCCTGGTCACATCGTAGTTCCTGATCAGATCCTGGATCGCACCAAAGGCATCCGCAGGGACACCTTTTTTGGTGAAGGTATTGTAGCCCATGTCGGTTTTGCCGATCCTGTCTGCCGGACCCTTTCTGATACCCTTTATGAGGCGGCATGCAAATCTGGCGCAACAGTCCACAAGGGGGGCACTTATATATGTATGGAAGGACCGGCATTCTCAACCAGAGCCGAATCATTTTCATATCTCGCTTTGGGTGCCTCTGTAATCGGCATGACCAACGTGACCGAGGCTAAGCTGGCTCGCGAGGCAGAAATTTGCTATGGCATCATCGCGCTCTCTACCGATTACGATTGTTGGCACGAACAGCACGAGGATGTGACTGTTGAGGCTATCGTGGCTATCATTCATCAGAATGTGGCAATGGCCAAGAATATTATCCGTCAGGCAGTGGCTGCAATCAGCCGCGAACGGCACTGTGCCTGTGGCAGTGCTCTGCAGTATGCCATGATTACCGACCGGGCTGTTATTCCTGAAGCCACCCGGCAGAAACTGGATCTGATTGTTGGAAAATACCTCTAGAACAGGAGATAGTAACGATGGGCATAGTTGTTGTCGGCACCGTTGCGTTTGACACAGTTGAAACCCCGTTTGGCAGAGGGGAGAATGTCCTTGGCGGTTCGGCCACCTATTTCTCTACCTCGGCCAGTTTCTTTACCGATGTCTCTTTGGTGGCGGTGGTGGGAGAGGACTTCCCTGAGGAACATATTCAGTTTTTGCAGTCACGGGATATCAACACCGAGGGGCTGCAGCGCATCCCCGGCAAGACCTTCCACTGGACCGGACGTTACGGCTATGACCTGAATGAGGCCCAGACGCTTGATACACAGCTAAATGTACTGATGGAGTTCCGTCCTGATCTGCCGGCCGCCTATCGAGATGCTGAATACCTTTTTCTGGCCAATATCGACCCCGACCTTCAGATGGAAGTATTGGAGCAGGTGAAAAAGCCGAAATTAGTGGCCTGTGACACCATGAATTTCTGGATCACATCCAAGCCCGAGGCGCTGAAAAAGGTTCTGCAGAAGGTCGATTTAGTTGTCATCAACGAAGGTGAGGCGCGCCAGTTTACAAGCGAGTCCAACCTGGTCAAGGCCGCCCGCCGGATTATTGAGCTGGGCTGCAAGCGCCTGGTGATAAAGCGCGGGGAGTATGGTGTGCTGATGTTCACTGCCGATACGGTCTTTGCTGCTCCGGCCTGGCCTTTAGAGGAGGTTTTCGATCCAACCGGCGCCGGCGACACATTTGCCGGAGGTTTCATGGGTTATCTGGCCAATACCGGCGATTTGAGCGAGGAGGGTATCCGCCAGGCAATAGTCTTCGGTTCGGTAATGGCCTCCTTCAACGTCGAGGATTTTAGCCTGGATCGGATGAAACGGCTGGAATACCGGGAAATTGAAGCACGTTACAAAAATTTTAAGGCCCTGACAAACTTCAGGGATATATCCTCGATCTGATTTACCGATTAAGCCACTGCTGCGAGGTTTAATTGACATTGATGGCTGGATTTGCTAGCGTTTCGCCAGTAACACGATATTTGGGCCGGAGAGGTTATTCATGACAGTGCGTCTGTTTCATATCATGCCTCTGCTGGTGTTGATAGTTTTAGGCGGTTGTACCACCGGAGCCAACCAATTAGGTAAAAACAATCCGGCCGCTTACCATTACCAGATGGGATTGTCTTATCTGGGCGAGCGCAATTTTACCGGTGCACTGGTGGAGTTAACCGCGGCTGAGAAGCTTGACCCGGCCAACCCGGATGTGCTGTATAATCTGGGCATGGCATACATGGGGAAAAAACGTCCGGACCTGGCTGAACAAAAACTTCAGCGGGCCTTAATGCTTAAGCCTAATTTTTCTACAGCTCGTAATGACTTGGGAGTGTCCTATCTGGAGCTGAAGCGTTGGGATAATGCCATCCAGCAATTTAAGATCGTTAAAGATGATCTTTTCTACGAAAATAATGAAAGCGCCTCCATCAACCTTGGATTAGCCTATCTCGGCAAGGGGGAATATCCCAAGGCGCTTGAAGAGCTGCGTGCTGTTGGGACCGGTAATCCAAGAAATCCGATCATCCGGCTTTCTTTGGGGCGGGTCTTGTTTGCTATGGACAAGACAGAACAAGCAGTTGCTGAATACCGCAAGGCGCTTGAACTATATAAGGATTATGCCGCCGCCTATTACTACCTCGGTCTGGCGCAGCTTAAACTGAATAATCAGGATGCTGCTAGAGCCGCCTTCAAAGAGGTATTACGCATAATCCCTGATTCCGATCTGGGGCATTCAGCCTTGGGATATCTGGATCTGCTAAAGTAGTCAGCTCACGATTCAAAGAGGGCCTTTTGTTAGAGACTGCCAAGGAAAATAGCGACTCCTCAACGAATTCACCGGGTGCAATCCTCAAGCGCTGTCGTGAATATCACAATTTATCGCTTGAAGAGGCTGCCGAGGAGACCAAGGTAGGCACAAATTATCTTAAAGCCTTGGAGGATGATCAGGTCAAGGTTTTTGCCAGCCTTGCCTATCTAAAAGGGTTTTTACGAATTTATGCCAATTATCTGGGTCTGAATCCTGATGATGTCATGCGGATCTACGAAAAAATGTACAACCCGCCCGATCCCCAGGAAAACAACCCGCTCGACAGCGCTAGAAAAAGCAAGCGGACGATCTGGCGATTTTCTTGGCAAAAACTGGCTTTGCCAGCCTTTCTGTTGTTGCTGCTAATAATTACATCCTCGTTTCTCAACCGCTCAAAATCACCGCTCCCGCCCCCGCCGCAGACTGCTGCCAAACCTCCTGTTACGCAACCCGTTGCGGCTGTAATGCCGGGGCGTTCAAGTGTAAAAGAAATTACACAAAAACCTGAAGCAGTTGTAACAAAACGGTTTGATGAGGATAGGCAAGAAAAACCTTTACCGGAGCGAAAAGTTGTTCAGAAGCCACCTGCTGAACCCCCAAAAGGTTTTATCATGCGCTTGAAAACAACTCAGAATGGCGCGGTCGCCGTAACCATTGACGGGGCAGCCCCACAAAACTATGATTTAACTGTCGGGGACAGCATTGAGTGGAAGGCGGATAAGAGCATAGTGCTGGATCTGTCCAATGCCGGAGGGGTAGAGGCTGAGATAAACGGGAAACCACTTGGACCACTTGGTTCAGCAGGTAAGCCTGCTTATGTCCAATTGGGTGCCGATGGAGTAAAATAAGCTTTGCCTGATTCGTAACTGATGTAAAACGGATCGGACAATTTAAAAAAATATTTCCTTGGTTGATAAATAAGGAGAGTGACATGCAAGTAGCAGCTCGTTGTCGCAAGTGCGGCAAGGTCATGAATAGTCAGCGCATTGATAACTATCGGGTCAAAATGACCTGTTCCTGCGGTTTTTCCGACTATCGCACTATGACCGAGAAGATCAAGACAGTAAACCCGTTCTTCCACCAGGCACGCTTCACTCCGTATGTTGAAAGTGAGAAAGGCAAGATGGTTCTGACCATGCAGCGTGCCAATCGAGAACATATGGAGATCATCTCTTTGGAAGAGATCAGCATGCTGGTATCATCTGATTTTGAACTTTCAGAAGTATTGCAGATGGTGGCCGGTAAACTGGCGGAACAGCTTAACGCCAGTGTCTGCAACATTTATCTGCTGGAAGAGAACGAACTTGTACTAAAGGCCACCCATGGTTTTGAAACAGACAAAATCGGAAAGATAAGACTTAAGATCGGTGAGGGAATTACCGGAACCGTGGCGAAGGAGATGCAACCGCTCAACCTGAGCAAAGCTTCTCAGGACCCGCGTTACAAGGTTTTTCCCGAACTTAACGAGGAACGCTATAATTCAATGTTATCATTTCCAATAACAGACAAAAAAGATATCTATGGGGTGATAAATCTTCAGACCACCTCAATGAGGAACTTTCCTGAGGATGAGATCTATTTTGTCTCGATTATTGCCAACCTGATCCTGTCGGCGATAAAGCTCCGTCAGAAGGTTGCTTCCAGCAAGAGCGCCGCAAGAGCGGCTTCTGCGCCTTGACAGCCTATTGCTCCATGCTACAATAAAAAATAGCCGAAAGCAGGAGCCTGCAGTGTCAGAACACCCGAAACGCATACTGGTTGTTGATGATGAAGAAAACGCGCGTATTGCACTTTCGAAAATACTTTCTCACGAGGGATATGAGGTCGGATCGGCTGGCAATGGTTATGAAGCGCTTAATTTTTTAAGAAGCAAAGTGGTGGATCTGATCATCACCGATATAAACATGCCGGAGATGAATGGCCTGGCTTTCCTACGTGAATTAAACCGCAGCTATCCTTCGAGCAACGTCATTATGATTACGGCCTATGGTGAGGTTGAAACCTACATTGAAGCGATGAATCTGGGGGCGTTTGAGTACATCAACAAACCGGTTAAGGTGGATGAGTTAAAGAAGGTAATTGAAAAAATCTTCAAGAAACAATAAGCATCAATTGTTATGAGGAGGACCACCATGAAACCTTTCGACAGGATCCTGACCGCCATTGATTTTTCGGAAAATTCGGATTTCGCTTTTGATTATGCCCTAATGCTGGCAAAACAATTTGACGCCGAGCTGAATGTCGTGCATGTCATCAATGAACCGGTTGATCTAAGAGGGTTTTATGTCCCCCATATTTCCTTTGAGCAATTGGAAAAGGAAATTGAGGAGGGCGCCTCAAAAATGATGGCTAAATTTTGTCAGTCCAGACTTGGAAGTTTCGCCAACTATAAAACATCCATAATCACCGGTATCCCCTATGAGGCAATAATCAAAAAGGCAACCGAAATTGATGCCAGTCTGATTGTTTTGGGTACCCATGGCCGTACCGGCCTGGATCACCTCATATTTGGCAGCACTGCCGAACGCATTGTTCGTAGCGCGTCCTGTCCAGTCCTGACCATTCGAATGCCCCCCGAACAACACTAAATGCCTCCTGTTCCTCTATCACATGCAGTCTAATTCAACACCGACTGAAATCAAGGCCAAGGTCGTTGTCATCGATGATGATCGTTCGATCCTGGATCTCACCGCTCTGATCCTTTCCAAGCATGGCTACAAGGTTTTTACCGCCTCCACCGCTCAGGACGGCATGGAGATCGTCGCTACTCATGCACCGGAACTGGTCTTGCTTGACTATATGATGCCGGGCATGGATGGCCTGACCGCTTTAAAAGAAATAAAATCCCATTTTCCAGATATTTATGTAGTCATGTTTACCGGTAAGGGCAGCGAGGAGATCGCAGTTGAGTTGATGAAAGGGGGGGCTTCGGAGTACATCCTGAAACCCTTCAACAATCGTGACCTGTCAGAGCGTCTTGATAAAGTCCTCCGAATTCGAGAAATTGAGCTGCACAACAAGGCTCTGCAAAAAGAGCATGAACGACTGTTGCAAGAAATAGAGGAATGGAATCAGGAACTGCAGCAAAGAGTACGAGAGAAAACCGAAGCGCTTAAAAGAGCCCAGACAGAGATTGCCCAGTCTGAAAAGCTTGCCACCCTGGGATATCTTGCAGCCGGTATGGCCCATGATATCCGCAACCCGCTCAACTCAATTGCGCTGTTTATACAGTTGATCAGCCGGGAAACACTTGACGCCGAACAGCAGGACTACCTGACAAAAGCCTTGAAAGAGATCGATCGTATTGATCTGAGTATCCGTAAATTGTTAGATGTCTCGCAACGCACCCGCATCATCTCCAAAAATGTGCAGATCGATCAGGTGATCGAAAATTCACTGGAAACTTTTTTGCCACAGATCGAGACCGGCAAGATCGCGGTAACCCGGGTTTACCGCGTTGTGCCTCCTCCCATCAAAGCGGACCCGGCCGAATTAGAGCAGATCTTCACCAATCTGTTTCTGAATGCCTTAGAAGAAATGACTGAGGGAGGCTGTCTGCAGATTGAGATAGACGCCAAGGATGGTCTGGTAATTGTTATGGTTGGGGACAATGGCAAAGGGATTTCAGTTGAGGCGTTGCCGAATATATTTGATCCTTTTTTTACCACCAAATCCCGCGGAACAGGAATGGGTCTCCCGGTTGTCCAGCGTATAGCAAGAATATACGAAGGAGAAATTGCAGTGGAAAGGACGTCATCGGAAGGTACGGTATTCCGGCTCGAATTCCCCGTTTGCCAATGATACGCGCATTCCGCTTTTCTTTTCAGCTGAAAATGGATTAGTATCGGGATAACCTGCATGCGAGACCTCCATTGAATGAAATAAACAGAAAAATCCTTATTATTGATGATGACCCTTTTTTCCTGAAAGTACTCTCCGAGACCTTTAGCGAAAATGGTTTTCAGGTTTATAAAGCTAATGACGGGATCGAAGGTATCAAGGCCTTTCACGAAAACCATCCACAGGTTGTCATATCCGATCTGGTTATGCCGCGCATGGGTGGAGTCTCCACCTGTATGGAAATCACTCGGTTGGCTGGAGAAAACCCGCCGGTCGTTATCCTGTTAACCTCAATGTTCAAAGAGTTGCCCCACGAGCACGAGGTAGCCGAGATGGGCGCCAAAGTGCATATCCCCAAGACCACCAAACCGTTGGACATTGTGATCATAGTTGAACAACTTCTGACGCGTCGAGCTCATCAGCAGGTTTAATCCGAGATGCCCTTTATCTATCGTAATCTAATCCTTAATCCCGGGGCTGGAGAAGACATTCTGGCACAGCTTGCGGCGGCCAAACTTGGCCTGGCTGCTGCTGACCTTCTGGATTTCCGCATCCTCCGCAAGGGGATCGATGCCCGTCAAAAACCGCGCATTAAACTGGTCTACACAATCTCATTTTCAGTCCGCGATGAGGATGTCCTTCGTGCGCGGATCGCAAAATTGCCGGATCTGGAATGGCAACCACAGTCGCAGCCGGTTGTTTTTGCACCGGTCAGTTCAGATGCACGAATCATCATTGTCGGTAGCGGTCCGGCCGGGTTGTTTGCGGCTGTGCGTCTGGCCCAGTACGGTCTGACCGCCACAATTGTGGAGCGAGGCCAGCCGGTAGAGCAGCGCAGCCTGGATGTGCAGCGATTTTGGAAGGATGGAACTCTGCTGGCCGACAGTAATGTCCAGTTTGGCGAAGGGGGGGCGGGCACTTTTTCTGACGGCAAATTGACCTGCCGCTCAAAGGATCCGCTGGTCCCCTACGTGCTGGAGCGGCTGGTTGATTTTGGCGCCCCTCCCGAGGTCAGTTACCTGGCTAAGCCGCACATCGGAACCGACCGGTTGCGACGGGTGGTAAGCACCATCCGCCAGCACCTGCTGGAGAAAGGTTTCCAGATCCGTTTCGGCTGTTGCCTGACCGATCTGAAAATTAAAGCTGGTCGGCTCTCCGCAATAGCTGTTAATAAGGACGAAGAGCTGCCCTGCGATATCCTGATCCTGGCAACCGGTCATAGCAGCCGCGATACCTATGAGCTGCTTGAGCGCCGCGGTCTTGCGCTGGAGCAGAAACCTTTTGCCATGGGGCTAAGGGTGGAGCATCCTCAGGAGCTGATTGACCGCATCCAGTATGGAGCTCCTAGATCGGCAGCGCTGCCTGCTGCCGACTATGCTGTTACCTGGAACAACGCTGCTAACGGCCGTAGCGCCTACTCATTCTGCATGTGTCCCGGTGGTGTGGTTGTTGCCGGAGCATCGGAAGAAGGGGGTCTGGTTACCAATGGCATGAGCGGTCAGATGCGCAACTCCCCGTTTGCCAACAGCGCACTAGTCGTAAACGTGACCGAGGCCGATTTCGGTGCCGGCGACCCTCTGGCCGGTGTCAGGTTCCAGCGCAAATGGGAGCAACAGGCCTTCCTGGCCGGCGGAGGGGGCTACCGCGCCCCGGCCCAGAATCTTTTGGCCTTCCTGAACCGGGCCGGCCTGGGGAAAACCAGCAGCACCTATCGCCCAGGGATCGTAGAGAGTGATCTGGATGCAGTCCTGCCAGCCTTTATTACGCAAACCCTGCGGGAGGGGATTGCCGATTTCGGACGCCGGTTGCGCGGCTTTGTGACCGCCGAGGCCACCCTGATCGGGATTGAGTCGCGTACCTCGGCACCGGTGCGGATCCTGCGCGATGAGCATTTT
Source organism: Desulfuromonadaceae bacterium (assembly GCA_036504875.1). Lineage (GTDB taxonomy): Bacteria > Desulfobacterota > Desulfuromonadia > Geobacterales > Pseudopelobacteraceae > JACPFJ01. The sequence goes on from DASXUK010000047.1 coordinate 15,239, forward strand.
GAATCGCGAAGCCTGGCAGGGATTTTTCCGGCTGGCGAAGGAGCCGGCTATGCCGGAGGAATCATGAGTTCGGCGATTGACGGCATCAAAATAGCCGATGAGATAGCAATCAGACTGAGAAAAGCTTGAAACTTATCCCGCACCAGTTAACAATGGTGAAAAGAGCAAAAGCTTGTTCAATTGTCTTTTATAGCGGTGTATGAAAGAAGTTGGTTTTTGAAAAAAGGAGCCATGATGGCAAAACAGTTTGTTGGCGATATCAAGGACCGCGACACGGTCAATGCAGTTTTCCTGGTCAAGGACAAAATCCTGGCCATGGCCAAGAATGGCAAGCCTTACATGAACCTGCGCTTCATGGACAAGAGCGGCGAAGTGGAAGCCAAGATCTGGGATAACACCGATGTGCTCGATAAGCTGTTCGATAAGGACGACTTTGTCCAGGTGCGGGGCAAGGCCTCGATCTACCTGAACAAGATGCAGGTAGTGGTGGCCGAGATCAGCCGGGTGCCCGAGGAACAGGTCAATCTTCCCGATTTCCTGCCCGAGTCCCCCCGACCAAATGCTGTGATGCGTCAGGAATTGGGCGAGGTTGTGGCCGGTCTTACCAACCCCCATCTGCGGGGGCTGATGGAGGCCTTTCTCTCGGATCAGCAGTTCATGGGGCTGTACTGCATGGCCCCGGCCGCCAAAGGCATGCACCACGTCTATCTGGGGGGGCTGCTGGAACATTCACTGGCCCTGGTCAAACTGGCCAAAGCCATTTTGCCGCTATATGAGGGTATCAACCAGGATCTGCTGGTGGTGGGGGCGCTGCTGCATGATGTCGGCAAGATCCACGAGATGAGCTATGAACGCTCTTTTGATTACACCGATGCCGGCAAGTTATTGGGGCACATCACTATCGGAGTGGAACTGGTTGAGGAGCGGATTCGTTTGGTGGAAGGTTTCCCACGGGAACTGGCGCTGTTGCTGAAACATATGCTGCTTTCCCATCATGGACAGTACGAATACGGTTCCCCCAAGCGTCCCAAGACAATCGAGGCTACGGTTTTAAACTACCTGGATGACATGGATTCAAAGATTAACGGTATCCGCGCCCATATCGCCAAGGAAAGTGCCAGCACCTCGCGCTGGACCGCCCATCATCGGCTGTACGATCGTTATTTTTTTAAATGTAACGGTATGGATGAGGAGCAGGAGGTGCAGTGCCTTGCCGAAGTAGAGCCGCAAGCGCTCGAAGAAGAGCGGCCGGAGCCGCAGGCCCCGGAAAGGAAGGAACGCCAGGCTTTCGGCAATCAGCCGTTTAAGACGCTGGAGAATCTGGATCTATTCTAGTTTTCAAGGCCTCCCCTGTAGCGGGGAGGCCTTGAAATTATTGGCTGCTTACATGATCAACCCACCAACCCCCGCAGAACTCGCAGATTAACCTCATCCATCTCATGATTATCCCCTTTGGGGGTCTCCAGTATCTTGGGCACCTTGGCGAAGCGCGGGTCGTTCAGGATAAAACGGAACGGATTCAGCCCTAGCGCGCCCTTGCCGATATGCTCGTGCCGGTCCACCCTGGAACCGCACTCCTTTTTGGAGTCGTTGAAGTGGAAACATTCCAGCCTGCCAACTCCAATAATCCGGTCAAAGTCGGCCATGGTGGCTTGGTAACCCTGCTCGGTGGTGATATCGTAGCCAGCCGCAAAAACGTGGCAGGTGTCGAGGCAAATACCGAAACGCCCGGAAAACTTCGATCCGCTGATGATGGTTTGCAACTCCTCAAAGGTTCGCCCCAAGTTGGTCCCCTGCCCGGCGGTAGCCTCCAGCAACACCTTGCCATCAAACTGCGGAACCTCTCTCAATAACTGGTCAAAAGCCTCAATCACCCGCCCCAGGCCGGTCTCAGGTGTTTCGCACAAGTGCGAGCCAGGATGCATGACGATCTTGCCGATACCCAGTCTGGCGCAGGTCTCCAGTTCATCGCGAAAAGCGGTCAGGCTCTTGTCCCTGATTTCCCCGGGTGGGGCGGCCAGATTGATCAGGTAGATATCGTGGGACACGACATCATGCATGCCAGAAACAACAAATTTTTCTCGAAAAAGGGCCGCGTCCATATCGCTGATCGGTTTGCCGCGCCACTGATTGGTGTTGCGGGTGAAGAGCTGTAGAACACCGCAGTTGGCGGCGATGGCGCGGTCGACCGCCAGGTGTACCCCACCGGCAATCGACATATGGGCGCCGATGTAGTCTTTCATAAAAACCTCTGTTCGGTCAATTTGTGCTGATATTGCAGCAAGAGTGAATAATAATTCTCTCTACGCCTGTTTTTCCAGTTCAACATGATTACCGAAAAAATGAACATCTACCTCTTCGCCAGCTGCAAAGCGGGTGCTTTCCGCCGGAAGCACAGCGATGGCCTCGGCATCGACAAAGGTTTTCAGAATCGCGGTCTGTTGATTGCCGGCCGAGGCGCCGTACCAGCGTCCCTCAACCTTTTCCAGCCGCAACCGCACGATCTGAACCTTACCCGGTTTCTTGGCCAGCTCTTCCTTAAGGATTACCTTGAAATTCGAACGCAGCACACGACGGCGGCCCTCCATTTTGAGCAGTGCCGGCCGGACAAACTCTTCAAAAGTTATCAAAGTCGAGACCGGGTTGCCGGGCAGCGAGAAGATCGGTGTTTCATTGTAAAGGGCAAAGGCGGTTGGCCCGCCCGGTTTAATGGCTATCTTCCAGAATATCTGGCTGGCGCCCAGTTCTTCAAGCACATCCCGCACCAGGTCGCAATCACCGGCCGAGACCCCGGCCGAGGTAATCAGTGCATCAGCCTTGAGCCCCTCCCGCAACTTTTCCAGGTGGCTCTCGCGATTATCCCTGGCTATGCCGATAACCAAGGGAATGCCGCCGGCCTCACTCACTGCTGCGGCCAGTGACAGGGTGTTGCTGTTGATGATCTGGCCCGGGCCGGGTGTGCGGCCCAGTTCTACCAGCTCGTCGCCAGTGGAAAGTATGGCCACTGTGGGGCGCCGGTAAACCGGTACCAGGGCCAAGCCAAAGTTGGCCAGCATGTTTATTTCCGGAGGCCGGATAATGGCACCTGTCCTGGCAAAAGTTACACCGCTGGCGACATCTTCGCCCTTAAAGCGGATATGCTGCCCCTTTTTGACCGGTTCTTTAAGGGTTACCTCCTGCTGTCCGTCATCGGTCTCCTCGACCGGTACAATTGCATCGCAACCGGTCGGTATTGGCGCGCCGGTCATGATCCGGATTGCGCAGCCCGGCTCCACGGTAATGTCGTCCCCCTTGGCCCCGGCTGGAAGGAAACCGGTCACCTTCAAGCGACAGGGTCTGTTGGAGCAGTCGGCAGCACGGACCGCGTAACCATCCATGGCCGAATTATCCCACAGGGGCATGTCCCAGGGGGCCAGCATGTCTTCAGCCAGGGTGCGGCCGACCGCCTGTAATAGGTGCACTCGCTCGCTTCCGAGCGGTCTGACATTTGCTAGTATGGTGTTGCGAGCCTCTTCGAACGAAACCATCTGTCTCCTCCACGGTTAAATAACCACACAATAGCGGGAACATATGAAAAACACAATAGTATTGCTAAGCGCGGCGCGATGGGTATAATACCCTATTTATATCACATCTGGAGATGGCCGCATGAACCTCACCAATGAAGCCAAAGTCGGGCTTTTTTTCGTTCTCAGCCTGGTCCTGTTCGGGCTGATGCTGGAGGTCGGCAACCGCTGGAAGATTTTTTTCGGACACGGCAATGCCTATACCACCTATCTGACAGCCTCCACCGGACTCAAGCAAGGTGACTCGGTCAAATTGGCCGGTGTAGATGTGGGAACAATTTCAAAGATTGCCATTGCCGATAGCAAGGTGCGGGTCGATTTCGAGGTTAAACCGGATACGCATATCAAGCCGGATACGGTGGCCGGTATCCGCATGGCCAGTATGCTGGGAGGACAATTCTTGGGGCTCTCGTTCGGCTCTACGGAGCGACCGGATCTGCCTCCCGGCAGCACAGTCAAAAGCACTGAATCTTCCGGGGTAGAGGCCATCATGGATAACGTGGGCGAGTTGACCAAGGATGCCAAGCAGATGATCGCCGACCTTAACCGCAACCAGAATGAAGTCATGAGCAAAATTTCAAATATGCTGGACGAGAACCGCATTGCCATAAAGGATTCCCTGACCGGCCTGGCCAGCATCACCACCAAGATTGATCGCGGCGACGGGTCGCTGGCCATGCTTCTGAACGATAAATCGTTGTACAGGAACGCCAATGCCATGACCGGCAGTTTGGCTCAGGTGAGCGCCAGACTGGAGCGGGGCGAGGGGACCATCGGCAAGCTGCTTAGCGAGGAAGAGCTATACGATAAAGCAATGGCAGCGGCCCAAGGCATGAACGACAGCATGAAAAACTTTTCCGAGATCGCCCAGCGGATCAATAAAGGGGAGGGCACGGCCGGCAAGCTGGTCAACGATCCGGCGCTCTATGATGAGCTGAAACAGACCATGGCCAACCTCAAGGAGATCACCCGCAAAATCAACGAAGGTCAAGGTACGGTAGGCAAGTTGGTCAATGAGGACAAGCTCTACCGCGACGCGCTGTCAACCCTCCGCAAGACCGAGAAGGCCATGGAGGGGTTGCAGGACACCGGACCGATCTCGGTAATCGGCAGCGTTGTCGGAACACTCTTCTAAATTTTACTTTATTCAATGATAAGGAGGCAGAACAGATGGATCCAAAATGGAAGATCGAAACCTTGGCGGTACAGGGTGGCTACGAGCCCAAATCAGGAGAGCCGCGCATCCTGCCGATTATTCAAAGCACCACCTTCAAATATGACAGTGCCGAGCATGTCACCAAGCTGTTTGACCTGGAGGCGGCCGGTTTCTTCTATACCCGCCTGGCCAATCCGACCACAGACGGGTTCGAGCGCAAGATTGCCCAAATGGAGGGAGGTGTAGGGGCCATGGCCACCTCTTCCGGGCAAGCGGCAACCGCCTTGTCGATCATGAATATCTGCCAGGCCGGTCAACACGTGGTAGCTGCCAGCACACTTTACGGCGGTACCTATAATCTGTTTTCCGTCACGCTACCCAAAATGGGGATCGAGGTGACCTTCATTGATCCGGAAGCCCCGGCCGATCAGATCAAAAAGGCCTTCCGACCCACAACCCGCTGCCTGTTTGCCGAGACCATCGGAAACCCTGGCCTGAACGTCCTCGATTTCGAGAAGTTCTCGGCTATCGCCAACGAGATGCAGGCCCCGCTGATCATCGACAACACCTTTGCCACCCCCTATCTTTGCCGACCTTTCGAGCATGGGGCTGACATCATCATGCATTCAGCCACCAAATATATCGATGGGCACGCTACCAGCGTGGGCGGGGTGATTGTCGACGGGGGTAAATTCGACTGGTCCTGCGGCCGATTCCCCGAATTGGTCGAGCCGGACGAGAGTTATCACGGTCTGGAGTACCTGAAAACATTCGGCCCCTTGGCCTATATCATCAAGGCCCGCGTCCAGCTGATGCGCGATCTGGGTACGACACCCGGGCCGCTAAACTCGTTCCTGTTTAATCTGGGCCTGGAAACCTTGCATCTGCGGATGCAGCGCCATAGCGACAATGCCTTGGCAGTGGCCAAGTTTCTGGAAACGCACCCGCTGGTGAGCTGGGTCTGCTATCCCGGTTTGGCCAATCATCCGACCCATGACCGCGCCAAGAAGTACCTTCCCAAAGGGTGCAGCGGTGTTCTCAGCTTCGGCATCAAGGGTGGTTCCGAGGCGGGTCGCAAATTCATGGAGGCCACCCGACTGGTGGCGCTGGTGGTTCATGTCGGCGATGCCCGCAGCTGCGTACTGCATCCGGCCAGCACGACCCATCGCCAGCTTTCCGAGGAACAGCAGAAATCGGGCGGCGTAACCGCTGACCTGATCCGGCTTTCGGTCGGGATTGAGGATGCCGGTGATATCATCGCCGATATAGATCAAGCGCTGCATGTAAGCCAGAAGTAACTAGATGCCGCACTTCTTCGACATAGCCATTGGCACCTTTACCATGCGTCCCTACGTGTTCGCCTTCTTCGGTGCTTATCTTTTGGCATGCGTACCGCACATTGGCTGGCGCAGAACCCTGACCTTTACAGTGGCCGGCTACCTGATCGCCTTTGCCTCGGAATGGCTCTCGATCAACACCGGCTTCCCTTATGGCTGGTATTATTATATCGAGACCACGATAAACCAAGAGCTGTGGGTAGCCGGGGTCCCGTTTTTCGATTCGCTCTCCTATGTCTTTCTCTCCTATTGCAGTTATTCGACGGCGCTGTTTATACTCTCTCCGCTAAAAGCATGGCGCTGGGAACTGGTCATCCTGGAAACGCGCCGTATCCGACGATCCCTGGCGGCTCTGATTCTGGGCGCCTTTCTGCAGACATTTCTCGACATTATAATTGATCCGGTGGCTCTGCAGGGGCGGCGCTGGTTCCTTGGGCAGATCTATGGTTATCAGGAAAAAGGGATCCACTTCGGCGTGCCGCTTTCCAATTATCTGGGTTGGCTGTTGACCAGCTTCTGTCTGGTGGGGGCATTTCAGGTTATCGACGCCAGGAAACAGACTGTCGCTGCAAGCGGGATTGCGAAACTTCCTTTTCGTTCGCTACTGGGACCGGTTCTATATCTGTCGGTATTGCTGTTCAACTGGGGGGTGACTATCTGGATCGGAGAGCCCTTTATGGCCCTGTCCGGTATTCTTATGTACAGCTTGCCGATCTTGTTGGTAGTGATCTTGGCTTGGCGGCGTGTGAATGGTTATTCAAGGGAGGAGTTGGGGGAGCACCTGCGCGATTATCCCTGGTCGGCGGCCGCGACTTCGCCAGTCACTAAAATAAGGCCTGAATGCATCAGCTCAGACCAGTTAAAGCTGGGCTAACAGCTGCTTCATAGCAGCACCCAGGCTCTTGGCGGCTTTACGGCTGTTTTTGGCCAGGCGGATTAGCTGGGGAATGATGGCTGGGCGACGCATGGTTGTGGCGAGGACCTTTAACGGCCGGATGCGCATCTGCTGGTCACAAAAGTCATGGATTGAAAAATTAAGCTCCTCGTCCCACGGGTCGCTGATAGCTCTGATTCCCAAAAAATGGATGCCTTGCTCGGCCGCAACCTGTGCCACGGCAGCGCTTTCCATCTCCACTACCGGCCGCTCGATGTCACTAGGCAGCAATCCCGCCAGGTCCTTTTTATTAAGTATGCCATTGCTGGTTATGAAACAGCCTGTAAGCACTGGATCGGCGGTTTTTACTCTGTAAAAAAGGGGTCGGGTAAGGTCAAGCTGGCTGCCGGTCCAATGCAACACCTGTTGCGCCACGACCACATCACCCACTAACAGACCCGGCAGGACACCACCACCAAATCCGGCCGAGACAAGCAGTTCAACACCTTCAACCGCCAGGGCTGTGGCGGTTGAACCGGCATTAAGCATGCCCATGCCGGCCTCAACCAGCATGATGTCATGTCCACCGATCCGGCACCTAAAACAGTTGCGGTTATCAAGAACGGACTTTTCCGAGTTTGCATCTTTAAGTATAGCGCGGGTTTCCTCCGGCATGGCGGTTATGATGCCGATCTTCATGCATGCTCCATGGCTGAAAAAGTATCAGGTATAAACAAGTTGCTTGATCTTTGCCCGAACTTTACTATGATTTCTTGTTTTCGTCCATTTGCAATTATGAAAAGCTGGACAAACACCTTCGCTTATACTATATTTTTCTTTCGACCTAATGGAGAGGTGTCCGAGCGGTTGAAGGAGCACGCCTGGAAAGCGTGTGTACGTTAACGCGTACCGAGGGTTCGAATCCCTCTCTCTCCGCCATTAGTTTAATGCATGATGATAATAAGTGTTACCCGCGCAGCTTCTAGAAAGCTTTGTCTATACAGGTTTTGCTCCGGTTGCTTTCTACTGCTGGCTTGGTAACATCAAATAAACATCATGTTTTTATTTGCAGGCGGATATGATAGCCGGGCCTCGCGCAACGGCAGGCCGTGAACTCCGCCAGGTCCGGAAGGAAGCAACGGCAGCGGCCCCCGTCGTGTGCCGCGGGTAAACCCGGCTATCATATGCGCCTGCAAATACGAGACGCATTCAAACGCTAAGAAATGGCCTCGCCGCAGGCTCCCCAGGATCTTCCTTATACGCCTCCTTATGCCGCCTGCTTAGCACCCGAATGCAGTCCTGATAAATTCTTCCCTGATTTCAATATCCGCACCACCCTCACCCCACAACCCTTTCAGGAACGGGGCGTAGGGCAAACAGATGACCTGTGAGGTTCAATCCTTGTCCAACGGCACGCCTTATGAAGTTCTGGCCAGGAAATACCGTCCCCAGACATTTTCCGAACTGACCGGTCAGGAGCATGTCAGCCGCACCCTGCAAAATGCAATCGATTCAGGCCGGGTAGCACATGCCTTTCTATTTACCGGTGCACGTGGAGTCGGCAAGACCAGCACGGCCCGTATTCTGGCCAAGACCCTTAATTGTGAAATCGGTGTGACCCATGAGCCGTGCAATGTCTGCCCATTGTGCATCGAGATCACCAAAGGCACATCCACCGATGTGTTTGAAATTGACGGCGCTTCCAACAACGGTGTCGAGGATGTCCGTGAGCTTCGCGACAGCATCAAGTATCTCCCTTCCCACAGCCGCTACAAGATAATCATTATCGACGAAGTCCACATGCTTTCCAACAACGCCTTCAATGCCTTGCTGAAGACGCTGGAGGAACCACCGGAACACGTTAAATTCATATTTGCCACCACTGAACCGCACAAACTCCCGGTCACAATACTCTCGCGCTGCCAGCGTTTCGATTTCAAGCGCGTGTCATTAACAAATATCATTGCCCGCCTAAGAGAGATTGCTGAAAAAGAAGGGGTCACTATCAGTGACTCGGCCCTGGCCTTGATCGCCCGTAAGGGAGATGGAAGCATGCGGGACTCATTGACCGCCTTTGACCAGGTGCTGGCTTTCTGCAGCAATAGCGTGACGGATGAGGATGTCGTTACCTTGATAGGGGCTGTTGACAGGCGACTTCTGGCCGAGCTTTCGGCAGCTGTTTTTGGTGCAGATACGCAAGGGGTGTTGGCGGGAATAAAAAAGGTCGACGCGGTCGGTTACAACATGCGCCAGTTCTGTCAGGAATTGATTGAGCATTTCCGACATTTGTTGGTGATCCGCTCGGTCAAGAAGCCTGAGGAAATACTTGACCTGGCCCAGGCCGAACTTGATGAACTTCGGCTGCAGGCGGCCGGTTTCTCGGCCCAGGACATCCAGCGCCGGCTGACACTGCTGGTCAAGGCCGAGAATGAGATGGCTCAGGCCACTTTTCCCAGGCTGATCCTGGAAATGGCGCTGCTAAAAGCAGCCGCCCTTGAACCGGTGATCCCGATTCAAGAGCTTCTGGAAAAGATAAAGATGCTGGAAACCGGCGCCGTTCATACTCCCTCGCTCCCCTGGGATGCTGGTCGTCCTGCTCTTTCTGCAGCAAAAGAGGAGCGTCGTCATGAGCCTGTCCGTGATGATCAACAGCCGCACAAGGCGCCTTCGCCTTCAGTCCAGCCGGTCCAACCGGCGACAAGTGCTCCGGTCAAAAATGTCGGGGATCATGCCTTTTGGGAACGCTTGGTGGCGTTTGTGCTTGAGAAGCGCCCCGACATCGGGGCCGTGCTCGAGCATGGCAGTCCTTTGAAGCTGGAGTCCGGCTGTCTGGAGATTGGTTTTCCGGAGGGTAGCTTTTATCTGACCAGTGCCCGGGATAGCGACTCAATCAAGGATATTCAGGCGCTTGCCAAGGAGTTTACCGGTCAGGATACTACGATCAAGGTTAAGGCGATTGCACCGGAAACCGGAACGAACCCACAGTCTCTAATTGAAAAAAAAAAGAGTGAACAGGAACAACGACTGGAAGAATTAAAGCAGGAGGTTGCTAATCATCCGGTTATTAATGAGGCTTTGCGAGTTTTTGGCGGTACAATAACCGAGATCCGTGAGGCGTGAAAAGCAAAGTACGATATAACTAGGTTTTACTAATTAATTATGAGGAGGCAGTAATGTCAAAAGGATTAGCAAGTATCATGAAGCAGGCCCAAATGATTCAACAGAAGATGGCCAAGCTCCAGGAAGAGGCTACCCAAAAGACTGCGGAGGCCACATCAGGCGGCGGCGCAGTAAGCGTGAAGGTGAATGGTAAGAATGAAATAATTTCACTTTCGATAAAAAAAGAAGCCGTTGATCCCAATGATGTGGAGATGCTTCAGGACCTCGTAATTGCCGCAGTAAATGAGGCTTTGAAGCAGGTTCACGCCGAGCTTTCCGAGGAAATGTCAAAGATTACCGGCGGAATGAGCATTCCGGGACTTTTTTAAGGCAAAAGCCGATAACCTATACAATTAGCGACTAAATCCCGATTTTGTAGCGACTGCTCATATTTAATTTGACTAAATTTTTTAGTTCGGCTAATAGATGGGTTTAACTGGATCGGCAGATCTTCCGGGTATTGCATGTCGCGAAGCTGTTTTTGATGCTCCTCGATGGTGTCTGGCTATTTTTTAAAGCCTGAATAGCATGGGGAGCATTTTTTTAACCTCGCTATAATACATAAAAAATTGTTTTATTTACGGTACGAATATGCTAACTAAAACTCCTTCTCTGTCACGTTTGGTCGGGGAATTGAAGAAATTGCCGGGGGTCGGCGAACGCACCGCCTTGAGGCTGGCATTCCATCTTCTGAAGTCACCTCAAAACTTGACTGCACTGGCGGAGTCACTCGAGGATGTCCGCAGCAAGGTTCGCGCCTGTTCTACCTGTTTTGCCATCGCAGAGGATGATCCCTGTCCAATTTGCATGGGAAAACGCGATTCTGGAATCATCTGTGTGGTGGAAAATTCCCAGGATCTGATGGCCCTTGAACGAAGCAATGCCTATAATGGCGTATATCACGTCCTTGAAGGGGCCATCTCCCCCATGGCAGGCATCGGCCCATCTGATCTGCGGATTGGGGAACTTCTTCGAAGGATAGAGCAAGGTGGGGTCGTTGAGGTGGTGATTGCCACCAATTTTACTGTCGAGGGCGAGGCTACCGCCCTATATCTCACCAAGTCGCTGAAAGCTCTGAATGTCAAGATCACCCGGCTGGCGCACGGTATCCCGCTGGGGAGCGACATTGAGTTTGTCGATGCGGCCACGGTGCAGTGGGCCTTACAGGGCAGAAACGAATTATAAAGGTAGTTGGTAAGCGGCAAGGTAGCAGTATTAAGTGTAAGCCGAGCTGGCCTACCAGAGGCGATTCATACTGCAGACAATCCCACAGAGGAGGAACAAATGAGTAGAAGAATGGTAACCATCGACGGCAATACCGCCGCCGCCCACGTGGCTCACGCCACCAACGAAGTCATTGCCATCTACCCGATCACACCATCATCGGTGATGGGCGAGATTTCCGATGCCAAGAGTGCGGTCGGTGAAAAAAACATCTGGGGCAATGTACCCTCGGTCGTTGAGATGCAGTCAGAAGGCGGCGCCGCCGGAGCCGTCCACGGGGCGTTACAAGCCGGCGCGTTGACCACCACCTTTACTGCCAGCCAAGGCCTCCTGCTGATGATCCCCAATATGTTCAAGATTGCCGGTGAGCTGACCTCTACAGTTTTCCACGTCTCGGCCCGCGCCATTGCTGCTCAGGCGCTCTCGATCTTCGGCGACCACTCGGATGTCATGTCCTGCCGCTCCACCGGCTGGGCCTTTCTCTGTTCCAATAACGTCCAGGAGGCGATGGACTTCGCCCTGATTTCCCAGTCTGCAACTCTGCGGGCACGGGTGCCGTTTCTGCACTACTTTGACGGCTTCCGCACCTCTCATGAGGTGCTCAAGGTCGAGGAGCTAACCTTCGACGACATGCGTCACATGCTGGATGACAAGCTGATCGCCGAACATAAGGGGCGCGGTCTGAATCCCGACCGCCCGGTTATGCGTGGGACCGCCCAGAACCCGGATGTCTACTTTCAGGGGCGTGAGACCGTCAATCCCTACTATCCCAAGTGTATCGACATTGTTGAAGAGGAGATGAACAAGTTCGCCAAGCTGACCGGCCGCAAGTATAAAATGGTCGATTATGTCGGTGCCAAGGACGCCGAGCGCGTGGTTGTTGTAATGGGCTCGGGGGCCGAGGTTGTTCAGGAGACGATTGAGAACCTGGTCAAGAAGGGTGAAAAAGTCGGCCTGATCAAGATTCGCCTGTATCGCCCCTTCCCGCTGAACGCCTTCATCAAGGCGCTTCCCAAGTCGGTCAAAAAGATTGCCGTTCTCGACCGCACCAAAGAACCGGGTGCCCTTGGTGAGCCAATCTACCTTGATATCCGTACCGCTATCGGCGAGGCCATGGCTGAAGGCAAGCTCAAGCTCAAAAGCTATCCAATCATCGTGGGTGGACGTTACGGCCTCGGCTCAAAGGAGTTCAGTCCGGCTATGGCGAAATCGGTGTTCGACAACCTCAAAGCTGCCAAACCGAAGAATCATTTCGTGGTCGGTATTGAAGAGGATGTTACCAATTGCAGTCTAAAGGTCGATTACTCTTACAAAAACCCGATGGATGGTGTCTATCAGGCGATGTTCTACGGCTTGGGTTCCGACGGTACCGTCGGCGCCAACAAAAACTCGATCAAGATCATCGGCGAGGAGACCAATAACAACGCCCAGGCTTATTTCGTTTACGACTCCAAGAAGGCCGGTTCCATGACCACTTCGCACCTGCGCTTCGGCAAGAAGCCGATCTGCGCCCCTTACCTGGTGCAAGAGGCTGATTTCGTAGCCTGTCACAACTTTTCGTTTTTGGAGAAGTATGACATGCTCTCCAAAGCCAAGACCGGCGCCACCTTTCTGCTGAACGCCCCCTTTGATCATAATGCAATCTGGAACATGATACCGAAAGAGGTACAGCAGCAGATCATCGACAAGAAACTGAAATTCTTTGTAATCGACGGCGTCAAGCTCGGCAACGAGATCGGCCTGGGACCACGTATCAACGTGATCATGCAGACCTCTTTCTTCAAAATTTCCAATATCATTCCGCTCAAGACCGCCATCGGCTCCATCAAAAACGCCATCAAGAAGAGCTATGGCAAGGCTGGTGAAAAGGTTCTTGAGATGAACTACAAGGCGGTGGACGCCGGGCTGGACAATTTCTTTGAGGTCAAGGTACCGGCCAAGGCCACCAGCAAGTTAAAGATGGCTGCTGCTGTTTCCGGCAAAGCACCGAAGTTTGTCAAGGAGGTCACTGCCCCGATCATAGCTGGTCTGGGAGATGATCTTCCGGTTTCGAAAATGCCGGCCGACGGCACCTTCCCAACGGCTACCTCGCAGTATGAGAAGCGCAACATTGCCATTGAAATTCCGGTCTGGGAGGAGCAACTCTGCATCCAGTGCGGCATCTGCTCCTTTGTTTGCCCCCATGCCAGCCTCCGTATGAAGGCCTATGATCCCAAGCTCCTGAAGGGTGCTTCCAAGACCTTTAAATCCGCTGATTGCAAAATCACCGAAATGGCCGGCAAAAAACTGACCATCCAGGTGGCCCCTGAAGATTGCACCGGTTGCGGCGCTTGTGCTTACAACTGCCCGGCCAAGGACAAGAATGATCCCAATCACAAGGCGCTGAATATGCACTTCCAGCCCCCTCTGCGGGCTCAGGAGGCGGAAAACTTCGAATTCTTCCTCAATCTTCCCGATGTTGATGCCACCCAGGTCAAGCTGGAAACGCTGCGTTCTAACCAGCTCATCCGCCCGCTGTTCGAGTTCTCCGGCGCTTGCGCCGGCTGCGGTGAGACACCTTTCCTGAAGCTGATCTCCCAGCTGTTCGGGGATCGGATGCTGATTGCCAACGCCACCGGTTGTACCTCGATCTACGGCGGCAACTTGCCCACCACTCCTTGGGCTCAGCGGGCCGATGGTCGCGGTCCGGCCTGGTCCAACTCTTTGTTCGAAGATAACGCCGAGTTTGGTTTTGGCATGCGGCTGACAGTTGATCAGTTTAATAAATCTGCGCTGGAATACGTTAGCGAGCTGGCTGGAAGCAAGTCGTTTGCCGCCAATGCCAAGCTGCTCAAGGAGATTGTCTCCGCCGATCAGTCTACTCAAGCTGGAATTGAAGCCCAGCGTGGACGGGTGGACAAGCTCAAGGTCGCACTTAAAGGCAATCGTGAAAGGGTTGCCAAGCTGTTGGTCCCGATTGCCGACTATCTGGTGAAGAAATCAGTCTGGTGCATCGGCGGCGATGGTTGGGCCTACGACATCGGTTACGGCGGCTTGGATCATGTCATTGCTTCAGGTAAGAACATCAACCTACTGGTACTGGACACCGAAGTTTACTCCAATACCGGCGGCCAAGCCTCCAAATCCACCCCTCTGGGTGCTGTAGCTCAGTTCGCTGCCGGGGGTAAAATGGTGGCTAAGAAGGACTTGGGTATGATGGCCATGGCCTATGGCTCGGTTTACGTGGCCCAGGTCTCATTGGCCAACCCGGCCCAGTGCGTCAAGGCCATGCTGGAGGCCGAGGCTTACGACGGTCCCTCGCTGATCATTGCCTATTCCCACTGCATCGCGCACGGCATCAACATGACCACGGCCGTGGATGAGCAGAAAAAGGCTGTTCAGTCCGGTTACTGGCCGCTGTATCGTTACAACCCAGCCCTGGCGGCCGAAGGCAAGAATCCTCTGCTGCTGGACAGCAAGGCTCCGACCATCTCGCTTGAAGAGTACGCCTACGGCGAAAATCGCTACAAGTCGCTAAAGAAAATTGATCCCAAGGCGGCCGACGAACTTATGAAAAAGGCTACCCATTGGGCACAGGCCCGCTTCGCCTATTATCAGAAGCTGGCGGCGTTGACCTACGATGAGCGCTGGCAGACTGAAAAGAAATAATAGCTGTTTTCTTTTACTGGCCCCGTGTTTCTTGCGGGGCCTTTTTTATGTGTCCCATGGTTGTGACAATGGTATATTGAACAGGCTGGCCCGTTCCAATTTTGCTTTAAAAGCAGGAGTTGAATATTATGAAAAAGGTGTTTATTGCCGGCTGCGGCTACATCGGTGGGCGTATTGCCAGATTGGCTCATGAGGAGGGGCTGGCGGTTAACTGTATGGTCAGGTCCACGGACCATGCTGAGAGACTCAAAGCCTTGGGATTCAGTACCGTGAGCTGTGCCCTGGACAACCTGGCGGAGGTTCAGGCGCTGGATGTTGCCGGTGCTGTTCTATTTTACCTCGTGCCTCCCCCTGGAGGGGGCATCAGCGATCCGCGGGCAGCAAATTTCTGTTCAGCCCTGACAGGTTCTGCTCCCCCGGAGAAAATCGTTTATATCAGCGCCACCTCGGTTTATGGTCAAAGTCGTTCTTTGGTAAATGAGGATTCACCAGCCGTTCCTGATACGGCCATGGGAAAACGTCGCTTGGATGCTGAGAGAGTTTTTTTGGAATTCGGCAAAAGCAGGAATGTACCAGTGGTTATACTGCGGGTGAGTGGCATCTACGGCCCCGGCCGCTTGCCGTTGATGCAGATCCGTCAGCACCAGCCGCTGCTGCTGGAAGAGCAATCCGGCCCAAGCAACCGTATTCATGCCGATGATCTGGTCCAGGTTTGCATGGCAGCTGCAGAAAAGGGGGAGGATGGTGATATCTTCAATGTCAGTGATGGCCATCCCAGCAGCATGACGACCTATTTCAATGCCGTAGCGGATCTACTGGGGGAGGAGCGCCAGCCCCAGGTAACACTGTCCGAGGCACGTCAGGTAATGTCGCCTTTGATGTTTTCCTATGTCAGCGAAACCCGGATAGTGGACAACACCAGGATGCTGGAAAAATTAAACATCCAGCTGCGATACCCGACTCTAAAGGATGGGCTCCACACGTGCCTGGTTTGACAACCGCCAGAGGGGATGCCGATGGTATCCCCTTTTTTGTGCATGAGGAGAAAATGCTATCAGTACCACTGTTGGAAATATATCAGCGCCTGCTTGACCATTATGGCCCGCTTCAGTGGTGGCCGGCCGAGACCGCTTTCGAGGTTTGTGTCGGTGCTATCCTGACCCAGAACACTGCCTGGACCAATGTAGAAAAGGCCATTTCAGCCCTGAAAGCGGCAGGCCTGCTGACCCCGGAGGGCTTAAGTGAAATAGATTCCGATCAGCTGGCAATACTTATCAGGCCTTCCGGCTATTTCAACATCAAGAGCCGCCGACTCAAAAATTTTGTGGAATGGCTCGGCGCTTGCCACAATGGCTCACTGGATCAAATGTTTGCCGGGGATTGGCAAGCCGTGCGGGAAGAACTCTTGAAAGTGCATGGTATCGGTCCGGAAACCTGCGACACAATCTTGCTTTATGCCGGCAGCAAGCCAACCTTTGTGGTGGATGCCTACACCAAGCGGATTTTTTACCGTCTTGGGCTGCTGGTTGAGAAGGTAAGCTACGAAGAAGTGCGGGCGTTGTTCACGGCAAACCTGCCTGAGGAGCCGGTCATGTTCAATGAGTATCATGCCTTGATAGTAGAACATTGCAAACGGTTTTGCCGAAAAAAACCAATGTGTGTCGGTTGTCCCTTGGCAACATTTTGTTGCCAAGGCCTTACTTGATCAGCTTTGTCGGAAAACAAGCAATTAGTTACATTAAAACAAATATTTATATTATTTTTAGGCTTGTGGTTGCCAATTGTATTTGCTATAGTATACTTAGTTTAAATATTTGCGAGGGCCTCAAAAAAGCCCTCATTTGCCCTGGTAACTTTCCCTCCTAGTTACCAGGGTGTTTTTTTGCCTGAAACCAGAATCTCCTTCCAGTAATTCCGGTCACTCCCCGATCTAAATACATTACAAATAAGCATTTTAAATGGCTGCTGTGCACGGGGCGGTTGACGCCAGCCCCCCGATTGTGTTTTAATCTTGGAGTGCAAACAGATGCCTTTATTGCCCTTGGGTCAAATCTTGGAGATCGTGAGCTTAATCTGTTGCTGGCAATTGCTGAGCTGGGAAAACTACCCGGCAGCAAGGTGACGGCACTGTCATCCTTCTACGAAACTTCACCGGTGGGCGTTACTGATCAGCCTTTCTTCCTTAATGCAGTTCTTAGGCTTGCAACCGAACTAGATCCCCCTGATCTGCTTAGCCAACTTCAGCGAATAGAGAAGGTAGTGTTTGGGCGAACCAGGACCATCCGCTGGGAAGCGAGGAAAATGGACCTGGATCTCTTGCTTTACAACAATCAGGTCGTAACCAGCCCTGAACTTGTCTTGCCCCATCCGCGCCTGGCTGAGCGGCGCTTTGTGCTCCAGCCTTTGTGTGAGATTGCCCCGCAACTGATCCACCCGGTGCTGATGCGGTCGATGAAAAAATTGCTTGATGACCTACGGTCCAATGAAAGTGTAGTGAAGCTTTAATAGAAGGGGAGTCACGTGAGAGCGCTTATCTGGATCTTGATCATCTATTTCGGGTATCGACTGATTAAAAGTCTGACCAAGGCAAAAAGTAAGCCGGTAGTCAGTGAAAACAGTCCGCAAGCCGAGACTACGTTCCGCGATCCTGTTTGCGGAGTCTACGTTTCCGAGCACGATGCGGTAGTGGGCCGACTTGCAGGGGAGCGCCATTATTTTTGCTCCATGAACTGCCTGGAAAAATTCACAGAACAACTAGACCATACATCACATAACGGAGGAAATTCATGAAGTTTTTTATCGACACTGCGGATGTCCGCGAGATCCGCGAAGCCCATGAACTTGGATTGGTAGATGGTGTAACAACCAATCCATCATTGATTGCCAAATCAGGGCGCAAATTTCAGGATGTAATCAAGGAAATAGTTTCTATTGTTGATGGCCCCATTTCGGCCGAGGTGATTTCACTGGATGCACCCGGCATGATCAAGGAAGCGCTGGAACTGGTTAAAATCCACAAAAACATCGTGGTTAAAGTACCGATGACACCAGAAGGGCTAAAGGCCACCAAGGCCCTTTCAGATAAAGGCATCAAGACCAATGTCACCCTGATCTTTACCTCGATGCAGGCACTGCTGGCTGCCAAGGCCGGCGCCACCTATGTCTCGCCCTTTGTCGGACGACTGGATGATATCTCCCAGGACGGCATGGGAATCATAGAGGAAATCCGCACCATTTTTGACAATTATGGTTATACCGCCGAAATCATCGTCGCCAGCATTCGCAACCCGATTCACGTACTCAATTCCGCACTGATCGGAGCTGATATAGCCACTATCCCGTATTCAGTTATAATTCAATTATCCAAGCACCCGCTGACGGATGCCGGGATCAAGAAATTTCTGGAAGACTGGCAGAGTGTGCCTGAATAGGCCGCCCAAAGATTGATCCCTGGCAGGGTGAAGACTATTCACCCTGCCACGAGCCTATCGGACTTAGGGTAAATCTGCTGCAAATCCGTCTGGACGGTCCATACTTCGCCGCTTTATTGGTCAATAGAACAACTATTGACCTGCAAAATCGGCAAAATCTGTCCTTGCCCAGCCGAATTTTCGCTTCGACTTCCTAAGTCCGACAGGCTCGTAGATCCTATTTACCGGAGTATGGATGAAACCTGCTGAAAAACTTAGCATCCTGTTTGCCGCCTCAGAGGCCTCTCCTTTTGCCAAAGAAGGGGGGCTGGGTGACGTAGTCGGTGCTTTGCCGAAATACCTGGCCCGCAGAGGCCATGATGTCCGTGTTGTGATCCCGCGCTACCACGGCATTGATCAGGAAAAATACGGATTGCGACTGCTGCCCGGCCTGCTGGTGGTGCCGATGGGCATTATCGGGCATATGTACTGCGGCGTCTACGAGGGGCGCTTGCCCGGCAGCGAAGTGCCGATTTATTTTCTGGAGCATGAGCAATTCTATGGCCGCTCCGCGCTCTACACGCAAGACGGGGAAGGGTACCTCGATAACGACAATCGTTTCGTGTTCCTTTCCAAAGCGGCGTTGGAGCTCTGTAAAATGATCGATTTCCATCCGGATGTTGTTCATGCCCATGACTGGCATACCGCCATCATTCCAGCCCTGCTCAACACCACCTATCTTCATGACCGCTATGTCGGTGATGCCGCCTCTTTGCTGACCCTGCACAATATGCAGCACCAGGGCAATTTCTACCCCGGTCTGATGGAGGTACTCGACATTGGCTGGAAGCATTTCACCTATCTGGAATTGGAAAAGGATGACCAGGTCAACCTGCTCAAAGGTGGCATCTACCATGCTACACTGCTGAATACGGTCAGCGAGGGCTATGCCCGCGAGATCCAGACCCCCGAGTATGGCTGGGGGCTGGAGGAGATTGTGCGGCAGCGGGGGGACGATCTTTACGGCATCCTGAATGGCGTTGACTACGACGAGTGGAATCCCGCCAAAGATGACTGCCTGGTCGCAAAGTTTTCCAATCGCAACATGAAGGGTAAGGCGGCCTGCAAGCAGGATCTGCAGGCAGCGGTTGGCCTGCCGCAACGGCCGGATGTGCCTTTGTTCGGGGTGGTTTCCAGGATGGTTAAACAAAAGGGGACCGATGTGCTGGCCGAGGCTATCCACCGCATTCTGGAGATGGATGTGCAATTCGTGATAGTGGGCAACGGCGAGCCATGGGCACATTTTTATTTCGGCGACATTGCCGCGGCCTACCCGGATAAGTTTTCATGTTACATCGGCTATGACAACGGCCTGGCCCACAAGGTCGAGGCGGGCTCGGATTACTTTGTGATGCCGTCCGCCTTTGAGCCGTGCGGCCTCAACCAGATGTACAGCCTGGCCTATGGCACGCCGCCGATTGTGCGCGCTACCGGCGGGCTGGATGATAGCGTAGAGAACTTCGATGAAAAAACACGGACCGGCACCGGATTCAAGTACTGGAGCCACACAGCCACGGCACTTTGCGACACGGTCGGCTGGGCCGTTTACACCTACTTCAACAATCCTAAAGGCCTGGCAGCCTTGCGGCGTAATGGCATGAAACAGCGCTTCACTTGGGAAGAGTCATCCCTCAAATACGAGGAGCTTTACCGCCTGAGCATTCGCCGCCGGCGGGGAAACGAGTACTACCGCAACCGTTTCGGGGATAGCTGATAATCTGCCGCATCAGGCGGTTGTTAGATTTTCTCTTCTTTT
The DNA here is from genome assembly GCA_036504875.1 of Desulfuromonadaceae bacterium. Classification (GTDB taxonomy): domain Bacteria; phylum Desulfobacterota; class Desulfuromonadia; order Geobacterales; family Pseudopelobacteraceae; genus JACPFJ01. The sequence goes on from DASXUK010000047.1 coordinate 35,429, forward strand.
GCCTTTGTAAGATAAAACCAAACTGGGAACCAGTCATGCCAGTTATCAACGACCTGCACCAGTTCATAGCCCTTCTCGAATCCCGGCAGCAGCTCATTCGAATAAAAAGCCAGGTTGATCCACTGCAAGAAATTGCCGCCATCACCGACCGGGTCTGCAAGACCAGCGACGGAGGCAAGGCGCTCATTTTCGAACATCCGCTCGGCTCAAGTTTTCCGGTGGCTACCAATTTGTTCGGGTCTCTGCCCAGGATCGGACTGGCGCTGGGCCTCGAGCACCCCGATCTGCTGACCGACAAGCTTTCCGCGCTTCTGCAACAAATCGTCTCTCCGGTGCTGGATGATCTGGATGCCCAGATAGCCGCGCTACCTGATTTTACTCGCTATCTTCCCCGACTGTGTGAGTGGCCTGGAGCAACCAAAGTGCAAGATGCTCCTGATCTGGGTCTGTTTCCCTTTCTCCAGGCCTGGCCCGAAGACGGCTCGGCCTCCGGCCATCCCCGCTATATCTCATTGCCGCTGGTAATTACCGCTGACACCAGCGGAGGCAACCCAAACTGCGGCATGTATCGAGCCCAGGTGTGCGGATCAAAGGAGCTGGCTATCCGTTGGAAACCGGAAAGCGGGGCCGGACGGCACCTGGAGGAGTTTCGACAGGCTGGCAAGCCGATGCCGGTGGCGATTGCACTGGGTGGCGATCCGGCCATTACCTTGAGCGCCATGTCCCCCTTGCCTGGCAAGCTGGATGAAATCACCTTTGCCGGGTTTTTGCGCGGCGATTCGATCGATATGGCCGCCTGCTGCTCGATCCCGTTAAGCGTGCCGCTGACAAGCGAGGTGGTTATTGAGGGCTATGTAGATCCGATTGAGCAAGCAATCGAGGGACCCTTCGGGAACCACACCGGCCTGTATTCCCCTGCCGGACCGGCTGCACTGATGCGGATCACTTCAATTAGTCACCGTGAGGATGCCATTATTCCTGCCACCATTGTCGGTCCGCCACCCATGGAGGACTGTTGGATGGGCAAGGCATGGGAACGGCTGCTACTGGCTTTTCTGCAACGGCTCGTGCCGGGGGTTATTGAAATCAACTTTCCCCTGGAGTGGATCTTCCATCAGAGCGCGGTCATTTCCCTTGAAAAACCTGTTCCGGCTATGGTAAGGGAAACAGCCAACCTGCTTTGGTCAATGCCCTGGTTCAGCGCCTCCCGTATTCTGATCTTCATCAGCCCCGAAACGGACAGCAAGCTGGCCAACGTAGCCTGGCAATTCATTAACCTGCCAGAGTTTAAAGAGGATCTATTTTATGATCATACCGGCCGACGTCTGGCGCTGGATGCGACCGGAGGCCGGTTACAGCAGCAGCGGCTCAAGGCCGATCAAAAGGTGCTGGACCGTATTAGTCGTCACTGGCCGAGTTTCGGCCTTGACTAGCATGGCCCGGTGGGCAGTACTGGTCGTGGTGGCGTTCTTGCTGGCGGCCTGTTATCATATGCGGGTCGTGGCCGAGCCGATCAAAGCGCGTACAATCACTGCCAGGCAACCACCAGGCGAATCCTTGCGCAGGATAAGGAGGGTTTTGGAGGAAGAGCTTCATTTGCGGGTTGTAGATGAAGAACAGGTGGGAAGCGTATTGATCTCAGCCCCACGTCAATTTTATGTTGATACCGGTTTTGGTCAGCCAGCCGGAGGGAGAAAATATTTTGTCCAGTTGCAGATCGAGGTGCAGGGTCAAAGCAGCGGATCAAGGATTAACATTAAAGGACGTAACTTTGAGCTTCGTACCTCCTATGTCTACAGCGAGCATGGTCAACTGGAAACCCTGTACAAGGTCTATCCCTATGAGGAATATCCAGGCATGTTCAACACCGATATCATGAATCAAGAGATGCAAAAGATGGCCGAAATAATTGGTCGGGACATAAAGGAGTAATATGGCGGCGGCAACAGGTATGCTACAGAAGATCGCGGTTTTCCTGGAGATGATCAAATTTTCCCATACGGTTTTTGCACTACCCTTTGCCTTGGCCGGAGCATTTTTAGCCGCTGGGGGAGTACCCGCGCCGAGCAAGATTATCTGGATCATATTAGCCATGGTGGGTGCCAGGACCGCCGCCATGGGGCTTAATCGACTTATCGATGCCGAAATCGATGCCCGCAATCCCCGCACAGCCAGCCGCGCCATACCCTCCGGGCTGATCAGCAAAGGGCTGACCCTGACATTTATCCTGCTCTCTCTGGGACTGCTCATGCTGGCGGCAAGCCGGCTCAACCCGTTATGCCTCAAGCTGGCGCCGCTGGCGGTGTTCTTTTTGGTGCTTTACTCCTACTGCAAGCGTTTTACAGCACTGGCCCATGTGGTCCTGGGTGTCTGTCTGGCTGCCGCTCCCATAGGCGCCTGGATCGCCATCCGAGGCCGGATCGATGCCCCGGCCCTGATCCTGGGGGCTGCGGTACTGTTCTGGGTGGCCGGTTTTGACATCCTTTATGCCTTGCAAGACCTGGAGTTCGACCGCCAGGCCGGTCTTCATTCGATACCGGTAAAACTGGGGGTGCGCGGTTCGCTCTGGGCCGCGCGCATTTTTCATCTGATCATGCTGGCGCTGTTAATCGGCCTGCTGCTCACCCTGCAGATGGGTGTTTTTTTTCTGGCCGGCATCCTGGTCACAACTGCCATGCTGCTCTATGAACACTGGCTGATCAGGGACGGTAACCTCGAAAAGCTGAATGCCGCCTTTTTTAACATGAACGGTTATATCAGCATTGTGATCCTGATCAGCACAGTGGCCGAGGTAGTCTTGAAGGGGATGCCATGAGCGGCTGCGGCAGGCGGATATTCCTGGCCCTGACCGGGGCCTCGGGTACTGTTTATGGCCTGCGGCTGGCGGAAGAGCTTAGTAGTCGTGAATTCAATCTGACAGTTTGTATCAGTTCGAGCGGCCAGTTAGTCTGCCAGGAAGAAACCGGTCTGGATCTGTCCGGTGACCTCTCCTCGGCAAGTGAGCGGCTCGGCGCATATCTGGGGATTTCCAGTGCCATTGAACTGGTCAGCCCGGACAACCTTTTTTCCTGCTCGGCCAGCGGTTCTGCCGCTCCGGATGCCATGATCGTTGCCCCTTGCAGCATGGGAACCTTGGCGCGGATTGCCTGCGGCATCTCCACCAACCTGATCGAACGCAGCGCAGACGTGATGCTTAAGGAGCGCCGCCCACTGCTGCTGATGCCTCGCGAGACCCCGCTTTCCGAGATCCACCTGGAGAATATGTTGAAACTTTCCCGGGCTGGAGCACGGATAATACCGGCTATGCCCGGTTTTTATCACCGCCCGCAAAGCATCGATGACCTGGTTGATTTTATAGTCGGGAAGGTGCTGGACCAGCTGGGAGTGGTAAATGATCTCTACCAGCGCTGGGGCAGGAAAAACGATTAACCTAAAAAATCATTTGGTCACAGTATTTCTGATTTTCTCTGTGTCCTCTGTGTCTAACATCCTTTAAGGATTAAAGCTGTAAACGAAAAAGGCCCGCCTGAAAATGGCGGGCCTTTCTTTCTGGGTCGTCTGCTTTGCTATCCTTGATTGCGCACTTCAGCACAGATGGCGCTTCCCAAGGCTTTGCACTGTTCCAGTATTTCATCGGTAGGTGTGAAGCTGCTCTTGACAGCCGGCACCGGCAGTCTGAAGCCCATTCCCTTGAGGCGCTCTTCGGCCAGCTTGCAGGCCTCACCGCTCCAGCCGTAGCTGCCGAACAGACCGGCCAGCGTGGTTTTCATTTTAACAGTGCTCAGATAAGCCAGCACATCCCACATCGGCTTAGGGATATCCCGTACAATGGTGGGAATGCCGAAGATCAGGGCATCAGCCTCTTCCAGCAGGTTGCGCAGCTCGCCTGAAGTAAGATTGCTGATATGATAGCTGTGCACCTCGACGTCGTCACAGGTGGCCCCGGCGGTAACGGCCTCTGCCATGCGTTCGGTGTTGCCATGCGGGGAGATATACAGGACAACGATCTTTTTACTGAACGAGGTCGGCTTGCTCCACTCCTCGAACTGTTGGATGACTCTCCAGGGATCTTTGCGGATGATCGGGCCGTGACTCGGACAGATCATGTCAATGACATCATGGCGTATCTTTTCAACCGCGGATAGCACCTTATCTTTGAAAGGACGGAAGATGCAGTCGAAATAAAATTCGCGCGCCGAGGTGAAATCAGGTACCTCATCATTGAATATTTTGCCAGGAGAACAGTAATGGGCACCAAAGGCATCACAGGTGAAGAGCATATTGTCTTCTTCCACGCGTGTGAACATCGTATCCGGCCAGTGCAGGAAAGGGGCCATGATGAAACGCAGGCGGCGATCGCCGAGATCAAGGATATCGCCATCCTTCACTACGAGCACGTTAAATGGTTTGCGCAACAGGTTGGTAAGAAAGTTCTTGGCGGCTGTGGTACATACTACCGTGGCAGCTGGACACTGTTCCAGTAGGTAGCCCAGGGCCCCGGAGTGGTCCGGTTCGGTATGGTTGGCAATGATATAATCAATTGATTCCGGTGCAACCAGTGATTTTATTTTATCCAGAAACTCGTCGGTTCTTTTTCTTTTGACTGTATCGATAATGGCGGTCTTACTAGAGCCTTTGATCAGGTAGGAGTTGTAAGTTGTGCCATGTTCGGTAGGAAAAAGATCGTCAAAGATGCGCAGGTCCGGATCTTCAGAGCCGATCCAGAAAATTCCCGGTTTAATTTCTGCAGTTCCCAGCATTGCGGTGTTCTCCTTTTTAGCTTTTTTTGCCGTTCCGATAATTTATCTTGCGGACCCAAAGGCTTTGTAGCTCAACTATAACAGGCACCATCTTCAGAAACAACTTCAAATAAAGGGGGTTGTCTACCTGCCAGCAATCTGCTACTAATTAAAATATGAGCGATGATTCTGTCCATCAGAGAATAACAGTCCTGCGACCACTTTTGAAGGATGCTGATCCTGAGGTGCGTAGTTCAGCCGCAGCTGCCATAGAGCGCCTGGAGGGGGCCTCTGCCCTGGAAGAGATCATGTACTCTTTGAAAAAAGGGGATACCGGGGCCAAAATCAGGGCGATTTATGCCCTGGGTGAGATCGGCGGGGATAAGGTTGTTGCTCCGTTGGTGTATTGCGCCGGACGACCCGAGGCCGGTATTCGGGCCGCGGCTATCGAGGTGCTTGGCAGGATCACCAGCCCGGCGGTTTTACCGGTGCTGATCAAACATCTGGGTGATAGTAATGGCGCTATCCAGGCGCGCGCCATTGCAGCACTGTCAAATTTCCCTTCATCACCGGAACTGTTTGAAAACCTGCGACCTTTTCTGGAAAAGCAGGATGGCTCGCTTGAAGCCGAAGCGGCGATTGCGCTTGCCAAACTGGGCGATCTGGATTCCCTTGAACAGATTATTGCACTGCTCACCTCTCCGCATTCTTCAACCAGGCAGGCGGCGGCTAAAGCTTTGAGCCTGCTACCTCTTCAGTAGTTCCCCTTGGCGATAAATTTGCCGACATCGATATTTTTCAAGGCCGGATCTACAACGGCTACAATCTCTGCATAGCGTGACCCATCCTTCTGAACCAGCGGCTGTTCGCGAGGTGCCTCCAGCCGTCTGCCGTCAGGAGCGAACAGCACCCTGACCATAGGTGTTTCCTCATCCAGCGGATTCGGTCGCCAGACAACTGCGACTTCATTGGTATCCAGACGCACCAGTGTTCCCACCGGATATTTGCCCATCAGGATCAAAAAGCTGGACAACAACGAGCCATCCAGATAAGTCCCGGTTATTTTCTGCATCTCGGCCAGGGCTGATTGCGGATTGTAAGGGTGCTGGTAAACACGCAGCGTGGTGATGGCATCGTAGGTATCGGCAATGGCTATGATATCGATCATCTGATTGAATGGAAGCTTGCGAGCCCAATCCGGATAGCCGCTACGATTATATTGCAGGTGATGGCCCAGGACAATCTGGCCGATTTGCGGGCTGAGCCCCTTCATCTCACGGATAATCTTGGAACCCAGCTCCGGATGAAGCTTCATTTCGTCATATTCTTTGCTGGATAATTTACCCGGCTTATTAAGGATATCCTTGGAGATCATGGTTTTGCCAATGTCGTGCAATTGCCCGGCAATACCTAAATCCTTGACCGTCATGGCGTCAAAGCCGAGCGAGGCGCCCATGGCCATAGCCAATACACCGACATTGACACAATGATTAAAGGTGTAGTTGTCATAGTCCTTGATCATTGTCAGGCCCAACAGTGTCGAATGGTCCTGCATCGTGACACTGACCATCCGGTCGACTACTCGTAGTACCGGATCACTGTTGGGGATGCGCCCTTTTTCGATATCGCGGCAGATGTTGCGGATGGCGTCCAAGGCGTGGCCATAGGTGGCGAGATGATCACCATCCTCTAATTGGCTGTCTTCCTCATGCGGGTGAATGTTAAAATCCTCTTCCCCTTGGCGCAGGATCTTGATGTGGAGGATATCTCCACTATCGAGCTGTTTCTTGAAGCTCTCAAAGGAGGGTGCTTTTAAAGAAAACAGCCTTACAAACTCTTGAAGCTCATCAAACATCAGCCCGGCCGAGAAAGTTACCCGCCCGATTTTTTTTTCCAGCATGTGGTTGATCAGATCAGCAATGGCTGTAGACGGGGTTATAAATAGGTGGTCCTCGTAAAACAGGATGCCATCGATAACACCCCACGACACACTGGGCGCCTTGGCAAAGGCACAGTTCAGGATCTTGTCCAGCTCCAGCAAAGGCTTCCGGATAGCCGGGTGAGATGTCGGGTAGAACGCCATCCCTTTTGCGGCCCCTGAAAAAAGGGTAATCATTCTCAGGGCGCTGTCTTTGTCAAGCGCCTCCATCTGAGCCTCCGGCCTGTTCAATAGATTCGATCGCTTCGGCGCAAGCCCGGCCCAATGCGCCTGATGAGGTTGTTATCTTCTGCAACACCGGCAGAGCGCGTGGATCCCCCAATTTCCCCAGGCAGTTTGCAATGGCCACATGCAGCTGTTCCCAGCGGCTGCGGACCAAAAGGTGCCGTTTTTCGAGGAGCTCCACCAGGGGCGGGACAACCTGCCGTTCTCCGATCATGCTGATGGCTGATAAGGCGTTGATCTTGAGGCTTAAGGTTTTCAGGAACATGTCATCGCTATTGATGATGTGCATCAGTTCCACCAGGGATTTCCTGCTCTTCATGCCCCCCAGAGAGGTTAGCGCTTGTGGCAGGAGCGAAGGGTCACCAGTGCGCACAATCGATATCAGAGCGGTTTCAGCTTCTCTGCCGCCAATTTTTGCCAGACTGCGGATGGCTTCTTTGCTGACCCTGGTATCCGGGTGCTGAAGGCATTTCTGCAATCCCGGCACTGCTGAGGGGCTGCCGTTTTCACCCAATATCGCGGTCAGGTTCCTGACAATATACCAGCGGTTGTCGTCGAGCATTGCCAGTAGAGGTGGTACAGCCGATTCGCCCAGGTTGACCAGCAGACCGGAAAGCGATTTACGCTCAGCCAGGCTCTCTGTGGCCCCCATTTTTTCCACAGTCAGATTGATTGCGTCAGGGCCGGCCAATAGCAGGATCCGGATGATCATAGCGCGGGTGATTGCGTCCGGTTCTTGCATCCGGTCGAGCAGGAAGGTGAGAAAGTCATCGCCATGAGCTACCTGCTCCAGACCGAACCGAGCACTATCGGCCAGCTCTGCGGCCCGCGTATCATCATATGCATGATCCGCCAGAAGCTTAACAAGCGGAAGCAGGAGGGAAAATTCCTGCCGGGACTTCAATTTATCGGCACAAGCAACCGACTGGCGGACCGCCATCAGATAAGACTCCTTATCCATGCTCTTAGCCAATCTGCTCAAGAGCGCCTGCAGCTCTTCCTGCGGGTCCGGCTCCTTGTGTTGTGGCTTGGGTTGTGGAGCATCGGGCGCGGCATCGGCCTCTATTTCGTTCAGACCAGGAGGTGTTACGCCCCGTGCTTCTACCTGCTGGCGTCTGCCACGGATGACAGAAAGATCAAATTCATTTACCCAAATGGTACGGATGCCATGCTCGACCATGATCTTATCCAGGCCACCGGCCTGATGAATGGCTTCCGGGGTCATGGTAAGGATTCTGACGAAGTCGAGCAGGTCTTCTTGCTGAAGGTCGGATAACAAAGTGATTTTTTGGACCCGACGGATTAAAAGTTCACGCGAAAGCGATGAAGTCATTCCGGAGGGATCCTTGATAACCTCGCCGTCGGGATAACCGAAAGCCGAGCGCCCACAGGCAAGTGATAGATTATTGCCATCCAGTAGTGCTAACAAGGCTGCGTTGGCCAGCTTGATGCTGCTCTTACGGCTGGGATGTCCCTTAGGATAGAATCTCCAGGCCCGCAAGGCCCTGTAGAGGCTGCCAAAGGCATCCAGGACGGCTTGCTGTGCTGGTGGGCGATAATAATCCATTTTCATTCCTTGTATAATAGTTAAAGCAAATATGTAATAATATACCGAAATTTTCCATTGTCAAACCTAATGCTCCGCTTGAAAAGTCAGTGTAATCAACGAGGTCCGGTATGAAGCAAAAAACTATTTTTAGCTGCCAGAAATGCGGCAGCCAGTCCCCCAAGTGGTTGGGGAAATGCCAGGATTGCGGTTCCTGGAACAGTATGGCCGAGGAGATCATTGGCAAGTCAGCTTCCAGTGGAATAACCGGGGAGCGCTCACGTCCGGTACCTATTTGCGATGTGCCAAACCAGTCAGAGGCGAGGGTAGCGACAGGAATCGGCGAACTCGACCGTGTTTTGGGGGGTGGGATTGTACCCGGATCGCTGGTGCTGATCGGAGGCGATCCCGGTATCGGAAAATCAACCTTGCTGTTGCAGGCCATGAACAATATGGCAGAAAAAGCCGGCCAGGTTCTGTATGTCTCGGGGGAGGAATCAGCCTCCCAGACACGTTTGCGGGGAGAACGACTGCGTGCCTCGCATAAGCGCTTACTCATACTTGCAGAAAATTCTCTGGAAGCCATCCTCGGACACGCCTCCACCATAAAGCCCCGAGCGATGGTGGTTGACTCGATCCAGACGGTCTGGACCTCAAGCCTTGAATCAGCCCCCGGCAGTGTCAGCCAGGTCCGGGAATCTGCCGGCAAACTGATGGTATTGGCCAAGGGAAGCGGCATACCGGTCTTTATTGTCGGGCACGTTACCAAGGATGGGGCCATTGCCGGGCCGCGGGTCCTGGAGCATATGGTCGATACAGTGCTATACTTTGAAGGTGATGGCAGTCATCCCTTCCGCATCTTGCGGGCGGTCAAGAACCGCTTTGGCTCGACTAACGAAATCGGAGTATTCGAGATGAGGCAGGAAGGTCTCACTTGCGTGGAAAACCCCTCCGAACTTTTTCTGTCGGAGCGCCCTTTGGACGTGCCCGGTTCGGTTGTAACAGCCTCGCTGGAAGGGAGCCGCCCTTTGTTGGTGGAGCTTCAAGCGCTGGTTACTCAAACTTCACTTGGTGTTCCCCGGCGAACGACTATTGGTGTCGATCATAACCGACTGGCCCTGCTGGTGGCGGTCCTGGAAAAAAAGGTCGGGCTGCATCTGGCCGGGCAAGATATTTTTCTGAATGCGGCCGGTGGAGTGCGGCTCAATGAGCCCGCGGCAGATCTGGCCATGATCATGGCAGTTGCATCGAGTTATCTTGATAAACCAATTGCCGCCCAAACTTTGGTGCTTGGCGAAGTCGGTCTGGCGGGCGAGGTGCGTGCCATAACCCAACCGGAGCAGCGTATTGCTGAGGCTGAGAAGCTCGGATTCAAAAACTGCATCATGCCGGCCGGGAATTTACGCCGACTTAAAAAGGGAAAGATCGGGCTGGAGGGGGTTGCCTCGGTCCAAGAGGCAATGCAGTTGCTCCTGCAATAAGGCATTTTTTTCTGGACTTGTCGGGTTGAAACCTCTAAAATCCTTACATTTAAACAAGAATCAGGAGTTAACATGGAAGCGGACAAGCTCGATTACTTCAGAAGCATGCTTAGCGATGAGATGAAATCGCTATTAGGTGAGGCAGACAAAACAGTTACGGAAATGACCTCTGATTCATCCAACTTTCCCGATCCGACTGACAGAGCTACTCAGGAATCGGACCGAAGCTTCGAGTTGCGTATCCGCGACCGCGAACGCAGGTTGATTAATAAGATCAAGGATGCGCTGGATCGCATCGACAATGGCGACTTTGGCGTCTGCGAAGAGTGCGGCGAAGACATTAGCGAGGCGCGGCTTAAGGTGCGTCCGGTTACCACCCTTTGCATCAACTGTAAAATGGAAGAGGAACAGAAGGAAAAGCGCCTTTAGCAAGACCCACTACATCAACGTCATGATTGGTCTTATCTATGGAAGCCAGCCCCCCACCTAATCAGTCCGGAACCGCGCAGCAGCTGAATGAGCTGGCGCTGCTTTACCAGTTTAGTAATACCATGCTGTCCACCATCCGTTTGAACAAACTCACCCACCTTATACTTACGGCCTTGACATCGGGACATGCCCCGCTTTTTGAAAGGGCTATGCTTTTCTTGCTTAATGAGAAATCTGGTACTCTGCAAGGCATGCTCGGAGTTACAGAAGAGGCTGCCGAGGGATTGACGGTCATCGGCGGCGAAGAAGAGAACTCTCTTGTCAGCCGTTGGGATATCAGCGACGAAGTCATAGCTCGCCAGTGGGAGTCTGCTTTCTGCTCTCGAGTTCGCTCTACGCGCATCGAAATAGATGAAGCCTGCGCCGTGGTAAAACAGGTCCTTGTAGACAACAATCTTTACAGCGCGGACGATGCGACTTGCCACGAGTGCAACAATTGTACTTTTATTAAAAAGCTGGGAGTAACAGCTTTTGCTGCCGCCCCGCTGGTTGCCAGAAATAATGCCTTGGGCCTTATCGTGGTTGATAATCCTTCTACAGGAAAAAAAATAAGTCGCGAAGACCTGCATTTCCTGCGGCTGATTGCTAATCAGGCCGGTATGGCGATTGAAAACTCAATGCTTTACAACCGCATAGAGGAGGCTCACTCCAACCTGCATGATGCCCGTGAGCGGCTTGTTCATGGAGAACGTCTGGCTGCTATTGGTGAGATGGCTGCCAATCTGGCACATGAACTAAAAAATCCTCTTGTTACCATCGGAGGTTTTTCAGGGCGACTTTTAAAAGCGCTTCCTGAGGAATCCCGCGAGCACCATTATGCTGATACCATTGTCAAAGAAGTCAGCCGGCTGGAGAAGATGCTGGCCGATATCCTGGCATTTTCCCGAAAACCCACCATTTGTTACAACCAGTGCGACCTGCAAGAGATACTAAACAACTGTTTCGGAAGTTGTGCCACCATCATGGAGGACCACCATATTGTCATCACATCGTCAATTGAAGATGGGCCTTGGCAAATTTTAGGTGACTCATATCAGCTCAAACAGGTTTTTTTCAATCTGCTCCTGAACGCCTGCGAGGTTATGCCTGACGGTGGTGTTATCGAGGTTTCGGTGCTCAAAGACCCCGCTGAAAAAGATTTTATAAAGGTCCTTATCAAGGACAGTGGAGGGGGGATTCCGCAGGACATGCTGCCAAGAATTTTTACGCCATTTTTTACTACCAAGCGCCATGGGACCGGTTTGGGTCTCGCAATTGTAAATCGAATACTCTTGAACCACGGCGGCAGCATTGAAGCGGCCAATGAGGGGTCAGGAGCAGTCTTTACGGTAACCTTGCCAACGGCGGAGGTTCGCAGCTAACATCTTGGGGCTGTAGCTCAGCTGGGAGAGCGATGCGTTCGCAACGCATAGGTCGACGGTTCGATCCCGTTCAGCTCCACCAAATAACAGGCATTTACATTGGGTGTAAATGCCTGTTTTTACTTGATGCCGCAATAAACAATCCCATTGTGACTGAGGCCATTTATTCGGTCGATAAAAATAAACAGGATTTATTTTGACTTAAAATCACAAACCGAGCATAATTTGTGTAAATATATCCACCGAAAAGGCAAAGTCTGGGGAACCAGATGACGCAAAGCCACCTGCTCAGAACGGGTAGAGGGGCTGTCGAAGCGGTAGATGTTGCATTCCAGCAATGTCGTACTGAACCCGCCTTTTCAAAAAAAAGCGGGTTTTTTGTTAAGGAATACATCCAACCCAAAAAGGAGGTAAGAGTCATGCCATTAGAAGGCGTTCCCAAGGATCATACGGTGGTCAGCCAGATTGTTGAGAAGACCCTTAAAAACGGGATGTTGGTCGAGGTCTACCTGGTAAAATGCCCTCGTCAATATGAAGCAGCTATGTTTATAGAGGGTCATTATAAACCGGGCCCTCCTGTTCCCCGGCCAACCGACAATCCCACAGATGTTGCCGCTTATTGGATGGGTGTTCGTCCATGCGTGGGATTAACTCAGGAAGAAGGAGACGATATTCTGGCAGAGGTCAATGCCCAGAATAAGCTGCATCATTTCCATTTCATGGATAAATGGGGCCTGGTGGATGAAGATTGATGTCAGGTTAAGTAGGTTCTTATAAATCAAAAGAAAACTTAAGAAAGCTTGGGTGAGGTATGACAAATATTAATACATCCATTCATAGTCTTCGTCGTGAACTCAGAGCCAACATGGGGGATCGTAGCAAGCTTAGCCATTTGCATTCGGTTGTAACTGAAAAAATAAATGATAGTTTCGGAGAAGAAAAAGAAATCTTTCTTAAGTTCAGGCAGGAAGTAAAAGATGCACTTAACTGCAGGGTCCCTGGAGCTTGGTGATAGCCGGTTAGCGATGTTGTTTTGTAAAGGGGGTATTTTCCCACCCGCGTATTCAATGTTCACCTGAAGTAGTGAAACGCCTCCACCGATAGGAAATAGAAAATGAGTAAGGATCGTTATTGGCGGGCAATAAGTATCGAAAGCATTTCGCCGGATTACTTTCCCAAAGTAGCACTGTTTTTAAAGAGTGGTGGCAATTATGTCCTGTATAAAGATCCTGACAGGATGTTCACCTCCCAAGACAGCCTGCGGCTGGCAAGGAATTTCACGGAGTTCCTTTATGCCCGAAGCGGGGACATGGAGGTGTTGAATAAGTTTTTGGAAAAAAACTTGAATGAGGCGCTTGTCAGGGAGGATCTAAGCAGCGCCGCCAAAGGCAAGATGCTCTACCAGAGCTCGGTCAACTGTGTGATTGATATGTTTGAGTCTCCGGAATCCGCGGCTAATCTCAGTCGTTGCCAAAACATGATCCAACATATCATGCAGCATATTTCAACCGATTCACATGCGCTGGAATCCCTTAAATCAATTATCGATCATAATTTTTACATTTTTGCGCATGCGGTACAGGTCGCAGCACTCTCTCTTTTGGTTCATGAAAGGCTGTTTGATCTGGCCCCTGATGAGATGCTTGATGTTGGGCTGGGCTCTCTGGTTCATGATTACGGCATGATCTTTATTACAAGTGAAGTTCTGGAAAAAAATGATGCTCTCTCTGATATCGAATATTACAAGGTTAAACAGCATACCCAGAAGGGCTATGAGTTTCTGAAGCATACCGGCAATTATGGCGAAGTGGCACTTAACATTGTTCGCTATCATCACGAACGGTTCGATGGCAACGGTTATCCAGCAGGTTTAAAAGGAGATAATATCCCTCGCAGCGGACAGGTCTCGGCGTTATGCGATGTCTATAGCGCTTTAATAATGGACCGCGCTTACCGAAAAGCATGTTCGCATGCTGATGCCATCAAGGTTATGCGTGAAGAAACAATGAAAGGGGCCTTTAACCCCGAGTTATTTGAGAAATTTGTAGGGTTGATAAACGAACAGCATCTAACCTAGCAAGTGTTACCCTCGTGTCAACAATCCTACACGCCACAGATCACTCGCATTCGCGATAGACTAACTACCTAAAATAATGCATTATGTCGGCCTAGCAAACATGAGGTAGCATTGGTGCCAGTAACCCGCACAGCCCTGATATACTCACCGCTGTTCAGTAACTTCAGTTATGGTGACGACCACCCATTCAAGCTTCAGCGTTATCGGCTGGTGCGTGAACTGATGGCCGCTTATGGCCTGCTTGAGTTGCCAAACATGGAGATCCGTGGGTGCTTGCCGGTGGATGACGAGTTGGTGCTGAGTTTTCATGATGCCGCTTATGTGGAACGGCTTAAAGAATTCAGTGCAGCGGGCGAGCCGCGAGCGGATTTTCGTTTCGGGCTGGGTGACGGGGATTGCCCGGTTTTCGAGGGACTGTATGAATGTGCCAGTCTGGGGGCCGGTGCTACCGTTGAAGCTGCCCGTCTGGTAACCGAGGAAGGTTTCGATATCGCCTTCAATCTTGCCGGGGGCTGGCATCATGCCCATCGAGCCAAGGCCTCAGGCTTTTCCTATCTTAATGATGCTGTTCTGGCCATCAATTGGTTGGTAGCGCAGGGTCGGCGGGTTGTTTACCTGGATATTGACGCCCACCACGGCGATGGCGTGCAGGAGGCTTTCTACGACAGCGATCAGGTACTGACGATTTCGCTTCATGAAAGCGGGATCTACTTCTTTCCCGGCACCGGTTTCGAAGATGAAGTCGGGGAAGGGCGCGGAAAAGGTTATACCGTTAACATACCCCTGATTGCCCATGCCGATGATGCCCTTTACATGAAGGCTTTTGATGAGGTTATATACCCGCTGATGGCTGCTTACGATCCGGATGTTATCGTTACCCAGATCGGTGCCGATACATTCCGTACTGATCCGCTTACCCGGCTTGAGATAACCACCCACAGCTACAGCTATATTATGCGGAAATTAAAGGCCTTGAAAATCAAGTGGATCGCATTGGGTGGTGGTGGTTATGACCAGATGAACACTGCCCGGGCCTGGACGATTGCCTGGGCCACGATGAATGATATCGAGCTTAACCCGCGTCTGCCGGCCCCCTTTGCAAAAAAAATCAATGCCGAGGGTTATCCCCATCGGGTGCTGCTGGATGCGATGCACTGGTCCGAAGATCATGATCGTAATCTGGCCCTGGAAGCTGTCGAAAAAAGCATTGCGCGTCTAAAAGAAACTATTTTCCCGGTTATCATTGGAAGATATGGCCAAACTTCCCGGAAATAGCCAGTTACTGGATTTGGCCGGCCGGCCGCTGAGCTCGTTGGCAGCCATTAACCGGCTGGAAACGGCTGAGAAGGAAAATATCTATGCCGGTCTGCTGCCGCTCAGGCTGTATGACCTGTTGGGCATTAATCCCGAGTCTCTCTTGAATGGAGCCGGAGAGAAACTGGTCAGCTTGATTGCGCCGGCTGGGTTGCCGCTTGTGCGGATCGAGGTCCGGGTCAGGCCCCAAGACAGTGATACCGTTTTTTTTCTGGAGCTGTCTGACACCCAGTTTCATCAGATGGAGCTTTCCTTTTGCATCATATGCGATCCGGCTGCGCCGCGTTTTGATGTAGATATTGACGAGCAAGGCAAAATCAACTGGTTTGCTTCCCACGGTCGCAATATACCGGAGGAGATACGGGCCATGCAAGCCGGCCTGTTTCCCAACCAGACCCGCAGGGGGTTGCGCCTGTTCAGCGTTTTTTTCCCACTTCTGGAGCGTTTGACCGATGCGCTCGGCATGGAGATGATCGTGGCTGAGCCGCTTACCTACGATAATGCCATTCGCTATGAAAAATACGGTTTTGACTATCTGCGGGGTAAACGGCTGATGCAGGAGATCGACTCCGGGTTTCAGCCGGGCGGGCGTTATTTCAACCGACTGGACGCAAGTACTCCCTTTCGCCTGCCCGGGGCTGAGCGCACCGTACGGGGCCGAAGCTGGGCTATCCACGACGGGATTCTGGACGAGCCCTGGGATGAGGTTCAGATCTACAAGATGATCGGCGTCGAGGCAGGTATTAACACTTTTCCGGGAAGGGAGCAGGAAAAACAATGAAAAATACCGAAGAGACTAAAACAACACCTTTGGCCGGCATCCGATACCTCACTCCGCCGGAAGGCTATGTGCTGACCGGACGCGATGGCCGGGTCGACATCTCCTGGAGCGGTCGTCCGCCGATCCCTCTTCTGGAGGAGGATTATGCGCTTGTCGAACAGAGCGGCAGGCCGGACTACGATATGGTCGGGCGCGGCCTCTACCAGGCGTTGCGTATAAATCCTGAATGCGCCAATGCCTCGGAATATGCATCGGTTTTGAGGGAGGCCTATCCCCATATCATTTCCGAGCTGGGCGGTCAGATAATCATGCTGGATGCTCGAGAGGTTGATACTCCATATCTGGATCGCAAGATCAACTTTCTCAAGATCATGGCACTTCTGGAACCAAATAATGCCGATTTACGCCTGGAGATTGCCCGCACTTTCACCGAAAAAGGCTCCCGTCTGGCGACCCTCCATCAGGCCGTTGCCAGCTGGTACGGAGCGGAAAAATATTTGAAAGAGGCGCTGGAGCTTGATTCCGAAAAAAAACATGCTGCTTATCAGTACGGCGAGGCGCTGTATGTATTGGGGCGTTATACGGAAGCCGCCGAAGTCTGGGCGAGTGTGCTGCCCAGGCTGGAAGTTGGCGAAAAGGCGAGGGTGGCGGCCCGCGTGGCCGCGATTCTGGCCGGCAAGCTTCCCGTGGTTCCGCCGGTCGACTATCTGACAGCTTTGTCCGTGGCAGTTGAGGAGCGTCAGGCAGGGCATAACGACGAGGCGGCCGCCATTATCGAGGATGTTTTATCCGACCCGGTTTTTGCGGAACAGTTCCCGGTGGGTGAGATTTATTACCTGCTCGGAAGCTGTTATCAGGACATGGGAATGGCGGCAGAGGCAGCCCAGGCTTTCAAAAGGACCTGATCGAGTGAGGAGTGAGGAGTTTGAAGAAGGAGTTAACCATGTTCGGTTTCAGTATCGGTGATTGGATTTTCATAGGCTTTATTCTTATCGTGATTTTCGCCTGCGTTGCTGTTAGCGACATGCGCAGCAAGAAAAAAGACAATAATTAATCTGAGGTTGCCATGGAAGACATCGACGACGACAATGAACAGCGCCGCCCTCTGGGAATGGTGCTTTTAGGCGGCTTGTACCTGTTTTTCTTCATGCTGACCATCTCCACCTTTGGACATCCCTTTCCTTGCATGGGCAGCATTCATCAGGGGCGAATGGCAGAAGCGCTGGTATTCTTGGACAGCCTTTTATGTCTGTACCTGTTCCTGGGGATTATGAAACGGCAAGCCATCACCTGGTACCTGCTGATCGGTTATAACACCATTGAAATAACCAACACTTTGGTCAATCTGCGTTTTATTACTGCGGCGGAAGTAGAAAAGATAGCAGGTACACCGGTAGATTCGCAGGGGCTGCTGACAAACAATGTATCAGTGATTGTAGCCATAATACTGCTTACTATCTTTATCTACAGACATCGCGAGTACTTTAACAACCGGTCGAAGTATTTGTTTTAAAGGTAGCGGCATGGATACTGCACATCAAACCTTCAGTAAAGCAAGCCCACCAACGGCCAAGGGCGTTGCTGTTCGTATTGAAAACCTTAATAAATATTTTGGTAGCCACCATGTTCTTAAGAACATAAATCTGGAAATTGAGGCCGGCGAGACATTTTCAATTATCGGCCCCTCCGGTACAGGAAAAAGTATTCTCCTGCGGCATATCATTCGTTTGGAGACCCCCGACAGCGGGCAGGTTTATGTTAACGGAGAACCGGTTTTTCTGAATGGGAGGCCGCAGCCGCAGTCATTTCGCAGCAGCATGGTGTTTCAGTCATCGGCCCTGTTTAACTCTCTGACAGTTGGAGAAAATGTGGGCCTATGGCTGCGGGAACAACGGATCTGCCCGGAGCCGCAAATTCTTGAAATCATTGCCGAGAAACTGGCTATTGTCGGCCTGGAAGGTAAGGAAGGCCTGTTTACCTCGGAGCTTTCCGGCGGCATGAAAAAACGTGTAGCCATTGCCCGTTCCCTGGCCATGGAACCAGACCTGGTGCTCTACGATGAACCGACAGCGGAACTGGATCCGGTCACGACCGATGAACTGGCGGAAACCATCCTGTCGTTGCGTGTCAAAGCCGGTAACACTACAATCATCGTCACCCATGATCTTAATTTTGCCCTTTACCTGTCCGATCGAATCGCAATGATGCATCAGGGGGAGATTATCGAAACCGGCACCCCCCGGCAGATCAGGGAGAGCGGCAATCCAATCGTACAACGATTTATCCGTACAACCACCAAAGGCATTCAGGGCACATAGGAGCCTGTCGGACTTTGGATAAATCTGCTGCAGATCCGTCTGGACGGTCCATGTTTCGCCGCTTCTTGGTCAATAGAATAACTATTTTTGGCCTTCAAAACCGACAAAATCTGTCCTCGCCCAGCCGAATTTTCGCTTCAATTTCCTAAGTCCGACAGGCTCCTGGGAAGTACTTAATTTTTTTACTTTATTGAGCTTTGGTTATGCCCTAAATTATCCCGGCAGTTTCCTCTTAACTCTCTCGAGGTGCCACAATGCATTTTATCTCAGCTGTTTCATTCCTGGCCCTGCTAATTTTTAGTGGGTGTGCCGAACTGAAACAGTCACACCCGCTGCTTCCGGTTAAGGAATACGAGAAGATGGTCGTCGGGCGCATGGACGCGGATTATGTCGGGACGGATAACTGTGTCGCCAAATGTCACATGCATGACAAGATCACGGATTTTTTTCGTCGCAGCATCCATGGTGAGCAGATCAAGCCGGAAACGGGTCTGCCGCTGGTAAATTGCGAATCATGCCATGGCCCGGGCAGCCTGGCGATTGCCGATATCGAAAAAAACAAACAACTGTACGGTGATAAGGGGGACAAGTGCAATACCGCGGTGTTGCTTGACCTCAAGCACCTTCCCCCCCAGGCACAATCCTTGATCTGTCTTAAATGCCACTCGGCCGCTTCCACTCCGGGTCTTGCTCACTGGCACACCAGTGTTCATGCATTAAACGATCTTAGCTGTTTCAGTTGCCACAAGCTGCATGAGGGGCCACAACAGAAGGTCAGCCACGAGAAAATGGCCGAACTTTGTTATAGCTGCCATCCCGACGTTAAGGCCCAGTTCAGACTGTTCTCACACCATCCGATGCAGGAAAAGCGAATGAGCTGCTTTGATTGCCATGAACCGCATGGCTCTACACAGCCCAAGCTGCTTAAGGGCATAACCCAGCGCGATACCTGCACCCGCTGTCATATGGAGAAAAACGGTCCCTTTGCCTACGAACATGGCGATGTCACTGAGTCTTGCATAAATTGCCACACACCCCATGGATCGGTAAATCGCAGGTTACTTAATGCTGCCATGCCTTTTCTCTGCATCCAGTGCCATAGCCCCGGCCATCGAAGTCTGATGGCTTCCGGTACATCTGCCGGAAACAAGTTGCTGTACGCCAATCGCTGTACTGATTGTCACTCCACCATCCATGGCTCGGACACACCCGACAACCGTGGCTATGGCACGCTGAGGAAATAGGTATGGCGCGAATCGAAATGAAATCCCCTGTGCCGGTAAAGTTTCTGACATTCATGGCTTTGGTGCTGTTGATATTGGTAACTGCAGCCCCAGCTTTTTGCGAAGAGGAAAAAGCGGATGAAGATGCTGAAGGGGAGACGTTTCAGGAAATTCCCAAGCCGGAGCTCGAGCCGATCAACAGCTTTGATGTGCAAAGCGGATATCGCTTTATCACTCCGGATGGTCCCACGGCCGCGGCTTCCCCCTATGAACGGTTAAAGTCGGGAGTCACCGGCGGTTTCTCAGCCGCTAGCCTTGGAAAAGATCTGAAACTGACAGTAGATGGAACTTATCTGCACGAGGATGATTACCATAGCGAGCTGTTCTTCGACTATGCCGGTTATTACAGGCTGCATGTGGAAAGCAGCGGGTTTTGGCACAATCTGCTCTCGGAAAATCTCCCACCGTCAAACCCCAGTTTTAGATCCGAACAGCGGGATACAAATGACTATGGTATCCGCACTTTGATTTCTCAGGTTGATAATGACATTAAGCTGGGCAATAACCCTTTTCATCTGAACCTTGGCTACTGGCAATTGACTCGCGAAGGCTATGAGCAGCTGCGCTTTTCCGATCAATTTAGTGGCGCTACAAACGCTACAAATACTATCTACTCCAAAAGCAGCCGGGTCGATCGCATCACCCGCGAAGGCAGTCTCGGGCTGAATGGCCACTTGGGCTGGTTCGACCTGTCGTATGTGTTTCGCATCCGCGACTTTGCCAACAATGCTCCTGACAACCGCGATCTATTTATAAATACTATCGGCGGTGTAATCCCATCCCCGGGTGTCTTGCAGGCCCATGACACTATTCCGGACAGCCGGGTTACATCTCACACCATGAAACTCTATAGTGACCTTAGCGGCGGTCTGGTCGGCACAGCCGCCTACACGTTGATCCAGCGTGAAAACAGAGGCGGTCACGGTGAAGCACAACCCTCCAACCAACCTAAAGACACCATCCATAATATGGCCGGTGATCTCAGTTACACCCCTTTCAAAGAATTGTCGCTAGCTCTTAAATACCGGCATCAGGACCTAGATCGCTCAACGCCGCTGTATGTTAATTACTCACCTTTTGCTGCCGGACTGCTACCGGTTCGCCCGGCGCCTGACACGGTCAAGGATATTTTTATTTTCTCATCGATTTTAAGGCCATACCCGCGCATGATCTATCGCCTGGAGTACAGCGCCGAGCTCGAATCACGCGACAATGTTCGCGACCAGCAGAGCCCTGTGTCGGACACCAGCGCCATCCACTCCGACCACCGTCAAACTCATACCACCAAGGTCAGCTTCTATTGGCGTCCTTCGCTTAACTTGAAAATGAATACCTCTTACAGTTATGCCGTATGCGATAACCCGGCCTATGAAGCGTCATTTTCCGATCGCCACGTTGGAAAAGTTTTGCTTACCTACACCAACGGCGGGAGATGGGGACTGACCGGCAGCTATACCGCTCAATACGAAGCGGGTCAAAGCAGTGCCTGGACAGTTCCGCCAGCCACGCTTACTGTGCCCGAATCGGCAGCTGCGTTTAACCTGCCCCATGAGAGCCGCAATAATTCAGCCAATGCCAGTTTCTGGTTCAGTCCGCTGGAACGACTCAATCTCACTGCCAGCTATTCCTTTCTCCAGGCTGATACCGATCAGACCGCTCTATTAAACAATCTTTCCCGTAATGCACTGGTCGCCACCAATTACCGCTCCACTGCCCATGTCTACGGACTGGATGCTGCCTATGCCGCATCAGAGCATGTGGATCTCTCGCTCGGTTTCCAGCAGATCTTTTCGGCATCCCGTTTCAATGTTCCCTCTGAGGCCGGTTTCAGCACTACCAATACAACTACCAATGTAATAACCAACTTCACGACGGCCGGCATCACCGAGCTGACCAAGCTGGACACCACCGAGACCGGCTTGTCAGCGCGGACCGACTGGCGTATCACACCACTGTTAAGCTGCATGCTGGATTACAGCTTTCGCATGTACAATTCGGGCGATCCTGTCTTTGACGGATCGGTCCATATAACTATGCTTTCCCTCAAGGCCAGGTGGTAACGAACCGGATGCGGCTTATTAGTCTTTATATAGCCTTTCTGGCAGTAGTCTGTGGCATTTTCTGGAGCCCAGCCTCAGGTTTTGCCGCCGGCAAGGTGATTGCCGCTGTCATGAGCAGTGATCAGCCTCGCTACCGAGAGGCTCATCGGGCTTTTGTGAAGTCGCTCGCGGCACTTGGCTTTAACTCATCCAATACAGAAATCATTCTTCAGGCGCCAAATCCCGACCCTCTGTCTTGGTCGAATACTGTTCGTAAATTTAACGCCTACCGACCTGACATGATTGTGGCCTACGGTGCTCCAGCCGCCCAAGTTGCCATCAAAGAGGCCGAGGGTATTCCGGTCATGGTGATCGATTTTTACGCATCTGATCAACCTTCCCGCGGGGTATGCGGCGTCAGTTCGCGGGTGCCGATGATCACCCTGCTGAAAACCATCCAGGATATTCACCCGGTTAGCAGGATCGGTATTATTTACAATGGCCAGGAATCCGGTTCGAAGAGCCAGTTTAACGATCTGAAAAAATATGCTGCTCAGTTGGGCCTGAAGGTCTTGGGGGCCAATGTTGCCTCCGCCTCGGCAGTAGATGCTGCCCTGGTGTCGTTACAGGAAAAAGTGGATCTGATTGTCGCCACTGAGAGCTGTTTTGTATATCGTCAACTGGACCGGATCATTAGCCGCGCCCGGGCCCGCAACATTCCAGTGGTCGCGACCATCCCTGATGCCGCCGAAAAAGGAGCACTTGTCTCTTTAGAGATAAGCCCGCAGGAACAGGGTCATTTAGCGGCTGATATAGGTGTGAGAATCCTGCAGGGAGCCCGACCGGAAAATCTTTCATTGGTTTCACCAAAGAAGGTGGATCTGATCATTAACATGCGTGTCGCCAAGGACATGGGCGTTACCATACCTTTCCCCGTTCTGGGCAATGCCACCCGGATATTGAAGTAATCCCACCAACAGGTATTTACAGATTTAAAGCCAGTTATTGCAGAAATTGGTGGCCAAAACACGCTATTTAACCCTCCACTCTATCTTCTCATTGCCAGGTTTTTTTTGTTTAATGGCAGTCAAAAACCAGCTATAGTACTCAACTATGGGCAAGATTTTGTTGATCGATGACGACCGGGGCTTTACTGATTTTCTATCCGGCTATATCCGCGACACTTATCCGCTTTTGCAGGTCGAGATCTGCAACAGTCCTGTTGCGGCATTGCAGCGCATTAAGGCTGGCGGTTACGACCTGATGCTGATCGACCTGGAGATGCCGACCATGGATGGCCTTAAAGTGCTCAGCTTCGCTACCCAGGCGGGAGTCGATAAAAATCGTATCGTCATTCTTTCCGGCCGGGATGCAGATGCCCTGCACGAACTTTGCCCGATGGGTACTTGCCTGGCAGTTCTCAACAAGTTCGAGGCGCGCCAGAAGATGGTGCTAGACATGATCTTCAATTCCCTTCACAAGAAGGTCTCCGGTCCCTAGCCTTCCATGGTTGATCTCCTGAAAACCTCAGTTGTACTGATCCTGATCGTCCTGCTTCTGCGGCGCAAGATCTCCATGGCCGCTGTCATGCCAATCGGCGCCCTGCTGTTGGGCATCATCTACCTCACTCCCCCGGCTGTATTCTTTAAAGCCACGCTCCGCGCTGTTTTTGCTCCCAAATCACTCGAAATGACCTTGACCCTGATGCTGACCATGCTGATGGAAAACATCCTGCGAACTACCGGTATGCTTAAGCGAATGGTCTCCTCGTTATCGGTGGCTTTGCCTGACCGGCGCGTGGTTATGGCTGCCATGCCTGCCATGATCGGACTGTTGCCCTCGCCGGGAGGGGCCGTTTTTTCGGCACCCATGGTCAATGAGGCTGCCGGACAGGTCCAGGTCAACGCCGAACAAAAGGCGATGATCAATTACTGGTATCGCCATATCTGGGAGTATATTTCGCCCCTTTATCCGGGCATCATCCTGGCAGCCGGGATCACCGGCCTTTCTACTCAGACCCTTTTTGTCGCTAATCTGCCCTTTGCGCTCTCTGTGATAGGATGGGGAGCTGTTTTTTGCTTTCGAGGCATCGGGCCGGATCTGCCGGCGCCTGCTGAGACCGGTCGCGGCAGGCACTTTCTGGCTTTTTTGGCCATGGTTTCCCCGATCCTGCTTGCATTGCTGCTGGTGGTCCTGTTCCGGGTAAATCCGGCTCTGTCGCTTGGCTTGGCCGTAGTAGCGCTCTACTTCATCCAGCGTTATACCCTCGGAATGATCATCAGGAGTTTGACTGAAAGTATCTCCGCCAAAGCTCTTTTTCTGGTGATCGGCATAATGATCTTTCAGGAGTTGCTGAAGGTTACCGGCGCCTTGGTCGGCATATCATCTTTTTTTTCATCATCGGGGTTGCCGGTGACGGTGGTATTGATCTCGATTCCTTTTTTTGCCGGGATAATGACCGGTTTGACGGTCGGTTTTGTCGGGATCACTTTTCCGTTGCTATTGCCGCTGATGGGTGGTGAATTTCCCTCGCCGGGCCTGGTGGCGCTAGCTTTTGGCGCCGGTTTTGCCGGGGTGATGCTTTCCCCGGTGCATCTCTGTTATGTGCTGACTTGCGATTATTTTCAGGCTGATATAGCCAGGGTCTACCACCGGCTGCTGATTCCTACGGTCCTGGTTCTGGCGGCGGCGATCATCCCGCTGTATGCCTACTGATCTTTCCGTTGTCCTGGTTTTTTTGATCTATGAATACGCAGTTGGAAAAATATGCTCTGTAATATACAATGTTTGCGCTGCTGTTTTCTGACGCCGCCGTGTTATTCATCAACAAGGAGGATGAAAATGAAACGATTATTTTTTCTCTTAACAACGGGCTTCACGGTTCTGATGCTGAACGGCTGTCTGGTTAAGGAAAGTACTTATCTGAAGAAGGTCGAGGAGTCTGAGAATTTGACCAGGGATCTTTCCGACCTGAAACAGAAACATGACACGCTGGTGGCCGAGAATAATGCCCTCAAGGTTGAGCATGCCAAGCTGAAAAAAGAAGCGGCCGGCCTGGCCAAGGACAAAGAAGCGCTGAGCAAGGATAAAAAAGAACTTGAGCAGGTCTTGAAGGCCAAGTCCGACACCCTCTCTCGCAATGTCAGTGATTTGCGCCAGAATGTAGCCAATCTTGAGGCTGAGAATAAAAAGCTGAAAGAGGAGATTATTGAGCTGCAAAAGGTCAAGGAGGAAAAGGTCAAAGAGGTCAGCGGCACCTATGAAAAACTGCTTGAGAATATGAAGAGCGAGATTGCACAGGGACAGGTGACGATCTCCGAGCTGAAGGGAAAATTGACGGTCAATATGGAGGCCGCTATTTTGTTTGACTCAGGCAAAGCCGATGTAAAGCCGGAGGGGCTGGTGATCCTCCAGAAGATGGTCGAAACCTTGAAGGGTGTTCAGGACAAAGCGATTCGCATCGAGGGTCATACCGACAACATCCCGATCACCGGCGCGTTGACACGGACCTTTCCCACTAACTGGGAACTTTCGGCGGCCAGAGCCATCAATGTTACTAAATATTTGCAACAGCAAGGCATCGATCCGGCCACGCTCTCGGCGGCCGCCTTTAGTGAGTACAAGCCGGTGGCCGACAATGCTATCAAAGAAGAGCGGGCCAAGAACCGTCGAATTGAGATTACACTGGTGGCAAAAGACTAATGGCAAAGAAAAAGCAGCCGGCCAATCCTCCCAAGCCGCAGGAGTTCCAGACAAAATCCTTTAGCAGCCTGAAGGGTATCGCAGTGGCAGCGGTGCCGGCCACAGTTCAGGAACCCCCCAAGCCTGCCGTACCGCTGAACATCCCCGACGAGGATGATAGCTATGTGTTTCAGCAGGCCATGGGTGGCGTCAGGCCGCTGGTGAAGCCTGAGCCGCGTCCCACTTCTCCAGCTCAAAAGACGAAACCGGCCCAGATTCGCAGGCAGGCTGCCGTTGACCTGGCAAATCAGGCCGAAGTGGATGCGTTTGCCCAGGCCATAGGCCAGCTTAAGCTGGATGTAAATTTTGCTGATAAGTTTCCCGAGGATGATGAGATCAAGCCTTTGGGGGGCAATCGTCTGCGGCAGTTGAAAAAAGGCATCATCCGGGTCGATCGCCAGCTTGACCTGCATGGTCTGACCCGTGAGGAGGCGCTTTCAGCTTTGACACGCTTTATCCGCAATGCCCGTGTGCATGGGGAAAAGGCGGTGCTGGTCATTACCGGCAAAGGAATTAACTCACCCGGTGAGCCGGTCCTGCAGCAGGCAGTGGCGGCCTGGCTGCGCGAGGCCGGCAAAGAACTTGTGGCTGAGTTTGATTCTGCTCCGCGCGAGATGGGTGGCAGCGGCGCTCTGGTGGTGTTTTTAAAGGGATAGTCCCCTAGCTGGATCCCAATCTATGATGCTAAAAATGCCCCGGATAATTCCGGGGCATTTTTAGTTGGACCAGCCAGTCCTTTTCAGGTGTATTACAGACCGAATGTTACTGATTGGCGTTGAACGTGCCTCCATAGGTAGCCGAAGCACCTTTGACGAAGGCACCGTAGTTGACAGCCTGGCGCGTTCCTGCGGGGCGTTTGGCGAGCAGCGCCGCCGGGGTCGGCAGGGTCAGCGGAGTCGGTCCGGCGCTGATCGATGCCTGTGCGGCAGCAATCTGAGCTGGCGACGAGTTGTTGTAGAGGTTCTCGTAGGAGTCCATCAACAGCTGGATGACATACTTGAAGTCGTGCACCGCCGCCGACTTATTGGCAACCAGGGTGATGGAAGTGTTCGGAACCCTGATGCCGGCTCCGTTCAACACATAGGTGGTGGACTTGGCAGCCGAGGGATTGGCCTTGGCGGCGATGGCCAGGTTGAAGGCGGCCTTGTAGAGCGGCAGTGTCCAGGCCGTGAATGTATTGGCGCCAGCATGGTTATCGGCAACGCCGTTTACTGAAGTCAGGGCTACGTTGAAGTAATATGGGTTGGTCGTATCATCGTAGAACAGTCCTTGAGCTGCCATCAGTGCAATGATGTAGTTCTGCAGATCCTGGATCTGAGAGCCGATCGAGATGCTGGCGGGATTGCCGCTGTAGTTGGTGGTATCGGCAGTTGCCCTGTTACCAGCCAGGAACCCTGCGCCGGGATCATTGGACAGATTAGTGGCTGCCGTTATGCCAGGGTGGCAGGTGGTGCAGTTAGCCCCGTTCGGCTTCCATGTGTGGCCACCCACACGGACAGGCTCGGTGGGATTACCCATGTGGCAGCCGGTACAATTGGTCTGCTGGTGGCTTACGTTGGCGGTGTAGGTTTTGTTGGCGAATTCATAGGCATTGACACCCCACAACATGGCGGCGGTGCCGAGGTAGTGATTGTTTTTGAAGTTGGCCCCAGTTAAAGGTCTTCCGGCAGCGAGCTTATCCTGGAAGAGGCTAAGACCGCTCTCCCGGCCCTGGTGACAGAAGATGCAGATGGAGGCATTGCCGGCATTGCCAGGCAGCGGTTGGGTGTCGAGGAAAACATTGCCAAAGATGGAACCCCAGCCGGAAAAACCGGCAACATTATTAGAACCGGTATAGTTGGTCATGATAGCAGGGGTGCGGACATTCTTGGTGTGTCCGGTGCCATTGGCATGCGGGTCATGACAGGTAATACAGACGGCGGTCGATTGGTTCCAGACCACTGCCGGCTCATTGGGGCGACGTGTGGTGGGGCTGGGATCCATCATGGAGATGGCGGAAATGCCGTTATGGCATTTCGCACAGGTACCCGGGCTCGAGGTGCTGGGAATGGACAGATCGAGCGGGTACTGACCAACCCCGATTTCGTTCCAGGGCACCACGGTCTTGTCGTTATGGGCGGAACTGGACCACTGGCTGTAGACGTTCGACTGATGGGTCTGGGTCTGAGCGTACTTATAGAGCCCCTTGGTGTGGCAGGCGGCGCAGACCAGGGCTGTGGTGTTGAAGCGTTTGGGGACAAGGATCGTTGAAGAAAGCACCCTGAGGGTGGGTGCATTCCAAGCGCCGGCACCGGCAATCTGGGACTTGCGGAAGACCGGAACGTTGAGGGTTGTGGCCCCTGCCGTCGCTGGATGCGCCACCTCATGGGCATCATGGCAGTTGGCGCAGGAAACGGTGGGATCCGGCATGTTGTTGGGGTCCGGCTTGGTCAGGTTGCCGGCGGTGTCATACCTGAACTGCTGGTTCGAATTGTGGCAGACCGAGCACTCCTCGATATTCTGGTTTTTGGTGACCGGCGTCGCGGTTCCTGCTACCACCTCCGGAGTACCGAAAAGGGTGGCCTGGCTGGTACCGGTGGAACCCTGGAAGAAAAACTTGTCCGGGATATTATTAGTGTTGGCATGGGCAGTTGCCTTGAACACAGCGGGATCATCGAAGGGGGCAACCCCTGTCGGGTTATGGCACTGCTGGCAGCGGGCGTAATCCGGCACAGGAAAGGCAATCGGTCCGATTCCCCAGTGGAGGCCGCCGCCGCCGTGGCAATCCTCGCAGCCGACGATCTCTTTGTTGGTAGCTTGATTGAAGTGGACCGAACTTTTCCAGGCACTCACGATGGTCCGGCCGTCATTCGCCCCGCGCATGGTAATATCCTGTGTGGCTGCATGGCAGTTGTTGGTACAGGAGGCGGAACCTACCCGGGGGGCGTTCTGCACGGTAGTAACCGTGCTTTCCGCGCCTTCCTTTTTACTTGAGCCGCAGCCTCCCAGCAGAGAGGTGGCCGCAAAAAGCGATAAAGCGATAAAACTGAACAGAATCTTATTACGCATCGATATACCTCCTCAATTTTAATCGAAACTAGAACTTGCCGGCATCATGGCACTTGATGCAGCTTCTGCCGTTGCTTTTGGATCTGAAATTATCCTTGATTGATCCCCAGTTGCGAGGATGCGGGCTCACTTGCAGCCCGGTTCGGGCGCTGTGGCATTTTATGCAGACATCGCCATTATCGTGGCAGGTCTGGCAGGCCTGCAGATTTCTGCGGGCTTCACGGGCATGTTCTCCGGACCATTGATGAGTGGGCACTAAGCCACCCGGATGGCAGGTCGGACACTGGGAGGTATTAAAGTTTTCATGTGTCGGCCCAGCAGCTGTCAGTTTGATGTCGCTGAACTGGCGACGATGAGACTCAAACTGGATCGTGTTGCGCGGAAATTTTGAGTGACATTCGGTGCAGTACTTCTGGTCGTGGCAACGGGTGCAGGTCTGCGGGTTGTCTTTGGCCTTGAGCGGATGCAGTACACGGAAATCGCTGCGGTGGCTCTTGGGCTTGTAGTCACGCCCGAAGTTTTCCACGGCCAGGTTATCTCCCGATCCGCCTCCCTGATGGCAGTCGAGGCAAAATGCCTGTTGATGGCACTCTTTACAGTTATTGCCCGCCTTGCTGGCCAGGACCCTGTGGCCGCGAACAAAATCGGTATCGTGGTTAAGAGCTACTCCTTCGCCCTTATGGCAGGAGTTGCACTCCTTGATCTCCATCGTGGCGTATTCTGCGTGTGATGTCTTTTTCTCTGCGTTCGCTTGCTGCTGGAGATACACCAAGGCGCATCCCAGAAGCGCAACTATGAAAAATATCTTTTTCACTGATGTCCCCCCTTTCTAAAAGTCGTAGTTGAAGACGACACGACCCTGCCAGTCTTCCTTGAAACTGAGGTTAACGTCGTCTTCAATCCTGATTGCTGCCGACATTTTATCGGTTATTTTGTACTTTCCGCCCAGCCAATATTTGCGAGCATAGTCTTCACCGGTCATGCTATCGCGTTTGATGACGTCATACTGGATACCACCGGCCAGCTCAATCTTCTTGGTTGGCTCGAAGATGATCTCTGCAGTGCCGCCGTTCAGATCTCCGCCGTAGCCATGGCGCTGATCGTAGTTGAGCAGAAGGGTGACCGGGTGAACCGGCTTGATGCGGACACCAACCTCGTAGACATTGGCATCGGCACCTTCGCCGTAATCCTGGATACTGTAACCACCATTAACCGCGATCACGTCGTTGATGGTGTAGTCGGCGCGTAAAACCCCTTCCTGGTAGCGGTTGACTGCAAAGACCGAATAGATCGAGGTGGTGTCAAAGGTCGGGTAGCTCTGGTACCATTCACCGGTCAGGATCAGGTTGGCAGTCGGGAAGTACTTCACACCAGCCAGCACCTCGTTGAATACCTCGCTGGTCAGGTCATATCGGGCATTGGCGTACAGTTTAATATTGCTGAAAAGGAACTGTCTAAAGGATCCGCCCAGGATATCGCGGGCCACATCGCCCTGGTCGAGCTTTCGGAACCAGGATACCTCCAGGTCGGTGTTCTTCACCCCTTTCAGGTAGGTTGCCACGCCATAGGCATAGTCGCCTTCATGGCCGCTCTCGCCGTCCAGGCTGAAGACTACATTGCGGCCGCCCATAACCGAAAATGCGATCGGACCGATGTTGCTGATATCGATCTGGCCGCCGTCGATCAAGGCCGTACCGGCGGCATAATTCACAAATTGACGTCCCAGCCTGATATCGAGTCGGTCATAAAGCCCCCGGTATTCGCCGTACATGTAGTAGAGCCTTCCGTTTATGGACTCGCCATTGCGGACATCCTGGGTCACCCGACCGTAACCCTGAAACGATAGCTTTCCATCCTTGTCTATATTGGTTATTGAGAGGTTTAGGTATTCGGCTAGCTCGGCTTGTTTTCTTTCCGTAAAGTAGTTGTTGAACCATAAAAACTGGGTAGAGCTTCTGCCATGGACATCTGCAGACCAGGCCGAAGTCGATGCGAAGAGCATCACACCGCCGGCCAAAAGGCAGACAATTCTTTTAAATGCCATCAGGAACCTCCTTTCAGCAGGTTTGAGGAACGCTAGTTAAAGCCGGGATAAAAGTAGTGACAATAGTTGTAAAGACTTTTGATTTAATACTTAAGGCTAAGAGAGAAATTAGAAGTAAGTCGTAACTTTCCTTCTAACTTTTCTCTTCTAACTTTATTAATCTGTACTAATAGAAGTGATGGTATGTTAATACCACAGAGTTGGGATTCGTCAATTGAGGCGGGAAGTTTTATGAAGCTATAGTGCTAATTGCTTTTAAGATCACTTTTAGAAAGATGGAGGTGAGCGGAGGGGTGTTCGTGGTATTGTTGAAATGCGACGAGCTTTTGAATCTAAGTCTTTGCTACTGTTTCTGTGTTTCAGTCGATACCAGTTCTGCGGTCACTTTTCCCAACGGGGTGGTGGTTTCCACCTTCACCGGCACCTTGTTTTCATCGTTGGTGAGCCAGATCAGCATATCTCCTGTTCTCCTGAAAATAACGCCTTTCTGTTGGACATGACGTAACAGCAGGGTATCCACTTTCTTAAAATTGCGAAGCCGGATCTCCTCCTGGCGCAATATTTCAATTGGTACAGGCGCATAGGTATCGCCGTCATAAATATGCAGTGTTTCAGTTTTGCCGGTCTGCAACGGCCGGTTCCTTAGGTAATAGAATGATGACAGGGTATCGAGCACTTCACTGTTTGGGATCGTCTCCTTCGAGTATCGATTCCGGATGCGGTCGATCCAGAACACGCGCTTGTCCCGCAGGAAGATAGTAAATCCGATGTCGCTTCTGAAAGCGCCCTCCTGCTGCCTGACTTTGGTAATGATGAAGTTACCTGCTATATGTCTGGTCTCTATGATGTCATTGACCGGATAGACGCTTGACAGGGCGCTATTTGACCTGGTTCTCAGGGTAATCCGAAACTCCCCGTTTTCATTCTTTGCTACCAGTTCGGCGCTTCCCACTGGGACGCCCAGCAGGCTGATCAGATAGGAGAGTTTTTCACTTTTTGTTGTCAGAAACTCACCGGCTGTTCTCAACGGGGGGGTGATCGCTGGTGCAAACGCTGCGGGCCTTGAAGCAGTAGGTAGCGGATCTTTTGTCGGTTCATTGCTCAGGGCAAGAACAGCAGTCTTTTCCTTGCCGATTCCAGCGGGCTCAACAGTCTTCGTTTCGACCGGGCTTTTCTCCAACATTGCCGGAGGAGTGCTAATCTCCTCTCCCGGTACCGGGGCATAATTTTCATCTTCGTTTACATCTTCCTCAACGTTGTC
Organism: Desulfuromonadaceae bacterium; assembly: GCA_036504875.1. Taxonomy (GTDB): domain Bacteria; phylum Desulfobacterota; class Desulfuromonadia; order Geobacterales; family Pseudopelobacteraceae; genus JACPFJ01. The sequence goes on from DASXUK010000047.1 coordinate 67,115, forward strand.
TGTATGGCTGGTCTCCTGGTCGTCAGAGTCCATAACCGGCGCAGTGACATCACTTGGCTTTGTCAATTCAACCGTTACGGCCTGTAGCGGGTAGACCGGCGCAGCAAAACTGTAATTCCCGAACCTTCCCAGCGAAAACAATACAAGCAGATGCACCAAAACGGATAATCCAATAAAGGTAGTCAATGTTCGGATTTTGGAAGGTTGTGTGTTCATCTGGTCCGGGGTTCATCAGAAGTTTTGATATAATTACTCAACATGTATCTGATGAATTCTAGTAGTAAGCGCACCACTTTAAAAGGCCCCGGAGTCGCCCCCGAGGCCTTTTTTGCAGTACAGTGATGATTACATTTCAGTTTTCTTAACTACGACCTGTTATGGGCATGTAGTTGGAGCGATTCCAAGAAAACCAAGCGCAGCAGCGCTGTCCGTCGTAGCGGTCCACGTTTCCGGATTCGTCGTAGCGTCGTAATCAGGCGCCTTTCTGCCGTTTGTGGTATCAAGTTCACAGATAGCAGCCTTGACGTTTGCCGCTGATCGGGTAGTCCCATAAACCCAGTCAATGGAATCTTTGATCAACAATTTGGAGTAGTTATTGTTGTGTACAAAGGCACTGCTGGTTTCGTAGAACAGGATGGCGTTGAAGGTGGCGCCGTACATGAAGAGACCATTGCGCGCATCTGCCTTCTTGGGTCCAGCTGTATTCCAGGTAAGCTTTGATTTTGTCGGTACTGCGCCTCTGGCTGCCTTGATTCCGGTTTTACCGTAGCTGGAACTGTACACCAGCATCTTGAGCGCCTTGCGTGCAGCGAGGAAATTGTTCTTTTGAGTAGTGTAACTTGTAAGATCCATTCCGCCAAAGGCAGCGGTATGGCATTTCGCGCAGACTGGAGGAGTTACGCCAACTGTTGTGGGCGCTGCAACCAAAGTATGGTCTTTCGTGCCAAATCCAGAGGCGTTGAAATGGCAACCGGCGCATGGTCCGCTAGTTCCGGTCGGGGCTTCGGCGCTAGAAGTGCCGATCAAATCATGCTGATAGTAGGAAAGATTTTGGTACTTATAGCTGGAGTAAAACTCAAATCCGGTTCCCCTGCCATTAGTCAAAGTGGCGCCAAGAATCATTGCAACGGTTGGAGCATGGTGAGGGCCACCTTGGGTCAAGGTGGTTGAATTGAAGAATGCTGCCGGATATTTCTTTAAATTGTCACCAATCTGGCGACCGGCATGGCAGTTAATGCAGATGTTGGAAGCGCCTTTATCCGGGAACTGGATGGTGGTATGGAGGCCAATGTTTTTTGTGTTGTCGTTATAGTAAATCTTGTCGCCAGTAAACGCACCCACCTGACGGAGACGCTTAAACCCGTTATCTACATGACAGACATTGCACTGGAGAACTTCCCGCATGGTGTCTGTAGCATTGCCGAATGCATGGATGTCACCGCCATTGTTAACATAATTAAGATAGCCGGTAGATGTGTGACAACGGACACAATCATTGCTGAAGCTGTTAGAGATCGTGTCTCCAGCGGCACCGGCTCTGTCAGCCTGTTTGAAATCGTAATGCGTAAATCCAGTACCATCTTTGGCTGCAACTACCAAAGTGCCGTGTCCCGATTCGGCCCACTGTGCGTTTTGGGGCAAGATTGACCGATGTGGGGCATGGCAAATGGTACACTGGGAACCAGGATTGTTGTACGTTGAAATGTATTGAGCCGCCTGTTGTCCTGCTGCAGGGGTTTTTCCTGGTAATGGGAGAGTGCCAGTGTATACATGGGCGGCATTCAGGTAAGGCTTGTGACAGGCATAGCATTTACCGCCAGTGTCAGGGTTTGGATAGGGGATTGGACCAACGCCGTTGTGTTCTGCTCCGCCACCATGGCAATCCTGGCAGCCTTTACCAACAGCAAAGTGCTTGGATGCGGTATATGCAGCGACAATATTTTCTGTAGGATTGTTTTTCTCAACCCAGGAACTGTGGCATCCGATACACAGTTGTTCATTAACCTTGGGCACCGCATCCAGCGCGGCATTGGTGCTTCCTTCTTTACTGGACGAGCCGCAGCCGTTCAACAATGCAGCCAGTGATATCGCGCTTAATAACATCATACTAAACTTCTTGATACGCATAGTTTTCCTCCTTGGTTATGGTATTAAAATCAATATGTTCCCGGCAGATGACACTTCTGGCAAACTTTTCCATTGCTTCTGTCTTTTAAATTACCAGCCTTCCAGCCTCTCGGATGGGGCCTGGTTTTGCCGCTGCTGTGGCACTTGATGCAGACATCACCTTCGGGATGGCAGGTTTGGCAGGATTGCAGATTCCTGCGTGCTTCGGTGGAATGCTCACCGATTGCCCAGCTCGTAGTTTGATGGCTTTCCCCCAGCATCAAATGAGACTTGATTCTCAATGAGCCTTTGGGAAATCTGCTGTGACACGAGTTGCAAAACGCTTTTGCATCATGACAGCGGTAGCACTGTTGCGGGTTGTCCTGGGCCTTGAGCGGGTGTAGGCTGATGAAGTCGCTGCGGTGGCTCTTGGGCTTGTAATCACGCCCGAAGTTTTCCCTCGCAAGATCATCACCCGTACCGCCTCCCTGATGACAATCCAGGCACCATTTCTGTTCATGGCACTGTTTGCAGTTGTTGCCGGCCTTGCTGGCTAGAACACGATGGCCGCGTATAAAGTCAGTATCGTGGTTGGGTGCTATACCTTCGCCCTTATGGCAGGCATTGCACTCCTTGATCTCCATTTTTGCATACTCTTTATGCGCTATCTTGTCTGCGTACGATTGCTGCTGGAGATACACGAGGGCGCATCCCAGAAGCGCAACTATGAAAAATAATTTTTTCATTGATGTTCCCCCTTTCTAAAAGTCATAGTTGAAGACTGCACGCCCCTGCCAGTCGCTCTTGAAGCGGGCATTGACGTCGTCTTCAATCCGCACGGAGGCGGACATGTTCTGTGTCAGTTTGTACTTGGCCCCGGCCCAGTATTTACGGGCTGTTTCCTCGCCGGTTACACGGTCACGCTCGTACACGTCGAAGTGTATGCCGGTAGCCAGCTCCAGCGGCTTGATCGGCTCGTAGGTGATCTCGGCAATGCCGCCGTTGAGCTTGCCGCCATAGCCGCTGCGGCGATCGTAATTAAGGTTTAACTGGATATGCTCGACCGGACGAATGCGGCAACCGACCTCGAACACATCGGCGTCGGCGCCTTCACCGTAATCCTGTTTGCTGTACCCGGCATTAATCGAGATCTTGTCGTTGAGGGTGTAGTCGGCGCGGAATACGCCTTCCTGATAGCGATTGACGGCAAAAACCGAGTAGATCGAGGTAGAATCGAAGATGGGGTAGCTCTGGTACCACTCACCGGTGAATACTAGGTCGGCGGTGGGGAAATACTTGACGCCTGCCAAGACCTCGCTGAAAGTCTCACTCGGCATGTCGTAGCGGGTGTTGCCATATACCTTTACCGAATTGAACAGGTACTGCTTGAAGGACGCGCCCAGTTGATCCCGGGCAATGCCGTCTTTGTCAAATTTCATGAAATAACTGAGTTCCGCGTCAGTCTTCTGGAACCCCATAAGGTACGCTGCGGCACCGAATACGAAGTCGTGGGCCCGTGTTGCTTCGCCATTCAGGTCAAAAAATACGTTGCGGCCACCCATCACTGAGAAGGCCACCGGCCCTACCTTTTTAAGCTCGATCTGGCCGCCGTCGACCAGGGCGCTGCCGGCGGCATAGTTGATAAACTGCCGTCCAAAACGAAGATCGACCTTGTCGTACAGGTCACGATAGTCTGCATACAGATAATAGAGCCTGCCATTCAGTCCCTCACCGTTACGGACATCCTGGGTGGCTCGTCCGTACCCCTGAATGGTGAATTTCTCATCCTTGTCGATCTTGGTGATTGACAGGTTAAGGTATTCGCCGAATTCAGCTACTTTTTTTTCGGTGAAGATGTCGTTGTACCACTGGAACTGGGTGGAGCTTCTGCCATGCACTTCCGCCGACCAGGCTGTTGTGGTCGTCAGGAGCGGGATGCAGGCGAGTGTGCGAAGAATCCATTTTATTCCCATCAAATTAACCTCCTTTCTAAAACATTTAAGTACATCTATGCTTCGTACCTATGTGCCCATAGACAAACCACTTATCCTAATTTCACCACCTCCTGTCTATCTGTCGGGCAATATGAGAGGTGCACTGTTTGCAGTAATTGCATCAAACAAGTTTTCCCTACTCGTGAAATGGCGTAATATGGTCTCCCCCGGCTACCTAGGAAAGCTGGGCAGCTTGTGCTTAATATAATCCACACAGGCCAGCTAAGCCTGGGTTTTGCGGTTTTATTGCCGCACTTTTTATTTTCAGGGCACCTATACATGCTGTAAGAAGGTGCAGAACACTTGCCATCCTCATTAAAATTAAAATATTTATAAATTATAATTACTTATGTAAATTTTCTTATTAATTAATTTTATTAAAAACGGCTATAGCAGCTTAATTAACTCCGAAAAAAAGAAAAAACCTCAGGAATACAGCTAATCAAGCAGCTTTTTATCAAGCGCGGGTGGATGACTAGATTGACTCCTAAATAAACCTTTTAATTTTTGAAGGAAGATAAATTGGATTTTTTGTCAGTCGGATATAGCAAGGGTTCCGTCAAAAGACGTGGTGCTGGCGGGGCTTGATCAAAATCAATAGGCAGGTTGGCGAAGCGAGGCGACATGAAATTAAGAATTATTTAAGCGCAGGGTGAGACAACGGCTAGGGTTCGGACTCGGCCGAGATCAGTTCCGCTGTCACCCTGCCAACGGGGAGGGATGTCTCAACTTTTACTGGTACTTTATTTTCATCGTTGGTGAGCCAGATCAGCAGGTTGCTTGTGTTCTTTGAATTCCCATTATTTTTTTTAACCGGACGGATAACAAGAGTATCAATTTTGCGCAAGTTGGGGAGCCGGATCATCTCACGTCGCACTATTTCGATCGGTAAAGGAGCATAGTTGTCTCCGTCATAAATATGGAGTGTTTCAGTTTGGCCGATCTGCAGCGCTTTGTTTCTGAGCGAGAAGAATCCTGACAGGGCATCCAATACCTCACTGTTGGGGATTTTCTCATTGGAGTACCGGTTGCGGATGCGGTCGAACCAGAATACGCGCTTATCTCGCAAGAAGAGGGTGAACCCGATATCACTCCTACTGTCGCCCTCCTGCTTGCTTATCTTGGTGATAACAAAATTTCCGGCAATATGACGTGTTTCAAAAAAGTCATTTACCGGGTAGATGCTTGCCAAAGCAGCATTTGATTTTACTCTGAGTGTGATCCGCACCTCCTCGTTTTCGTTTTTCGCCTCCAGTTCGGCGCTTCCTACAGGAATACCGAGCAGGCTGACCAGATAGGAGAGTTTTTCACTTTTGGTTGTCAGAAACTCGCCGGCGGTTCTAATCGGAGGGGTAATCACAGTTGCAAGCGCAGCCTGCTGTGAGGGAGTGGGTGGAGAATCTTTTGTCGGTTCACTGCTCGGTGTAAAAACAACAGCCTTTTCCTTTTCGATTACTGCGGGCTTAACAGGCTCCGCTTCAACCTGGCTCTTCACCATTACTGGCGGAGGTGTGCTAATCTCCTCTCTCTGTAGCGGGGCATTATTCCCGTCATCGACTTTTTCAGCTTTCGTAACTTTATCTGTGTGGTCGTATTCGTGGTCGTCAGAGTTAGTGACTGGCGAAGCGTCAGCACTTGGCTTCATCAGATCAACCATTACGGCCTGAAGCGGGTTAACTGGAGCGGCAAAACTATAGTTCCCGAACCTTCCCAGCGAAAACAGTACTAGCAGATGCACCAGAATGGATAACCCGATAAAGGCAGTCAATGTGCGGATTTTATTAGGTGGTGTGTTCATCTGTTCTAGAATCCTCTAACAAACATAATACTGCAACAATAGTTCAAATCTTATCAGACTCACTTTTTCCGAACTGCTAAAAAAGCCCCGCCTCTTGCGAGGCGGGGCAGGTTCTGCATTAGATTAAAACGTTACTGTATTTCAGGTTACGGACGAAGTTTCAGCGGAATTGCCACTACACCTTTAGTATCAGTGTAATGCGTTCCTGCCAACCATGCCATGGATTCGGTGGCAAGACCTGCGCCGCCTAAGCCAACACCCGGTGTTGGGTTCAGGACGTTCACATCATACCCTGAATAGACACCGACCAAACCTGATACTGCTGCTGTGGTAAGGGCCCTTGCAGTGGTAAGAGACGTGAAATCCATCTTGTTATTGTCCAGGTAATCGACGGTGTCATATACCAACCGCTGGCTATAGGTGCGGGCATGGAGGAACGCACCGGGATCGCGGGCCAGGACATTAAGGTTGTAGCAGGCGCCCATCAGCCTGTAAGCCTGTAGCTGGGTAAGTCCCCCGGCCGGGATAACCGTTATATTGGCGTTGGCTAAAGCAATAACCGCCGCATCAGTAACGCCGGCAACTGTTTTACGGGTCCAGTCGGTAACTGCTTGCTTTTTACCGTTCTTCAGCGGCAGGTTCTCGTCGTAGAAATAGGGGTAGCTGGAACCATCATAACTGATCTTGTACTTGATCAGTAGTATCTGCTTGGTCAGGGTCAGACCATTCTGGAACGCTGTCTTTTGTGGTTCTATCATTGCTGCTTGCATGTCAGTGATGTTTTTCATAGTGGTGTACAGACCCTTGCCTGCACCATCGCCGCCGTTAAGATGGGGCGCGTCGGCATGACATTGCAGACAGAGCTCCTGTGCAGTGGCTTCGTCGATCTGCAGGCTGTGGCCGTTCGCCGGGCGTCCAGCGGCAGGAGGCGTGAAACCGTTGCCTGCGACGGGATTAAATGCCTTCATATGGCAGGTGACGCATGGCCCGTTGGTGGAAATACCGCTTCCGTTGGCGGGGAGGTAACCTTCGCTACCCGCGAGAAGAGGAGTGCCAAGCCTGCGGTGTGCACTGTTCTGTCCACCAACGACTCCATCAGGTGTGGTGGTGTTTATCGCTGAAAGCGTCTGGTTGTAGGTTTTGCTGCTGGTGAACGCGGTGCCTTCGTTGTTGCTGGCAGCCGGAGCGTTCAGGGAGGTGAAGTTTTTGAAGCCTACTTCCATATACATGGTGCCGGCCGCTGCCATGTAATGACTATTTACGAATGAGGTTTTGGAGAGATCCCAAGTGCCGGTTGCAAACATTGCAGTGAGGTTGGGGCCGGAAACCCTGCCGCTGTGGCAGGAAATACATATGTTGGACTGGCCAACATTCGGGAATTTGGCCGCTATGCGACTCTGGGCGACGGTCAATTTGGTACCACTGTCGTTGCCAGTGGCGTTATAAGCAGTCGAAACAGCGCTTACTCCACGAACTGAGAAACTGTCGTTGTTATGGCAGGCAGTACAGTTAAGCGGGGAGTTGACTTTAGTATCGCCTGCGAGATTAGCAATGCTGGTGAATGGTTTACTGCCGGTGGCGAACTGAACGAAACCGTCGGCGGTATGACAGCGTAAACAGTCACTGGCCGGAATAGCCTGCGAAAAGTCTTCGCTGCCGCCGGAAGCACGCCACTTGTGAGAGGCGCTTGGCACCCAGGCAGCGCTAGCGAGGTCGCCGTGGCCAGACTCAGCCCAGGCTTTGCGCTCGGAAGCACCGAAACCTGAGCCTGGGTTATGAGGCTCATGACAGCCGGTGCAGGTGTTTTTGTCGGCAGCGGTAAGGTACAGGGTGCGGAAGCTGGTCACGTTTGTGAAGTGAGCTTTTTCAATGGTGGTAGCCACGCCATTAGGTTCATACGTACCAAGAAATGCCGGCTTGTGGCAGCCCCAGCATTTGCCGGCTGCATCAGGGTTCGGGTACGGCATCGGGCCAACACCATTATGCTCGGCACCGCCTCCATGGCAGTCTTGGCAGCCAACCACAGCTACGCTGTTCCTAAAATGTTTGGACTGAGCATACGCGGCATAGATCGGCTGCCCACTTTGTGGGTTGTAAGACGAGCCATGGCACTGGGCGCAAGTGACTTCGTCGACCTTGGCTACCGCATCCAGTTCAGCGGTAGTTGCGCTTCCTTCTTTACTGGACGAGCCGCAGCCATTCAACAATGCGGCCAGTGACAGTGTGGTTAACAGCATCATACTAAACTTCTTGATACTCATAACTTTCCTCCTTTGTTAGGTAAAAACATTAAAATGTCCCTGGCAGATGGCATTTCTGGCAGACTTTGCCATTGGATCTGTCTTTGAAATTGCCGGCCTTCCAGCTCCGCGGATGAGGCCGCACCTTGCCGCTGCTATGGCACTGAATGCAGACGTCGCCCTCGGGATGGCAGGCTTGGCACGACTGCAGATTTCTGCGTGCTTCAATGGAATGTTCACCGATAGCAAACGAATATCTCTGGTGGTCCGGACCCAGCATGAGGTGCGACTTGATCCGCAGCTTACCTGCCGGGAATCTGCTGTGGCAGGAATTGCAAAATGCTTTTGCATCATGACAGCGGTAACACTGCTGCGGGTTGTCCTGGGCCTTGATCGGGTGGAGGCTGATAAAGTCGCTGCGATGGCTCTTCGGCTTGTAATCGCGCCTGAAGTTTTCAACACCTAAGTCATCACCGGATCCGCCGCCTTGGTGGCAATCAAGACACCATTTTTGCATATGGCACTCTTTGCAGTTGTTGCCGGCCTTGCTGGCCAGTACACGGTGGCCGCGCACGAAATCGGCATCGTGATTGGGGGCTATGCCTTCGCCTTTGTGGCAGGCATTGCACTCCTTGATTTCCATTTTGGCGTATTCTTTATGCGCCATCTTTTCAGCATATGATTGCTGCTGGAGATACACCAGGGCGCATCCCATAAGCGCAGCGATTAAGAAAAACTTTTTCACTGATGTTCCCCCTTTCTAAAAATCATAGTTGAAGGCGGCGCGACCTTGCCAGTCGCTCTTGAAATGAGCATTGACGTCGTCTTCAATCCGCACGGAGGCGGACATATTCTGAGTTAACTTATATTTTGCGCCGCCCCAGTATTTACGGGCTGTTTCCTCACCGGTTACCCGATCGCGCTCATAGACGTCGAAGTGGATACCGGCAGCCAACTCCAGCGGCTTGATCGGTTCATAAACAACTTCGGCAATGCCGCCGTTGAGTTTGCCGCCATAACCGCTGCGGCGATCGTAGTTCAAATTCAATTGAACATGCTGAATCGGACGAATGCGACACCCTATTTCAAATACATCGGCATCGGCACCTTCGCCATAATCCTGCTTGCTGTAGCCGGCATTGAGAGAGAACATCTCATTGATAGTGTAGTCAGCCCTGAAAACGCCTTCCTGGTATCGATCCACGGCAAAAACCGAGTAAATCGAGGTGGAGTCGAAGGTTGGATAGCTCTGGTACCATTCACCGGTGAAGACCAGGTCTGCGGTGGGGAAGTACTTGACGCCGGCGAGAACCTCGCTGAATGTCTCGCTCGGCATGTCAAAGCGGGTATTGGCATAAACCTTGACCGAATTAAAGAGGTATTGCTTGAACGATGCACCTAATTGATCGCGGGCAATGCCGTCTTTGTCGAACTTCATGAAGTAGCTGAGTTCGGCGTCTGTTTTTTGGAAACCTGCCAGGTAGGCAGCGGCACCAAAAACAAAATCGTGAGACCGGGTGGCCTCGCCGTTCAGATCAAAAAACACATTGCGCCCCCCCATTACGGAGAAGCCTACCGGGCCGATTTTCTTAAGTTCGATCTGACCCCCATCAACCAGGGCGCTACCGGCGGCATAATTGATAAATTGCCGTCCAAAACGCAGATCTACCTTGTCATACAGATCACGGTAATCGGCGAAAAGGTAGTAGAGCCTGCCATTCAGGCCATCACCATTGCGGACATCCTGGGTAGCACGACCATATCCCTGAAGTGTAAGTTTGCCGGCCTTGTCAATGTTAGTAATTGACAAATTGAGGTACTCGGCAAACTCAGCCTGCTTCTTTTCAGTGAAAATGTCGTTGAACCACAGGAATTGGGTGGAGCTTCGACCATGAACTTCCGCAGACCAAGCTGTTGATGCCGCCAGGAGCGGAATGCATGCGAGCATGTGAAGAATCCATTTGCCCATCAAATTAACCTCCTTTCCAAAACATTTAAATGCATTCTATGCTTAATACTGGGCCACATAGACAACCCTTACCCTACTTTCACCACCTCCTGTCTGTTTGTTGGTTATATGAGGCTGTTTGCTGCAATTGCATCAAACAAGTTTTCCGTACTTGTGAAAAGACGGAAGATCGTGACCTCGTTTACGCCGGAACACTATCGTTTTAGCTCATAAAGTGAACGGCCAGGCCTTGCTGCCGATCAGCTCCAGGCAAGGCCTGGAGCTGATTTTTGACAACTTAATTTTATGCAATTTAAATTATTTCATGTGAATAAATTATTAAGTGTGCATAAGGCTAGCCACTTTAATTAAAGTTAAAGAATTCTAAATAAAAAAAACAATTATAAATTACCAATTTTTATTTTTAACCATCACCATTGACAATGCTCACTGATAAACATTATATTAAGCGGAACATTAGTTTAGGAGGTTTAGTCGTCATGCCAGTTTATGAGTACCTATGCCAAGCTTGCGATCACCAGTTCGAGCTGCGCCAGAAATTTTCCGATCAGCCGGCCAGCGAATGTCCAGAATGTGGTGGTGCAGTCCAAAAAATGATTTCCTCTACTGCTTTCACTCTCAAGGGTAGTGGCTGGTTTTCAGAAGGTTATTGTCCCAAGACCGAGGCCCCCAAACCGGCCGGATGCGCCGGTGGAGGATGCTGCGCCGGTTAAATCCCTGCAGTCAGGGTCTGACTTGCATTAGTCGTGAAAGAACAAAATAAACGCCCTTCTTTTGGAAACTTGAGAAGGGCGTTCGTTTATCTGCTGCCGACATCTTTTTCAATAAACCGCGCTGAGCAGTTATCGATAAATACTTCCAGCTTGCCGGGTGTTCTGTAACGTTCCACCTTTGACAGGCCCCAACTTCTAAACTATCTTTACAAAACAGAGTACAAGCCAGTATTATGTCCTGATTAATTTAATAGGAGACTTATCTATGGCCAAAATTATCGATGGCAAGGCAATCGCAGCAAAGATCCGGGCTGAGATTACAGCCGGGGTTCAAGAGTTGAAGCAGAAGGGGATTACACCCGGTCTGGCTGTGGTGCTGGTGGGGGACGATCCGGCCAGCCGCGTCTATGTCAGCATGAAGGAGAAGGCTTGTCACGAGGCAGGGATTTTCTCTGATGAATATAAGTTGCCGGTTGAAACGAGCGAGGCCGACCTGCTGAGGCTGGTTGAAAAGCTCAATAATGATCCCAAAATCCATGGCATTTTGGTGCAACTGCCGCTGCCGCCCCAGATTGATACCGATAAGGTGCTGGAGGCGATCTCCCCCAAAAAAGACGCCGATGGCTTCCATCCCTATAATGTCGGGCGCCTCTCGGTCGGCAAACCGCTTTTCCAGCCCTGTACCCCTTACGGAGTGATGCTGATGCTCAAGGAGGAAGGTGTTGAACTGGCCGGCAAGGAGGTGGTGGTGATCGGTCGTTCCAATATCGTCGGAAAACCGGTCGCCATGATGTGTCTGGCTCAGCATGCCACGGTTACCGTTTGCCACTCCAGGACGCGTGATTTGCCCGCGGTTGTACGCCGGGCAGATGTGGTAATCGCCGCTGTCGGCAGGCCGGAGATGGTCAAAGGTGACTGGATCAAGGAAGGCGCAGTCGTGATCGATGTCGGGGTTAACCGGGTGGGTGAGAAAAAACTGGTTGGTGATGTCGATTTTGCCGCAGCCAGCGAACGCGCCGCAGCCATTACCCCGGTGCCTGGCGGTGTCGGGCCGATGACCATCACCATGCTGCTTTTTAATACGCTCGAATCGGCCCGCCGCTCGGCTGGTTACGTTTCCAGATGATAGTTTCGACCCAAAAACCGCTTGATCAGATTCTGGCGGCCCTGCAGGAGGGCAGCCGGGTCTTCATTATCGGTTGCGCCAAATGCGCCACAGTCTGCAAGTCTGGTGGCGAGGAAGAGGTGTTCCGGCTGCAGGAGGAATTGACTACTCATGGGCTTGACGTTACCGGCACCATCGTGATTGATGAGACCTGTCACATGCTGCGCACCGGTCGTGACCTGCGCTCGCGCCGCGAACAGGTCCAAGAGGCCGACTTCCTGCTGGTGCTTTCCTGTGGGGCCGGAATCCAAGCGGTGGCCGAGGCTTCGGAAAAGAAAGTCGTGGCCGGTACCGATTCAAAGTTCCTGGGCAACATCCGCCGCTTTGGACAATTTGAACAGCGTTGCTCCCTGTGCGGGGACTGTCGTTTGAACGATACCGGCGGAGTCTGCCCGGTAACGGTCTGCGCGAAAGGCCTTTTAAATGGCCCCTGTGGCGGCATGCAAAACGGTAACTGCGAAGTTGACGAAAGCAGGCGCTGCGCCTGGGTTACGATCTACGAACGACTTGAGCATCAACAACGGTCCCAACAGCTGGATGAAATCACTCCGGCCCGCGACTTTGCCCACAAACGCCATCCCAACAGCCTTATCCTAGAGAAATGACATGCCCTCTATTTTAGCCAGAAAACTGGCGGCCAATGAATTTATCGTTACTACCGAACTGGCCCCGCCCCGTGGCTGTGACACCTCCGGTCTGTTACGTTCAGCTTCTTTTCTGGCACCCTTTGTGGATGTTATTAATATCACCGACAATCAAGGGGCAAATCTGCGCATGACTCCGCTTTTGGCGGCCGGCCTGCTGGTTCGGGAGGGCATCGAGCCGATCATGCAGCTCACCTGCCGCGACCGCAATCGTCTGGCGCTGCAAAGCGATCTGCTGGCTGCCGCCGCCATGGGAATCATCAACATTCTGGCCTTAACCGGTGATGCTATCGGTTGCGGCGATCACAGCCAGGGGCGCTCGGTCTTTGATCTGGACTCAGTATTGTTGCTGCAAACAATCAGCGCCATGAACAACGGACAGGATATGAACGGCGCGGCTTTAAGCGGTTCGGCCCGGTTTTTTGCCGGTGCTGCCGCCGCCCCCGAAGCGGAACCATTCGACGTCACGCTTCCCAAGCTTTCCAAAAAAGTCAGCGCCGGTTCACGTTTTTTTCAGACCCAGGCGGTGTTCAGCCCGCAGATGTTGGGTTTTTTCTGCGAAAAGGTGCATCCGCTTGAAGTAAAGGTAATTGCTGGTATTCTTGTTTTGAAATCAGCAAAGATGGCTGAATTTATCAGTCGCAACATCCCTGGCCTAAAAGTGCCGCAAACCATAATTGAACGTTTAAAAACCTCAACCGATCCAGCCGCCGAAGGAATAAAAATCGCGATCGAGATAGCCGAGGCGTGTCGTACGATCTGCGATGGTATCCATATCATGGCCATGGGGCGTGATGATGTAGTACCTCAGGTAGTGGCAGAGATTCGTAGATAATTCTCCCCCTCTTGCTTGCTGTCAATGTTGATCAAAATTTCATTCGAGGTACATTCATGAAGGTTAAAAAAGCCATCTTCCCCGTCGCAGGTATGGGGACCCGCTTTCTTCCGGCGACCAAATCCTCTCCCAAAGAAATGCTGCCGCTGATCGATAAGCCGCTGGTGCAGTATGTGGTGGAGGAGGCAGTGGCCTCCGGTATTGAGCAGATCCTGTTCGTTACCGGGCGCGGAAAGCGGGCCATCGAGGATCATTTCGATAATTCGGTTGAGCTGGAAACGCACCTGCAGGAAAAAGGGAAAAACAAGAGCCTGCAGGCGATAAGGGAAATCGCTGATCTGCTGGATATCTTTTATGTGCGCCAGAAAAAGGCGCTCGGTCTGGGGCATGCAATCTTGTGCGCCAAGGATTTTGTGGGTAATGAACCCTTTGCCGTATTGCTGGGGGATGACATCATCGATAGTGAACGCCCTTGTCTGCGGCAACTCCTGGATACCTTTGAAACCTACAATAGCTCTGTTTTAGCACTGGAAAAAGTGCCGATGGAGAATATTTCCTCCTATGGTTGCGTGCGGGCCAATCAGGTTACGGAACGGGTCTACGATGTGCTGGACATGGTTGAAAAACCGAAACGTGAGGAGGCGCCCTCGGACATGGCCATCATCGGCCGTTATGTGCTTACACCGCGGATTTTCGGGATACTCGAACAGCAGGAGCCTGGCAAGGGGGGGGAAATACAACTGACCGATGCGATACTGAAACTCTCCAAGCAGGAGAAGGTCTACGGCTGCCTCTTTGAAGGGTTGCACCATGACTGCGGCGATAAACTGGGATTTCTGAAGGCAACGGTAGATATGGCGCTTAAGCGCAAGGAGTTTCGCAAGGACTTTGAGGTATATCTGCGGCAGAGATTGCAGACTGCATAACAGAAAAAGGCGATCCTGGAAAGGGTCGCCTTTTTAATTTTGATCTACAGAATTTAAGTTATTTTTTTTCTTCCTCCGGCTGGGGTGGGGCTTCCCGCTTGGGTTCCCAGCCCTGCCATACATAAGCCGGTTGGATCATAGGGTCATAATAGCCCGGCTGCGGCACGAGAAAAAAGATCGCCTCGGTCATGCCTATAAAACCCCGATAAAGTGTCATGCCAATTCCCTTGAGAGGACCGATCACATAGCCTGGGGCACCCATTTCGTGCACTGTCAGTATGCTCTGTTTAGGTAGCTCGGCAATACAGGTGACGGCATTGGTAAAGCCGCGGGTAAGCTTGATGGCCATTTTTTCGGCAATCCTTTCCGGCGGCGGTTGTTCTGCACGGGCAGCCAACGGAAAAGCGATCAGGATGGTGAGCAGAAGTACGGGAATTAGCAGGGGCGTCTTCATAACCTCTCCTTTAATGGTGATTAAATACACCTTTTCAAGTCTCTTACCACAAAGCGCTGGTACTTGCAAAGGGTAACTTGGGTACCTCAGGCAGGTTACAGATCAAACAGGGTCGGCTCCTTAGGCAGAAACGCCTCAAAGCGTTTCTCCAAATTTTTTAATTTTTCAATATAGTAGGGTACATTCACATCCGGGCGCGCTGGGGAATAGGAATGCAGCGGGCGGCAGTTTTCGTAGGCAACAGCATCTTTATGACAACCGCTGATGTAGTAACTCACCTGATCGCCAGCCCGATAAGGACGTTCTGCCTTTAAAGCGATCTCAAAGACAGCCGCTGGTTTGCATTTGCCTGTCCGCAATCTTTCCCGGTACCTTTCCGGCGACAGGTTAAGTGTTTCTGTCCGTGCCACCCAGCTTATATCAAACTGGCGGGCTGCCAGCCGGGCTACATAGCGGTCGAATAGCTGCTCAATCCCTGTGCCGCCGGATGTCAGCAAGAGCTTGATCGCCTCTCGCATGAACTCCCTGAGGTAGGGCTCCAGTCCTCGCGACCGCAGGCTGCTTCCCCGAATGATTATTTTTCCGTCATATCCAAGTAAGGCATAATTTTTTATCTTGTATGAAAACATGGCCCGATAGCGGCCATCCATCTCCACCTCGATCCCGGCCGGTAAAGACCGGGATACCTGTTCCACCAACAGCTTCTGCTCATCTTCATCGTCACAGCCTGGCGGCGGCCGAAAGTAAATGCCGTCCGTATCGACCTCGATCGGCTCGGCGCCCGCCTGATGCAGCGCTTCCATCATTGTTCGGATGGTTACCCTTCCCAGCCTGGTTATCTCGGCGGCGGTCTCCGGATCCGAGAAATTATGCAGGGTGGCGCCCAGATACCCGAAAAATGAATTGATCAGGATTTTAAAGACCTGTTGGAGCGTTTCAAGGTAATGGCGCTCGTTGGGGTCGCTACTTTCCCGGGCGCCTTGCTTGGCTTCGAGCCTAAAACGGCGCAACTCTGCCAGCATCGGCAGGAACAGCCCCAGAGTATCGCGGGCCGGCTTCAACCGGTAGGAGAGCATCAGCGACGGATAAAGCGAGGCAACATCGCAATGGACAACCGGGCCGCAGACCCCTTCCTTGAGCAGTTCGGTATAACCCCCCTCAAACGGAGCCGCCTCGGCAGTGCGGGCCGGGATAGCATGACCGCGATGCAGATATTCCCTGAGAAACAGGGCATTGATGCGGGTGGCATTGCCCCGCAGGGGGCAGTTCTGAAAGGAAAATGGAAACATGCGGGTCTGCATGAACCAGGGGTTGCCCAGGATGCGGAAGATGGCCTGGGTTTCCCTGACATCATCCAGGTTGTAGCGGAACAGCAGTTCTGGATCGGTCTGGAAATATTGGCTGATCTGACTGCCATCCAGATAGACGCGATCAATGGGTGCCACACCGAAATGGCGTGCCACCTGTTTCAGTCCGTGGCTCTCCAGTCCCCGCTGGGTGATATCATAATGCTGGACCAGGAAATAGGTGTCGATGACATGGCGGCCGTAGATATCCCAGCGGGGATAGTCAAACGATCTTTCGGCCAGATTCCAGTGTGAGCTGGCGGTGATGCGCGGCGTGGAACCGTTGCGCCCCCAGGTCAGTGGCACTCCCAGCATTTCAGCCCGCTTACCGATATAATCCAGATCAAAGCAGAATATGTTGTGACCGATAATCGCATCCGGATCATTTTGATGGATGATGGCATTCAGTGCCAGCAGGATTTCCTTTTCGGTTAGGCGATCACCTCGCAACACGATCTCCTCGCCGCGCGAATCAGCTATGGCAATGGAGATAATCCGGTCTTCAGGACGTTTGGGATTCGAGAACTGGTAGCCTTCAGCGCAGAAGGTCTCAATATCCAATGTCAGGGTGACCAGTTCGGATAAATCCATCCCCTTGAAGAGCGTAGCGCCGGTGGCAAGCAGGTACTGGTGGGACAAATCGGAAATAAAAAGATAGGGAGCCTCTGCGGCACCGGGAGTAAAGCCGCTCTTTGAGGCCAAATGATCGCGGGCTTTCAGGCATTCACTCCAAGATTGAAACAGAAGCTGGTAACGGAAAAAATCATCCCCCTCCAGTCGGCGTACTGAACAGGGTACCTGGCTACCGCTTATCAGGCCCGGTTCGCTGACCAGAATAAAAGGTCGGAAAGGGTCGTCGTGGAAATGAACCCCCTGCGGTGTCCGGAAAAAGAGGCGCACAAAATGCCCGGCCGGTTCCACTGCGACGATGCCGGTCCGTTGATCATGACCGAAAAGAATCGGTATTTTTTCCAATGTAACAGGCAACATGGCGGCAACTCTACGATAGGGGTGCTGCTGAGGCAATAAAAAAAGCGCGGACTATAAAGCCGCGCTTCGGGATGGAATACCTATAAATTATTTCTTGGCATGTTTGGTCAGATAGCTGGCAACCCCTTCGGCAGTCGGCTTCATGGCCTCTTCGCCTTCCTGCCAGTTGGCCGGGCAGACCTCGCCGTGTGTGTCTGAGAACTGGACCGCGTCCACCATTCTAAGAGCTTCAACCACGCTTCTGCCCAGCGGAAGGTCATTGATGATGCAGTGGCGGACTTTTCCGGTGGGATCGATCAAAAACAGGCCGCGTAGCGCTACGGAGCTGTTGAAGAGGATGCCGTAGGACTTGGCGATTTCCTTGTTCAAATCCTGAACCAGCGGATACTGAATGTTGCCGATGCCGCCGTTCTCAACCGGGGTGTTTTTCCAGGCAAGGTGGGTGTATTTAGAATCGACCGAAACCCCGATAACCTCACAGTTTTTGGTTTTGAATTCATTGACCTTCTTATCAAAGGCCAGGATTTCCGAGGGGCAGACAAAGGTAAAGTCCAGCGGGTAGAAAAACAAAAGAACATATTTGCCCTTGAAGCTTGAAAGTGTAATACTTCCGAAGGTGTTATCCGGCATGACTGCTTCTGCCGTAAAATCAGGGGCTTGTTGGGTTACGAGGGTTGTAAGGCACATAGGATTCTCTCCTTTTTTTGAAAGTAAATTACATGGCTTAACTAATACCAGCCAATCAGGCTGCTGTCAATAGGATAAAAAGACTCTTTTGGTCTTTTTTGTTTTTCAGCAGTACAAATCATAGTTGCATTGTTTGTTTTGACGAGATGGCGGCTGGATTTCTTATAGAACTTAACCTGTGAAAAGCATTTGGCACACGGAGCAACGGAGTGAAATTAGGGGGAAAAACTTCTCTCCGTTGCTCTTTAGGCCCTTTGGGTCAGTGTTATTCCGATTGCCCTTTTAAAGATTAAAGGTAAGGCGACAGCAGGCGGGCGAAGTTGTCTCTGAGCTTTACCGGCAAAATGCGTTGGTTTAGCTCATTGAGAGTTACCTCGTGGGAATCAGCCAGGGCCGCCTCTAGATGCTGTTTCATCAGCATCGCAAAAGCATGATCAAAAACACTCAGATTCAGCTCGAAGTTAAGCCTCAGGCTGCGTGGGTCCAGATTGGCGGAGCCGATCAGAGCCCAGATATCATCAACTATAAAAAGTTTACTGTGCACAAATGGGGGGGGCTGGTAAAAAACCCGGACACCATTGGCGATAAGCTCACCCAAAAGCGCCTTGGAGGCCCAGTGGACAAACGGCAGGTTGTTTTTAACAGGCAGTATGATCCGTACGTCAACCCCGCGCAATGCGGTCGTAATCAGGGCCGAGATCATTGAACGGTCGGGGATAAAGTAAGGGGTCATGATCCAGACGGTCTTGCCGGCACAGGAAAGCGCCCCCATGATAATCTGCTCCAGCTTTCGGAACTCTTTATCCGGTCCATCGCTGATGCTGCGGGCCAGGGCCCAGCCGGCATTGGCGATCTCCGGAAAAAAGTGCGGCTGGTCGAGGCGCTCGCCGGTGACAAAGTGCCAGTCCTCAAGGAAGGCCCGCTGCAGGTCGCTTACTACCGGCCCTTGAATAAGAAAATGCAGGTCATGGATGGCATCGGCGGCCGGGGCCTGTGACGACATATGCCGGCTGCGGATGTTCATCCCGCCGGTGTAGGCTTCGCGGCCGTCGATAATCAAGAGTTTGCGGTGGTTGCGCAGGTTGATGTAAGCGCCGTGGCGCAAGGGCAGATAGCGCCGGAGCAGCACCCGCGAGCCGTCTAGCACCTTGCGAGGCGACAGCCGGCTGTATTTTTCCCCCAATGCGTCGATAATCACCCGCACCTCGACTCCCCGGTCGGCCGCCTCGCGAAGTCTTTGCGTGAATTCAGCTCCGATGCCATCGGCATCGAAAATATAGCTGCTGAGGTTGATGCTGGTCCTGGCCCGGCAGATGGCATTCAGCATTGCCGGATAGGCTTCTTCGCCATCGACCAGAGCTGTGATCTGATTGCCTTCCCGTAGCCGGGTCCTTACCACCCGATCCGCCAGAATAGTTAAATCACGCAGATGGCGGGCTTCCTTTGGAAGCTGGGCCGAGACAACCTCCTGCTCAAGAATCGGGTAGATTTCCAGACCACTGATTCTGCGGCCGATATTGCTCCAGTGCCGGGCGCGGCTTGAAATGCGGTTGACCCCCAGGCACCAGTACAGAAACGGGCCGAGCAGAGGCAGAGTCAGGCAGAGGCTCATCCAGCCCAGAGCAGCCCGTGAATCGCGTTTATGCAATAGGGCGTGCCCGGCGGCTGTCAATGAAAGCATGGCTGTGCAGACCAGGAATATGCCAAACAAGAAGTGATCCATTACCAAGTTAATCCAGTTCTACCAGGATATCTTCTCCTACTATCTGAACCGGAAATATTTTCAGGGTGTATTCGGGAAAGTCCCTGCAGCTCCCGTCAATCAGGTTGAAACGATAGCCGTGGCGCGGGCAGGAAATGGTGCCTTCCTTAACAATTGCCGCCGCCATAGGGCTCCCCTGGTGCGGACACTCGTTTTCACAGGCGTAGATGGCACTTTTGATGTTGATCAGCAGGATCTCCCGTCCGGCAACCGTGACTAATTTTTTGCCGAAGTTAGGGACATCACTTAGCTTGGCAACAATGGTCATAATAATCCTTTCTCGTCCTGTTTTTAATTTTTATCAGCTTATTTAAGAAAGTGCATTAAGTCAAATCAGTTTCAGCTTTGTGCATAATTACTATGCAGCAAGTCATGCCACCAACAATTCGCTCACCCTTGTCAAAAAAATGGACCTTTTTCAGGGAAAAATTTGTCTAAAAAACTGCAATTGGATGCTTATTTTATAGGCAAACATCCCGTTCCCAACAGCGATTATTTAGACTGTTTTGCTTTAAGTATCTGATTCAGTGAGGATAATTAAAACTGGCACAGTGCATGCTATATCAAGTTTAGAAAAACTAAGTTGTTATGGCCAACAACATTTTGCTCAACAGAACGTGCATGATGAAACCAATGAAGCTTTCATTCCAACACCGTTCAAAATCAACGATGAAAAGGAGAGGAAAGATGAAAATTGGAAAGATTCTAACAACAGCATGTGCGGTAGTGGCTTTGGCAAGCAGTGTGGCAATGGCAACCCCCGCCACCGAGATCTGGATTCCAGCCGTGGATGTTAAAGGTTTCAAAGAGATGCATGTTGATATCGACAACTATATGCGTTTATCGCCTAAAAGCGATGCAGGCCCCAACTTTTACAACATCGGCCTCAGTGCCGGCGTACTTCCTTTTGAGAACGTTAAGCTCGAAGTTGGCATCGACATGTTGATGACCAGCCTGCAAACTGATAACCAGTTCGACAATCACCCATTTTATTTCAACGCTAAGCTTGGGACCCCTGAAGATGCCTTCGGCATCAAGGGGCTGCCGGCCTTCGCAGTTGGCGCCTACAACCTCGGCACCTACGACAAGCCTGAAGTCAATGGCATTTCCACACGCCAGAACATCTTTTACGGCTTGGTAGGCAAGACCTTTCCGGTAGTGGGTCGCTTTTCAGTCGGCGGCTACTACGGTGCAGCGAGATCGTTTGTTGCCAATACCATGACCCCGGCGGCTGCAACAAAGAAAATCAACAGCGGTGTGTTGGCATCCTGGGACCGCACCATGAGCGAGATCTCGGATAAGCTCACCTTTCTTTCCGACTACCAGAGTGGCAACAACGCCAATGGCGAGGTAAGCGTCGGCGCGTCCTGGGCCTTCAACAAGAATGTCTCCCTGATTGTGGGCGCGGTCATCTTCAACCCCTTCTATAACCCGTCTCAAGGAGAAGCCCTCCCCGGCGGCAAGCCTGCGCTGACCACTCAACTGGACCTGTCTTTCTAGGCTGTACCTCCTTTAATTCCGGGGATGGCGACATCCCCGTCTTTTTCCGGGAGTCAATATATAGCACGCATACCAGGAGGTCTGCACAATGAAACTTATCGAGGCAATTATAAAACCCTTCAAGCTGGATGAAGTCAAGGATGCCCTGAATGAGATCGGCATCGAGGGTATCACTGTCAGCGAGGTAAAGGGGTACGGACGTCAAAAAGGACATACCGAACTTTATCGCGGTGCCGAATATGTGGTCGATTTCATCCCTAAAAACAAGATTGAAATTGTAGTCAGCGATGAAATGGTCAGCAAGGTGGTTGAAACGATCGAGAAAACCGCTAAAACCGGCCGGATCGGCGACGGCAAAATCTTCATCATTCCGTTGGAAGAAGCGGTCAGGATCAGAACCGGCGAAAAAGGTGACGAAGCTGTTTAGTATCTGAATAGGCCCCGTTTAACCGGCTGCTTTTACCCCTGAGCGCCCGGAAGAAAAGTACCAGACAACAATAGACATCCTTGGAGGACAAATATGAAACTCAAAATATATCTTGCAGCTGTAATGTGCACCATCCTGATCGGTCTGATTCCGGTCTGCGCCATGGCAGAAGAGAAGAAGGAGGCCGCACCGGTACTAGCTGTTACTACCGCGGTGCCTGCCCCGCAGGCCGCTGCACCGGCTGATGCCGTTGTTCCTCCGGCTCCGACAGCTCCGGCTACCCCACCGGATGTCAAGCCGGTTCTGAATACCGGTGATACCGCTTGGATGCTTGTTTCATCGGCTTTGGTGCTGCTGATGATTCCTGGTCTGGCGCTGTTCTATGGCGGCATGGTGCGCCAGAAAAACATCCTTTCCACCATGATGCATTCTTTTGTAGCTATGGGCATCGTCGGCGTGCAATGGGCAGTAATCGGTTATTCACTTGCCTTTGCCCCGGACCTGGGGCATGGCCTTATAGGCAACTTCAGCAAGTTCATGCTTAACGGTCTGATCATCATGAAGGACGCTGCCAGCGGCACGGTGGACTGGGCTCTGTTTCAGAACTACACCAAGGAACCGGGGGCTATTCCCGAGCTGGTATTTGCCATGTATCAGGCCATGTTTGCCATGATTACCGTGGCGCTCATCTCCGGCGCCATGGCTGAGCGCGTCAAGTTCTCCGCCTACTGCGTCTTTGTCCTGCTCTGGACCACTCTGGTATATGACCCGTTGGCTCACTGGGTCTGGATGACCGACGGCTGGCTCTTCAAGAAAGGTGCCCTGGATTTTGCCGGCGGCACGGTTGTTCATCTCTCCTCCGGTATCTCAGCCCTGGCTTTCCTGGCTTTCCTGGGTAAGCGCCATGGCTTCCCGACCGAGCGTATGGCTCCCCACAACCTGCCTATGACCATGTTGGGGGTCGGCCTGCTCTGGTTCGGCTGGTTCGGATTCAATGCCGGTTCGGCTATTGTCGGGGTGAATACCTCTGATGCCGCCGGTGGCCTGGCCGGTTTAGCCTTTGCCACTACCACCATCGCACCGGCCGCAGCCGGTCTCTCATGGATGTTCGCCGAGTGGATTCACTCCGGAAAACCGAGTGCGCTTGGCTTTGGCTCGGGTGTCGTGGCCGGTCTGGTGGTTATCACCCCGGCTGCTGGTTTTGTTCAGCCGGGAGCGGCCCTGCTGATGGGTGTTGCTGCAGGTCTTGTCTGCTACGGTGGAGTGCTGCTGAAGGCCAAGCTTAAGTACGATGATTCACTGGATGCCTTTGGTGTACATGGTATTGGCGGTACTTTCGGCGCCATAATGACCGGCGTTTTTGCCACGGTGGGCGCTACCGGTCTCCTGGCCGGCAATGCCAAACAGCTCATGATCCAGTTGATTGCGGTTGTGGCAGCCGGCGCTTACGCCTTTATCGTGACCCTGATCATTGCTTTCATCCTCGATAAGACCATTGGACTGCGGGTCGAGAAGGAAGACGAAATTATGGGTCTGGACCAGACCCAGCATTCCGAATCAGGTTACAACATGTAGAACTGTCTGATTCGTCACAAAGTAATCACCGTTCAGGCTATTTTTTGAAGCCGCCTCTTGTAGGCGGCTTCTGCCCGTTCACATCGTCGTGCCGGAGCTAGTATGAAAATATTACCAGAAAATCACATCAACGGCGTTATCAGTGAAGATCTTCTAAAGCGTCTGGCTTACAACGAGAAGATGGCTGAGCTGGGCAAAATCTCGGCCGGGGTGGTTCATGAGCTGAATGCTCCGCTCTCGGTGATTATCTCGGCTGCGCAATTGATCCTGCGTGAAGCTGGTGTCCCTGAATATACACGCGAGTTGGTGGACAGGATCAGCTCTGAGGCG
Organism: Desulfuromonadaceae bacterium; assembly: GCA_036504875.1. Taxonomy (GTDB): domain Bacteria; phylum Desulfobacterota; class Desulfuromonadia; order Geobacterales; family Pseudopelobacteraceae; genus JACPFJ01. The sequence goes on from DASXUK010000047.1 coordinate 90,576, forward strand.
CAGCGACTTTCGCTGCTGACGCGCGGCTTGCTGACCTTTAGCAGACAGGATGAGGTTTCTGAGGAGACGGATATCAACCTGGCAGTGGAATTTGTGCTCAATTTTTTGCATCATGAAGCCGCTCGACGCGGTGTGACTGTCCTGCGAAACCTGGATCACCAACTTGATGCGCTACGAATGGACAGTAATACTCTCAAGCAGATCCTGCTTAATATCATCATGAACTCTTTGCAGGCGATGGAAGAAGGGGGCGGCAAACTGTTGGTGGAAACTTCCGCTCCCAGAGAAGGCGAGATAAGCATTGTTATTGCCGATACCGGACCCGGTATAGCAGAGGAATTAGCAGCTAAAATATTCGAACCGTACTTCACCACCAAAAAGCCTGGCGAAGGGACCGGTCTGGGGCTGTTTGTGACCAGGACACTGGTGGAAAATATGGGAGGGCGGATTGAACTGAACAGCAAACCAGGGGAAGGGGCCACCTTTATCATCACCTTGGCAATGAAGGAATAAATTGTTGGGGATGTTTAACTGGCGGCGGAAGAATTCTATCAATTTAGGAACTGTCAGGCCGGCTCTTCAAGGTCCTCTTCAATGAGCGGGATTATGACCACCTTGATTTTGCCCTTGCCCCACAGCCCGATTTTTTTGGCAGCAGCTCGGGAGAGGTCGATGAAGGGGAACCGCTTTGGAGCGCAGCGATCATTGACCGTAACATGAACTTCCTGATTGGTATCTGGATTAACCACCCTTACCACAGTGCCTAATGGCAGGCTTTGATGGGCAGCGGTCATCTTATCCGGATGATAGCGATACCCGGAGGTGGTTCGTCGACCAATGAAACGGGAGGCGTAATAAGAGGCATAACCGATTTTGGGATCATCAGGGCTGCTTTTGGAGACAAGTTCTTCCAGAAGCTTGGTTGATGATGGAGGTGGTTCGATCAAAAGCGATTCCAGGCTCGACTCGATCTGGTCCGCCTGGGCGACTCCCGTCAGTAGCAGCGTGACAATCAACAGGAATAACAACGTTGGTAGGTTTTTTATATTAGCTCTCATTAGCACCTCTGAGAACTTTATACAATAGAAGTGCAGACTGTCAAGTGTCAGCCTTAATATTTTAATTATATTTTTAAAATTAAAATAAATAAATTAACGCTGCAGATATTCCGCAATCCCCTCTTTAAACCCCCGAGGCTCAAAACCGAAAGTTAGCTTCCATCGTCCGTCGCAGATATTCTCCTCAATCAGCATTTGCAATTGATCCGAGGTTATCGGGAATGGTGGCAGACGCTGCATGATCGGGACGATCAGCTTCATGAGCCCCAGCGGCGCGTGCAGCTTGAAGGGGGTCGCTCGGCCCATAGCAGCTGCAATGGTGTCGACCAGTTCGATATAACTCATACGATCATTGCCGCACAACTCATAGATCTGTCCGATCGTCGCAGGCAGTTCCAAGGCCAGGGCGAAGCAGCGGGCCACATCGTCGGCATGAATTGGCTGCAAGCGATAGTTCCCGTCACCGATAATCGGCATAACCGGCGCCAGGCGCATCTGTCCGGCCAGCATGTTTACAAAGGCGTCTTTGGGTCCAAAGATCAGAGAGGGACGCAGGATGGTCCAGTCCAGCCCGCTGGCCCTGACCAGCTCTTCGGCCCGGAATTTTGTACGATGATAATCAGAGACCGCATTGGGTCGTGATCCCAGGGCGGACATGTGCAGGTAACGCTTGATGCCTGCTTTTCTGGCACCGGCCAAAAGATTGGCGCTGGCCTGCACATGCAAGCGCTCATAGGTGATCTTTCTGGTGGGGAACTCGCGGATGATTCCTACCAGATTTATGATCGCTTCACACCCCTCAAGCGCTGACTCAAAACTCTCCGGAGAGGTGATATCACCCTCGACCTGTTCCACGCCGACCTTGTGGACGCCATTCTTTTTATGCACCAGCAGCCGAAGGGCATGGCCCCTGTCCAACAGTTCCCGGGTCAGATGTCCGCCTACAAACCCGGTTCCGCCGGCAATAAAGATCTTCATGATGCCTCCCGGTTGAATCTCTGCCACATCTCAGCCATGCCGGTTGAACCGGCTCCTTTAAAACTTGCCCTAACCGAATAGATATTTTCTAAAATTGTACCATCAAAAATGCTCTGTTCATCATGCTGGGCTCAGGCGGCATGCCAGAGACGATCCCGCAGGCCTGAGCTGCGTTTTATGCAGCGCCGGACAGCATCCAGAAAAACCTCTTCAGTACCCCATATTTCGACCTGACTGCTTGCTCTGGTGACGGCTGTATAGAGCAGCTGCCGGCTTAGCACCTCTGAGCTATGCTCCGGCAGCACCAAGAGAATGCTTTTGAATTCGGAACCCTGGCTTTTATGCACGGTCATGGCAAATGCACTCTGATGGGGCGGCAGGCGTAGCGGCGAAATTCGACGCAGCCCGTTGTCCGGATCCGGGAAATAAGCCGCTAGCCGTTTGGTTTCGGGATCATTCATCACAACCGCGGTATCACCGTTGAACAGGCCTAAATCATAGTTGTTAGCGGTCATCATGAGCGGCAGCAAGCGGCACCACTCCTGACCTCCGTCTCGCTGCAGCCCCAAGGCCTTCTCCGTCAGTCGGTTCAGGTTTTCAACCCCGGTGCGCCCCTCCCGGTGCGGAGACAGCACCCGAAAACGCTCCAGCTGATCAAGAGCTTCGTCCGGGCTGACGCTATGGCTGTAATTGTGAAAGCCTGCTTTTGCTGCAGCCAGGAAGGCCGGCTCGAAACCGCCTGCTTCGGGCAGTGGACGCCAGACAACATCGGGATAAATACCGGATTGCAGCAGCTCAAAGGCTGCCGCACTATCGCCGGCATTGATCAGGCGACTCAGGGTGCCGATGCCGCTCTCGGCACCAAAGCGATAACTTTTCTCCAGATGAATGATGCTGTCGGTGATGGCGCGGCAAGCCGGTTTCGCTTTGTCATCGTCAACCTGTGTACCAGATTTTGCAGCCGGTAAGGGCAGCGGGCCACAGCAGCTTTTAATCAGGTCGGCAAATTCGGTAGAATAGGGGGTTTCAATTCCATAATTGCAGATATCCGCCATAACAGCGCCGGCCTCCACCGATGCCAATTGGTCGCGGTCACCCAGCAATATTATGCGCGTTTCTCTCGGCAGCGCCTCCAGCAGGCGGGCCATGAGCGGCAGGTCGACCATGGAGACCTCATCCACCACCAGACAATCGCATTTAAGAAGGTTTTCACGATTGTGCCTGAACTTGCCTGTTTTCGGAATGGCCCCCAGTAACCGGTGAATTGTCTGGACCTTGTCCGGCAGGCTGGACCTGAGCTCGTCACTCAGCCCCATTTTTTGAGTGGCAGACAGAATTGATTGCCGTAACCGCATGGCGGCCTTGCCGGTTGGGGCGGCCAGGGTGATCAGAGGTTTGTCAGTGGACAGCTCGATTAAAAGCGCCAAAATACGGGCCACTGTGGCGGTTTTTCCGGTGCCGGGACCGCCCGAGATTACGGTGAAGCGCCGGGTTAGGGCCGCTGTGGCAGCCACCCGCTGCCAGTCCAGGCTGTCGGTTGGCGGAAAATAGCGATCCAGACCGGCTTTTAGCAGTTCCTGCTCGAGTGGCAGCGGAATCAGGCGTGCCACGATCTCTTCCGCCACCTGTTGCTCATTGCGCCAGGAGCGGTTCAGGTAAAGACGGCCGGCTTGGTCGAGTATCAATGGCGCAAAATCGCCCGGTTTGCCGACTGTATCGCAGGCTGCCAGGATCTTGGTCCAGCCATCTTGTGCTGGTATGCGTAATGGATTGGCTGGAGGTTTAAAGGGGAGTATTTCCAGTTCCGCGGCCTCAGCCAGATTGAGGCAGACATGGCCATGAACAGCCACTGCGCTGGTCAGGGCGGCCGCCAGCCAGAGCTCGTCACACGGTTTGCTGTCGGTCTTGTTGATAAAGCAGGCGAAATGGTGATCGAGGGGGCTTAGCTGCAATGCTCTGGTCATGGCTCTGGCGCCGGTTTACCGGAAGAAGTGTTGTTCAGGTTGTTGCTGTAGATGGTCAGGCGGTTCTTGCCGCTGCGTTTGCTGATGTACATGGCTTCATCGGCATTGGCCATTACCGTCTTGACATCTTTGCCATCTTCAGGATAACCGGCTATTCCAGCGGAAAGTGTCGAGGAGAGGGTTGTATTCTCACAGTTGAACGGTGTCGCGGCCATTTCGGTGATGATCCGCTCAACAGCCGCTACTGCCTCCTGCTTGCCGGTCTCATTGAACATGATCACGAATTCGTCACCGCCGTAGCGGGCGCTGATGTCCGAGCTGCGGGTGTTGTCGGTGATCATTTTGGCCACCTGGCAGATCAGCTCGGTTCCGGCCAAATGCCCGTGTTCATCATTGATCTTCTTGAGGTTATCGGCATCGATCATACAGATTGCAAACTGTCGGTTATAGCGCCGGGCCAGGTTTTCCTGGGCTTCGGCCAGCATGAAGAAATTGCGCATGTTATTGATGCCGGTGACCTCATCGGTCAAGGAAAGCCGTTCCACTTCGCGGCGGGCGGTTTCGGTTTCGCCGGAAAGTATGGCCCCTAGATGTGCAATGAGCATGAATGGAAACAGCTCCAGGATATGCGTCAGGATGTTGTAACCGGCCCTGAATTCCTCTGAGGCTAGCAAAATATAGGAGGTGATGGCCAGTCCAGCCATAAAATAGGTTATCCGGCGCCCCTGGGTCAGCGAAGTAGCCATCAGGACCAGATAGATCAGCGACATGAACGGGCTGGTAATGCGGCCGGTGTACCAGCAGGCGCCCACAATAAAGGCCAGAAAGACCATCAGATCGACAAAGGTTTTGAATTGGCTGTAACGTTTGGAGAGGATGCCGTAGCGGGCGTTGAAGTTGTAGGCAAACAGCAACACACACAGAGTAGCCAGAAAGAAAAGGCTGGAGTTATCGGAAGGCATCAGCTTTATATCGAGCGCAACCAGGGCGATCAACAACCAGGAGATGTTCCCCATGATGCGGTCGTAGCCCTTGTATCTCTGTAGGGCGCTGCTTCCGTTTTCGGCCCCGATTTTTAGAAATTTCATTGTGCCCCCCGACCAGCATCCATGCTCGAAAATAGTTTAAGGCTCAGTTGATCGCCTGCAGGGTTATCCAGGCTGTTATCGCGTAGCGCAACAGTTTACCAGAGGCGACCAGGGCAGTAAAGACCCAGAAATTGATGCGCATGAGACCGCCTACCAGACAGAGCGGGTCGCCGACAATCGGAAGCCAGGAGAAAAATAGCGAAAAAACCCCGTAGCGGCGGTAGTAGTTGTGGGCGCGCTCCTGCTGGGCCGTTGAAACTCTGAAGATTCGCTCAATCAGGAGCGGCCCGCCATAGAAGCCTGCCAGATAGGTGGTCACAGCCCCTAGAGAGTTCCCTAGCGTGGCGGTCATAATCGTTGCCCAGGCCGGATAGCCCTTGACCAGCATCATGACCAACAGCCATTCCGAGCCGAGCGGCAGCAGTGTGGAAGCCAGGAAACTCAACCCGAACAAGGGCCCATAGCCGGGCTGATCAAGCCAGTTTGTGACAGTATGTGTCAGGAATTGATTGTCAAAGTGGATCAATCGTTTACAATGCCTTTCATAGCAAAAAGTGCCTCATTGTAGTCGGATTTTCATTTTCAGCAAGGAGGGAAATATGCAAAAGGGTAAACCTGCGAAAAAATACTCCCAAGCCGGCCGTCTGCACATGATCATCAGGTTGCTGGAAGTGCGGCGAGGCCTGACCCTGGACGATCTGGCAGAGGAATGCGGCGTTGACCGCCGCACTATCCATCGCGATTTGAACGCCGTTCAGGAGGCTGGCTATACCCTGACATCGGAATGGCAGGAGGGCAAAAAAGTATACAGCTTTTTGACCAAATCAAGAAACATCCCGCCGATCACCTTCAGCCTGAATCAATTGATGTCGCTCTATCTTTTGCGCTCCCTGAGTGTCTACCTGGCCGGGACCCCTTTTCAGGCCGAGGTGGAAGATCTTTTCCGGACCATCACCTCAGTCCTGCCCGATCGCTACGTGGCCCATCTGGAGCGGATTGCACGGGTCTCGCTGCCGATCCTGCACGGAGCTCGCGATTACTCATCTGCCGCGGCCTATATGGCGGAGCTCCAGCGGGCTCTGCTGCACCAGTACCGGATTCGGCTGAGCTATGCCAAACAAGGGGGTGGCCAGTCAGAGGAGTATGAGCTGGATCCATACACCCTGGTGTTTCACAAGGGGGGCATCTATCTGTTGGGTTATGCACATAACCGCAAGGCCATGCGCCTGTTTGCGCTGGAACGGCTGCGCGGGGTCGAGGTCACCCGCCAGCGCTTTGAGATCCCGGAAGGTTATCTCCCCGAGGAGCATTTCAGCAGCGCCTTTGGCCTGGTCAGCGATGCCTCCATGATGGTGTGTGTTCGCTTTTCCGCCGAGATCGCCCATGCCGTCAAGGGCCGGATTTGGAGACCGGGACAGAAGGTCAAGACCGATCGTGAAGGCCGGGTTACGATAGAATTTGAGGCTTCCGGCGAGATGGAACTGGTGGCCTGGATCCTTTCCTACGGCGCCCATGCCGAGGTGCTGGAACCGCCGGAACTGCGGCGCGAG
>DASXUK010000048.1:0-26377 GCA_036504875.1 Desulfuromonadaceae bacterium
CAGCACCTATGTGGAACGTTTCGGCAAGCTGGAGAAGACCGACATTGTCTTCCGCGACAACAATCATCTGTTGCAGATCATCGAGAGGATCGTCACCAGGGTCGGGCGCCGGATCGATGAATCCTCACCCTATGTGGATGCGCGTCTTCCCGATGGCTCCCGGGTCAATGCCATTGTCCCGCCGCTGGCCATAGACGGACCGGTGCTCTCGATCCGCCGTTTCGGTCTGGAGGCGCTCAAGATGGACGACATGCTGGCGCTAGGGTCATTTGATCAACGCATCGCCAAAATCATCGAAGGCGCAGTGAAGACCCGGCTCAATATCCTCGTCTGTGGCGGGACCGGGACCGGTAAAACGACACTCTTGAATGTCATCTCCGAATTCATCCCCGACGATGAGCGCATCATCACCATCGAGGATTCGGCCGAGCTGCAACTGAAACAGGATCATGTCGTGCGGCTTGAAACGCGTCCGGCAAACATCGAAGGAACCGGTGAAGTGACCCAGCGCGACCTGGTACGAAACGCCCTGCGCATGCGCCCCAACCGAATCATCTTGGGGGAGGTGCGCGGCGGTGAAGCCCTGGATATGCTGCAGGCCATGAATACCGGCCATGACGGCTCCATATCCACGATCCACGCAAATACGGTGAGGGACGCGATGGCACGTCTGGCGACCATGGTCATGATGACCGGGATGGATCTACCCGACCGGGCCATCAAGGAGCAGATTTCCTCCGCCATCAACGTAATTATCCACCTGGTCCGATTTGCCGATGGGACACGGAAAATTGTCAAGATCGCGGAAATAACCGGCATGGAAGGGAATACTATCGTCATGCAGGACATCTTCTGTTTTGAGCAGCGGGGGATCGACCTGGAAGGAAATGTGCTGGGGGAATTTAAAGCAACCGGCATCAGGCCTTATTTTGCCGAGCGGTTCAAAATGTCCGGTTTTGAGCTGCCACCAGGCATTTTCGAAAGGAGGGCCTAGAGGTGATCGCAGCGGTAATACTGATATTTGCAGCAGTGTTCATGTCCGTCCTGGCGGTGTTCTTCGCCGTGACTGCTGCCTGGCAATCTCCGGCCGCCGAATTGAAACGGAGATTGCGGCGCATGCAAAAAAACGACATGGAGCGTCCTTCCGAAGGGCTCGCCGGAGAACTGCTTCGGGAGACAACTCCGTCTGAACAGTTCATTTTCCAGTTGCCATTATTGAGGATGGTCAAAAAGCTGGTTGAACATTCCGGCGTTACCATCAAACCACCCGGTTTTGTTCTCTTGACCGGCATCCTGTCTGCTTTGGGCTTTGTTGCCCTGTATGCCCTGAGGGGGAGTTTGCTTGCCGCTCTCCTGGCAGCCGCAGTGATCGCGTTTATCCCGTTTGCCTATCTTGGCTACCGCAAACAGCAGCGGCAAACCAGATTTGCCGAACAATTGCCGGATGTGCTCATCATGATAGCCCGCTCTCTGCGGGCCGGGCATTCTCTGACAAGCGCCGTTGAGCTCGTTGGCCAGGAACTGCCGGATCCGACTGGCGGGCTCTTTAAAATTGCTTACGAGCAACAACAACTCGGTATGCGAATATCCGAATCTCTGGGAACATTGCTGGAAAAGATCGACAGCATCGATCTGCACTTTTTTGTGACGATCATCAGGATAAACAGCGAAACCGGCGGCAATCTGGCAGAAATTCTGGAAAAGTTGGCCGAGACCATCCGGTCGCGCCTGCAGATACGACGGCAGGTCCAGGTCTATACTGCCGAGGGGCGTTTGTCGGGATATGTGCTGGTGCTTTTGCCGGTGGTTGTATTCGTCGCTTTTTATCTAAAGAACCCCGCTTACATGGAGGTTTTTTTCACCGAACAGGCCTGCAAGATGAGCTTGGTTGCCGCGGGCCTGGCGCAGATTGCCGGCTTTTTGATGATCAGGAAAATCATCGATATACGGATTTAGGAGGATGAACGTGCTGATGTTTATTGCCGTGTCCATATTCGCCAGTGTTGCACTGCTTACAGGCGCAATACTCTATCCCCTGCTGAGCCGGCGGGATGCTGTCAGGGAAAGGGTAGCAAAACTCATCCAACAGGAACAGGAGCAACCGGCGCTAGTGCCAACTAGGAAGAAGTGGCAGGTTTTGCTGGCCGACATGGGGGGCAAGCTGAGGATGAAGCCGGCTGATCTGCGTACCTACCGCGAAATGGTCACTGCCGCCGGATTTAGAAAAGAAAGTGTCTATATATTTTTGGGGAGCAAACTGCTTCTGGCCACGGCCCTGCCGGCAGCCTACCTGACCCTGTTTGCGCTGCCTCAAGTAAAGATGACCAGCAGCACTTCCATCCTGATTGTGGTTGCTGCTGCAATCAGCGGTTACCTTCTGCCGACCTTCTGGCTGACACGACGGGCGGAAAATCGCAAAACGGAAATTTTTCACTCGCTTCCCGATGTACTGGATTTGCTGACCGTCTGCGTGGAGGCCGGTCTCAGCCTGGACGCAGGCTTGATAAAAACAACCGAAAATTTTCAGCACAAAAACAATCCGCTTATCAAGGAAATCAATACCGTAACCCTGGAGGTTCGCGCCGGGAAACCCCGGTCTGAGGCTTTGAAAGGCCTTGCCGAACGTACCATGGTCGAGGATATCAAGTCCTTTGTTTCCATGCTGGTGCAGACCGAAAAGTTTGGCACCAGCCTGGGTAAAACCTTGCGGACCTATTCCGATTCGCTGCGGATGAAAAGGAAGCAACTGGCCGAGGAAAGAGCGGCCAAAACAGCGGTCAAGATGCTTCTACCACTGACCTTCTGTGTGTTTCCGGCCCTACTGGTGGTCATGCTGGTACCAGCATTTTTCAAGATTTATGCGATGTTCAATAAGCATTAACCAGATCCTCCCGGCAGGCATGGCTAGCAAACAGCCAGTAGCCGTAAGATAAGGAAAGTCGTCTCAGATATTCTCATGGAGGATGCCGCTATGGAGCTGCCAACAGGTTTTCTGCAATCGAGACGCCTCAGTTTATATAGCGGAACTGTCCTGGCTATCGCCTTCGGAGCTTTTGGCTACACCCACTTGATTGGTTATCAACGTTCTAATGACTGGATGCTGCTGGTGTTTTGCTTTTCAGAGATGCTTACAGCCGTTTTTCTTGTGTTTCGCAGTGCTCCGGAGACCGTGTCAGTCGATAATTTCGACTGGATAATCGGCATCGGGGGCACCTTCGCACCGTTGCTATTTCGACCTTCGTCGTTCGGACTCGCCCCTTTTGCAAAGTATGCAATCGTTGCAGGCGTGATGATTCAGATAGCAGGACTGGTTTCCCTTAATCGCAGTCTTGCCATCGTTGCAGCGAAACGGGAGATAAAGACTAAGGGGCTGTATCGCTTCGTACGCCATCCGCTATATGCCAGTTATTTTCTAACATTTACCGGATATGTCTTGATGAATACGAGCATGCAAAACCTGATTATCTATGTCACCACGATGGGGCTTCTTTTTGTCCGGGTGTTCCGCGAAGAGAAGCACCTTGCCCTGGACACCCTGTACCGGGAATACATGCAAAAAGTGAATTACCGGGTTATTCCGTTTGTTTTTTAGTTTCATAAAATGGGAGTGGCTAGGCAACGGAGAATTTATTTAAAATCCATAATAGGAGGGGTTATGCAGAACCTGAAAATAGTCCTTTTTCTCTTGGTGTCCATTGTGTTGCTGTCATTGTCAGGCTGTAGCAGCGGTTCTAACGGATCAGCCTCCGCAAGCGACCCATTTTCGGGGGCGCCGGCGAACACTGCTCAGAACAACAGCGCGACCAACGAAATTATATTCGGCAATATCTCAACTGCCAACGGAAAAACCGGCATAATCCTAAAAACCGACCGTCCCAGCATCGATGTCAATAACGGCCAGGTCGTGGTGACAGCCAATCTTGTCAGGAACAGCGTTGCTGTTGCCGGAGTGCCAGTCAGTTTTTCAATCAAGGCGCCCACCAATGGCCCGGCAGCGATTGAAACAGGCTTGACCACCGTGACCACTGATTCAAATGGCGTGGCGATTACCCGGGTAAGCGCAGGTAATTTCCTGACAACTACCAATGTAATCGTGCAGGCAACAGCGACAATAGGTTCACAAACCGCCAATGCCACAACTACCTTCCAACTGATTCGCGGCAATGGTGTCATTATGTTCACTGACAAGGCTGGATTGCCGCCAGGGGGCCAATCAAACATGCTGGAACCGTGGTCCAAGGAAGGTGTTGATCCTGCTGTTGTTCCAAGTGTGGCTATTCTGCAACTGCTGCCATTCAAAGTCACCGATTCCAATGGCAACCCCCGAGTGGGGGTGCCGATAACACTTTCGGTTTACAGCATTACCAGTCTGAATCCCGTTGATGTCACAATTGATTTTCTAATTCCGCCGGTTACGGAGCCTAACCAGCGAACCATCACTACCGATTCCGCCGGAATGGGGATATTCAACGTCGCTGTTATCCTTGAAACCCCTCAGGCTGGCTCGTTTACATCCTCATCGGTGGTTTTCAAGGCAACAACCACTGATCCGATTCCGGTTACCGCCTATGTCGGAGGCTCCTACTCGCTGACCTCCAAAAAGCCTGAGCTTGCCATAAGCCCGGTTACCGCTGCTTTTGGCACAGCCACGGACATCACATTTACCATCTCCGGGGGTAGCAAACCTTTTAAAGTAACTTCCAATAACACCGCCCGAGTGACCGCGACGCTCTTAGCGGATGGTGCGACAGTGACGGCGCATCTGGTCGATACCACAGCCTGGACCGGCTCGGTAACCATTTCAGCCACCGATTCAGCCGGGCAGATGATAGCTGCGACCGTTACGAGGTAGGTTTCTCTAGCCGTTGGGTCATAACCATTATTCTGGATCAAATCAGACATACCTCGGAGGAACCATGCTCAAAATCATTATTATGACAATCGCAGCTCTCTTACTGACTGTCGCAAGTGCCCTGGCCGACAGCATCGCCGACAGGTTGGGAGTGACCGCCAAGATCGGCGCCACTCTGCCACTGAACAATGATTTCATCAAGGGCACCTCTGACACGAAGGCCGGTATTGCGGTGGGCGGCGGGCTGATTTACGGCTTCACTGAACATGTGGCTGCAGATGTGGAGGCCCTTCACATGCCACAGCTTGATGTGCAAGCAAACGGTGTAAAGACCTACGAGGCGGCCATTACGGATGTTGCTCTGGGCGTTCAATTCCGTTTTCTCAACGGGAACAGGTTGGTGCCCTATTTTGGGCTCGGTCCTGACTTTATTACCGCTGATTTGAAGCATGTCAATGGGGCTAGCTACAAACTTGACTGGACGTATGGAGGTCATGTCAATCTCGGGTTTGACTGGTTCATCACCCCGGGGATTGCGATGACCACTGATGTGAGAGGCGTCTATGCGATTGATGGTGACGTGATGAGTGGCTCCACCAAGGTGAGTGAATATCGGCCGCAATGGTTCCAGGGAACAGTAGGCTTCCGACTGATGCTCCCGAAGAATTGGTGGATGTGAAGGATGGACATGCTGTGAAGCGGGCTGTCTCACACTGGGCGGATTGATGGGAAAAGTTCAATCACAAAGAAGTACTTCCGCAGACGGCCTCAAACCTTCTCAGCCGATCCTGGTCGGGACACCTTTGCAGGTTGCCCAAAAACCGGCCGGACTAATTGATCGCTGGGTTTCGCTTCTCGGATCTGTGACCTTACACACTGCACTTGCGGTTTTCCTGTCCCAGTCGGTTTTAAGATCATCATCTACAGGTACCAACGAACAGAACGTCGTCTGGTTGACACCGTTCTTTATCTCAGGCGACAGGGGTTCATCAATTAAATCAGCCGAAGCGGCTTCTATCGGGAGTGAACCGGCAGAAAAGGCTGAAGCCCTGACATCATCTCCACCCCCCAGTGAAAATACCGTCCCCGAGGAGTTAGAATCGGGATTGGAAGACGAAACTGACCAACTTGAGCCGGCTGCTGAACTGGTGGTGCAGACGGCAAAAAAAATGGTCCCTAAAAAGGAAACCTCAGCAGCACCTGTGCTATCACCAAAACAGCCTGCGGCACCAAGTCCATCGCCCAAGCCTGCTCCAGCACCCGCATTAAATCCAGCCCCGGCATCAGTTCCAAAGCCGACGTTAATGCCGATGGCATCTCCAGCACCAATACCCAAGCCCGCACCGGCATCATTGCCAGACCCAGTCCCCGCTCCAGTTCCAGCGCCGCAAAATTCCTTAAGCAAACTCCAGAACCCGGAAGAGTCTGCGATCAAACAGAGCATCTCTCAGCCAGTAACTTCCCCTCGGCAAGACGAGCAAAAGAAGATGCCTACTCTCACGCCGGCAGTGGTCAGCCCTGGATTGAAACAACTCCCCCTGCCTCAGGTAGCAAACAAAACTGAGGCGGAACGTATATCCAGAGAGGCGGCCGAGCATGAACTGACACAGAAAAGAAATGAGGAGCAAAAGGCCGCTGCAGCACGCGAAGCTCAGGCTCAGGCAGCACGCTATAAGGCCCAGATGCAGGTCCAGGCACGGGAGCTGGCGGAACAGAATAGGGCTGAACTGATCCGCCACGCCAGTGAAGCTGCCGAACGAGAAAAATTGAAACAGGAACAGGCACGTCAGAAATCTGTGGCAAAGGAGGCGACAGAGGCCCGGGAACGTGACGCGCGTTTAAATGAAAAACGTCTGGCCACAGAAAAACTTCAGCAAGCCCAACTGGCGCAACAGGTGCAAACTGACCGGAAAATACCCACACTAATTATTCCCGGGAAAATTGCCAACCTGGTGAAAGTAGTGCTGCCTGAGGCAAAAAAACAACCGCAGCCGCCTGAACAACGGCCAGTCTTTTCAATTCCGCAGCTTAAGGGAGATCTTAAACTGATTGTCGTAGGAAATGGCCCGCCTGCCATTAATTTCAGCTTCAAAGCAGTAGCCGGCAAAAAGGGTACAAATGGCCGGGCCATCCGCGAGACTAAAATAATCCCGATAGTCGGTACCTCTCAGGAAAATTGCCATGAGTACGTCATAGAGCATGTCCAGGCAGGGGTGTATACTATCTCGGCAGAATCTGACGGTATTTCATCACAGGCTAATTATGCGCTTAGAATCTTTGAAAATTCGACCAAAGCAACAGCCAAGAACCTCGGTTCCTACACCATCCATAAAAAGCAGGTTCTTCTAAAGATCTTGATGCCTGATGGGGTTGTATGGGATGACGAAAAGGCCTTTACAGGCAGCATGGAAGATTCTGACAGCATAACCAAGTTTAATTCGGAAACCGGACTCGTCTGGAAGGAGTATAAAAAATAGAAAAAGAGCCAAAGACCAAGTTGTAAGAGACTAAAAAAGCCGGCACCTTTTAAAATGCCGGCTTTTTCAATTTGTTGACGATTTTTTTCGGCGACTACACGACAAGTTTTTCCTCCAGCACATTCAGCATGTCTATATCCGGCATGCCCTCCAGTAAAGTGAGCGCATGCTTGGCCAGCTCTCGCGGCACATGCCCGGTGAGGTGTGCAAAACGGCCGCCATTGTCGGGGAAGACATCAAAGATGCCATAGTCGTCTTCAGCCAGCCGAAATGCAAACCAGGCAATAGTTTTTGGCTCCTCCATCACCATAGTCTGCGCCTGACGCAAGAACTGTTCGATCTTCTGCTCATTGCCCTGTTTTGCCCTGAAGCTGAGGAGCAGGCCTTTGGTGACTGGCTCGATCGAAACTTTTGATGGAAGTTTAGATGCCAGCACCTCCAACATCTGTATCTTGGGTTTGTCGACAAAAAGTGCATCTGTTTGCTGCATAAGCGCTCTTGCAACCGGCCCGTCCAGGTGTGCCGCACGGCTGGCATCATTAGGAAAAGCATCGAAGATGCCGTAATCAGAGCGCCCGAAGCGGATCGCGAACCAGGCGGTTGTGGTCTGTTCCAGTTGCACCAATGGGAGGGCAGACTTTAGAAACCCCTCGGTCTCAAGGTCCATGCCCTGCTTAGGCTCTAGTCTGATAAGTAATCCATGGGTTATCATAGGACCCCCTTAGTTACGGTTACTGGTAAACTTCCTATTTAAATTTTCTTTTATAATGGAACAATGTCAAGCGTAGATGGATGGCAGGGTGATGATTGACGCTTGTCCATGCCATGTTAAGCTTGACCATCAGGCTAGTTGGCATGTTTTCAGTACCAAAGGGAGAAAAGATGGGAAAGGACATCCTCCTGATGACCAGACGTGAGCTTTTGGCAGCAGCAACGGCACTGACGGTTGTATCGTTGGTGCCCGAAAGGATGTTCGCCGAGACCGGCAAAGATCACATGCCCTACCGCAGGCTTGGCCGCACCGGCGAAAAGGTGTCGATAATCGGACTGGGAGGGGCGCATATCGGCAACCAGGTCGATGAGAAGGAGAGCATAAAAATCATTCGTGCTGCCCTTGATAACGGCATAAACTTCCTCGACAATTGCTGGGATTATAATGGCGGCGCCAGTGAAATCAGGATGGGCAAGGCGTTGAAAGATGGCTACCGGAGCAAGGCCTTTTTGATGACCAAGATCGACGGGCGCGACAAAAAAACAGCCGCCGCTCAGATCGATGAATCATTGCGGCGATTGCAGACCGACCATGTTGATCTGATGCAATTCCACGAGATCATTCGCATGACCGACCCGGAACGGATCTTTAAGGCGGGTGGCGGCATAGAAGCCCTGCTGGCGGCAAAACAGGCCGGCAAGATCCGTTACATCGGCTTTACCGGCCATAAAAGCCCGGCCATGCACCTGCACATGCTTGAGATGGCACGTTCCTACCAGGTCAACTTTGACACGATACAGATGCCGCTCAATGTCATGGATGCCCACTATGACAGTTTTGAAAAGAAGGTTTTGCCGGTTGTTCTGAAGCAAGATATGGGTGTTCTGGGAATGAAGCCGATGGGGGATGCCTTTATCCTGGAAACCAAAACCGCCAGTCCGATTGAGTGTCTGCATTATGCGATGAGTCTGCCTACAAGCGTGGTGATTACCGGCTGTGACTCAATGCCGATTCTCCAGCAGGCCCTCAGTGCTGCCCGCAGTTACAAACCGCCAAATGAGGATCAGATCCGCACCCTTTTGACGCGAACCGCCAAGGCCGCACAAAAAGGTGAATATGAACGCTACAAAATCAGCCATCACTTTGATGGCACCTATAAAAATCCACACTGGTTGGGGCCGCAGAAAGGGGTGTAAATCGTCGGCACCAGTCAGGCCCGTTCCAGCCCGGCAAACCGGAGCATCAACTTTTTGGGACCGACCGAGTTGAACCATACGATCACCTTTTGTCCCTCGCCCAGTCCCTCAATCTTGCGGATCGTGCCCACGCCGAATTTACCGTGGCGCACCTTCATCCCGATGAAGATTCCCTCGTGTTCATCGGGCGGCTCTGGAACGATCTCGATGTCGCTGGACTGTGAGAAGGCCGCGGCGGCCGCCAGATTGTGCCCGCTGGCGGCTTTTTCAACCGGGCGCTGGCGCCCCTCTTCCGCAGGGGGGGCATAGAAGTTGTCCTGCCTTCCCTGGCGTGAAGTATAAAATGAGGGAACATCCCCTCCCTCAGCCAGCAGTTCCAATGGTATGTCCTTCAGGAACCGTGACGGCGGGTTGGACTGCTCCTGTCCGAACAGGTAACGCCGCCGTGCATTTAGCAGGTAAAGGCGTTCGCGGGCGCGAGTCATGCCGACGTAACATAGGCGGCGCTCCTCTTCCAGGCCATCCAGATCATCCATGGTCCGGATATGCGGGAAAAGCCGCTCCTCCATGCCGATCATGAAAACCGCCTTGAATTCCAGCCCCTTGGCGGCGTGCAGGGTCATCAGGGTTACCGATGGTTTGCCCTGCTCCCCCTGCTCGAGGTCCGAGACAAGCGAGACCTGCTCAAGGAAATCCGACAGCCCCGCTTCAGGATTCTTCTCTTTGAACTCTTCCATGGCTGCCAGCAACTGCTCCAGGTTTTCCAGTCGCTCTGCATCATCTTCGTCGCGGCTCTCCTTCATCCGAACCAGATAGCCACTTTCCTCCATCACGGTTTTCGCCAGCTCAGGTAGCGTTACCGTATCAGTCAGCGCCCTGAATCGCTCGATCATGTCATTGAATGCCGCTACTTTGCTGCGCGGGCCACCGGCCAATAGTCCATCCCGGGCTGCCTGCTGCAAGGAGGCATGGAAGCTGATTCCCTGTTGAGCCGCCTGAACCGCGATGCGATCAATGGTGGCGTTGCCGATGCCACGGGTGGGAACATTGATGATCCTTTTCAGCGAAACCTCGTCAGCCGGGTTGTCCAGCACCCGCAGATAGGCCAGGATGTCCTTGATCTCCATGCGGGCATAGAAACGCACCCCGCCAACAATGTGATAAGGCAGCGCCTCGGAAACCAGCGCCTCCTCAACCAGCCGCGATTGGGCATTGGTTCGATAAAAGACGGCCATCTCTTCCAATGCGGTCCCGCTGGATCGCAAACGACCTATTTCACGGCATACGAAACGCGCTTCCTCCCGGTCCGATTCCATTCGCTGGTAAGAGATTTTTTCCCCATCCGGGTTTTCGGTCCAAAGCGTTTTGCCCTTGCGGCCGATATTTTGACTGACAACCTGGCCGGCGGCCTTGAGTATGGTAGAGGTGGAACGATAGTTCTGTTCCAGCCGGACCACCTTGACTTCAGGAAAATCTCTCTCGAACTCCAGGATGTTGCGGATATCGGCCCCGCGCCAGGAATAGATCGACTGATCGTCATCGCCAACTACGCACAAATTCTTACGTTCGCCGGACAGGAGCCGGATCAGGTGGTACTGCACCGGGTTGGTGTCCTGGTACTCGTCGACCAGGATCCACTGGAAGCGGTCCTGGTACTGGCGGCGTACTTCGGGAAAATCGGACAGCAGGCGCACGGTCTGGACCAGCATGTCACCGAAATCCAGCGCATTGCACTTTTTCAGGCGTTCCTGGTAGGCTGCATAGATCTGGACGGCCTTGGCATTGAAAATATCACCGGTAGCAACCGAATCAATCTCATCGGGAAGCAGCCCGCGGTTCTTGTAGTCATCGATGCGGGCCGCGATGGCTTTGGGTGGAAACTTTTTCTCATCCAGATCCAATTCCTTCAGGATATCTTTAAGAAGCCGTTCCGAATCGCGGTCATCATAGATGGCGAAAGTGGAATTGAAACCGAGGTGGTGGATCTCGCGACGCAGGATTCTTCCGCAGGCGGCGTGAAAGGTGGCAATCAGCGGTACTTCGCCTCCGCCTAAAAGTAGTCGGACCCGCTCGGCCATCTCATTGGCGGCCTTATTGGTAAAGGTAACAGCCAGTATATGCCAGGGACGAACCCCCAGGTTATGGATCAGGTGCGCGATCCGATGGGTGATGACGCGAGTTTTGCCCGATCCGGCGCCAGCCAGGATCAGGAGTGGTCCCTCGCCGTGCAGCACAGCCTCTTTCTGGGGCGGGTTGAGATGTTTAGTAAAATCCATCTCTCTTTTTTAGACTGTCGGGTCGGCAGCGTCAAGGATAAAGGCGACAAAAAAGCCCGGCTAGGCCGGGCTTTCAGGTAAAAGCTCTTTCAAAAGAGTTAGATCAGGCCGTGGGCCACCATGGCGTTGGCCACCTTGATAAAGCCACAGATGTTGGCGCCGAGCACATAGTTGCCTGGAGCGCCATACTCGGCAGCGGTTTCGAAGCAGTTCTTGTGGATGCTGATCATGATGTCTTCCAGTTTCTTCTCGGTATACTCAAAGGTCCAGGAGTCACGGCCGGCATTCTGCTGCATCTCCAGAGCCGACGTGGCGACGCCGCCGGCATTGGCAGCCTTGCCTGGCCCGTATGCTATCTTGGCTTCCAGGAAGATCTTGACACCTTCCGGCGTGGTGGGCATGTTGGCCCCTTCGCCTACTGCAATACAGCCGTTCTTGACTAAGGTGGCGGCATCCTTGCCATTGATCTCGTTTTGAGTGGCCGAAGGCATGGCTACCTGGCAGGGGATGTCCCAGATGTTTCCATTGGGGATGTATTTGGCATGTTTGTGCTGCTTGGCATAGTCCTCGATACGGCGCCGCTCGACTTCCTTGAGCTGTTTGATAAGATCAAGATCAAGCCCTTTTTCGTCGTAGATCACGCCGTTTGAGTCGGAGCAGGCCACGCACTTGCCCCCCAGTTGATGAATTTTTTCAATGGTATAAATGGCAACGTTGCCGGAGCCCGAAACAAGGCAGGTTTTGCCGTCAAAGGAGTCTTTACGGGCCTTCAGCATTTCATGGACAAAGAAAGTCGCGCCGTAGCCGGTTGCCTCGGTCCGTACCAATGAACCGCCCCAGTGAAGGCCCTTGCCGGTCAGGACGCCGGGTTCGTAACGGTTGGTGATGCGTTTGTATTGACCAAACATGTAGCCGATCTCTCGACCGCCTACACCTATGTCTCCGGCCGGAACATCGGTGTGCTCGCCCAGGTGCCGGTAGAGCTCGGTCATGAAACTTTGGCAGAAGCGCATAACTTCGTCGTCCGATTTTCCCTTTGGATCAAAGTCGGAGCCGCCTTTGCCGCCACCAATCGGCATGCCGGTCAGGGAGTTCTTGAAGATCTGTTCAAAGCCCAAGAACTTGATGATGCCGAGATAGACAGAGGGGTGGAAGCGGAGACCTCCTTTATAGGGTCCCAGGGAGCTGTTGAATTCCACGCGGAAGCCCCGGTTGATCTGGACTTCGCCCTTGTCATCCTGCCAGGGCACTCTAAAGATGATCTGGCGTTCCGGTTCGCAGATTCGCTCAATAATCTTACGTTCCAGATATTCAGGGTGTTTCACTACAACAGCCCCGAGTGACTCAAGCACTTCGAGGACAGCTTGATGGTACTCTATCTCACCAGGATTGCGCTTCAGCACCTCGTTATAAATTACCTCCAGCTTTTCATCCAGTTTTGCCATTTGATCTTTACCTCCTTGTCTAGTGCATTTTTAATGTGCAAAATCTTCGCAATATAGATGCAAAAATAAGCAGAAAATGTGCCATCCGTTTTACAATAGTCTAAAAATTAATCAGGATGCCTATTATATGGCCATTTATGGTTGTGGTCTGATCAAATATGAGGCATATTGGCCTCGACTTCGTTAAGTTTAGAGTACATTAATAACCCAGTTGAGTAAGTAATGAGTATGCAAAGCATGTTTTCATTTGCGTTAGGTACTTTGATCGTTTTTTAGTAATTGTTTGTTATTTTGTCATTAGTGCTGGAAATTTCAGCAGATTGAGATAAAGCATATTGAGATGTAAAAATTAAAACCTTTTGTGATAAAATGCTGCCTGCTCAACCAGGTGGTTTAGAGCGGTTTGCCGACTTTTTGGCCATCTTTCTTGATTTTGGTCAAATCGGCATGCTTCCTGCTCATGCTATTATTCCCGTAAGCTGGGGGGGCTTTTTGGGCAGAGAAGCCCCAAAGATGTAATGTTTTGGAACACTGCAGTACACATTGCCATAATTATTCATGCAGATTACCTGCATAAACTATCGAACAGGAGTGCTGCATGCTCATCATCGCCTGTATAAAACAGGTTCCTGACACTACCCAGGTGCAGATCGATCCGGTCACCAACACCTTGGTGCGAGAGGGGATACCTTTTATAGTCAACCCCTATGACACTCATGCCCTTGAAGAGGCCCTGCGGCTCAAAGACCGCTTCGGGTGCCGAGTGGCGGCTATATCCATGGGCCCCCCCAATGCCGAGGCTACCCTTAAAAAAGCCCTGGCCTTGGGTGTGGATATGGGCATCCTGCTCTCCGACCGCGTTTTCGGCGGTGCCGACACCCTGGCCACCAGCAAAGTCCTTTCGGCTGCGATTCGAAAGTTGCACGAGGAGGTCGACGAGGTCGGCCTGGTACTGTGCGGAAAGCAGACGATTGATGGCGATACTGCTCAGGTCGGTCCCGGGATCGCCACCCGGCTGGGTTTTCAGCAGCTAACCCTGGTGGACCAGATCGAGCATATTGACCTGACCTCCAAACGCATTCGAGTCCGGCGCAAATTGGAAGGGCGCCACGAGATTGTGGAGGCTCCCATGCCGGTTATGCTCACGGTAGTAAGAGAGTTGAACCGGCCACGTTATCCCAAGGTCCCTATGCGTTTGAAAGCGGCCGAGGCTAAAGTCGAGGTTTGGAACAATCAGGTACTCAAGCTCGACGAGCAGACGATCGGACTCAAGGGCTCCCCGACCTGGGTCAGCAAGATCTTTTCTCCTGAACGAACCAAGGGCGAGATATTGGGAGATGGTTACGTTGATCCGGAAGGGGCCGCGCAGATGCTGATTGATAATCTGTTGGCCAAGGATATGCTGCCGGTTTAGAAAGAAAATTTCATCTCACACAAAGGCACAAAGAGAACAAAGTAAAGCAAGACCATTTTTAGAGTATTTTCTTATACATTTTCTTTGCGCCTTTAGTGAGCTTTGTGTGAGTAAGATTTCGTTATTATAAAGGTTACTACCCATGACTGAATCAAAACCCAAAATTAAGAAACCCCGTGGCGTAGCCCGGCTGATTGAAGATAAATGCATTGCCTGTGGCGCTCGCTGCCAGAGCGCCTGCCCGGTCAACGCCGTTGAGATGACCGAGGCCGGGGAACCAATCATCCTGAGCGATAAATGCATCGGCTGCCTGAAGTGCGTCAAAATTTGCCCGGCCCAGGCTCTGGAGATGTATTTGACCCCTGAAGAGCTCAAGATTCTGGAAGAATTGGCCAAAACCACCGGCGTTGTGGCGGAGGAAGAGGTCGACCCAGAGGCTGCCGCTGTGGCGGAAAAGCTGGCTGCCTATCGGGGGGTATGGGTTTTTGTGGAGCAGACCGAAGGTGAGCCGGCCAAGGTTTCCTGGGAGCTTCTGGGGGTGGGAGGCCAGTTGGCTGAAAAGCTCCAGGTGGAATTATGTGCCATTGTGATTGGCGAGAAGGTAGAGCCGCTTTGTCAGGAGGCTTTCAACCATGGCGCCTCCAAGGCCTATTTGCTTGATGCACCTGTCTATCGTCACTATCGAACCGAGGCATACCTGGAGGCTTGCTGTACCCTGATCGAAAAATACAAGCCGGAGATCATACTGATGGGTGCCACCGGCATGGGGCGCGATCTGGCCGGAGCCGTGGCTACGCGAGTCGCCACCGGGCTGACTGCGGATTGCACCGGGCTGGCCATTGATGACAAACGTAACCTGATGCAGACTCGTCCTGCTTTTGGCGGCAATATAATGGCCACGATCATGTGTGACAAGTTCCGTCCTCAAATGTCGACCGTACGCCCCAATGTAATGCCGATGCCGGAACGAAAGGAAGGGTCTCAGGGTATCATCATCCGCGAGGCATTCACTCCTTCCGAAGAAAATATCCTCACCAAAGTGATTGAAATCATCCGCGATGCCAATAGTAAAGGCCAGGTGGATATAACCGGGGCTGACTTCATCGTCTCAGGAGGCCGCGGCATGATGGCACCTGAAAACTTTGCGGTTCTGCAAGAGCTGGCCGACGAATTGGGTGGTGTGGTGGGGGCTTCCCGTAGCGCTGTGGATGCCGGGTGGATGCCGCCTGACCGGCAGGTCGGTCAGACCGGAAAGACAGTCCGGCCCAAGATCTATATCGCCTGCGGCATCAGCGGAGCTATTCAGCATCTGGTGGGCATGCAGGATTCGGATATGGTGATCGCCATCAACCGCGACCGCCAGGCGCCGATATTCGAGGTCGCAACCTATGGCATTGTCGGTGATCTGTTCCAGGTGATCCCGGCTTTGACCAGAAAGATTCGGGAGTTGAAGCAGAAACGATAAGGAAATTAAACCCTAATCTGACGGCATCTTTTTTCCATTTTACCGGTTTTCCAGCGTCTCCGCGTGAGAACAACATGAGGTATATATGACACCCAGCCAGACCATATTCACTACACTTTTTATTGCAAGCCTGATCTTCTTCGCCTTGAGTTGCTGGCGGCGTTTCAGCCTGCTTGCCCTTGGAACCGCTGAGGACCGCTTTGACAACGCCGGCACCCGCGTAAAAGAGATGCTGCTGTATGCCTTCGGCCAGAAGCGGGTCCTGGCCAAGCCTTTCGGCATTAATCATTTCATAATCTTCTGGTCATTTTTGATATTGATCATCGCCAACTCCGAATTCATCCTGAACGGAATTTTTCCGCATATAAAGCTGGTCAAATTGCCATTCGAGCTGTATGTCCCTCTGGCTTTTATGATTGATATGGCGTCGCTGCTGGCTCTATTAGCCGTTGTTGTCGCTGCCGTGCGCCGTGTTGTAGCACCACCTTTTCCCGAGGCGCGGACCCTCGAGGCATTCTTCATCCTGTTTCTGATCGCTGTTCTTATGCTGGCCTCGTTTGCCTTGAATGGATCGGAGGTGGCAGCTGCCATGCACAAATCCACCGATCCGGCGGCATTTCTTGCCACAGCCGGGAAAATCATGCCGGTGGCTGCCCTGGTGGCCGGAATGTTGCTCAAGGCCAATCTGGGTCTGATTCACAGTGTGGCCTGGTGGGCTCATGCTTGGGCCCTGCTGGTATTTATCTGCTTTCTTCCCAATAGCAAGCACATGCATATCCTGACCGCCATTCCCAACTGTTTCTTCCGCAGATTGGGAAAACCAAATACTCAGCCGAGGGAAGATTTTGCACCCGGCAAAACCTTTGGAGTGGCCCGGGTAGACGAATTTTCCTGGAAGGATCTGCTGGATTCCTTTTCCTGTACCGAATGCGGCCGCTGCCAGAACGTCTGTCCGGGCAGCCTGACCGGAAAGCCGCTCAATCCGCGCGGCATCATCCACGACATCAAAAACAGCCTTTTGAAGAACGGACCGGCCCTGAAACGGGGTGGCGCGCCCCGGCAGGCATTGATTGGCGAAGGTGGCGAAGAGCACTGCTGCGAGGAGTCCATCTGGGCTTGCACCACTTGCGGGGCCTGCATGGAGGCCTGCCCGGTGTTTATCGAGCAAATGCCGAAAATAATCCAGATGCGACGACACCTGGTGGAGGTGGAGGCCAAATTTCCTGAGGAGCTATTAAACCTTTTCGAGAATATGGAAGGTCGCAGCAACCCCTGGGGGATCGCCCCCAGCGAGCGGACCAAGTGGTGTTCGCAGATGGATGTAAAACAATTCGAGAAGGGTGAGACCGAATATCTCTTTTTCGTTGGCTGTGCCGGCTCATTTGATTCGCGCAATAAACAGATCAGTGTCTCCCTGGCCATGCTTCTGGATAAGGCCGGTATTTCCTGGGGCATCTTTGGCAAGGATGAAAAATGTTGCGGTGATTCCCTGCGCAGGTTGGGAAACGAGTACGTCTTCGACAAGATGGCCAAGGAGAACGTGGCGTTTTTTAAGGAACAGGGTGTCAAGAAGGTCATCACCCAGTGCCCGCACTGTTTTACAACCATTAAAAACGACTATCGCCAATATGGCCTGGAGGTGGAGGTCATCCACCATTCGGAACTGCTGCGCAATCTTGTCCAGGATGGACTCCTCAAGATTCCGCATCTGGCGGAGGGGCTCGGGCGAACGCTTTTTCACGATTCCTGCTACCTTGGTCGGCATAACGATGTTTATGATGCCCCCCGTGAATTGATTGCCATGGCAACCGGCGCCGAACCGGCTGAAATGAAGAGGAATCGCGAAAACTCCTTCTGCTGTGGCGCCGGTGGCGGTCGGATGTGGATGGAGGAGTTTAGCGGCGAGCGGATCAACATTCAGCGCGTGAAAGAGGCATTGCAGGAGAAGCCGGATACCATCTGCGTGTCATGCCCCTATTGCATGACCATGTTCGAGGATGGTCTGAAGGACGTCAAGGCCGATGGCGTAAGAGTCCGCGATGTGGCCGAGGTCATGGCTGAGGCGCTGCTGCGTTAAATTAGGGAACACTATAAACACAAAGCAAGCCCCGGCAGAATTTTCTCCGGGGTTTTTCTTTGAGGGTTGCTTTCCTTGGAACGGTAAGTATATATATTCAGCTTATAATTCTGCCCCACGTCAGGAGCGCTTATGCCGATTACCGTCTTTGATGCAATCCGAGGGAATATCCGCTCATTTCTCGGGGGGGCCGAAGTGGATCTAGTCGCCGGACAGCCCCGGGAAGAGCCGAATGGCGTCGGTATGCACCAGGTTGTGACCATCGAGGATCAGACCTACCTGTTCTCGGCACGACGCGAGGGACTACCCTTCACCCGCATTGAAGAGAGCTTCTGCCGCGAGCTTTTGACCGCTTTTTCTGCCCTGTATAACGGATTCCGACAGGAAGGCTACGCCGCCCACTTTCGTACCGCACTTTTGGCATCGATCATGGACATTACCGTGGCCCGTTCGCTGAGGGGCGATCACAGCAAGGCCTTCTGGCCCATCCAGCAGCTGATCCAGCTCCTCAAAAATCTCTCCTACCAGCGCTATGAGGGAAAACCGGCCACCACCGGCTTCCTCATCCACCGCACGACACCGTTAGCACTCCGCAAGTTGCTGCGTGAGCGGCACCATAGCCTGATCCCTTTGCAGCCCCATGAGGATATCTCCCCCACCTTTTTCGATAACCCGCTGACTTATCGTTTCATTGATGGCGCCAATCTCTTCTTTGTGGCCAACATCCAGATGCAGGTCAACGGAGTGATCCGGACTACCCCTTCCAGGATCAACACCGACGTGGAGCGGCTTACCCAGCGGGAAATTTTTTCCCTGGTCCGTCGCGCAGGTCGCGGAGCCTTTGCCATTACGGTCAACGAGGCCTCCGAGATCGAGGTACTGGTCAGTCCGGCCCGTCTGATGGTGCGGCGTAAGGGGGTTTGGGCTGTTTTTGATCCCGATATCATTCGTTCATTTCTGACCGGGAGCATGGATGCGGAATCAATTGATGAGCTGCTCTGGACGGTATATGCCTTGTCGAAGATTCGCCACGGCACGGTGATCCTGATCTATGACCAAGGGGTACGGCAATTGCGGGCGCTTAAGAAAGGTTCGGTAGGCGGGGAGGATCCGATTGGTCAGCTGCTTATTGGCCGGGTTAAAGGGAGGACTATCGCTGATCTGAAGCAGGCCGGCACGCTTTTAAGGCTGCTTTCTGCCGATGGAATGACTGTTTTCAGCTCAAAGGGCAAGCTGTTGGAAACCGGCTTCATCATCGACACCTCGCATGCCCGCGAGGGAGTTATCGGCGGCGGCCGAACCACGGCTGCCAGTGCAGCCTCTTTTTTCGGAAAGGTGATCAAGGTTTCCCAGGATGGTCCGATAGAGCTTTACCAGGATGGCCGGCAGGTTTACCGGTTCGGCTAGCATTGCCCCGACTCGATGTCAAAATCGCATCCTGATCCCGATGTTGGCGTTGTGGCTCTCGAAATCCAGTTCGATTTCTGTGGTGGGATCCCGGTCAAGGGTGCCCTTGCCGGTGGCAAAATACCGGTAGCCAAGGTCAATCGAAAGGTTGCGGTTCAGACCGATTTCCAGTCCGGCACCGGCCTGGTAGGCAAATACAGTTGTGCTGTCGCTGGGATATAACAGCACCCGATCGATTGTCCCGCCTCTGTTATCGGTACCATAGGTATTACTCTGGTACAGGTTGGCAAAACCTATGCCACCACCCAGGTAAGGGGTGATCTGTGATGCGTTGTGCATATCAAAAAAGAGATTGGCCATCATGGCCAACGCGCCGGTACTGCCGTTGACGTTGCCAAAACGGAAACCATCGGCTAGATCGGTGTCCCTGTGGATCTCGGCCTGCTTATAGGAAAGCTCCCCCTCCAGCCGAACATACCCAAAATCGTAACCGCCGGTGCCCCCGATCGAAAAGCCTGGATCGTATTCCACCCGATTATTAAAAAAGCGGCCGGTGGAAAAGTCGTTGGTTGTAATATCGGCCTGACCCGGAATTGTGACCCCGACAAAGCCGGCTATATAACCGCCCGGGCGGGCCGGCATTGCCAGACAGGCAACCGGGATAGCCAATATAATAAGAGCGGCAATAGTGATGATTTTAATTGGCATGGTCTAAGACTCCTTTGAGGTCAACTAATAAAGCAAAATAATTATACCAGCCTTTGCTTATTTATCAGCCGGGCCAGTTATTTTGTCATCCGCTGAATGGGATCAGGAGAGAGCCATTCAAACCGTTTACTCCGCGGCCTCCATTCCTGATAGATTAAGAAACACCATTTTTACTTGCTCCCCCTGGCGGGCCGCTGTATATACAAGGCATGAACGGAAACTTAAGTAAAGTATCTCTGGCCGAGCTGTTTTTTACCTTTGCCAAGATCGGCCTGACCGGCTTTGGTGGCGGTATGGCGATTGTTGCGCTGACCGAACGGATCTGCGTAAAGGAAAAAGGCTGGATAAGTTCTGAGGAATTCATGCACGGCCTGGCCTTCGGCCAGATACTGGGGCCGTTTTCCCTGAATGTCAGCACTTTCATCGGCCACCATGTGCGCGGCATAGCGGGCGGAATCGTGGCCGCCATAGGCTTTATCTTGCCCTCTTTTTTGTTGGTCTCGCTCTTCTCATGGCTTTATTTCACCTTCCACAAGCTGCCCCAGCTCCAGGCGGCGCTCAAGGGAACCAATCCAGTCGTGATCGCCTTGATCGTAGTGGTAGCCATAGATATGGGCCGCAAGCAGATCAAGGGGATTAGCAGCATGATTATGGCTCTGGCGGCTTTTTGTGCGACTGTTTTTTTCAAGTTTAATGCCGCCTGGGTCCTTCTGGCAGCTGCCGCCTGGTCACTCGGCATCAGCATTTACCGGCGTGAGTCCAACTGATGCCGGCTTTGCTTACGCTGGCCTGGATCTACTTTCGCATCGGTCTGATTTTTGTGGGCGGGGGGTATGTACTGATCCCCCTGTTGAACCATATCATGGTTGATCAGTACCATTGGCTGAGCCTGCGGGAATTTCTGGATGGTTTGGCAATCTCCCAGTTAACTCCCGGTCCTTTGGCCATGCTGGCCACCTTCACCGGTTTTCGTGCCGGTGGTTTTTGGGGCGGATTGGTTGCCACGGTCTTTATCTTTATCCCCTGTTGTGTTCTGATGCTGATTATCGGCCGCAACTACCACCGGCTGAAGAACATTGATATTATCCGTCATACGCTGGATGGGCTGTTGCCGGCGGTAGTCGGGCTGGTGGCGGCGGCCGCCTGGAACCTTGGAGCAACCTCGCTGAGTGGTTTTAAGGAGTTTATCCTTCTGGCTGCCGGCTTTGTAATCCTCAAATGGACCAAGCTAAGCCCGATGGTAGTGATTCTGGGGGCGGGTGGCATCGGGCTTCTGATCAACTAGATTTTCACTCTTTTGAGTGTGTTCTATTACTTGCAATGAAAGGAGAGGACAAGTCATGACAGTCAAAGCACTACTTCTTGTTGTAGCACTAGTACTTCTGCCGGTGTTGGGATGGACGGCAGACAGTGACACGAATGAGGCCAGGGTCGCAGCAACCACGGAGTATCTGAAGGTTGTATCGCCACAGAATATGATTGATGACATCATTTCTGAAATTCTTAAAACGGCCCCCGAGGAGCATCAGGCTGACCTTGAAAAGACTCTGCGAACAGCCCTTGAACCGGCCTTTATCGAAGATCTGACGCTCAAAAGCATGCCCAAACACTTCACGACCAGTGAAATCCGTGCCCTGACGAAGTTTTATTCCAGCAAAGAGGGGGCCTCGATCATGAAAAAATTCGGCGCCTACCTGTCCGACATCATGCCCGCGATCCAAATCAAGGTTGCTTTTGCCATGCAAAAATAATAAGCCGACCTGCATTGCCTGCAAACATTGTAAAAGCACCCGGATTCCAAGGGTGCTTTTTTTTTAGCACTGTGTTAGGGTTGACCGGTTAGAAATTGATCCTATCCCTCGCTCACGTACCTTAGCAGACCCTTTTACTCCATGGAAACCCACTTCACAACAGATTGCCGCGCCCTGATGCGCCACGAGATCGAGGCTGCCAAAGGCAATGAGGTCTTCTTTATCGGTCGCACCAATGTAGACGGCATCGTCTACGAGGTGGAGGCAGTTGCGCGCGGCACCAAACAGGCCGTGCCGGCCATTCTCTCTCGCGCCGCTTGCGGCGATGCAGTCATTCACAATCATCCCAACGGCAATCTCAACCCTTCCGCAGCGGATATGGACATCGCTTCGGTGGCGGGCAACCAGGGCATTGGTTTTTATATTGTCGACAATACCTGCACCCGCTGCTACCAGGTGGTTTCTCCGTTTGCCGAAAAAAAAGGCGAGCTGCTCTCCCTGGAGGAGATCGGCAGTATCTTTGCGCCGGATGGTATGATGGCGCACCTGAAAGATTACGAGCAGCGCGAGGAACAGCTGCGGATGGCTCTGACCGTGGCCGATGCTTTCAATCAGGAGCGGGTGGTCCTGGTGGAGGCTGGTACCGGTACCGGAAAATCATTGGCCTACCTGATCCCGGCGATCCTGTGGGGAGTGCGCAACAACCAGCGGGTGGTGGTTTCCACCAATACCATCAACCTGCAGGAACAATTGATCAAGAAGGACCTGCCCTTCCTGGCCCGCAATTCAGCTATAGAATTTAAGGCGGCCCTGGTTAAAGGGCGCGGCAACTACGCTTGCCTGCGGAAGCTGGAGGCGGCTGAAGCCGAGCCTTTGCTTTTCCCGGATGACTCCAGCCAAGAACTGACCGCTATCATCGAATGGAGCCGCGCTTGCCAGGATGGCTGCAAGAGCGATTTGACCTTTACGCCACGGGGCAGCACCTGGGAGGAGATCTGCTGCGAGGCTGATCAGTGCAGCCGCTCGCGTTGCAAGCACTTCAACCGCTGCTTCTTTTACCGCGCCCGGCGTGAAGCCTCGGCCGCCAAGGTGCTGGTGGTTAATCATGCCCTGCTGCTTTCAGATATTGTCCTGCGTAAAGAGACCGGCTACGATGCCACCGCCATTTTGCCCCCTTTTAACCGGCTGATCTTTGACGAAGGACATCATTTGGAAGATGTTGCCACCAGCCACCTGTCGCTGATCATCAGCCGAGGAGGAATCCTCAGGCAACTGCACCGCCTGGTCCCCCTGAAGGCCAACCGCGCCGGGCTGCTGACGATCATTTCAAGTCGCCTGGCCCGCGATCTGCCCGAAAGCATGGACGCGCTCTATAGCGAACTGTCAGCCCTGCTGGAAAGCCAGCTGCTTCCCAAGGCGCATGATCTGGGCCATCTGACCGAGCAGACCATGGATTGGCTGGCGCTTTCGCTGGAGCTGGAAAACCGTGCCGGTGGCGGGAAAGAGCAGAAGTTGCGTATCACGCCGGCTGTGGAGCTCGGGGAGTTCTGGCGTGAAAGCCGTCAGCGCCTGCACTGGCTGGCCGATGCGATTAATGACTATACCTCTGCCTTACGAAGTTTATTGCGGCGCAGCGAAGATCTGCCTGAAAAACTGCGCGAAAAACTGTCCGATCAGCTTCTGGATGCCGGCGGTATTGAGGGCCGGCTGCAGACCATGGCCGACAGCCTGCTGTTCTTTATCGCCGATGCCGAGGGCTACTGTCGCTGGATGGAAACCAGCCGCGGATCGCGCGGGGTGCAGGCCCGCTTGTGCGCCGCGCCGCTGGACATCTCCGGCCAGGTCAAGGACACGATTCTTGATCGCCTCAAGACCATCATTGTCACCTCGGCCACCCTGACGGTCGGTAACGACTTCGCTTATCTTAAAAAGCGGACCGGGTTCGGGCTGCTTCCCGCCGAGCGCCTGGCCGAACTGCGTCTGGCTTCCCCCTTTGATTATGCCTCGCAAGTCTATGTCGGTATTCCCGAGGATATGCCCGAACCGACCGCTCCCGGCTTTCGCGAGGCGCTCGAGGAGCGCATCCTGAGCGCGGTCTCCATCTCCCAGGGGGGGGCCTTTATCCTGTTCACCTCTTACGACCTGCTTAACAAGGTCTATGCCGCCCTGGCCCCCGATCTGGCCCGGGTGGGGCTGGTGGCGCTGAAACAGGGCGAGACCGGTCGCCACGCCCTGTTGGCTCGCTTTCGCAAGGAGCACAACGCCGTGCTGTTTGGCACCGACTCCTTCTGGGAAGGGGTGGATGTCAAGGGGGAGGCGCTTAGGCTGGTGATTATCGCGCGGCTGCCGTTTCAGGTACCGACCGAACCGGTCCAGCAGGCGCGGGCCGAGCAGATCCAGGCACTGGGGGGTGATCCTTTTCGGGATTTTTCAATCCCGCAGGCGGTGATTAAATTCAGGCAGGGTTTCGGACGTTTGATTCGCAGCCGCGACGACCGGGGTGCAGTACTGATCCTGGACCGGCGGGTAATCACTAAAAGTTACGGCAAGATTTTTCTGCGTTCACTGCCGGAAACCGAGGTGATCAGGGGAGATTCGAGGGCTGTGTTCGGGCGGATGGAGGAATTTTTCGGCAAGCTGTAGGGGCGCTGCTTGCCGCGCCCCGATTGGGCGGAGCAAGCGCCGCCCCTACATCGATTTCATCCGCTTTTTGGCGCTAAAATTAAAACACTGGAAATAGGTCAAGCAGGTAATCAGGAAAGAGAAAATGATGGTGGCCAGCACCAGCGGCGCTCCGGAGGCCTTTCTGATGTCCGGAGCCAGGGCTACAAAGGCAATGTAAAAAGCAATCCCGCTAAACTTCCACAGGTCGCTGATCAAGCTTTTTTTGCGCAGTGCCGCTTGCTGCTCTTTCGAGAGATCGGTTGCGCAGCCTTCGATCATAACGCCGGCATCGCGCCAGGCCAGCCGGTAGATCGGATAGAGCAGAAGCAGCTGGATAACTACGGCTGTAATGATGCTGGATGTGAATTGCTGTGACTTGCCCAGCAAGGTGAACTGATGCTGAAATTGAAGGGCCACAAAGAACAGCAGGGCCACCAGCACGGTTTGGACGGTGCGGTAGATAATTATCGTACGTTTAAGACGTTTGAATTCAAAAGTAGGCATTGTTGTTATTCTCCGGTAATCTCTCTGATTGCACTGGCTGCGTCCAGAGGTTATAACAGAATGACAACTGACTAGGCAAGCATTCAGTACACACCTGAGGTCATCATGGAGTTAGCAATAAAACAGTGTACCGCATCTGTAACCGGTTTCAGGCCAAGATGAGGTTACTGCGACAGATTTTCCATCCGGTCATGGCTCTGATTGCCATCCAGTTGGTCTGGATCACGCTGGTTATCTTCTGGATCTACTGGTTTGTGGGCAAACACCGCGAATTTAGAGAGCTGGCCGAGAAATACCGGCCCGAGCTGTTGAGACAGGGCTTGAATTGGCTGGTAATGGTGGAAGGCCTGGTCATGCTGGCCATCATCCTGGTCGGGGTCTATATCATCTTCGTCTACTGGAGACGCCAGTCCAACCTCTACACCCAGCAGCGCAGCTTTATTTCGCAGGTCACTCACGAGCTCAAATCACCGCTGGCTTCCATCCAGCTCCACCTGGAGACCATCCGACTCCGTCCTCTGCCCAAGGATAGGCTGGACGCCTTTGTCGACACCATGCTGGCTGATACCGAGCGATTGCACTACCTGATCAACAACCTGCTCATGGCGGCCCGCCTGGAGCAGCGCCGCAAGACACGTGAGCCGCGCCTGACCGATATTTCCCTTCTTTTGGAAGAACGCGTGGAGCGCGAAAGACACAAGCTTCCTCAGGGGGGCAGCATCACCCTGCAAACCGAAGAGGGGCTCAAGTCCTGGGTCGATCCCGAAGAAATGGAGATGGTGCTGCGCAACCTGTTTGAGAATGCGGTGCTGTATTCCCCCGGAAGCCCTGATATCAGCGTGCGGTTGAGCAAATTCAAAAACATGCTTATAATCTCGATTCAGGATAAAGGGCGCGGGTTGGACAGTCGTGAACTGAAGAAGGTCTTCGAAATGTTCTACCGGGTCCATACTGAGGGTGAAAACGTGCCCGGTACCGGTCTTGGTCTTTATATCGTTCAATCCATCATTCGCGGACACGGCGGCAGGGTGACGGTTGAGAGCGAAGGGCCTGGCAAGGGGAGCACTTTTACGATTATGTTACCAGCAGCTTGATACGGATATTCTATGACCAATGACAAACCCCACATTATGCTAGTTGAGGACGAGATTCACCTGGCGCGCGGTATCTGTTTCAACCTGGAGCAGGAAGGCTGTCGGATCAGCCATTTCGAGACCGGTGAAAAAGCGCTCGACGCCATGGAGGTTGATCATTTCGACCTGATCATCCTGGATGTCATGTTGCCCGGCATGGACGGCTTTCAGGTCTGCCGAGCAGTACGAAAACTTGATCCCCGTGTGCCGGTGCTGATGCTCACGGCCCGCTCCGAGGATGCCGATCGGGTAGCCGGTCTGGAAAACGGCGCCGACGATTACCTGACCAAGCCGTT
>DASXUK010000049.1:0-5699 GCA_036504875.1 Desulfuromonadaceae bacterium
TGAAGGTGATCAGCCAGCCCAGAAAAGAGGGCATGGGAAGTTTTTTCTTTTTCCAGATGTGATTCACCACCAGCCCCAGGCCATGCATTCCGCCCCAGATGATGAAGGTCCAGCCGGCTCCGTGCCAGAAGCCGGAGATCAGCATGGCCAAGAAGATTGCCGCCAGCGAGTTGGTAAATGTGATTCGGCCAAAGGCCCGCAAGATTGGAGTGTATAGATAGGTGGTGACGAAATTGGTCAGGGTGATGTGCCAGCGCTTCCAGAAGTCGATCATGCCGGTGGCCTTGTAAGGGCTGTTGAAGTTGATCGGCAGGGAGATGTTGAACATCCAGCCGATTCCCACGGCCATGTCGCTGTAGCCGCTGAAGTCAAAGTAGAGCTGGAAGGTATAGGAGAGGCTGGCCAGCCAAGCGGCGAAAAGGTGCAGCGGCTGAACGGAGTCGAAACCGGCCGAGGCCCAGACCGAAAAGGTATCGGCCATGACCACCTTCTTGAAGAGTCCCAGGAAGAAAAGCATCAGCCCAAGGTAAAGGTTTTTCCAGTTGATGACCTTGTTCCGCATTCGCTCGAACTGGGGCATCATCTCCTTGTGGTGCAGGATCGGACCGGCCAGCAGGTGCGGGAAGAAGGTCACGAACAGGGCGTAATTGAGCAGGTTACGCTCTTCAACCAACCCCTCGTAGGCATCCACCAGGAAGGCGATCTGGGTGATGGTGAAGAAGCTGATCCCCAAGGGCAGCACTATTTTCAGCAACGGCAGTTGGGTCCCCAGAAGGCCGTTTGCTGTGCCGATGAAGAAGTCCATGTACTTGAACCAGCAGAGCAGCCCGATGTTGGCTGCAATGCCGATGACGAAGATGGTCTTTTTGGAAACCGGTCGCTTGCCGCCGCTCTCATACTCCGCCAGCAGTCCTCCGATGGTGTAATTGAAGAGGATCGAGCCCAGAATCAGCGGCAGGTACCTGGCATCCCACCAGCTGTAGAAGAACAGCGAGGCGAACAGCAGCCACGATTTGGCGGCAATGGTCAATCGCTTGCGCAGCAACACGAAGTACACCAGCAGCGTCAGTGGCAAAAAGAGCAGGATGAACTCGAAGGAGTTGAAGAGCATTGTTTGTCTACTCCTACTTCACTATTTTCTTGTTGATCATGTCCAACATGTCGCCAACATTCTTGAGGGTCTGCAGCTCTCCCAGGGCAAATTTGACCTTGAAACGCAGTTCAACGGCGATGACCAGGTTCATGTGGGTCAGAGAGTCCCAGTCGTCAATGTCGTCGGCGGTCGAGTTTCTGGTGAGCGCGATGCTGTTGTCGTCAAAAACCTGTCTGAAGATGGGGGTGAGTTCTTCAAGTGATATCATGGTGTTTAATCCTCCAGTGTGGAAATATCTCCGGCATCTTGTCCGAGGTAACGCGCCTTAAGGACGCGCCGCATGATCTTGCCGCTTTTGTTCTTGGGAACCGCTTCCACCGGGATGACTTCCTGGGGGATGGCCACCGAGGAAAGGCGGTTGGCGATGTGCAGACGGATCTTCAAATCAAGTTCAGGGTTCCAGTCAATACCGGGATGAAAGTTTACGAAAGCCACTACCTTTTCGAAGAGCAGTTCATCCGGAGCGCCGATCACTCCTGACTCTGCCACCTCCGGCAACTCCAGCAGGGCGCTTTCCACCTCGAATGGGCTTACCAGGTGCCCGGATGTGTTGATGACATCGTCGCTGCGTCCCAGGAACCAAAAGTAGCCGTCCTGGTCACGCCAGGCCATGTCGCCGGTATGGTACCAGCCGTCCCTGAACTTGCTGGCGTAGGCCGAGTCATTGTTGAGATAGGTACTGAACATGGAGTCCCAGCCGGCCCTGATGCAGAGATTTCCATGCTCTCCATCCGGCAGGGGCGAGCCGTCATCGGCCAGAATACCCGGCTGTATGCCGGGCAGAGGTGTTCCCATGGAGCCGGGACGTACGGGGATGCCGGGACGGTTGGCGATCATGATGGCGCCGGTCTCGGTCTGGAACCACGTGTCGTAGATGTCTTTTTGCAATGTGTCGCGTCCCCAGGCTATAACCTCCGGGTTGAGCGGTTCGCCCACGCTGAATATGCCACGCAGGTGACTCAAGTCAAATTTCCGATAATCTGCCTGCTCCTCGCGCATCAGCATACGCAGGGCCGTGGGGGCCGTGTACCAGACGGTGACCTGCTCGTTCTGCAACAGTTCGAACCAGTGCCGGGCGCTATAGCCACCACCAAAGTGCAGTTGGGTCACACCCAGGCTCCAGGGGCCGATGATGCCGTAGGAGGTGCCGGTTACCCAGCCCTGGTCGGCAGTGCACCAGAGCAGGTCGTCCGGCTGCAAGCCAAGGACTTCTCGAGCGGTTCGGGACTGTTGCAGAACGCTCCGGTGGCAGTGCAGGACACCCTTTGGTTTTCCGGTTGAACCGGATGTGTAGTGCAGGACCGATGGGGTATCAGGAGGGGTGACGGGAGTGGCAAACTGATCGGAAGCCGTTTCCATCAGGCGTTTCCAGCTCAGAACATCGGCGGATAGATTCTCGGCCACGTCGGTCAGGATTATCGTGCGCAGTGCAGGGAGTTGGGCACGGATACGCTCGATCTTGCGATAGAGGCTCTTGCGGGTG
The DNA here is from genome assembly GCA_036504875.1 of Desulfuromonadaceae bacterium. Classification (GTDB taxonomy): domain Bacteria; phylum Desulfobacterota; class Desulfuromonadia; order Geobacterales; family Pseudopelobacteraceae; genus JACPFJ01. The sequence continues at coordinate 2,637 of DASXUK010000049.1, forward strand.
ATCACCAGTCGTGCTTCCGATGCTCCCAACCGGTCCAGCAGGGCATCATCGCCAAAGTTGGAAAAGAGCGTGCCGGTGATGCATTCAGCTTTCAGGGAACCGAGGAAGGCCGTGAACTGCTCGGTGGACTTGGGGAGAAAAGTAAAGAGCACCTCGCCCTTGGCGAGCCCCAAACCGTTCAGCACATTGGCAAAGCGGTTGGAGAGCCGGTCCAGATCGGTGAAGGTGTAGTCCCGGCGTTCGAAGGTGGACGAGATCCAGCGCATGGCGACTTTGTCACCCAATCCCGCTTCGCACTGCCGGGTGGTGCAATGATAGGCTATATTGAAGTTATCCATGACTATTTCCCTGCTCCAAGATATTTTTCCAGTTCACCAAAAACCTCGTCAGGCGTCAGTTCTTCCAGACACTCCATTTTTCCACGCTGAGAAATGGAGCATGTCTCCCGGTTGCAAGGGACACAGGGCCAGTCCTTCTGGACAACGGTCACGCTTCCCTTTCGCTGTAGCCCATTGTTGGCGGCAAAGGGAGAAACCTCCGCGCAGCCGTTGGGCCAAGGTCCCCAGTAGTGGGTCAGGCTGGGGCCGAACAGCGCCACCGTAGGCGCCTCAAGGGCGGCGGCCATATGCGTGACAACGGTATCGATGCCCACGAAGGCTGCGCTGCCCCTGATGACGCCAGCCAACTGACCAAGGGTGCATGGCTCCTTGAATGTGAGTACATTGTGCGGGGCTGTTGCCAGTATTTCCTGCAGATACGATCTGTCCGCCGGGTCCGGGGTCGTTGTGAAGGCCGCCTTGCAATCGGTCTGCTCCTGGATCAGGCCGGCCAGAAGGCCCCACTTTTCCGCCGGCCAGTATTTGCAGCTGTTCCGGCTGTAGGGGTGCAGGATCACATATTTTTTCACTGGTATGATGGTGCTGGCGAATGCCAGGTCTTTGCCGTCATATCCCATCGCCACCCGGTGGACGGGTGTTATTCCCAGCGGTCCCAACAGTGACAGGATATTAGCGACCACATGCCTGCGGTCGTCACAAAAGCGGTGCGCGGAAAGGAGAACCTTTTTCCACCAGGCATCCTTGCCTCCGTAGATCAACCCGATGGAGTATTTGCCGGCTACCGTCGCCGCAAGGAGCGTCCTGTCGGACGGGTAGGCGGCAAACGACAGGTCATACCTGCGGAAAAGAGAGATCAATACAGCTGCGTTGCTCCCTTTTCGTGGCACAGTGATGATATTTCTGACAAGGGGGTTATGAGTGAGCACCCCCTCGGTTCCTTCGAAGACCAGGTAATCAATTGTCGCTCTAGGTAGTGCCTGTTTGATCGAAGCAGCCAGCGGTGTCGTTACCAGCACATCGCCGATAAACCTGAAACAGACGATCAGGATCGATGGTGTGCTGCCGATCTGTAAGGTTTTGCTAGTAATAGCGCAACCTCCCGTTGATCCACTTTTCCATCAGCGTATGCCGGTGCAGCAATCTCTCTCCCAAGCTGTGGAGCCGGTTCGTGAGTTTGGTCCGATTGCGGCTTAAGGCCCGTTGCCACCAGGAAAGTCGCCATTTTTTGTTGTAATAGGCCCTGTTCTCGATGACATAAGGTTTGACAACCTTGGTTTTGCGCAGGGCATCCTGCGTGACCGATCCGAAATGATGCAGAAAGGAACATCCAACCGTACCCAGCCTGAAACCCGCCCGGGATGCCCGGAGGAAAAAATCCTTGTCCTCGAACTGGCCAATGCGGAAGTTTTCGTCAAAGCCGCCAATTGCATCGAAGACCCGGCGGTGTACCATGAAACAGATGCCATGGGCAGCACCACGGCGAATTGTGGCATGCATTTGAGTGACATACTCGCGGGCATAGGACTCAATATCGTAATTGTATGCCCCTTCCCGTATGCCGGGGCTGACAATATCCAGGCTCCAGCGTTCGGCCGCCTGTTGCAGTCCTGCTATCCAGCCGGGTGAGACGATGACATCATTGTTTAGGATGATGATCCACTCCGCCTTGGAGGCGGCCGAGATCCCCTGGTTCCATGCGCCGGCGCAACCGAGATTCTCCCTGTTGCTGATGATGCTGCTGCAGGTGTTGTCCAGTCCGGACAGGAAGTCGCCGGTTCCATCCGTTGAAGCATTGTCAACGAAAATGAGCTGTACGTCCCGGGGGGCGTACTTCCCAATGCTTTCGATGCAGAGCTTTGTATAGTGCAACTGGTTATACAGCGGTATGGTTATGGCGATAGTCACTGGTTGGAGCTGCCTTGTTTAATTTCTACCAGCTTTGCATACTTGCAGAATGTGTATTGGGCATACAGCAGGGACAGTGTCAGCCCTGCGTATCCCCCAAGAAAGCCGCGCTTGATGATATACATCTTTACAAAAGTCGCCAGTGGCTTGAACATCAAGGATGCAATGCCTGTTTTTTTGCCTGATTTGAACATTTCCTGCGCGGAAAGGGTCGAATATGAATCCATACGAAGTAGGTAGTCAGAGATGTTTTCGTAGGTAAAATGAATCAGGTTGCCTTCCAGGGTAGCTGTGTTGCCGTCATGCTCCAGTGTTTCATGCACAATGCGTTCGCTGAACCGGCACTGATTCCTGTTGTAGAGACGGTAATTATAGTCGGGATACCATCCGCAATGGCGAATCCAGCGCGTTCCGAAATAGTTTTCCCTGGCAATTCTGGCAGCAGTAAAAGTTTTGGTATCGGCGTTTCCTATCGATTGCCTCAGCGTCGGAGTGACCCGTTCGTCCGCATCCAGATTGAGTATCCAATCATGTTTAGCCAGTTCCGCAGCCCTGTTTTTCTGTTTTCCGTATCCCAGCCATTCCTGCGTGAAAAATTTGACTTTTGGATGTGCGCGACAGATCTCTTTTGTCCTGTCCGTGCTCCCTGAGTCCACGACAATGATCTCGTGTACGAAATCGAGGCTGGCCAGGCAGTCGCCAATGTTTTTCTCTTCATCGCGGGTGATGATGGTAGCCGAGAGTTTCATCGTCTGTGTTCCTGTTCCTGAATGTGGGTTGAATTCATTAGGGTGCACGCTGCTCCCACCACATCCTCTGC
>DASXUK010000050.1:0-2202 GCA_036504875.1 Desulfuromonadaceae bacterium
GCTGGCATTGGCGTCCTTCTGAATCACCAGCGGCAGCGGGCGAGTCAGCCGTTGGGTGATTTCATCCTTTAACGGAATCGATGCCCATCCCAGATTAATAGCATTCGCAACGATACCCGTTTTCGAGTTTACCTGCCCGGGCGTTCCGATACCTACACCGGCGACGGATCCACCGGCCTCACCTGCCAGGCTGTTGATTTGTGCAGCAATCTCATCCAGCACCGCTGCCCCACCCTGACATACCTGGGTCGGCGCCCATCTTGAAGCGTGAATCTGCCCATCGACGGAAACTAGCGCAGATGCGATTTTTGTCGCACCCACGTCAACTCCGATCGCAAAGGAAGGATGAGTTTGCATAGTTCAGGTTTCTACAGTTGCGGGTTAATCTTTCGCCATTTCGCAAACAGTTTCTCATTATGTTCGGCAGCCCCAGTCATATTCAGGCTGGCGATGACGGGCAGTTCTTGTCCTAATCGCTGGAGCCGCCAGATGGTTTCCACGACCAAACAATTCCAAAGCAGCGCATTGATGATCGTAGAGGATGGACCGACCCGCCAGTCCGAGCCAGGTACCGGTACCAAAGCATCTCCAGGCTGGCCGCCGTTATCGAGGGCATAATCTGCGACTTCGTAAAGGCGCTTGCCAATCGCGGATAAGGGGGCAACCCGGGCGTACGCCATCGAGCATACCGACACCACTCCTAAACCTCGCTCGTGCCCGAGGAGAGCCATCTCAACCGGTAGGTGGTTCGTCCCACTGTTAGAGAAGACGAATATCATTTCGTCAGGCTGCGGATTATAGCGGCTCAAGAGAGAATCGGCCAACCCAGGCATTCGCTCCAAGCGCCCGCTTAGGATTGGGTTCTCGTGAACCATCAACGCCGTGGAAGAAAGCATAACCACGGCCGGCAGTCCTCCGGCTCGATAAAAACCTTCTTCCATCAGCATATGCGAGTGGCCAGTCCCAAAAACGAAAATGCGGCCGTCACCCGCAACCGTCTTCGCCATGCGCGCAGCGACCTCACCGAGCAGCTCCCGCTGGGATTCGATCACCTGCGTTTCAAGGCTATGAACGGCTTTAGAAAATGTTTCAATACCCGATTGTTCACCTGTTGATTCCAAAAGGACTCCTTGTGTTCTTCGATGATGACCAGACGGTTTCCTTTCCTTCAGCGAATTTTCCTAAGGAAACCTAAGAAACAGGATTGATGGACAATTCAGCATAGAAAATATAGCGGTCGCCGCGATAATAGGATTCGACTGTCTCAAAAGGCAGTCCATCTCGGCCGTAGGTGACACGGCGGATAGACAACACCGGGCTGCCCTTGGTGATGCCGAGCAGCTGGGCTTCTGTACGCGGGCAGAGAACCGACTCTAATGACTGGCTGGCGTGTGATGGAATGATTTTTAACTTGCGCCGCAGCAATTCATACAGAGAACCCTGGGAAAGATCTTCTTCAAGCAAAGGAGAGCACAAGCGGTGGGACAGAAAAGCCGTTTCGACTGCCATGGGAACTCCGTCCGCCATACGCAGCCGCTTCAGCAGGATGACGGGTTCATTAAGCTCGACCTGTAAGGATTTGCTGATATGGGCTGGGGATATAACGACTTCGAGTTGCAAGGTTTTTGCACCCGGTTGCTTTCCACGAGCATGCATGTCCTGTGTGAAACTGGTCAATCGGGTCAAGTGTTGCTGGATGCGAGGCTGAGAGACAAAGGTTCCCCTGCCCTTCAGACGGGTGAGCAATCCTTGGTTAACCAAATCTCCGAGAGCTTGGCGCACGGTAGTACGGCTGATGTGGAACTCTTCCCCCAATTCAAATTCAGACGGAACTCGGTCACCCGGTTTCCATTGACCCGATTCAATCCGGTTCTCGATGGTAGACCGGAGTTGGTAATGCAATGGGATGGGACTCTTGTAATCCAACATAATATGTAGTTCTTGAGAGGTAACCGTAACCAGGAAGCCCGTTTGAAGCCGTCATCACGATGTCATGACATTATGATCAGTAGTATTGTATCCATTTTTGCAAGAAAGGCAAAGCCTGGTACTTCCGAAAATCAGTGAGTAGATGCAAAGATCACAAGGTCTCTTTTCGGTCAAAGGAGTAAAATTAGAAAGTATGGCCGAACTTACCCGCTCGTCCACAATCGAGGGACCGCATTTGCGCCCTCTTGACGTGCACAAAGATTTGGTCGGCGT
>DASXUK010000051.1:0-28618 GCA_036504875.1 Desulfuromonadaceae bacterium
GCCTGGATCGAGATGGACGGGATCTTTGTCAACAACGAGGGGCGCGCCCAGCGTTTTAAAAAGGTTATGCAGCCAGGACTGCCGATAGTGGACCAACTGACCACCGCTTCAGATAATGCCGGACAACCTGCACTTGAGCAACCGGGCGGGTTAGCGGACAAAAGGGATGGCCGCATGGTCGACCGGCCCGGTCACCCGCCACATCTGTTTCGACAGGCACCGCCGGGCGGAGATATTTACCCGGCCTGGAGAATTGTGGCCGATATCATCGAGCGGCTAGGTGGCGGACCAGTCGAGGAGACACTTTCCGGGCAATGGGAAAAATTGCGCGGCCTGTCCGCCGACAGTGACGGAATGCTTATATCACCGCCTGAAAACTGAAAAAATCAATCTACTTGCTAACTCTACTTTACTTAAGTTAACCTGCCACTATTCGACCAAATCAATAACCCAGCGAGGCAAAATGAAAACAGCAATCCTTCTGATGGCCCACGGCAGCCGCATCTCCGAGGCCAATAACGCGGTCCACGAAGTGGCCCAGATGGTTCAAGAGATGAGCGGCTTTGAAATTGTGGAGGTCTCCTTCCGAGAGATGCATAATCCCAGCATTCAATCGGGAATCGATGCCTGCGTGGCCAAAGGAGCTCAAAGGATTTTGCTGATGCCTTACTTTCTGTTCATGGGCGCCCATGTGCTGCACGACCTTCCGGAAGAAATCGAGGAGGCCAGGAAACGCTATCCAAGCCTGGTGATGGAGATGGGGGGGCACCTGGGGGCGCACCGCAAGCTGGCCGAGATTGAGACGCAACGCATCGATGAGGCGCTGGCCCGATTGGGGTGGCGCTGATGGACTCGCTCAACATGAAGCCTGAACTGATCGAGAGCGAATCTTTCCGCATCATCGACAGTGAAGTAGGCAGTCATGACTGGCCGGAAGCAGAATGGCAGGTGGTCCGGCGGGTGATTCATACCAGCGCTGATTTTGAGTATGCCCACACCACCGTTTTTTCCGAGGGAGCTGTAAAGAGTGCCATTGCTGCTCTTAAAAGCGGCTGCGGCATACTGACCGACACCAATATGGCTTTGGCCGGAATCAGCAAGGAAAGGCTGAAAGCATTTGGGTGTTCGACCGCTTGTTATGTTGCCGACAGTGATGTAGCTGAGCTGGCCAGAAAAGAAGGCATCACCCGTTCGATCGCGGCCATGCGCAAGGGAGTGGCTGATAGCTCGAATGGTATTTTCGTGATCGGCAATGCCCCCACCGCACTTTTTGAGCTGCTGCGACTGATCCAGACAGGACAGGTGCAGCCCAGCTTGATAATCGGTTTTCCAGTCGGTTTCGTGGGAGCAGAGGAGAGCAAAAAAGCCCTGGCGACTATGTCGCACAACATCCCGTTCATAACCAACATGGGGCGCAAGGGTGGATCCAACGTTGCAGCAGCTGTGGTGAACGCGCTGGCAATCCTTGCAAAGGCATAGGACCTGATGGCCAATATCATCCTTCTGGCGGTTTGCCTGTTGGCCGGCATCGGGCTAAGAAAAACCGGCCGTTTTCCTGCTGCAACCCCGGCCGCCCTGAATGGCTACATCATCCACGTGGCCCTGCCCTCACTGGTAATCCAGCATATCCATAACATCAAGATCGATGCCTCCCTGGCACTGACTGCCGCCATGGCCTGGCTGCTGTTTGCCGGGGCCTGGATATTATTTTACAGTGCCGGAAAGGTTCTGAAATTAAGTCGGCAAAGTACCGGCGGCCTGATTCTTGTGGCTGGATTAGGCAACACCTCCTTTGTCGGCCTGCCGATGATCGAGGCCTATTACGGAAAACAGCTGCTGGGTGTGGGTATAATCGCCGATCAACTGGGAACCTTCATGGTGCTTTCGACCCTCGGCATCCTGACCGCCACGATCTATTCCTCCGGTGATGTCACTCCGCGCCAGATGGCGCAAAAAATCCTCATGTTTCCACCTTTTCAAGCGCTGGTAGCGGCACTACTTCTAAGACCGGTTGCCTTTCCGGACTGGACCGTCACGATCCTGCAAAAACTGGGTGACACCCTAACACCGCTGGCCCTGATCTCGGTCGGTTTTCAGCTCCACTTGGGGGGCCTTAAAACAGTCCTGAAACCTTTGGCAGCCGGCCTTGGATACAAGCTATTATTGGGTCCGATACTGATCTACCTTCTGTATGTAACCGTGCTGGGCTCTAGCGGACAGATCATGCAAGTGACTATCTTCGAAGCCGCCATGGCGCCCATGATCACTGCCGGCATCATTGCCATTGATCATGATCTGGATCCTCCGCTGGTTGGCATGATGGTCGGTATCGGCATACCGCTCTCCTTTTTAACGCTATATTTTTGGCATATGTTTTTAAGCGGAGTATGAAAACCATGCCATCTGCCGGACACAAAGAACTTAGATCGGGGTTTACCACCGGCACCTGCGCTGCTGCCGCAGCCAAAGGGGCTACGCTGATGCTTGCCCATCAGGAAGTGATCTCGCAAGTAACCATCACCCTGCCGCTAGGGAGCGAAGCTGTTTTTCAACTTCAGGGGCAGATATTCAGTAAAACCTGGGCCTCCTGCTTCGTAATCAAGGATGCCGGGGATGACCCGGATATAACCAATGGCGCGGAGTTGCATGCCAAGGTAACATTTACTCCCCCTCCCTTTACGGGAGAGGGTTGGGGGGTGGGTGAAGCTGAGATTGGCAACAACACTGGATATAGCAACCCACCACCCACCCTAACCCTCCCCCGCCAGGGGGGAGGGGATATTTTAATCACCGGCGGTAGCGGGATTGGGAAAGTCACCAAGCCGGGCCTGGCCGTAGCGCCGGGCGACTGGGCCATCAATCCTGTACCGCGGAAAATGATTGCAGATGCTGTCAAAGAGGCCTTCCGCTCGTCAGCCGCACACCCTGTGCTAAGAGTAGAAATCTCCATTCCAGACGGGGAAGAACGGGCCAAAAAAACCCTCAATGCCCGCCTGGGCATCATCGGCGGCCTCTCGATCCTCGGCACCACCGGCATTGTCAGGCCAATCTCTGCCAAGGCCTGGACCGATACCATCGACGCATCTTTGGATGTGGCCCACGCCTGCGGCTGCACCACGGTCGTCCTCTCCACCGGAAGAACTAGCGAGATGGCGGCGCAGAAATATCTGGAAGTCCCCCCTCCCTTGACGGGAGGGGGCAAGGGGGTGGGTGAAGCTGAGATCGGCAACAACACTGGATATAGCAAGCTCCCCCCCACCCTCCCCCGCCAAGGGGGAGGGGATATTTTCCTTCCCGAGGAGGCCTACATAATGATGGGGGACCACGTGGACTATGCACTACGTGCCTGCGAGATTCGTGGATTTCACCGCCCCCTCATCGCCTGCCAGTTCGCCAAGCTGCTTAAGATCGCCTGCGGTCACGAGAACACCCATGCTGCTGCTTCAGAACTAGATCTCGCCACCCTCCTCAACTTGGCTAATACCGGAAAATTTTCCGGAAAAATTCTTGAAATTATCGCCAAAGCCAACACCGCCCGCGAGATCATCACGGGTTGTAGCTTCGATCCTGCTTTACTGGAGCTGGTTTGCCGTGAGGCACAAGCCGCTTCAAGAAAATTCGCTCCTTCCCTTAAGCCGCAATTCCTGGTTGCCGATTACCACGAAAATATTATCTTTCGGAACTGATCCAACAGCTTATAAAACGGTCCATGACTGCACTTTTTTCTCCCCAACCTGAAAAATTATGCTATTATTCCGGTTTCTTTAAGCCTTGCAAGGGGGGTTATCATGCCACAATTTTTTGAAGGAAAACTCGACGCCAAAGGGCTCAAGTTCGGCATCATCGTTAGCCGTTTCAACAGCTTCATCTCCGAACGCCTGCTGGAAGGTGCTGTAGATGCGCTGGTCCGTCACGGAGTCGATGACAAAACCATCCATGTTGCCCGTGTGCCGGGTGCCTTTGAAATTCCGCTAGCAACCAAGAAGATGGCCGAATCCGGAAAATACGACGCCGTTATCTGCCTGGGTGCCGTCATCCGCGGCTCCACGCCGCATTTCGATTATGTGGCGGCCGAGGTTTCCAAAGGGGTGGCATCTGTTTCGCTTGATAGCGGCGTGCCGGTTGCCTTTGGTGTTCTGACCACCGATACCATCGAACAGGCTGTAGAACGGGCCGGCACCAAGGCCGGCAATAAAGGTTTCGAGGCCGCTGTTACTGCTATCGAAACCATAAATCTTTTCAAGGCTTTCAAATAATGGGATTACGCCGCGAAGCACGCGAACTGGCATTACAGATACTTTACGCAATTGATTCAAACCCTGCCGCCGGACTGCGCGAGGTTCTCCTGGCTTTTCGCGAAGAGCATAGCGATGTAACTGCTCGCGCTCGTGAATTTGCCGAGGGACTGGTGCAAGGTGTCCAGGAGCAGCGAGCAGCCATTGATGAAGCAATCAGATCCCGCTCCAAGAATTGGGCCTTGGCCAGGATGCCGCGGGTGGATCTGAACGTTATGCGCTTGGCAGCTTATGAACTGATGTTTCGATCCGATATTCCTAAAAAGGTCAGCATCAACGAGGCTATCGAGATTGCCCGCCGATATGGTGACAAGGACTCACCCTCCTTTGTGAATGGTATTCTGGACGAGATTGAAGCCTGCGCCAAGACCGAAGAACCAAGCGAAGAGCTGTAATTCAAATCGATTTAAGCACGAAGAGAAGAAAAAAACCTGTTCTCACGCAAAGGCACAAAGAACACAAAGAAAAGACAAATTCTGGTTTAAACAGGATCATGCTTTTTTCTCCGTGCCCTTTGTGAGCTTTGTGAGAGTATGATTTTAAGGTTTCACCTCTTCCGTTTTCACGAGGTTTTCAATGAACGATATTAAGGTTGGATTGATAGGATTCGGGAATATCGGTGCCGGGGTGGTCAAGCTGCTCCAGGAAAATGCCGAAGTTATACGTAACAAGGTGGGAGCCGGCATTAAACTGAAGCGCATCGCCGACCTGGATATTACCAGCGATCGCGGAGTGAAGGTGGGGGCGGGTGTCTTAACGACCGATGTCAATGTCATCTTCGACGATCCCGAGATCTCGGTGGTGATCGAATTGATCGGCGGCTATGAGCCGGCCAAAACTTTTGTACTGAAGGCCATCGAGAAAGGCAAGCACATCGTCACCGCCAACAAGGCGCTCCTGGCGCTGCACGGTACTGAGATTTATGCTGCTGCTGCGCGCAACAACGTGGAGGTGCAATTCGAGGCCTCGGTGGGGGGCGGCATTCCGGTACTGACCGCCATCAAGGGCAATCTGGCTGCTAATCGCTTTGGTAGCGTGTTCGGCATCATGAACGGCACCTGCAACTATATCCTGACCCGTATGACCCAGGAAGGGGCTGATTTTTCCGACGTTCTTCAAACGGCCCAGGAGCTTGGCTATGCCGAGCCCGATCCGACTTTTGATATCGAAGGGATCGACACGGCCCACAAGCTGGCCATATTGGCCTCGCTCTGCTTTGGTACGGCCATCGACTTCAAGGATATCTACACCGAGGGGATCTCCGGCATCAGCGGAATGGATGTCAAGTTCGCCCATGATTTCGGCTACCGCATCAAACTCTTGGCCATCGGAAAATACTCCAACGGCCAGATCGAGGCCCGTGTCCACCCCACCATGATCCCGCTTCACAATCCGCTGGCAGAAGTCAATGGCGTTTTCAACGCCATCCGCCTGACCGGTGATTTTGTCGGGCCGGTCATGTTCTACGGCCGCGGCGCGGGTCAGAACCCAACTGCCAGCGCCATTGTTGGCGACCTGATCGGTCTTTCCCGCAGCATGTTGGCCGGCGCCGGACGAAGAATTGCCCCGCTGGGATTCCTGGATGAATCGATCGGTAACATTCCAATCAAACCGATGGCCGAGATCTGCAGCAAGTATATGCTCCGCTTCAGCGCAGTTGACAATACCGGCGTGCTGGCGGCCATTGCCGGTTCTCTTGGAAAGCACGGCATCAGCATTGAGTCGATGGTGCAGACCGCCCATCAGGCGGACGATACAGCGCCGGTTCCAATTGTCATCATGACCCATGAGGCTCGTGAGGGCTCCATAAGGTCAGCCTTGGAGGAGATCGACCGGCTGGACATCATCCGTGAAAAGACCAGCTTTATCAGGATTGAGGATAACTTAGAATAAGCCAGGAGCAGCTTATGAATACCAAGTTTTTGCTTAGCGAAGAACAGATCCCCAAGCAGTGGTACAACATCATCCCCGATATGCCGGGCCCGTTGGCACCGGTTATTAATCCGCAGACCCTCAAGCCGGTTACCCCCGAGGACATGCTGGCCATTTTCCCCATGTCGCTGATCGAGCAGGAGATGTCCAACCAGCGTTGGATCGAGATTCCTGACGAAGTCCGTGAAATTTACAAACTGTGGAGACCATCGCCGCTCTTCAGGGCTCATCGCCTGGAGCAGGCTTTGGTAACACCGGCCAAGATCTATTACAAATACGAGGGGGTCTCCCCGGCCGGCTCGCACAAGCCAAACTCGGCCATTCCGCAGGCATACTACAACAAGCAGGCCGGAATCCGCCGTCTGGCGACCGAGACCGGTGCCGGGCAATGGGGCAGTTCCCTGGCTCTGGCTTGCTCAATGTTCGGCCTTGAGTGCACGATCTACATGGTCAAGATTTCCTGCAGCCAGAAACCTTATCGCAAGAGCATGATGCAGTTGTGGGGCGCCAACGTGATCCCCTCGCCATCCGAATTCACCAATGCCGGACGTTCAATCCTGGCCCACGACCCGGACTGTCTGGGAAGCCTCGGCATCGCCATCTCCGAGGCGGTTGAGGATGCCGCCACACATAGCGACACCAACTATGCCCTGGGAAGCGTGTTGAACCACGTTTGCCTGCACCAGACCGTAATCGGACAAGAGGCTCAGGCCCAGTTGAAGATCGCCGGCGATTACCCGGATGTGGTCATAGCCTGCTGCGGTGGTGGTTCCAACTTCGCCGGCTTGGCATTTCCGTTTATTGCCGATCGCGCCGCCGGCAAGGAGGTGCGTTGTCTGGCCGTGGAGCCCGCCTCCTGCCCGACGCTCACCAAGGGGGTCTATGCCTTTGACTATGGCGATACCGCCAAAATGGCCCCGATCTCGATGATGTACACCCTGGGTCACGACTTCATGCCCCCCGGCATCCATGCCGGCGGCCTGCGCTACCACGGGGAGTCGCCGCTGGTTTCCCAGCTCTATCACGCCGGGCAAATCGAGGCCAAGGCCTATAAGCAAAACTCCTGCTTTGAAGGCGCTGTGCTCTTCTCCCGCTGCGAAGGCATTGTCCCGGCCCCTGAATCGTCGCATGCCGTACGGGCAGCAATTGACGAGGCTGTGCTGGCCAAGGAGGAGGGCAAGGAGCGCACCATCCTGTTCGGTCTCTCCGGTCACGGCCAGTTGGACATGGGTGCCTATGACGCCTACTTGTCCGGCAACCTGGAAGATTATGAATACCCCAGCGAAATGGTCAAACAGGCGCTTGAGCGGCTGCCGAAAATTATACTCTAACGGCTGTAAAGGCAATCGCACGCAGGTTTTTTTGGAGGCAGCGTTTATTTTTAACGATTGCGCGTTCGAGGGATCGGTGTAAAAGCATGGTCAAAGTAAAAATCTGCGGCATAACTAATTTGGAGGATGCCTTGGCAGCAGCAACTGCCGGGGCTGACGCTCTCGGCTTCGTTTTCCATCCCGCATCTCCACGATACATTTCTCCCGAGCAGGCAGCAGCCATCATCCGTCATCTGCCACCCTTCGTGCAAACCGTCGGACTCTTCGTTGATGAAAACCCAGAAACGGTCAACGCCATTGCAAATCAATGCGGCCTGGATATCATTCAGCTGCATGGCGACGAGTCACCCGGCTATTGCAGCGAGATTCAGCGCCGGGTGATCAAGGCTTTCAGGGTCAAGAACATCACCAGCATCGATAAAATCAAGAACTACCGTGTGGCCGCCTGCTTGTTGGATGCCTGGTCGCCCGCGGCTCACGGCGGCACTGGAACGACCTTCAACTGGGAGATCGCTGCCAGTGCTGCGACTTCCGAGCGCATTATACTTGCAGGCGGACTGACGCCGGAGAACGTTGCAGCGGCGGTTCAGCGGGTACGTCCTTATGCTGTTGATATCTCCAGCGGGGTAGAATTCGAGCCGGGGAAAAAGGACCCGGCAAAAATCAGCCTTTTATTGAATGCGTTAAAAACAGTCTTACTGCAACCCGGGGACAGGTAACGTGATCAAGATTGTTTCTATTTTCGGCACTCGCCCCGAGGCAATCAAAATGGTGCCGGTTCTCTTGGAATTGGCGGCTCATCCGCAGCTCTTTCAGAGCAAAATTTGTGTTACGGCACAGCACCGTCAGATGCTTGACCGTGTGCTGCAGCCTTTTGCAATAATTCCCGATCATGACCTAGATATCATGGTCTCGGGCCAAGATCTTTTTGATGTTACCTGTAGCATAATGAAGGGATTAAAAAAGGTTCTGTCAATCGAAAAACCCCACATGGTACTGGTTCATGGCGATACCACAACAACACTGGCAGCCTCTCTTGCAGCATACTACTTGAAGATTTCGGTTGGACACATTGAAGCAGGGCTACGAACCGGCAATAAGTTCGCGCCGTTCCCTGAAGAGATCAATCGCAAATTGACCGGGACGTTAGCTGACCTGCACTTTGCACCAACAACTTGTGCCAGGCAAAATCTTCTCGCGGAAGGTGTGGATGATTCCACCATCTATATTACCGGCAATACCGGGATAGATGCCCTGCTGGCAGCAACTTGTTTATTAAATTCATCAACAGGCATACTTCAAAAGCTTAATGCCCAATTTTCATATCTTGATCCAGGCAAACGACTCATACTCGTGACAGGGCATCGTCGAGAGAATTTTGGTGATGCTTTTGAACAAATTTGTCTGGCACTGCTCGATATTGCTGATAAATGTCCCGATGTAAACATTGTCTATCCTGTTCACCTCAATCCCAATATTCAAGAACCTGTACGGCGAATACTGGAAAATGCGGCTCGAAAGAATATTTATTTGATTCAACCGGTTGATTATCTTCCGTTTGTGTATCTGATGAATCGTTCAACAGTGATTATCACCGATTCCGGTGGCGTACAGGAAGAAGCTCCCTCACTTGGAAAACCGGTACTCATCATGAGAGAAACTTCCGAACGTCCTGAAGCTGTTGAGTTTGGTACAGCTCGCCTTGTTGGGGCAAACCGGGAGTTGATCGTCAGTGAGACACTTTGTTTGCTCAATAATCCTGATGCTTACCAGTCGATGAGTATGGTACATAATCCTTATGGTGACGGCACAGCAGCAAAAAGAATTTGTGAAATCCTGCGTAAACAAGGAGTAGGAAGTGCCTGACAAGAATTACGAAGCCTTGACTTCAAAACAAGATAGTGTGGAAGATGGTGCTGCAGGCAGATCCGATTGCCAGACCGTCATGGCGGCTTTTCCTCCTGAAAAATCTAAAAACAACGTGAACGGCAGTGGAGAGGTTCCCGCTGGTGTTAAATTTTCACTCTTTACTGGTGAATTCATATTTCTAGTTATTGTGTGTGTCTCTGCTTTTGCATGGAAGGCAATATCTGTAAAGAATCAACTGGTCATCTCGGCTGACGGCACCAGTTACTGCCTGTCCGGCAAAAACTTCTTCCGCGATGGAAACCTGAACCATTTCGGCACAGTTTTTCCGCCACTGTACCCTTTCCTGATCGGCCTCTTCGACCTGTTCATGGGTAATCTGGAACTGGCGGCACGCTATGTTTCCGTTCTGTTCAGCACCCTGACCATCATTCCGGTCTATCTGGCGGGACGAGTTGTGCTGGGCAGGGTCGGGGCCGCCATAACCTGCTGCCTTTTTTCGCTCCTGCCCCTTGTCCACGCCATGTCAACCATCGACATTGCCGAGCCGGTCTATACCTTCTTCATGCTGTCCGGGGCCCTGCTGTTCTGGTCCGGTACTGCATCGGGAAGACTCTCGAAGCGGAAACTCTACAGCTCCGGGCTGCTGCTGGGCCTGGCGTACCTGGCCAGACCCGAAGCCTTCGTGACCCTTTTTTCGCTATCACTGTTCATGACATCTGTCTGTCTCGTGCAATACAAGTCGGAATTCAAGGCCTTACTAATCGGCATCTTGTTCGCGTGGGCGGGGTTTTTCACGATGGGCATGCCCTACATGGCCTACCTTCATTCGGTGACCGGTGCCTGGCAGTTAAGCGGCAAGACCGGCACCAACGTAAATGCCATCAAGGAGTTCAAGGGGCTGGCTATCAGCGACCAGAGGTTCCAGCTCAATGACAAGGGGGAATTCGTCCATCAGGACGGCTCCCTGACCGGACTCATCCGCGAAGAGCCGCGCCTGTTTATGCTCATTGTTAAGAAAAATGTCGAAGAATTCATTCCGGCCCTGAAGAGCGCGCTGCCAACATATCTGTGGCCATTCGTCCTAGCCGGTTTTTTCCTGCTCCCCTGGCGCGGCGATGGTTCCAGGTACAGGTTCTTCCTGCTGGGCACACTGGCTCCGCTGCTGCTCTACCTCGTTTTTTACATCGTCAGCAGGTATCTCTATCCTTATCTCCCCCTGCTGCTAATCCTGTTTACCTATGCCCTGCTCAGGCTCGACCGTACCGTTGCCGGGCGGCTTGGCATCCCGCCAGCCTGGACCGCGGTCACGGTTGCGTTTCTGCTGGGAGGAAATTTCATCTTTGCCGAGCTTCCGCGGCCCCTGTCTCCTTATAACTATGAACAGGACGGTGGAAGATTCGATGACAAACAGGTGGGCCTCCGTATCAAGCAGATACTGCCCAAAGGCTCTATCCTGATGACCCGCTCGGGAAGGGTCTCGTTCTATGCCGATATGCCGATGGTCATCCCCCCACAGGCTGCACCGGTTCAAATAATGGAGTATGCACATAAACACAAGGTGACCCACCTTGTGGCGAATATTCAACTCATGAACATGAGACCGCAACTCGAATACCTGTTCACTCCTCTGATTCAGCCTGACGCACCGTTTTCACCTCCTGTTGGCATGGAAATCGTTTATATCGGTCAGGAACCAGGCGGTCTTCCCTACATCATTTACCGGCTGCTCTGATAGAATGGCTATGACTGAACCCTTTAGTTTTGATGAAAAATACTTTGCCACCTATTATGGGAATTACTCGGCCCAGAACCCACCTGGTAAACTGGCCTGGTACCTCTCTCTCCTGCTGAAGCAGGTTACTGGTGGAAACCTGCTGGACATCGGTTGTTCTTACGGTCGTTTTATCTCCGCAGCAGCTTCATCCTTCACCTGCTTCGGTATGGACGTCGATCTGGACGTAGTCAGGAAAGCCAGCTCCTTCGGCGACGGAAAAGGCTTTGTCAACGGCCGCCTCCCGCATATCCCTTTTGCGAGGCTGGATGTGATTACGATGTTGGATGTACTTGAGCATCTGTCTGACCCAGAAGCGGCCCTGGAGAGCGCATGCGGCGCATTGAGGCCGGGAGGCATCCTGCTGATCGTCGTACCGGTCTACGATGGGCCCTTGGGGCCGCTGGTAACACTATTCGACCGAGACCCGAGCCATGTCCTCAAGGAGTCCCGGCAGTACTGGCTATCATGCCTGGGCAGACACTTTGAAATCATTGAGTGGCAGGGGGCGTTCAGGAAGCTGTTGTGGGGCACGAGATATATGCACCTGCCCACAACCAGCTTCAGGCAGATTGCGCCTGCCATAGCCATTGTTGCCAGAAAAGCCTGCTAAAGGAGATTTACGTGATTGTTGTCGTTTTACCTGCCTATAATGAAGCGTCGTGTATCGGAGCACTTCTCGACAGCTTCATCGAGGCCATCGATGAAGAAAAACGGCAATGCAGGTTCATCATAGTCAACGATGGCAGCATTGATGATACAGCCACAGTTGTTCACTCATTTTCGGGCCGTATCGAGTTCGAACTCATCAGTCATCCCGTCAACCTCGGGCTGGCTGACGCGATGAAAACCGGGCTGACCAGGGCGGTCGAAACCGCTACGGACAAAGACATCATCGTCACCATGGATTCCGACAACAGCCATCTGCCCGGTCTCCTGTTCCGGATGGTCCGGCTGATCAGGGAGGGTCACGACATCGTGATTGCCTCCCGCTACCGCAACGGTGCCTGGACACGCGGTCTTTCAATTTTCAGACGCATTATGAGCTACGGCGCATCCCTGCTTTTCAGGGGAATCATGCCGATCAGGGGTGTCAGGGACTACACTTGCGGCTACCGCGCCTACCGAGCCTCGATAATCAAGAAGGCCTTTGCGGAATATGGTCGCGAGTTCATCTCCGAGCCTGGCTTTTCCTGCATGGTAGATATTCTGCTTAAACTTAGACGCTATGACCCGATCATCACCGAGGTACCGCTAATTCTGCGCTATGACCAGAAATTGAGCACGAGCAAGATGAACGTGCGCAAGACCATCATCCAGACACTTGTTCTTCTTGCAAAGAGAAGAATTAGCTGCAAGTAGCGCTTCTTTTGATATGGAAACCCAGACATAGGGATCATGGCTAATCGACATACCGCGGCGGAGTAATTATAAGCTGCACCGCAGTTATTGCTCATACAGACAACAATATATATACTGATAAACAAGCATGTTGAAAGCAATTGGAGCCACGATGAACCTACCCGACAAAACAGGCCACTTCGGCGTATTTGGCGGCCGCTATGTCCCCGAAACACTTATGCCGGCCCTGCTGGAGCTGGAGAAGGCCTATGAGTTCTACCGCCATGACCGCGAGTTCAAGGAAGAGTACGAGTACTATCTGCGGCAGTATGTCGGGCGCCCCAATCCTCTTTACTATGCTGAAAAGCTCTCCAAAAAGCTGGGCGGCGCCAGGATCTACCTCAAGCGCGAGGACCTGAACCACACCGGCGCCCACAAGGTCAACAACACCATCGGCCAAGGGCTGCTGGCCAAGCGCATGGGGAAAAAACGTGTGATCGCCGAGACCGGTGCAGGTATGCACGGAGTAGCCACCGCTACTATCGCCGCCCTGTTCGGCATGCAGTGCGAGGTATTCATGGGCGAAGAAGATACCCGTCGCCAGGCGCAGAACGTCTTCCGCATGCGCCTTCTGGGTGCCTCGGTGACGCCGGTGAGGGCCGGCACCGCCACCCTGAAGGATGCCATGAACGAGGCCATGCGCAACTGGGTTTCCACCATCGCGGATACATTCTACGTGATCGGCACTGTTGCCGGTCCACACCCCTACCCCATGATGGTGCGCGATTTTCAGGCCATCATCGGCAAGGAGGCCAAGAAACAGCACCACCAGGTCGAGGGCCGCCTGCCCGACTGCCTGGTGGCCTGCGTGGGTGGTGGCAGTAATGCCCTGGGGCTGTTCTATCCATTTCTGAAAGACAAAAGTGTCCGGATCATAGGGGTTGAGGCGGCCGGTTACGGCATTGAAACAGGCAAACACGCCGCTCCGCTCTGCGCGGGCTCACCCGGGATCCTGCACGGCAACAAGACCTATTTGCTTCAGGACCAGCACGGCCAGATCACCCATGCCCATTCCATCTCGGCCGGCCTGGACTATCCCGGCGTAGGACCTGAACATTCCTGGATGAAAGATTCCGGTCGGGCAGAATATGTTTGTGTGACCGATAACGAGGCGCTGGAAGGTTTCAGGATGCTGGCCCATGAAGAAGGCATTCTCCCAGCCTTGGAATCGTCCCATGCTATCGCCTATACACTCAAATTAGCTCCGACCATGAAGAAGGACCAGACGATTGTGGTCTGCCTGTCAGGCCGCGGCGACAAGGACATCCATACCGTGGCGGAAGCCATGGGGATTGTGATTTAAACGCGGCAAGTCCGTTCGCTACACAAGATAATCAAAAACGGCCCGATCATCACGGGCCGTTTTTTTTGTGCTTCAATAGCATTTTACACCTATCGCGATTTCTCATCCAGGCTCAATGGCCCGGCGCCAAAATAAGCAATCAGCAGAGCCCCCCCTAACATGGAGAGGTTTTTCATGAACATGATTCGTTGTACACTTGCCGCAGCAGCATCGGCAATCGCCCAGAAGTTATGCATCATCAAGGTAACCGGCAACAGGAACAGCACCAGCAGCCAGGCTCCGAACCTGGCCCTGTAGCCAACCAGAACGCTCAAAGCGCCCGCTAATGCAATCATGCCCGATAAAGGTACGGCAATCGTGGCCAGCGGGACTCCCTGGGTTGCAGCGTAGTCAATCGTACTCTGGGTAAAGTGACCAGGTGCAGACATTAAAAATATGGCTGAAAAAAGTATCCGTCCGATAAGAACCAGGTATTTCATGGCTCATCCTCCTCTCAGTACTTTTTCTATTATTTTAGCATATGTCCAGCAATACGGATAAGCGCCTGCAACGGTACTGGTATTTGCTTGACCCACAGCCGCCCAGAGGTTAAATTTGGCTGGTATTAATGAGCGTCAGGGTTATTTAGTGCACACTGCTGTTAAGCAGGGGTTTTTCGAAAAACACAATTACAATACTGATAAAGGAGAACTGCAATGTCTTCGTCTGGTCGCGACACAAAAAACACGTTGGCAATGGTGCTGGCGGGGGGTAAAGGCGAGCGGCTGAGTCCGCTCACATTGACCAGGCCAAAGCCAGGGGTCGCCTTTGGCGGCAAGTACAAGATCATCGATTTCGTGCTCAGTAACCTTTTCAACTCCGGTATCAAGCAAGTCTACATCCTGACGCAGTACCGGGCCTATTCGCTGATGAAACACATACGCGAGTCATGGGCCAAATGGACCGGATTAGGAGAGTTTTTTGTTGCTATTTCGCCCGAGACAAAAAACGAGAGCGAGGAGTGGTTCCAAGGCACCGCCGATGCGATCTTCCAGTACCTCAGGTTTATTGAATCTTCAGACGCCGATTATGTAGCCATCTTCGGCGGTGATCATATCTACAAGATGGATATCAGCCAGATGATCGATTACCATCGCTGTAAAAATGCCGATATCACCATCGCGGCCTTGGAGGTTCCCGCCGACGAAGCCCGGCGCTTCGGAGTTTTCTCTGTGGATAGCGATTACCGGGTAACCGAATTTAATGAAAAACCGGCCGTGCCGGTCACCATTCCCGGTCGTGACACCTGTTTCGCCTCGATGGGCAATTACATTTTCTCGATCAAAAAGCTGATCGAGGTGCTGCAGGAGGGCAAGAAGCAGCATGCCGATCTGGACTTCGGTAAGCATGTGATACCGATGATGCTCGCGCAGGGCGATCGGGTTTTTACCTATAATTTCAATGAAAATATAATACCGGACATGAAGCCCGAGGAGCGTGGCTACTGGAAGGATGTCGGTACGATCGATTCTTACTATGAGGCCAATATGGACCTGATCCATGTTGATCCGCAGCTGAATCTTTATAATTACAAGTGGCCGATTCTGACTAATCAGGGCAATCTACCGCCGGCCAAGACTGTTTTTGATGACGATGGTCGCCGCGGAGAAAATTTGGATTCGTATGTCTGTGCCGGCTGCATTACCAGCGGCGGCACGGTGCGCAGATCAATTATCGGACCGCGCGGCATGATTCACAGCTACAGCTTGGTGGAAGACTCGATCCTCTTTGAAAATGTCAGTATCGGACGTCATTCCAGGATCAGAAAAGCGATCATCGACAAAAACATCACTATTCCAACCGGCTCGGTTATCGGCTATGATCATGACGAAGACCGCCGCAAAGGGTATACGGTTACTGAAACAGGGATTGTGGTGGTGTCTAAAGTGTGACTGCATTCGGCTCTTGTTTAGATCCTCTGCATTGAAGCCGGATTGCCTGGCCTTAGAATTGGTGGAGGACTTAAATAATAATTTAACAATTTCAGTAAGACTAAAAGCCTGAATCTTCAGGCTTTTTTTGTTGACCAGCTAGATAAGTTCGCATATAAATGTTAACCTTGTTTTACACAGCAAAACTAGTATGTAAAATATACACAAGGAGGAGCAATAAATGCATCTTGTCGACCAGATCAAGCAAAAGGCCAGAAAGAACCTGCAGACAGTGGTATTGCCGGAGAGTTATGACGAGCGCATGCTATATGCCGCCGAGAAGATTGTAACGGAAGGGCTGGCCAGGATTGTAATACTGGGCGACCCTGACAAAATCAAGGCCGAAGCAGCCAGCAAAGGGATTAATCTGTCCGGGGTGGAATTACTCAACCCTGCCACATCTCCCAAACTGGAGCAATACGTGGCCGACTTGGTTGAGCTGCGCAAGAGCAAGGGGCTGACTCCGGACGAGGCTAGAAAACTGCTAGTTGCCGACGACCACCTCTACTACGCCGGCATGATGGTCAAAAATGGCGATGCAGGGGGCGAGGTGGCTGGAGCCACCGGCACCACCGGCAATGTACTCAAGGCCGCCTTCCAGACCGTCGGACCGGCCAAAGGCATCAAGACCGTTTCCTCTTTTTTCCTGATGGTCACCAAGACCCCCAGCTTTGGCGAGAACGGTATTGTCTTGTTCGCTGATTGCGCAGTCAATCCCAATCCCGATGCCCAGGCCCTGGCCGAGATCGCCGTGGCCACCGCCGGTAACTGCAAGGCCTTCCTGGATGTGGAGGCCCGCGTGGGTATGCTTTCTTTCTCCACCAAGGGCAGCGCCAGTCATCCGGATTGCGATAAGGTGCTAAAAGCGATGGCGATCGCCAAACAGATCCAACCCGATTTGCAGATCGATGGTGAACTGCAAGCCGATGCCGCCCTGCTCCCCAAAGTTGGTGAGAAAAAGGCACCCGGCAGCCCGGTAGCGGGTAAGGCCAATGTCCTGATTTTCCCCGACCTGGATGCCGGTAATATTGGCTACAAGCTGGTTGAACGAGTTGCCGGCGCCGAGGCGGTCGGCCCGATCATCCAGGGTCTGGCCAAACCGGTTAACGACCTTTCCCGCGGCTGCTCGGTAGACGACATCGTCAATGTTACCGCCATCACAGCGGTCCAGGCCGCACAGGGATAATTCGTTTGCACATCCTGCTCGAAAGGCGCGTTCAGTGGACGCGCCTTTTTTTATACAAGATAAAAGCCTTGCAATAAAGGCTTCTTTGGTTACAATCGCTGCCGCCTTATATGTGACCTAGAGGGAGCGTCTATGACTAAAAAAATAAATCCTTTTTCATCAGATGGAATCCAGGAAATGCTTCTCTCCATCCAGCGCAGAGGGGAGCTGCTTGAAAAAACTCAACTAGGCCGGGGATTGATATGGAGTGAAATACTGACTTTAGCCGGTTTCATGGACGCCTATCAAGGCGGTGTGGGAGACATTGTCTGCCAACAAGGAGATGACAGCGCTTTCTTGTGTATCGTCTGCCGCGGACGGGTAGATATTGTCAAGGAGGATCTCGGCCATAACGACAAGATCATTGCTTCCTTGGGTCCTGGCAATGCGTTGGGAGAAATGTCGTTGATCGACGGAGAACCACGCTCGGCTTCGGCCAAAGTCCATTCTCCGGTGGAGCTTTTGGTGCTGACCAAGGATGGCTATGAAAGACTCTCAGAGGAATTTCCTCGCCTCTGGGGCAAGCTGCTGGTCAAGATCGCCATGGTCCTGAGTCGGCGTTTGCGGCAGACGAGCGGAATATTAGCCGAGTATCTGGAAAATTGATGCCTGTTAAGATGCGTATGGTAGCGGGTCTTTCAAACCAGCCTCGTAAAAACCTTTGATCCGCAGGCGGCAGGAATCGCATTTCCCACAGGAAAGCCCCTCCGGACTCGGATCATAGCAGGAATGGGTCAGGGAATAATCAACTCCCAGAGCTATTCCGCGCTTGATAATTTCGGCTTTACTGAGACTGATCAGGGGGGTGTGGATACGAAATCGGCGCTGGTCCTCCACGCCTGCTTTTGTTGCCAGATTAGCCATGACCTCATAGGCCTCAATATATTCCGGACGGCAATCAGGATAGCCGGAATAATCCAGGGCATTGACCCCTATAAAGATGTCAAAGGCGCCTAGCACCTCGGCCCATCCCAGTCCGAACGAGAGAAAGATTGTATTACGGGCCGGGACATAAGTAACCGGTATATCCTCACCTACTCCTCCCTTAGGCACGGCTATGTCGGCCGTTAATGCACTTCCACCCATCAGTCGCAGATCAAATTCCACCACCAAATGTTCCGCCGCCCCAAGACTGGCAGCATTAGCCTTGGCCACCTCTAGCTCGTGACTATGTCTTTGACCATATGAAAAGCTGATGGCGTAGGGAGTAAAGCCCTCTGATTTTGCTATTGCCAGGCAGGTGGTGGAATCCAGCCCACCGCTGTATAGAACAACCGCTTTCCGCTCCATGCTAACCTCTTTTTTTGAAGTGCCAGAAAAATATGATTGTGATAGTATCAGAAAAAAGTTCAGCGTAAATCTATAAAAGGGGACTTCATGAAAAAGAAAGCATTTCTATCGCTAACACTCCTGGTATTCCTGAGTACATCCGCCTTTGCTGTTAAACCGCCCGGTCACGGCGGAGCCTCACAAGGGATGATGGGTGGTGCTGCAGCAGCCCCTGCATCCAACGAGACAATATCCGGCAAGGTGCTGCAGACTATGAACAGCGGCGGATATAGTTATGTTAATCTACAGAAAAACAGCGGGGACAAAATCTGGATTGCAGTTCCTGAAGCGCCAATAAAATCAGGTGCCCAAATGAGCTTTCAATCCGGTATGGAAATGAAAAACTTCGAAAGCAAAAGCCTGAAAAGAACCTTTGATTCTATCATTTTTTCCAGTGGTGTGATTGCAAGCCAGGCTTCCGCCGCCAGCGCCGCCGAACCTAAAAAAGAGGCCTCACCCGGAAGCAAAGGGGCTGCAACGCCCAAAGAGGAAAAAATCACCGTAACCAAGGCAAAAGGGGCTAATGCCACCACTATTGAAAACGCTTATCTCAACAGTGCTAAACTGGACAAGAAAAAAGTTGTTATCAGGGGTAAAGTCGTCAAGGTATCAGCCGGCATCATGGGCAAAAACTGGATTCACATTCAAGATGGCACCGGATCACAGGCCAAACGCAACCACAACATGGTTTGCACATCCAGTGAAATGGCTAAAGTAGGCGACGTGATAACTGTAACAGGAATTCTGGCAAAGGATCGTGATTTTGGCTCAGGTTATCGTTATGACGCCATTGTAGAGAATGCTACTTTCAAAAAATAAAGGACTTAAATCCACAGTCTCCACAGCCCCTCCCCAACCAGGAGGGGTTTTTTTATGTGTGATTAAACATGAGACGGCTTTCACTATTTTTTCGTCTATTTTTTGTTTTCTGACCGGGAAAAAGACTGTTTTTCCGTGTATAATAATGCGGGAGGCTGGCTATGAATACGGTGTATATTGATGAAGCCATTGAGCGATATGTTAACGAGCGAATGACAGCTGGGAAAGAACGGGCTAAGGCGCGATTCCTGAGCTATGCTCACCTGAGATACACAGGAGAGGAAATCGCCGAATTCATGAGGCATACGACCAAGCTCAGCCGATATTACATTCACCTCACCAAGGTTCTCGAAAATCCTTTTCTAGGCCGGGAAATGGCTTATTTTGCTTCAATGCTGGTGGTGGCGATATTCAGTTGCTGGTTGTTGAATGATGACAACACCATGCTGGCCGGGGTCTTTGTGCTATCAGGAACTATTGTAAACGGTTGGTCATTATTGAGACTGATCTGTGAAAAATGGCGCGAAACCGGCGTCATGATTGCTATTTACGAGGAAATCGCTGATTTAGCCGAAAAAGAAGCCATCAGCTGTGGTTGATTTCAAAACCGGCTGTGCTTGCCAAACTGGTTCGGCAACTGCTATATTTGGGCATGTCCGCCCCAGATCCTTTAAAAACGACCGTAGCACCTGATGTGGTCCGTCGTCATTACAATCTCTACCCCTATCCCGATTATCCCCTGTTAGCTTCGCTACGCCGCTGTGACACCTATGCGATAAATTTCAGCTCTTTGTGGGCCCGTTTCAACGGCTGTTTGCCCCCCAAGACACAGCGAATCCTGATCGCCGGTTGCGGCAGTTTCTCCCCCTACCCGTTTGCGTTGGCAAATCCTCGAGCCGATATAACCGCCCTTGACATATCAGCTAAAAACATACAACAGGCACGATTGCACTGCTTCTTGCATGCCCATCTCAATGTCAGCTTCCTGATCGGTGATCTACTTGACCAGACCGCAACCAGTGGAACCTTTGGATTGATCGATGCCTTCGGAGTGCTGCATCATCTTGAAGATCCAATAGCCGGCATCAAGGCGCTTGCGGCTCGGCTAGGCGAGGGAGGCATACTGCGGATCATGATGTACAGCCGCTATGCCCGCCGTACAGAGGAATCAGTACGACGGGCATTTCGTATGCTCAAGGTACAAGACCTGACAACAGCCAAAAGGATCGTTCAGCGCGCACCCCTTGGCTCACGGCTACATAAATTCGTGCTTGAATCCGCTGAGGCGGCCTTTGATTCAGGCTTGGCGGATGCGCTTTTGCATCCCCGCGTGCAGACTTTTCGTATTGACGAATTTATAGAACTGGTTAATCAGTCCGGGCTTGAACCTTTGTTGTTTGCCCACGATGGCGCTCTTGACGATTTTGAGCAGGAGCTTGAACGGCTTCGCAGGATGGAAAAGGAAAAGACTTCACCCGGGAATTTCATCCTGTACCTGGGGCGCAATTCTAAAGGGGCTTATTCGACCGATGAAGCCTCTTCGGTAATTATGCTCAATCCCTGTTTGTCCGCTGCCGTAGGACCACTTAATTTAGGTAATCTGCGCATTCCTGCCCGCCTGGGTCATTCCAATCTTGTTTTGGGCTACAAGGATCGCCGTTTCCTGCGTCAGTTTCGCAGACCGGTTTCCTGGACCAAGCTGACACCTGAACAGCAATCAGCGGTTAATCTTTACAAAAAGTCATTATTTCTGATACAGTGCCGGAAAATTTATTTGTAAAGGCGTACGCGACGAGGGGAACTATGAAAAATACATTTGGACTATTGATTCTACTGTTTTTTCTGGCAACCTACTCTTTTGCCAACGATATAATCTCAATGAAAAATGGGATGGTATTCAATCATAAAGGGCATCAGACGACCAAAGTTGGTGATTGCACATTATGCCACGAAACCAAGCCGTTTGGCAAAATTCCCGGGTTTGGCAAAGAGTGGGCTCATAAAAACTGTACCGATTGCCATGAAGCCTTTAGTGAAGGTCCGACCACCTGTAAGGAATGTCACAAAAAAGCTATTTAAAGTAAAAAGCCCTTGTTAATCAGGGACTTTTTAGCTGGTGCCGGGACGAATAAACCCTACCATCACTATACGTACACAATCCTGATCTGCTCCAGATACAGCTTCAACGCCTGACGTGCGAAATCAACTGCTTCCGGGTCTTCTTCAGCTACCGCCACTTCCAGGATTCTGCCAATATCTGAAATGACATCAAAACCATAGCTGCCACCGGTCCCTTTCAAGCGATGCCCCAAGCGTGAAATCTCATCCATGTTGTTATGCATAAGCAGATCATCGATCAGAAGACAATCTTTATGGCGGCTCTCAAGAAAATCAGGAATCACCGATTCCAGTTCCTTATCGATTTCGATTATTAATCCTTCGTAGTCAATCAAATCAGGCCCCATTCAGGTACTTGGTCAGGCAGTCAAACAGCGCTGCTTTTTTGAAGGGCTTTGAAATATGATCATCACATCCAGCCTCCTTGCAAGCCTGCACATCATTTTCGTAGGCATGCGCGGTCAGCGCCACAATGGGTGTCTTCGCCCGACCAGCTAGCTCCTCCATCTGGCGGATTTGGCGTGTGGCAGTATAGCCATCCATGATCGGCATCTGGATATCCATAAGCACCAGATCATATTCGTTTTCCCGGAACATCTCTACAGCCTCATGGCCATTGCCGGCTTCGTCGATCAATAACTGTTTTTTCAGCAGCAATAATCGCAAAAGCTCACGGTTCTCACGGGAATCATCCACCAAAAGAACAACCGGTAAAACTGTGTCTATATTTTTAGCAAAATCTTGACCATTCCTGCATCCATTGGCGTTTTGCCCATCTCTGTTAATGCTTATGGCTGCAGGTTCAGATAAAGGGACTGTTACATAAAAAGAACTGCCAACACCAGGGGTACTCTCCACTTGCATATTCCCCGACATGGCCTCGACCAGACGACGACTGATAGTCAGTCCTAATCCGCTGCCACCAAAGCGGCGGGTAATCGATGAATCGGCCTGAGTGAACGTCTCGAAGATGGTCTGAAGTTTTTCTTCATCAATACCGATTCCAGTATCTAGAACCACAAAAGTTATCGGAATGGTATTGTCCACCCGGGGGCCAGGTCTGGCTGATATCTCTACACGGCCCTGCAAGGTAAATTTGACAGCATTGCTGACCAAATTCACAAGCACCTGCTGAAGCCTGATACGATCACCAACAACAATCACAGGCAGGTCGGAAGCGGTATCCAACAAAAGCTCCAGCCCCTTGATCCTGGCACTCCGACTCAAAAGTTCTACGGTCTTGTCCAGCATTTCCGGCAGGTTGAATTCTTCTGCAACTATTTCAAGGCGCCCACTTTCAATTCGCGCCAAATCAATCAGGTCATTGATCAGCACCAGCATGTTTTTGCCGGCTTGACCGATCATTTCCAGACAGCGGCTCTGATCCCGGCCCAGATCAGCCTCTCCCAGAAATTCGACACCTACGATGATGGAGTTTAGCGGTGTACGCATTTCGTGACTCATGTTTGTTAAAAACTCAGATTTGGCGACACTGGCAGCCTCGGCTGCATCACGGGCGATCTTCAATTCGGCTGCTATCAGTTTGCTGTTGATTACCTCGGCTCGCAGCCCTTCGTTGGTAACGGCAAGTTCAGCTGTGCGCAAAGACACCATTTCCTCGAGCGTCCTGTTGAGGTTTTCCAATTCGGCCCGTTTTTTCTCCAATTCTTCCTGAGCCTTTTTGATGCCGCTGATATCATTAACAACACCGATTATCTCCTGGGGTTTACCCTGCTCATCGTGCATCATCGCCAGGGAAAACAATACCGGGATGAATTTTCCAGATGCGCAGAGACAGGTGCCTTCATGCGACAGATAGCCACTTTGGAAAGCATTTTCAAAGGCGGCATAAAGGCAGCGGGGTGCCTCCTGCTTAGGAAAATCAACCACCCTGCAGCCGATCATTTCTTCCGGCACATAACCGAACAGCTCTCCAAAAGCACGGTTTACATTGTAAACAACGCCTTCTTGAGAAAAAACGATCAGCGCGTCATTCATAGTATTGATAATTTTATCCATATACTGCCGCGAAACTGTTGTTTGACGCAGATTTTCGAGCATTGAATTAAAAGAACCTGCCAATTCGCCTATCTCGTCATGGGTATTAATTTTTGTGACGTAATCCAGTTCTCCCATGCCAACCTGTTTTACGCCAGCTGCCAGAATAGCAATCGGCCTGGTTATAGCGGTTGCAAATACAACAGCCATAATGGTGCCGAAGCAGATTATCCCCGCCATGTAAAACAGTAGATGCGTCAGAACCCCATCCAGAGTTTTGGTAACGGCGGCTTCGGATATTCCTACATGCACCTGGCCAAGCTGACCCTGCTGGATTCCGGCCGGCATATCATAGAGCAGCCCTTCCTCAGAGCGGAGTTTAGTTACTTTAACACGATCCTTGTTAGCGCCAGAAGCAGGCTCATCCGCTTTGAGCAGATCTTTTGGAAATGCTGTGCCAAAACTATGGGCAAGAACTTCATTGCGGGCATTTAATATATAGATATAACGAAGATCATCTTCAGTTTTGACATAGTTATTAACCAGCAACTGCAGCGAGATCGTATTTTCAGTAAGAATCGGCGTAACAGAACTTTCTGCCAGATGACGGGCAATAGTTGCGCCTCGCTTGTGGATCTCCTGCTCCAGACGGTGGTGCACCTCGAACCTGATAAGGAAAAATAACGCCATACCGATCAACAGGTTTAGAATCGTAAAACCGATAATGCATTTAGTTCTCAGCCTGATAAAGGTCATTGTTTCCGCCGGGCAAGCCAGTCATTTAATTGGCGAATGGTGTCGTACCGGCTGTCGTCGGCTGACACGAAGCCATCAATCATCATTCCCTGAAGGATCTCTTTGCCAACCCTATCGGAAGCGATATTGATCATAATCTCGCTGATTTGTTTCTTCAATTTCGGGTCAAGGCCTGGTCGAACAACCACCGGTGGGATTCCATACGGTTCTGATTTTTCGATTATTCTGATTTTGGCGGTAATCTCCGGCGTGGTCCGGTTGACGTAATCCCAGATCAGGCTGTCGACTGCGGCGCCATCGACCAGATTCTCGGCAACCGCCCGAATTGAAATGTCATGGCCATGAGTAAATCGATGACTTGAAAAAAATCCTCCGGGTGTTTTGTTCATCTTCGCCAGCATGTAGGTTGGAACGAGTTTGCCACTATTTGACTTGGGGTCGGTAAAAGCAAAGGTTTTGCCCTGCAGATCCTGCAGACGCTTGGCAGGACTATCCTTGGGAACTATGATATAGGAATAGTAGATCGGCTGACCCTTTACAATCGGCATTACCAAAAGCTCCATGCCGAACTTTTTCTTACCCTCGACATATGGACCGGCACACACAAATGCCATATCCACGCCATTTTTCTCCAGAAGCTGATTCATCTGTTGGTAATCTTCCCTATCGACCAGCTGGACCGGGCGGCCAAGCCTTTGGCCGATGTACTCTCCTAAGCGCTGGTAATAGACGTATCCCGCGCGGGGCGTGATCATGGCGCCCAGGCCGATTCGTAAAGGCATTGGTTGCACCGGAAGCTTGCCGGCTACTGTTTCTTTATTTTTAAGACTTATCGGGATCGGATCACTAGAATTACAGGCGGCCATTGAGCCGAACAAAAAAATCAATAAAAGCAATAAGAAGGTTGGTCTCATTGATTTTTTCTCCTGTGGGTTGATCGGTTGGCAGGTTAATTAATACATCAGGTCAGTCAACATGAAAATATACTAAAGCCATGAATTTCACAAGACAGGAAGTGCCTGAGCTTTGCCCAATGGCTTGAAAAGCCGCAAGGGGTATGCTACAAACAGCTCGCATATAAAGTACTGGAAGGTATATCAAGATGGCAGAGCAAACCCCGATGATGCGTCAATACCTGGAGATCAAATCCGGCTACCCGGATGCGATCCTTTTTTTCCGCATGGGGGATTTCTATGAGATGTTCCTGGACGATGCACTGCTTGCTTCCCGCCTCCTCGACATTGCGCTGACCTCCCGCAATAAGGGGGGCAGCGATGAGATTCCCTTCTGCGGTGTTCCATACCATTCCGTCACTCCGTATATTGCCAAACTGATAGAACATGGGCATAAAGTTGCCATATGCGAACAGGTCGAGGAGCCCAAACAGGCCAAAGGCATTGTGCGGCGCGAGGTGGTCAGGGTTATCACCCCCGGCCTGCTGATCGAGGCCGAGAGCCTCTGCCCGGATGAGAACAACTACCTTCTGTCACTTTGTAAAGGTCCTGCAGAGGAGTGGGGTCTGGCCTGGCTGGATCTCTCCACTGGCGAGTTCAGGGCAACCGAACTGACGGGAGTCCAGCCAGCCGTGGCAGAGGCAGTTTGTATAAATCCGCGTGAGGTCCTGGTCAGCGAAGAGCTGGAAGCCGAGGCCCTGCCAAGTGATTTGCGGACCTTTTTGGAAGAGCGAATTTTGTCCCGCGCACCCACCTGGGTCTATGAGCGTGATTACACAGCTTCTTTGTTATGCAAGCAACTGGGGGCTGCATCGGCCGAGGCGTTGGGACTTGCAGCCATGCCGCACGGCCAGATGGCTGCCGGTGCAGCCTTGTATTACCTGAGGGAGAACCGCAAATCCGCTATACCACACATCCGTGACCTCCACGTTTACCAGCGTAGCGAGTACCTGGCACTGGATGCAGCCACCCGCCGCAATCTGGAAATCACTGCCACTATGTCCGAAGGCAAAAAAAGCGGCTCCCTGTTAGGATGCCTGGATAAAACCGCCACCGCAATGGGAGCTCGCCGTCTTAAACAGTGGCTGAGTTACCCGCTGGTCAGACTGGAACCGATCCAGCAGCGACTGAATGCACTGGAGGAATTGCTGGAGGAAGCTTCCATCCGGGATGAACTGGTCGAGCAATTAAAGGGAATGGCCGATCTTGAGCGTTTGAATGGCCGCATTGGCATGGCCAGCGCAAGCGGGCGCGACCTGCGTGCCCTGTATGACTCGCTTCGCAGGATTCAGCCCCTGATCAAAGATTTGGAACCACTCCGCTCAGACCTTCTGCGGTCACTGCAATCCGGCCTTGATCCTCTGGATGACCTCCATGACCTGATTGAACGCGGTATTGTAGAAAGCCCACCTTTCTCCTTGCGCGAAGGAGGTATCATTGCAGCCGGTTTTAACGCAGAGCTGGATGAACTGCGGGGGATCAGCCAGGAAGGCAAGGGTTTCATTGCCCGCTTGGAGGCCCAGGAACGGGCCCGCACCGGCATTTCATCCCTCAAGATCCGCTACAATCGGGTCTTCGGCTACTCGATCGAAATAACCAAAAGCAATCTGGCCGGTGTGCCGGCCGATTACGTTCGCCGCCAGACTCTGGCAAATGCCGAGCGTTTCATCACCGAGGAATTGAAAAACTACGAAGAGAAAGTGTTGGGGGCCGAGGAACGGATCTGCGATCTTGAATACATGCTCTTTCAGGAAATACGTGAGACAGTGGCTGCCCAAGCCGAGCGTATAGCCCGTACTGCCGAGGGTTTGGCCACCCTGGATGTATTGATTTCTCTGGCAATAGTTGCCGGAGAACGCAACTATTGCAAACCCGCCATGGAAGAATCGGATGTAATCGAGATCTGCGAGGGCCGCCATGCCGTCATCGAGGCTATGAAGCTGGGAGAGCGCTTTGTACCCAATGACACCCGACTGGATAGCGAAGAAAATCAGATCCTGATGATAACCGGTCCCAATATGGCCGGAAAATCCACCTACATGCGCCAGGTAGCCCTGATCACCCTCATGGCGCAGGCCGGCAGCTTTGTCCCAGCAACAAGCGCCCGGATCGGAATTGCCGACCGGATCTTTACCAGGGTCGGCGCCGGCGACAATCTTGCCAAAGGGCAGTCGACCTTTATGCTGGAAATGATGGAAGCGGCCGGCATTCTGCGTAATGCCACCCCCAAGAGCCTGATTGTCATGGATGAAATCGGGCGCGGCACTTCCACTTTTGACGGGGTCTCGATTGCCTGGGCCGTAGCCGAATATATCCACGACACCCCGGCCTGTCGGGCCAGGACGCTGTTTGCCACCCATTACCATGAACTGACCGAGTTGGCAGTAACCCGGGAGCGAATCAAGAATTTCACCGTGGCAGTCAGGGAGTGGAATGACCAGGTTATTTTTCTGCGCACCATTATCCCCGGGGGCGCCTCACACTCCTACGGCATCCAGGTGGCGCGACTGGCCGGCATGCCTGCCGATGTGATCGAAAGGGCCAAGGAGATCCTGCGCAACCTGGAGAACGGGGAATTCGAGGAGGGGGCGCCGCGCCTGGCCAAAAGCCGCAAAACCCCGTCCAAGGACACCTCGGCGCAGTTTATGCTTTTTGAAAGCAACCAGGACTTGTTGCGGCAACGATTGAAAAAGCTGAACATTTCTGCTATGACACCCTTGGAAGCCCTGAATTTACTGGATGAGCTTAAAAAAATGGCGTAATAATAAACTGTTTTTGAAACTTGTTAAGCAAACGCAAAGGTCACATGAAAAAATTGACTCACCTATTGGATAATATAATATCCTCCCATAAACGGGATCTAGATCGCCGTGAAGCTGTCAAAACCATCTGCCTGTTGATCGCAAATCTGCTGGTTCCTTTGCCCGCTCTGGCTGCCAATAAAAACAGTAGAAAAAGTAAAAAAGCGCCTCTAGAACCGGCCTCGGGGGTACGTCCGTTGGCCCTGCTAACCGAGGTCAAGCACTGGTCCAACCCGGATTATACCCGCATCTCCTTGGAACTCGACCGCGATGTAACCTGGGAGGCACATGAACTGAGCAAGGGGAGCGCTGAAAAACCGGGGCGGATCTATATCGACATCAATAGATCCAAGCTGGCCCGAGGTGTACAGGATATCACCATTGGTGACGGACTTCTGAAGGGCGCGCGCTGCGGTCAGTACAAACCTGACGTAGTAAGGATCGTGCTGGATACCGAGAATATCAAAGATTATAAGGTCTTCCCTCTTTCAGAGCCGTCGCGTCTGATAATTGATGTGCGCGGTGAACGGCGAGCTGAGATCTCTCGTTTGGATGAGTCGATCAGTTCCAATCCGACCCCGCAGCAGGAACCAAAGCACGAAGAAACGGTAGTTCCTGAAAAAAAACCCAAGACACCTAAAAAACAGCCCTTGTCAAAAATACGCCGGATTGTGGTTGATCCTGGTCATGGCGGCCATGACCCCGGAGCGGTCGGCCCAAGTGGCATCATGGAAAAAGACGTGGTGC